>JBGSQW010000126.1:0-72257 GCA_041737885.1 Pyrinomonadaceae bacterium | reverse complement strand
CGCTCCGCTCGCGTGGTTGATGGTCAGCACGATCTTTGGTACGGCGGCGGTCGCCATGGCTTCGACAAAACGGGCCCCCGCGCGGATGATGCCCGAATGCTCGGCCTCGGCCCCGACCATAAAGCCCGAAACGTCCTGAACGAACAGCAGCGGTGTCGAATGGCGGTCGCAGTTCTCGATGAAATACGCCGTCTTTTCAGCAGATTCGGTATAAACGATGCCCCCAAAGCGAGGCGGCTCGCCGGGTTTACCTTTGGACATGCCCCGGGAATTCGCGATGACGCCAACGGTGACCCCGCCCAACTTCGCGGTGCCGCAGATCATTTCCTTGGCGTAATCGGCCTGGAATTCGTCGACGGGCCCGTCGAGAAAAGTGTCAAGAACCGCCCGCATATCGTACGGAGCTCGGTGGTCTTCGGGGAGGATGTCGTAGAGCGGGTTATGTTCTCGATAGCCTTCCAACACTTTATCGCGACGCTCCTTGGCCATGAGATCGCCCGTTCCGCAGCGAAGAGGTTTGGTTGAGAACAGATCTCCCCGCTCAGGAGCGGTCCACGGAAGTTCATTGACAAGCGAGCGGATCTTTTCGAGGCATTCCTGATCGTTTGCCGTTCGGTAATGCGCCACGCCGGAAACAGCGTTGTGGGTCATCGCTCCGCCAAGCGTTTCGTTATCGATGGTCTGGCCGGTCGCACCTTTGACTAGGTTCGCACCGCCGAGGCCCATGAACGATGTGCCCTCGACCATAAGGATAACGTCAGAAAGTGCCGGAAGATAAGCCCCGCCCGCGACGCACATTCCCATGACGGCGGATATCTGCGGAACTTTCAGATACTTCCGCATGATGGAGTTGTAGTAAAAGATGCGTGCCGCCCCGTACTGCCCGGGAAACACACCGCCCTGATACGGCAGGTTAACGCCCGCACTGTCAACGAGATAAACGATCGGCACGCGATTTCGCATCGCAATCTCCTGTGCACGCAGGATCTTCTTTATCGTCTCGGGATACCACGCACCAGCTTTGATCGTCGCATCGTTGGCTACGACCACACATTCGCGGTCCTCGATCTTCCCGATCACAGTCACAACCGCCGCCGCCGGAGCCGTACCGTCATACTGATCATAGGCAACCAACAAACCGATCTCCTGGCTGTGAGTTTCGGGGTCGAGCAGCAGATCGATACGTTCGCGGGCCGTGAGTTTGCCCTGAGCATGGATCTTAGCGGCCTTATCCTCGCCGCCGCCAAGTTTTAACTTGGCCTCGAGCTGGAGATATTCGTCGGTGAGCGTGAGGAGACGCGATGAAGTGTCGGGATTCATTACTATTTTTCTGAAAGGATGAATGTCGGAACCATGCCGCCGCCCGACGAAACGTTCGCTAACTCGGTAGAAGAGAGCCGCGTAAACGCCGATCCAACCTTACCCATAAATAGAAGAGGGTCGAGGTCAACTAGTTGCTCGGTCATCTCCCAGTTCCCTTCATCGTCGGTGAACATCGGGAAGATCTCTTTCGCCGTCTTCACGCGTTCCTGGATCAGATAGTCGCCGTCATTTAGTGCGAGTTCGATGGCGTCGTCCCATTCGGACGCGGTGGCGTTCCAGCCAATATAAATTCCGTGGCCGCCGTAATCATCGTTGGGTTTGAGGACGAGTTTGTGCGAGTTGGAGCGTGTCCACTCGACCAGATCGATCTTTTCACCCTTATTCTCAGTCGTCTCCGCACGGAATGTTCGTGTCCAGGGGATGTGCTTGGCTATAGCGGAGAGTTCTTCGTCGTTGAAAAGATGTTTGTAACGCTCATTGGTCAGCACCGCGAAGATCGCCTTCTTATGAACCAACTTCCCGCGAAAGCTGTTGACCATGCAAACCGCTCCGGCGCGGTAAGCGCTGAGCAGATCGGGTTGGGCGTCCATGATCGGCAGGTATTCGTTAACGAGCAGGCGTTTGTAAACGATGTCGATCTGCGTTCCATTGCAGGAAAGGCCTTCGTTCTTGAATTCGAGTTGGCTCGGTGAACAGATGACAGCGGGATAGCCGTTTGCCTCAAAGTACTCTTTGAAAAGCTCGAACTCCTTGATCGTCGGCAGGTCGTCAAGGTCAACGATCGCGATCGTCGGAGCACGCTCAGGTTTAACGCCGCCGAGAAACTCTTCGTAACAGTCGAGCAGAACGTTCAGCATCTTCGAGCTGCCTTCCAGACCTGCTACCGAGTATCGCTCGGAAAACTTCTGCATCACTGGCAGCGATTCAAATATCTTGGTCGCGGAATCGGCAAAGGCGATCCCAGCGGGGCTTTCACCGTTTAGCTCGACATAGCTATACGCTTCGTCGGTCAGGAATGAGTCAAGACGCGACGTGGGCGAGACGTGAGAATAGCCGGGATCGATCTTGATCAGGCCACGCTCGATCTCGGTGACGCCAAGTTCGTCGAGGATCGCATCATCGGCGATGGCGGCGTCCTTCACCTTTTGCAAGGCCCCAAAGACCGTTTCGCAGGTCGATTTGATCATCGTCCAGTCACTCTCCGTCACAAAATGCGGACGCAAATAAGGTGACAGGCGGCGGCCGCCGAAGATGAGTTTCGAACTTTCGAGGCCTTCGTCGAGAAGTTTCTGCGACGATGAAGCGAGTTCGCTGTCCCTTAGGAGTTCGTTGTAGTAATTTACGGCGTCTTTGAGCATCAAATTTGGGCGATCCGGTTATTTGGACATGCTGAGAATCTCTTCGTACTCATCATTGGTCAGCGGCATTACGGAAAAACGGGGCTGGCGAACGAGATAGATGTTCTCAAGTGCATTGTTAGCTTTGATATCGGCAAGAGTGACGGGTTTCTTCAGCGGGGACTTTGGCGTCAGTTCCACCGCATGCCAGGCAGTATCGGTTGGATCCGGGAAAGCCTCTTTAGTAACCTCTGCGATCCCTACAACCTCTTTGCCCACGACCGAATGGTAGTAAAAAACCTTATCGCCTTTCTTCATGTCCTTGAGAAAGTTGCGGGCCTTAAAGTTACGCACCCCGGTCCAATCCGTCTTACCGTCCTTCACGAATTCGTCCCACGAGTATGCTGTCGGTTCCTGCTTAACTAACCAGTGATTCGCCATATCTATTTCTTCGCCTCTGCTGCCTTTTTGTTTAACCATTTAGCCCATCGCTCTAGTAGAGGTCGGAATGGTTTGAAGATCTTTGCTCTGACACTATTTTGGTTCTGCTTCTCGCTCCAGACTTTCAGGTTTTTCTCGGCGTACTGACGTATCTGTGGTTCGAGAGCCGTTCGTTTTACCGAATGTTTCTGCGTCAGATAGTAATGCTGCCCGACGAGTGAGAACAAAAGCCCGGCGAGATTACCTTTGAACGAGCTTCTCGCCATGAATTTCTTCATGAAACCTTCCGTCGGCATGAGCAAAGCTCCCATCGACATCTCAAACCACGGGGCGCGATTACCTTCTCGCGGATGATAAAGCCCAGGCAGATCTCCCTTGAGCGGCGTTTCCAGATTTTTCAGTCTCGGATCGTTGATAAAATCGACTAATTTGATCTTATCGACGCCGCGGTACTGCTCTATCGGGAGGAAATCAAGAACCTTTCTAATGCTGCCCTCGACATCTTTGGGCAGAGCGATCGATGTCGCATTTTCGACCCGAATCTTTGTAATTTTCGCGGCCTTTTGGCCTGCGGTTTCTATTGCCATAACTTTTGTAAATTGTAATCGGTAATGACCGATTAGTAAATTCTGCCACATCGTTGTCGCCCTAATGCAACAGACGGAGCTCCACGATCGGTTGAAGATCACCAGTTCCACCCTAGAATGGCAATCTCAATAGCTTTTGCTCGTGGCACAGGTATTGACTAAGTCAAATCAAGAATGAAGCAGACAACGCTCGCAAAACCAATTGATATTACAGGCGTCGGACTCCACACCGGTGTGGATGTCAACATGACGCTACGCCCCGCTCCTGAGAATACGGGCTACATCTTTGTCCGTACAGATCTGGATAATTTTGAGATACCGGCTTCGGTCGAATACATCTCGCATTGCTCCTACGCGACTACTCTTATGCGGCGTGGTGTCGTGCTGTCGACATGTGAACATCTGCTCTCGGCGTTGCGCGGGGCAGGTGTAGATAATTGTTTCATTGATCTGGACAGCATCGAGATACCGATAATGGACGGATCAAGCGAAGACTTTATCGACCTGATCGCAAAAGCCGGCATTCTCGAACAGGAAGCCCCTCGACGAGTTTTCCGCGTACTCGAGCGAGTAGAATTTGAACAGGGCGACCGTAAAATGTCGATCGAACCGGCGGAGAATTATGAAATAGATTGCGTGATCGACTTCCCGCACCCTTTTATTGAGCGGCAGTCGCTGCATTTTGTGTTTAAGAATGGTTCGTTTGGAAAAGAGATCGCATCTGCCCGCACATTCGGATTCACGCATGAGATCGACATGCTGCGTAAGGCGAACCTAGCACTCGGGGGATCGCTTGATAACGCCATCGTCCTTACGCCTGACGGCATGCTAAACGAGACGCCGCTACGCTTCGACGACGAATTCGTTAGGCATAAAATACTCGACATCATCGGAGATTTCGCCCTACTTGGTATGACGATTCAGGGCAAGATCACTGCTGAAAAGTCCGGGCACAGTGTGCACGCATCACTTATGAGTAAGCTGCTCAAAGCGGAAAATTCATGGGAGATTGTGGAAGCATAGGGTCCATGTACGTCTTTTTAAAAACGGTCCGACAGGTCTTTATGATCTACGGACTTACCTCCCAATCCGGCGTGTGAAAAGTGCCCTCCTTATCAATCCGTTGATAGGTGTGTGCCCCGAAAAAGTCTCGCTGGGCCTGGATCAGATTTGCCGGCAAGCGTTCTGTGCGGAAAGCGTCGAAGTAGGAAAGCGCGGTTGAAAAGCAGGCAGCTGGCGTTCCGCTTTCGTTGAAAGCGACCACTGCCTTTCGCAAAGCCGCCGAACGATTGTTCAGAATATGGGCAAACGCCTTGTCATGCATCAGATTTTCGAGCTTTGGGTCGGACGAGTATGCCTGACGTATCGTTTCGAGCAGCTTCGACCGAATGATACATCCACCGCGCCAAATTCTCGCGATCTCGCCAAGGTCAAGGCCGTAATTCTTTTCAATCGACGCTGCCTGTAACATTGCCAGCCCTTGGGCGTACGTAAGGATGAACGAACATAGCAGAGCGTCCTTTAGTTCGCCGACCGAGGTTCGAGAACGACTCGCATCTGATGAGGTCCGCATCCCTTGATAATCCGTCGAAAGCATTGTCCGCAACGCCTTTCGGGCAGATATCTGACGCATTGTTACCGCACTATCGATTGTCGGGATCGGAACACCAAAATCCATCGCAGCCTGCGACGTCCACTTACCGGTTCCCTTTTGCCCGGCGGTGTCGAGGATCATCGAGACCAGAGGTTTGCCCGTCTCGGGATCAGTCTTTCGAAGAACCTCGGCTGTGATCTCCACGAGAAATGACCCTAGCTCTCCGCTGTTCCACTCGGCAAAGGTGCGGTGCATTTCCGTGTATTCCATTCGCAGCGAGTGCTGCATGAAATCGAACGTCTCGGCGAGCAGCTGCATCATTCCGTATTCAATGCCGTTGTGAACCATTTTCACAAAATGTCCGGCAGAGCTAGCTCCCATGTATGCGACGCACGGCTCGCCGTTTACCTTTGCGGAAACAGCCTGGAGCGTCGCTTCGATACGATCGTAATGGGCCCGTTGGCCGCCGGGCATTATGCTGGCTCCATGACGAGCACCTTCTTCTCCGCCGCTGACGCCGATGCCCATAAAGCCAATGCCCTGTGCAGAAAGGTCTGCCTCGCGTCGTTCGGTGTCAGTAAAATGCGAGTTTCCGCCATCGATGATCAGATCGTCATTATCCAGGTGAGGAGCGAGATCAGCGATGACACTATCCACTATCGGACCTGCCGGAACGAGCAGCATTATGTTGCGAGGCGATTCTAATTTGGCGAGAAAATCTGTGAGATCGACACCAACATCGACCGGCATTCCGGCACCTTCTTTCAGCAACAGATCACGTTTTGCCGCATCGAGATCGTAGCCGACGCCTCTGATGCCTTGTTCCGCGATGTTTAGCAGAAAATTGCGGCCCATTGTGCCGAGACCGATCATTCCGAAATGTGCTTTTGACATATTCTAGTGCCCCAAATGCTTTCTAAACGCCGCTTTCAAATTCTTCTCGATCTCAAAATGCAGGGGTGTGGTCGTGTACGGATTCTTCATCGATTCATCGATGATATACCTGGCACATTTTCCGCACAACAAATACGCGATCAAAACGCCATGCTCGCGAAAGATAAAGGCGTTGAGCGACAGCATTTTCTTCTTTTTGTACTTAACCGCATCAATTTCGCGCCCGCAACCCGGACAGCCATCGCCATCATGCAGCCATCGTGACTTGATCGCCGCTCCGAACTGCATTTTTGATTTCCGAAACAGTTGTTCGAGAAGCTCGTGGATCTCTTTATCCGTGTTCGACATAACAAATCAATGAGGAATAAGTCTAAATATAGTCATAAACTTGCCCTAGTCAATCAGTGAATATAAACTGCCAGTACCATATATGTTATCACTGCAAGAGGCCATTCGTCCGACGACATTTATCCGCCCGTCCAAACTCAACGACCATCTCGAACTTGATATAACTATCGCAAGCGAGGCATTTCAACATACAGGCAGTTTCAAGTTTCGTGCCGCCTATAATTTGGCGTTGAATGTCGAACAAACGGAGATAGTCGCGGCTTCTTCCGGGAATTTTGGCCAGGCCCTTGCCTATGCCTGTAAATTGCTGGGGAAAAAATGCACCGTGGTCATGCCTGACAACTCAGCTCAGGTCAAGGTAGATGCCGTTCGCTCGTTCGGTGCGATAGCAGATCTGATCGATACCAAAATGGTCGCTCGAAGTGCCCGAGTTGAACAACTTGCGGCCGAGCTACCCGATGCGTATGTAGCGAGTGCGTACAACGATAAGTATGTCATCGACGGAAATTCTACTTTGGGAGATGAACTGGCGGATAAGAATTTTGATGTTGTTATATCCGCTGTGGGTGGGGGCGGACTCGTATCAGGAATGATCCAGTCTTTCTGCCGGAACGGATCGCTGACCAAGGTCATTGGAGCCGAGCCACAACCCGCAAATGACGCTTCACTCTCGATTCAGGCCGGGTACATTATCGCCAATGAATCCGAACCGCAAACGGTAGCCGATGGGGCCCGAACTCTCTCACTCGGCAATCTAAATTGGGAAATTATTAAAGATGGTATCGCGGAGATTATTGAGGTACCTGACGAAAAAACGATCGAAGCTCTGAAGCTATACTTCGAACTCGTTAACCTGAAATCCGAGCCAACCGGAGCTTTGAGCCTAGGAGCGATCCTTGTCGACCCGGCACGTTTTCGCGATCAGAAGATATGTCTCGTTGTCAGCGGCGGCAATGTCGATCCAGCTGTTTACGCGAACCTGATCGGCTGAACACTATTTCACTCCCGGTTTTGATGAGATTTTTCGGTAGATTCCCGAAAATGTGACGTTTGCTCCGCCACAATTCCCATTATCCGCTACGATCAAGTATTTCTCGATAGCAAGCTGCATCGTTGCTCGACAATCGAATTCGGTGGTGCCATCGGAGTATTCTAGAACGCCGTCTTTGTGGGGAAACCTTCCATCCAGTTCGCCGATGTGGACGTTATCGCCCATCCCTTTCCACAGTGCGTCCCCAGTTACATTCAAAAATCCATCAAGTTTGCTCGGTGTGAACGAAACACTGTTCGATGCGTATTCCCATTGACCTGTCCAAACCCGCTCACTCGCGTTGTGAACCATCAACGGAAACTCGAGATCGGCCGTCTTCAACCAGCCAACTTTCACACCGCCTTTCGAGCTTGTGAACCAACCGCAAACAAAATCCTTGTACTTTTTGCTCGTGATGATCGCATCGCCAGCGACAGTGTAAGACGTCGTTCGACAAGATGCCGCTGTCGGACACTTTGTAGGATCATCCGCGTAAAAATATGCTCGCTGTCCCGCTTTGGGTTTTACGAAGCCAACCCCAAATTCCTTAGTTTCGCGCGTAAAAAAACCTTCACGGCACCAATTGTCAGGATTACCTGCCAATTGCGCGAAGGCTTGTGATGCTGCGAAGGCGATGATCGCTATGCAGGGGTATGTTCGGCAGTTCATTTGGCTTTAGAGGCTCCGTTTAAAATCGTACACAAACTTGAACGCCGATCCACCAACTCACTTGCAAATAACTTAAACTTTACCTATTTCTTCCACGAACGTAACCCGATTGATCTCATGGAGGGTCGTCGCTCCTAGAAATACTTTCTTGACTGCCGATTCCCGGAGCGATTTGAGACCTTCTTTCTCCGCTTGTCGACGGATCTCTGAGCCTGGGCGACGCTCGATGATCATTTCGCGGATCGGATCGGACATATCAAGGAGTTCGTGTATAGCCGTTCGGCCGCGGTAGCCGGTGTGATTACATGCATCGCAGCCAACCGCACGGTAAAATATCTGTCCTGCTGGCAGGCGATCACGAGTCATTCCAGATTCTGAAAGCTCTTCGTCGGTCGGGTCGTACGCTTTTTTGCAGACTGGACAGAGCATTCGAACCAGCCGCTGGGCGAGCACACAGTTGAGTGCCGACACAAAGTTATACGGCTCAACCCCCATGTTGATAAAACGACCGATAACGTCAATAACGTTGTTGGCGTGAACAGTCGTAAACACAAGGTGGCCCGTAAGTGCAGACTGAATGGCGATCTGAGCCGTCTCTTCGTCACGGATCTCACCGACCATGACCTTGTCCGGGTCGTGACGCAGAATGGAACGCAGGCCTCGAGCAAAGGTTAGTCCTTTCTTCTCATTCACGGGGATCTGCATGATGCCCTGGAGCTGATACTCGACGGGATCTTCGATGGTGATGATCTTGTCTTCTTCAGCTCGAATTTCGTTCAGTGCACCGTAAAGGGTGGTTGTTTTACCAGATCCAGTTGGCCCGGTAACCAGGACCATGCCGTAAGGCTCTTTGATGTAAAGACGAAATCTAGCAACGTCGTCCGGGTCAAACCCAACCACATCGAGACTAAGATTCTTGAATTCCTCTGAGATCTGTTCTTTGTCCAGGATACGGATAACGCAGTTCTCACCATAGGCAGATGGCAAGATCGAAACACGAAAATCCACAGTTCTAGCTTTGTAACGAACGCGAAAACGTCCATCCTGCGGAATTCGGCGTTCGGCGATGTCGAGTTCGGACATAACCTTAATACGCGAGATCAGGGTCTGGTGAAAAGACATGTCGATCGGGTCCACTTTTTGGTAAAGGGCTCCGTCGATTCGGAATTTTACGCGCAGATCGCGGTCGCCTGCTTCGATGTGGATATCCGATGCCCGCGATTCCATCGCGTTGTATAGCACAGTGTCAACAAGCTTGATGATCGGCGACATCTCAGTGTCGGAAGCGAGACGGTCGAGGTCGAGCACCTCATCGCCGTTATCGGTTTCCTTGAGGATCGACATCTTAAAGCCGGAAGCGGCTTCCGCGAGAACACGCTGAGTTGAATCACCCTTACGCAAAACAACATCGATCGCTCCCGCAGTCGCAACATGCGGGACGATGCGAACGTTTAGGACATTCTCAAGCTCATCGAGCCGTTCCAGATTGCTAGGGTCAGCCATCGCGACGTGCATGTTATTGCCTTCGCGACGAAGCGGCACGAATTGGTTGCGGAGCATCAGTTCCACCGGCAATTTTGCCAGCTCATCGACATCAACCGGCGACTCGCCCTCCGGCGGCAGAAGGTCGATATACGGCAGGCGATACCGCATCGCGAGCAATTTCGCATCTTTCACCTCAGGCGGTTCCTTATCGAGAAACTCTGAAACTGCAATGGTCGGCGCCGATACGCCATTTTCTGTCTGTACTTGTTCGCTCATTATTAAATTTTATCGTTTGCTGCCCGCCGGGCCGGACGAGATCATCTGAATGATCGGAAGATAGATGGCCAATAGGATCGTAATAACGATCGCGGCCATGAACATCAATATTATTGGTTCTAGCAGAGTCGTAAATTGCTCTAAGCGCACCTCAGACTCCGCATCGTAAAACGCTGCTACCTCGTCGAGCATCTCACGCAAACTGCCTGATTTTTCGCCGATCCCTATCATGTCGAGGGCCAGCTCGGGCATCCAATTCATTTGCTCCAGAGCCTCTGTAAACCCACGGCCCTCGCGGATCAATGCGGCGACGCCTTGGCTCTGCCGTCGCAACTCGAGATTGTTCATCGACTGCGACGCAATATCCCACGATTCGGGAACCGTTATACCGCCGGATAACAGAGTAGACAAAGACCGGGCAAGCTGAGCCGTCGCCATATTTTTGATCAGCTTACCGCCAACGGGGATCTTCAACAAAAACTTGTGCAGCAGCAATTTTCCGCCAGGGGTTTTGAGCCACACAAAGAGCCCGAGCCCGACAATCACAAGTAGAGGGATCAGCCAGACGGCGTTGTTGATTATTGTGTTCGAAAACCACAGAACGGCGAGTGTTACCGAAGGAAGCGATTTATTGGCCGCCAGACTTTTAAACAGGTCGGACATTCGCGGAACGATATAGAGAGTGAGGAAGCCGACCATGATCGCCGCGGCAAGTAATAGAAATGCTGGGTAAGCCAGTGCTCCACGCAATTTGCGAGAAACGGCAACACTACGTTTTAGATAGGTGACAAATCGTGCCAGAACATCATCGAGGGCACCGCTCTTTTCACCAGCTAGTATCGAAGCAGTATAGATCTTTGGAAACAATCCCTGAGCCTCGAAGGCATCGGACAGGGGAACACCGCTCTTGATCTTATCTTCAACATCGGCCAGAACGGCTCTTAGGTTCGCCGATCCCGAACGCGTTTTAAGCAATCCGATCGCCTGCAAAACTGGAATACCCGCACGGAGCAGGGCAGAAAACTGTTGATTGAACAGCAGAAAATCGGCCTGCTTGACCTTCGCCTTTTTATTCCCGCCGGTCAGCATAGCTGAAAGGCCTTCGCCCGAATTTGAAACTGCAAAGACACGAAACCCCTCGCTCTCGAGACGCATTCTCGCCTCAGCGGCTCCTGCGGCCTCAACGACCCTTGTGACTATCTCGCCCGAAGGTGTTCCCAAACGGCAAATGAACTCGGTCATATAAAACAATTACTCACGGCTATCCGGCCCGATATAGCAGACTTATCCGAATTATATCACGCAGTTAGCCCAATTTAGTTGCGCCAAAGAAGCCATAAAAAAGTATTCAAAGGCAAACAACCATGTCGGCCTACAAATCATCCTAAAATTATCTTGCGAAACTTGTATTCTTTTTTTAGAATGAGCGTGTGTACTGAGGTATAAAATGTCTGTTTCAGGAACCATACGTAACAGTTTATCGGATAACCTGTTACGACTTTGTTTAATAGCTTGCTTCTTGTTGCTTTCGGCCCCTTCCCTGATCGCTCAAAACTCAACACCGACTCCGGTTCCAACTCCGGAAACAATCACTGACGATACGGATTCTCCGCTTCGTGTCAAGACCGATCTCGTCACGTTAACGCTGACAGTGACTGACCAATACGGCAGATATGTATCAGGCCTCTCAAAATCTGCATTTCAGATCACGGACAATAACCAGCCGCAGGACATCACATATTTTAGTGACACTGACGCACCTATATCTATAGGAATCTTATTTGATGTTTCGGGTTCGATGAGCAGTGAAAAGATTCGAAAGGCGAAGAAGGCTCTTGAGAGATTTATTACTACAAGCCACCCTTCCGATGAATATTTTCTGATCGCTTTCAATAATCGTGCTCAGCTTTTGATGGATCGAACCCGTGACGGTGAAGCCCTTCTGAGGCAGCTAATATTGGTTCAGCCAAAAAATAATACGGCGCTTTATGATGCGGTTTATCTCGGCGTTGAACGCGTAACGCGTGGCACTCACAATAAGCGTGCGATCCTAATAATTAGCGATGGTCAGGATAACTCATCGCGGTATAATTTTGGCGAGGTTCGACGTTTGATGAAAGAATCCGACGTCGTCACCTATTCTGTGGGAATCATGGATCGTGCAGACGCATCGAGCAGCTACGGAATGCAGGGCCAGGCATTTCTGGACGAGATCAGCTCTGTAACGGGCGGCAAATCTTTTTATCCGTCGACCGATATCGAAATGGATGAGATATTTGAGAGAATCGCGCTTGAGCTCCGCAATCAGTACTCTATCGGATACACTCCGAAAGATTTCCAACCTGACGGAAAATGGCGTAAGGTCAAAACTAAGGTGAAACCTCCCAGAGGTTTGCCGCGTCTAACGGTGCGTGCTCGTGAGGGGTATTATGCCTCTCCGATAACTGGACGACCTTAGTTAAAGAGTAGAAGATGAAAAGAATACTGTCGACCGCCATATTTGCCACTCTTTCGATTGGCTTGTTTCAAGATCAGCTTACACACAACGGCGTTTCGGCACAGGCTAAAGCCGCACCTACGCCAACGCCCGTCGCCGCTCCAAAACTTGCCACTCCTACGCCGACACCGACTCCAAGGATCGATGATCCGGATGAGGTGATAAAGGTTGAGACGGAACTTGTGAATCTAAACGTTCGCGTCCTAGACAGAAACGGCCGCCCGATCAATAACATTCAACAAAAAGAGATCAAGGTCCTGGAGGACGGTATTCCCCAGCAGATCGAATTTTTTGATAAGGCTGAGGTTCCGACGAATTATGGAATAGTGATTGACAACTCCGGATCAATGCGTCAGCAGCTCGACAAGGTTGTCGAGGCGGGTAAGATCCTGGTCAACACCAATCGACCAGCTGACGAATCCATGATCATTCGATTTGTCGGACGCGATAAGATCGAGATAGAGCAGCCATTCACGTCGAATAAGACCGACCTTGTCGATGCCCTTGACAACCTTTACATCGAAGGCGGCCAGACAGCGATAATAGACGCTGTTTACCTCGCTGTTGAGAATGTAGATGAGTATGAGAGAGCCAAGAATGCAAATGACAAAAAGCGTCGGGCTCTGATCCTTGTTTCTGACGGTGAAGACCGCAATAGTTACTACAACGAAAAACAACTTTTTGAACTTCTCAGAGAGTCTGAAGTCCAGATCTATGTCATTGGGTTTGTCGACGACCTTAGTAAAGAGGGTGGATTTATTAGCAAAAGCCCGCAAGCTAAGGCAAAGGCATTTCTCGAGCGAATTGCATCGGAGACCGGCGGAAAGGCGTACTTCCCATCAAGCCCGTCTGTTCTTCCCGATCTGGCGAAAGAGATATCAAATGAGCTTAGAACTCAGTACTCGATCGGCTACATTCCTTCCAATGATAGGAAAGACGGCAGTTTTCGAAATATCAAGGTTCAGGTTGACGACGGACCAAACGCTCAAAAACGTATTGCCGTTCACCGAGCAGGGCGCGTTGCCGAGGGTTCCGGCCCACAACCCAAGCCAACGCAGACACCATCAAAACCAAAATAAGAAAAAGCCGCTCGTTCAAACCGAGCGGCTTTCTTTAATTAAGTGCAACCGATTTTTTTCGCATGGACTCCGAGTCAGTTTTCAGGGACAGATCCGGATATCTTCTTCCTCGTGGTTTCTCCTGTTTTTAACACAGGAATGCCATCTTCGACCTCGTCGTGGGGACGTGGAATGACATGGGTGGCGGTGACCGTACCGATACGCCGGGCCGCTGCCGCACCTGCATCAACTGCGGCTTTGACCGCGCCAACCTCGCCGCGAACGATCGCGGTCACAAGTCCGGCGTCTATTCTCTCGTAGCCAACCAGGCTAACATTGGCCGATTTGACCATTGCATCGGCTGCCTCGATCATAGCTACCAAGCCAAAACATTCGACCATTCCAAGTGCTTGCATATTAACTCTTTATACTAACGCTGTTTTTTCTTTTTCCAAAGAAAGTAGACTACGACTCCAACGAGTGTCATGCCGATAAATATCGTGAGAAAAAATATTCCGATGGCTGATAACATGATCTACTTCCAAAATACGGTCAGAAATACTACGACGCCTGCCAACACCGCTATCGCCAACGCCGCTATGACGAGAAATCCACCCGGATCATCACTCTGTTCCCAAGTAGCGGACTTTGGCTTTCTCGAAGAAACACGAGCCTTTTTCCTCTCAGCTGCCGCCTTAGCCAGCTTATCATCGTTTTCTTCCTCACGTTTTAGACGTTCCGCCAAATCTTCAAGTGCTGCCTTGGTCTTTTCATCGACGGATTCCTTATCATTCGATTCAAGGTCGGGGACGACTATTGGTTCCTCGACCAGCGACGAACCGCAGTTGTAGCAAAATGCCGTTCCCTCACGTACATCCGCACCGCATTTCTCGCAAACCTCATTTTCGACAATCGCTTCCACCATCTTTAGAGTCTAGCAAACACCTCTTTTTCTTCGCCGAGATCCCGGGCAGAAGGAGTCAGGATCGTTTTCTTCGAAATATAGATCTTTTCGCCGGCATTAACTGCACGCCGAACGTCATCTTCGCTGACGAAATCAACGGTAACGATAGCTACCGGTTTCTGAACTGCATTTTCCGGCGTTATCTCGTGTATTACAGTTTTAACGATCGGGGCCCGAGCAGCTTCCTCTATCGGTTCGTCTGCTGAGGCGCCAAGCTTGGCACTGAGGAAACGATCTACCAATTTAGCGATATCTTCTCGCCGAATTCCGCCCTTAACTGTATTTTTAGCCGAAACGGCAAGAGGCGTTGCAGCAGAGATCGATGTGACAGGTCTTGTCTCAAACGCAACACGCTTGATATCCATCAGATGAACCGGTGAAATATTATCCGAAGTGACATTCCCACCCCACGAACCGCAACCTAATGTCATCGAAGGAGAAAGGTCAGTCGAAAACCCGATCGCACCGTGAGTGGTCGGAGAATTGATTATCACCCTGGCAGCAGGCATCAATTGACCATAATGGATCGCCGCGGCCCGATCATTTGTATGCATTCCTGCCGTGTGTCCCATTCCACCAAACTGCAAAATTTCGAGGCACTTTTCCGCTCCCTTATCAGTTCCTTCAACGACGAAAAAAGCCAGGGTTGGGGATAGCTTTTCAACCGACCATGGATAGTCGCGGCCGACTCCGGCACAGTTGGCGATCAAGCACCGCGTGCCATCAGGAACTGACACGCCCGCGAGGTTTGCTATGAACGCCGCAGATCGTCCCACGATGCCTGAATTTAGCGTTCGCTGCGGGGTTAGCAGTATCTTACCAACCGCTTCCGCTTCTGCATCGCTTAGAAAATGACCGCCCTGTAGCTTGAACTGTTCACGAACTGCGTTCTCGAGCGGAGCGTCAACAACCACGGATTGTTCCGACGCGCAGATAGTGCCATTATCAAAGCAGGTGCTGGCAAGAATATCGGCCACCGCCTTCCGAGGGTCTGCGGTTCTTTCGATGAATACAGGAACGTTTCCAGGGCCGACTCCAAACGCCGGTTTTCCTGAGGAGTATGCCGCCCTTACCAACCCGGTACCGCCTGTCGCCAAAATAACCGCCGTCTTGCGGTGCTTCATGAGCGTCTCAGTGCCTTCGATCGTTGAGTTTGAGAGGCAAATGATCGCGTCGCTCGGCAACCCGTTTTTAACTGCAACTTCCCTCATGATCCGCGCAGTTTCGGCGATGCAACGAGCGGCTGACGGATGCGGCGAGAGCACAATAGTGTTCCTCGATTTTATCGATATGATGATCTTGTAGATCGTTGTAGAGGTTGGATTGGTTGAAGGAATGATCGCCGCTACAACACCTCGAGGGCTCGCGATCTCAACGATGCTCTTCGTTTCGCGCACAACTCCGACCGTTTTCAGATCACGAAAATAATTCCAGACGTCCTGCGCAGCAAATCGGTTCTTCTCACGTTTGTCTTCTGCTTTGCCGAATCCCGTCTCTTCGTGAGCGAGTCGTCCCAGCCGTTCGGCATTTTCAAGGGCAACCTGCGACATCGCCTCGCAGATCGCATCAATGGCGGCCTGGTCGAGTTTGCTGACAGACAAAAAGGCAAACGACGCGGCCTCTACCGCGTCGCGAGCCTCCTGCTGAGCTATTAGGTCTTTATCCGTCATTCCTTAGGTCAAAACACCGTGATCTAGCGAGTCTTGGTCTTGTTTCCGGATACCGAATCAGAACCCGTGGTCGCACCACCCTCGCCAAGTTGTTTGCCTCCGCCCTGCAACGCCTTTTCGTCCGGGCTGAAACCAACAGATCCTCCTTTTGGTAGTACACGCTCCACCTCGCCGTGAGGACGCGGGATCACGTGAACGCTAATGAGTTCACCAACACGCCGAGCTGCGGCAGCACCGGCGTCCGTCGCAGCCTTGACCGCGCCCACATCACCGCGAACGAATATAGTTACATATCCGGCCCCGATGTATTCTTTACCGACGAGCTGAACATTGGCTGCCTTAACCATCGCATCAGCCGCTTCAACTGCACCGATGAAGCCCTTTGTCTCCACCATTCCTAACGCCTCTAGACTCATTTTTTTTCCTCTCTATTTGGATTGCTCTACCGATATTATAATATCTCTGACGCTAACCCAAAATGGCAAGCTAAGGAAGGACTTTGCGGGAATTACGACGGCGTAAAATCTTATTGAAACAATTGACATTACGGCGACAGGAACGATATATTTCAAAGCATAATTGTTGTCTGTTTTTGGATTTCCGGGCTTCAGTCAAGTGCACAAATAATGTCCTTAACCCTAGGTGAAAAATTGCGGCAAGCTCGCGAAGATCGTGGGCTTACCATCGGCGATATTGCTGAACAGACCCGAATATCTGCTCTCTATCTCGAATCCATCGAGAATGATGATTATCGGATACTTCCCGGTGGTATTTTTAACAAAGGCTTCGTTAAATCATACGCTAAATTTGTCGGGATAAATGAGGCCGAGGCTTTGAGCGACTACGCTTCGCTCGTCTCACAATCCTCGAAGGATGAAGACGAAGATTCGCTGAAGGTATATCGCCCCGAGGTGCTTACTGATGATCGTTCGGGTTCGTCAATGATCCCAACAATAATACTTGCGACAGTAATTCTGGGAGCAATGACCGCAGGGATCCTGTTTTTAGTGAATTACATACGGCCGCCCGCCGAGGCTCCGGTCGCTGAGAATAATTCAAATAGGAATGCGAACGCCTCCACAGAACCGGAAGTGACATCTACACCTCAAAAAACAGATGCACCGGATATGGCCTCGCTAAAAATAGAATTTAAAGCGATCAGCGAGCCCGTGGCTCTCACAGCAACGAGTGACGGCAAAACGAGCAGTAACGTTGTGACGCCCGGATCGGTTGCGAGTTTTGAGCCGAAGGAAAGTATAAAGCTCAGCTATTCAAAATCGTTGGCCAACGTGGTCCAGCTAAGTATTAACGGCAAGTCTATTTCGCTTCCTGCTCAGCCACTCGTACCGCGAAGGAACGCCATCGAATTTGAGATAAATAAAGACAATCTCGCCCAAATATGGACTAGCGGAGCCATTTCGTCCGAGGTACCTTCGGCGTCGCCATTGGTAACTGAAACATCCGAAGTGCCAGCGAACGTTGCAGTTTCGCCGACTCCAGCTGTTGTTGCTACGCCATTGCGTCCGACCACGACACCTAAACCGCCAGTGCCGACCAATACAAATAGCACAACGAGAACAAACTCTGTCCCGCGGCCGACTCCGGCTCGAACGGCAGCAACACCGGCACCTCGTCCGCCGGCGGCAAACAATCAACCCTAAGGGTCGCGGTCTTTTGAAAAATTAACAATTTTGCATGTCCGCAATCGATTTGCGGGCATTTTTATTTAGAATAGAGAAATAGAGATATGAATATTACGGATATTAAAGAGGGACTTACATTTGACGACGTTTTGCTGATACCCGCTTACTCGGACGTTCTTCCCGGTGAGGTAGATACGAGAACCAAATTCTCACGAAACATAAGCCTCAACATTCCACTTTGCTCATCTGCAATGGATACGGTGACTGAGGCATCGCTGGCGATCGCGCTGGCTCAGCAAGGCGGGATCGGCGTGATCCACAAGAATTTTTCAATTGAGGAACAGGCCGAGGAGGTCGACAAAGTAAAGCGAAGCGAATCAGGAATGATCGTTGACCCCGTAACCATCGGCCACCGCAGGCTCGTTTCGGACGCTCTCGTGATCATGGAACGATTCAAGATCAGCGGTGTTCCCGTCGTTGATGATGGCGGATTGCTTGTCGGTATCATTACAAATCGCGACTTAAGGTTTGAAACTCGTTTTGACATTCCGGTGTCTGAGATAATGACCCCACAGCCGCTAGTAACCGTTCCCGTCGGAACAACGCTGGACGAGGCCAAGGTCAAGCTCCAAAAGCATCGGATCGAGAAGCTGCTCGTCGTAGACGAAAATGGCCACCTCAAGGGCCTTATCACGGTCAAGGATATTCAAAAAGCCATCAATTTCCCGTTAGCCGCCAAAGACGAATTAGGCCGCCTGCGTTGTGCAGCAGCTATCGGTGCAACCGGCGACTATCTTGAACGGGCCGCCGCTCTGGTCGCTGCACGTGTCGATGCTATCGTTATTGACACCGCTCACGGTCACAGTTCGCGGGTTATTGAGGCCGTAAAAAGGGTCAAAGCTGAGTTTGAAGGTTTAGAACTCATCGCCGGAAATGTTGCGACTGCTGACGCAACCAGGATGTTGATCGATGCGGGAGTTGATGCTGTAAAGATCGGGATCGGGCCTGGTTCTATCTGCACAACACGCGTAGTAACAGGAGCTGGCGTTCCGCAGATCACAGCGATAAACGAGTGCGTCGAGGCAGCAAAAGGAACGGGTGTGCCGATCATCGCCGACGGCGGGGTCAAATTCTCAGGTGACGTAGCCAAGGCTATAGTTTCCGGCGCCGATTCGGTAATGATCGGTTCCCTCTTTGCCGGTACCGAAGAGGCTCCCGGCGAGGTTATCCTATTCCAGGGCCGTAACTTCAAGACCTATCGCGGCATGGGTTCAATTGGTGCGATGAAGAAAGGTTCGAGCGATCGTTATGCTCAGGAAGGTACTGTCTCCGATGCCAAATACGTTCCCGAGGGCATCGAAGGCCGCGTCGCTTACAAAGGGACCGTTGCCGAGATGGTAACGCAACTCGTCGGCGGCCTACGATCGGGAATGGGATACACCGGATGCCGGAATATCAGTGAACTGCAGTCAAATGCACAATTCGTCCGCATCACATCGGCCGGACTTCGCGAGTCTCACGTTCACGATGTGATCATCACTAAAGAAGCTCCAAATTATCGAATTGAATCATAGGCGGTAAAAAGGCTGTTCGGGTTTCCCCGAACAGCCACTTAAAAGGAGTTTCACCAATTTCCTCTAGTTCGAAGACCTGCCGTCACTGGCTTTGCCGGTTAAGAATGATCGTCTAAAACATTCTTAATTTTCAGTTCTTCAAACAAGAGGTAAATTCAGTCTAGTATTCGTACTAGACGATGTATGTACGCAAGATTACCTTGGCATCTGATTTTTATGGCTTCCCAAGCGGCTTGCCCTTGTGAAAATCAGGATAGGCTGGACGTTTATACTCTTTTGGCGGATTCTTCTTGATCTCGCTCAAAAGCCATTCGACTGATCTTTCGATCTGCGGATCACGGCCTGTCCGCCAAATAGCAGGATCATACTCAACTTCTACATCCGGAGCTATACCGTAATTCTCCACTTCCCACTGCCCTTCCAAACCGTAAACCGCCCCATTCGGAGCTCGAACAGAACCGCCGTCCATTAGCGTTGGTATTCCCGCCGCAGCGATAAGCCCGCCCCAGGTTCTTTTTCCAAACAGCATCCCGACCTTGGCCTTCTTAAAGAACCACGGCATCGCATCTCCGCCGGAACCAGCCAATTCATTGATCAGCATTGCTTTTGGCCCATAGATAGCACCGGCCGGAACATTCCAGTCTTTGCCGTCGCGGAATGCGAGTTTAGCGAGCTGTTGGCGCCCCAGGTATTCCACCACATAATCAGCTAGCAATCCGCCGCCATTGAACCGTTCGTCGATCACCGCTCCTTGTTTATTCGTCTGCGCGAAAAAGTATCGATTAAAGCTCTCAAAACCAGGTCCGCCCGTATTTGGAATGTAAACATATCCCAGCTTTCCACCGCTCAAGCGATCGACCATTCGGCGATTATCTTCGATCCACCCAAGATTTCGGAGGCCGTTTTCAGTCGGGACAGGTATAACATTCACATCCCTCGAACCGCTGCCGTCCGGATTCGGTCCAACTTTGATCAGAACCTGTTTGCCGGATGTGCTCTCCAATGCTTTATATAGGTTGTCAGTTCCTTTAAGATCGCGACCATTAATAGCAAGCAGATACTCGCCTGCCTTCACGTTAACGCCAGGCGATGTCAAGGGTGCTCTTAAACGCGGATTCCAATTCTCGCCGTTATAAACCCGGGCGAAACGAAAACGTCCGTTTTCAACCTTATAATCGGCACCAAGCAATCCGCCGGCAACGAACGCTGGTCGCGGCTGATCGCCACCACTGATATACATATGCCCTATCGAGATCTGATTTAGCATCTCGCGGAAGAGATAATTCAGGTCATCCCGATGCTGGATGACGTCGAGGTATGGCTCATATAGCTTTTTCGCCTTCGAGATATCAAGGCCATGAGTTCCCGGATCGTATAGAAAATCACGCTGGCCTCGCCAGATCTCGTGAAACATCTGCTTCCACTCGGCTTTAGGGTCAACGAATACCTCCATATCCGCCGTCTTAACGATCCCTTCGCCCGGACGGGCAGGTATCATTGTCGAAACCATGCTCCATGAAGGTCCCTGTTGATACAACATTTTCTCGCCGTTTTCCGAAACGATGAAATTACCAACTCCGGCCTTCACCTCGTCGAGTTTGCGTTTATCAATGTCGTATTTGTGAATGGTCAAACCCGGAACTATCGCTCCCTGAGGGATCTCGGATATATAGATAGTTCCAGCTTTACCTGCATATACACCATTGAAGTTTCGCGTCGGGATCGAGGGGATAGCGATCAGACGTTGATCTATCCCGTCCAGATCTATCCTGATCGGTTCCGGTTCCTTCTTTGCCGGAGGTATTCCAGGCGGTGTTTGCGGTGTCGCCGGTTTGTCGCCCGCTGGAGCGTCCGGCTTTTTTTCAGGAACGACCTTCTCTTCGTCACTTTCCGGTGATAAAGGTGATGGAGTGTCGTTTCTCAAGACGATCGCATATACGCTTCGCGAGGTTTGGCGGTCGATACCGGTCAGGTCCGCGAAACTTATCGTTTGGGCCACGTTCGTGCTCGCTGTAAAGAAGACGTATTTGCCACTCTTATCAAAGACAATGTAGCGGGCATCACTCAATCCGTCAGTCACCTGATTCGCTTGATTTTTCTCAAGTGAAAAAAGGAAAACCGAGCGGAGCCGATTGTCTAACTGCCTGACATATGCAAGCCATTTGCTGTCTGGCGACCACGCAGGAGCTAGAACATCATCAAGCGTACCGTAGGGATTCGTATCGACCTTGGTATTGGTACCCTTTTCGACGTCAAGATACCAAAGATTGAGGTGGTTGTCGTTGTATGCTATTTTTTTGCTATCCGGCGACCAGACCGGTGAAGAGTAAAAGGCGGGCGAATTGCCAAGCGACATCTTCTTAACCTCACCCATGCCGGTCTGATCTCGAAGATGAAGCATATATTCGCCCGCTTCATCCGAGAAATATGCTATCCAGCGGCCATCCGGTGACCATGCTGGATCACGCTCCATCACGTTGGGCGTATTCGTGAGATTTCTAGGGTCTCCTTTATCCGCAGGGGCCGAAATTATCTCACCGCGAGCCTCAAAGACGGCTCGTACGCCGGTCGGTGATATCGCTGCGTTTGCGATACGCGAGGCCACTTTTTCATAACGAGGTCGAACGCCCGGGAAGTCACCAGTAACTTTAATTTCAACCTTTCTTGGTGTCTTAGATCCTGCCTCGAGCGTAAATATTGTTCCAAACTGCTCATAGACGATCGAACCCGCTCCGGAGGAAGCGTGCTTAATGTCTAGGCCTTTGTTCTCGACGATCTGTTCGACCTTCTTTGTTTTCGTGTCGTAGGAAAACAGCGAAACGACTTCCCCAACCCGATCCGAAAGAAAATAGACCTTGTCACCGATCCACATTGGGCATTTATCGTTTGAATTTACGCGGGGAACTTTCTCGATCGACGAATCGGCGAGTTTCGCTATCCAAATGGGCTGTGTTTGTCCGCCTTTGTAATACTTCCAGTCACTCTGCCATTGGCTAAGCGGTTCGTACGCGATCGACTCCGCATTTGGCGAAAGCGAACCACGGATCGCCATTGGAAGTGGTATTTCGGTTGGCAGCCCGCCACCGTCAACACCGATAGTAAATAGCCGGGAGAAATTTGAACTGCTGTTGCGGCTGGACGCAAACATCACACTTTTTCCGTCTGGCGTCCAACCGGAAACAAGATCTGCGGCAGGATGATAGGTCAGGCGTTTTGGAACACCGCCCGCTGCCGGAATGATATAAACGTCGGTATTCCCGTCATAGTCACCAGTAAAAGCGATCCAGTTGCCATCCGGCGAATAATATGGATTTGTTTCTACGCCGACCCCCGTCGTCAACCGGCGAGCTTCACCTCCGGTTTTCACTACCGCCCAAAGATCGCCCGCATATGAAAAGGCGATCTCTGTTCTGCTGATCGTAGGCTGCCGAAACAAACTGACCTGTGAAAAGACGGAAATTGAGGATGCCAATATGGCAAACAACACAAAAATAAACCCGCGATTTTGCTTGTGCATTGATTAAATTTACTCTCTGTGGATTACGAACGTTAGATGATACGTAATATAGAGGTAAATCGTTCCAAGCGCAATTCGCGGGTATCTGATCGATGTGGGATTGTGTCAGTCGCTATCCAAGTTCGCTCGCAGCGGCTTCCCACTCCTCGTAGAGAGCCTTGATCGTGGCTTCAGTCTTATTGAGCTTCTTTGTCATCTCGGCGAATTTGCCATAGTCAGCTGAAATTGCAGGTTCTGCCATTTCGGCTGTGAGTCTCGCTGCTTCAGCCTCGAGCCCCGGTATCTCGGCCTCGATCTGTGAAATACGCTTTTCGATCTGATTGATCTGATTTTTTGACAGATTAGTATTGCGTCCGGGCTCTGCGGACGATCTTTCGGCTTCCACAGGCCGCGAGACTTGGGAAACGTCGCCTGTTCTCTTTCTCTCAGATTCTTTTTCGACTTTCCAATCGTGATATTCCGTGTAGTTTCCGTCAAAGTTAGCTACCGAACCATCTGATTCAAATGCCAACATTTGGTTCGCAACCTTATCAAGGAAGAAACGGTCGTGGCTAACGACAATGATCGTACCGTCATACTCCTCAAGCGCGTTTTCTAGCGATTCGCGCGACGGGATATCAAGGTGGTTGGTCGGTTCGTCGAGGATCAGCACATTCTTTTGCGAATAGATTAGTTTCGCCAGAGCCAATCTACCCTTTTCACCGCCGGATAGAGCCGAAACCGGTTTGAAGACATCCTCACCCATGAAGAGAAACTTCGCCAGAAACCCTCTTAACGTACCGTTATCAGCCATCGGAGCAACGCGACGCAATTCCTGTACGACCTCGTTTCGCGGCTCGAGGCCTTCGAGATTCTGCGAGTAATATCCAATATTCGTCTTTGTTCCCCAATGGATCTTGCCGTCGAGTTCACGAAGATTGCCGAGTAATGTTTTTATCAGCGTGGTTTTACCAGTACCATTTCCGCCAATGATTCCAAGGGCGTCACCACGATGGATAGAGAAGTTCAGCTTCTTTGCCAGAACTTTATTTTCATATCCGATCGTCAGATCCTCGGCCGTCAGAACATTGTTACCGGTACGTTCAACCTGGCGAAGCCCGAAATTCCCACCGGATTTCTCGCTCGTCACCGCCTCAATCCTCTCCATCTTGGCGAGCAGAGTTCGTCGTGACTTAGCCTGTTTTGTCTTTTGCCCCTCAAGGTTTCGGCGGATGAACTCCTGCGTTTTATTGATCAACGCCTGCTGATTCTCGTATTCCCGCAGCTGCTGTTCTCGCCGAAGTTCGCGTTCCTCAAGATATTTTGAGTAATTTCCCTTGTACGTCACCGCCTGTCCGCGATCCATTTCAACTACACGGTTAGTGATCCTATCGAGGAAGTAGCGGTCGTGGCTGATGACCACGTAAGCCTTGTCGATCTCTTTAAGGAAATTTTCGAGCCATTCGACCGCATCAACATCAAGATGGTTAGTGGGCTCATCTAGAAGCAGAACATCAGCGGATGAAAGCAGCAGACGAACCATTCCCAAACGATTCTTCTGCCCGCCCGAGAGCGTTCGAACATCCGCACCCCATTTATCAGGCGGAAAGCCCATGCCTAATAGAACTGACTCAGCCTTCGCAGCGTACGAGAATCCATCTGCGTGTTCAAAGGCGGTCTGAAGATCAGCGTAACGATCAAGAATCGCCTCAGAGTGGTCGGTCTCCATCTGCTTCTCGAGCAGACGCATTTCCGCCTCCATATCGTGGATCTCTTTAAAAGCCGAGAGAGCCGCTGTATGAACAGTTTCGGCTTCGCCAAAATCAACGTGCTGATCGAGCAGGCCGAGTTTAAGGCCATTCATCTTGATCACATCGCCGTCGTCCTGAGTTTCCTGACCCGTAATTATCTTGAAAACCGTGGTCTTCCCGGCTCCATTTCTACCAACAAGCCCTACCTTTTCACTAGGATTTACCTGAAAGGAAACGCCCTTTAGGATCTCGGTCCCGCCGTATGATTTTGTAACATCTGATAAACGAAAAAGCATGTTTTTTGCAGCGATACCGCTCTTTGTTTGAGAGTCAGCACCTATCTATATCTTCTAAAAAAAGGATTTGCGGCTCCTCCGCCGTCCGATAAAAGGACGACAGCAAAGCCGCAATATCTTAACTTTCAATTAAACGGAGATGCCCGTGCGGCTCCGCAAAACGTTAGCCTCGAATTAAACTACCGCCTACTATTTATTCGAGGCAGTATTCGCAGGCTTGTTAGCCGGCGTCGCCGCATTCGCATTTGCCGCCGTATTCGAGTTTGCGTTTGAAGCAGAGTTTGCTGTATTCGCATTCGTATTGGCCGCTGCAGTATTCGCGTTTGCCGATGTTGATGAACCAGCCGGACGAGCACCGCTCAGTTCGTTTGGATTATCAACTACCTTCTTCGCCAGATTGTTCTCGATCTTTGCTTCATTCATCGCTATCGCCTGATACGAAGCAGCAAGAAGCTGTTTGCGATTATCAACCAGCAGTTTCTGGATCTGCGGACGAACATCAGGGCTCTCAAGCGTCAACGTCTCGTCTTTCTCTATGCGCTCCTGAAGCTTGAAGATGTAGCCTTTGCCATTGATAGGAACTAGGT
Organism: Pyrinomonadaceae bacterium; assembly: GCA_041737885.1. Taxonomy (GTDB): domain Bacteria; phylum Acidobacteriota; class Blastocatellia; order Pyrinomonadales; family Pyrinomonadaceae; genus OLB17. The sequence continues at coordinate 46,737 of JBGSQW010000126.1, read as the reverse complement.
TTGTGATACGTCCAACTGTGAACTGAGGATTCATGAAGCCTGCAGCAAGCTGCGGATAATTCGACTTAAGATCTTCCTCGCTAAGGTAGCCGAGGTCGCCACCCTGCAATTTGCTTGGATCTTCGCTGTATTCACGAGCGAGAGCAGCAAAATCACTGGCCGGTTCCGAAACCTTGGTTAAAACTTCCTTGATACGTTGATTTGCTTCAGCTTCGTTCTTGGTCAGATCACCTTCGCCGCCATTTGCGGGATCGATAACGATTGCCGCGAGGCGAACACCACGCTTTTTGACGAACATATCCGCATTGCTGTTAAAGAAATCAACGATCTCTTTATCCTTCGGCGTCTCGATACGAGCGGTGACCTTGTCAACAAGCTTTTGGATCGCAAGTCCTTTTTTGATGTTTTCCCGGAACGATTTCTCGGTAAGGCCTGCCTGCGTGAGCTGTTTATCAAACTCTTCGACCGACAGACGGCTTTCGGTCTTACGTTTATTGACCTCGCCGTTGATCTCGTCCTCGTTAGGGACCATGTTCTCTTTTTCGGCCTTCTGGAACATCACTTCCTGCTCAACAAGCCCCTGGAGGACCTGAAGACGAGCACCAGCGAGTTCGAGCGGCGAAAGCTTGCTTTCCTGGCCCTGTGCCTGCTGCTTGACGGCACGATCGACCTCTTCCATCGAGATTGTCTTTCCGTTGACCTTTGCGGCAACTTCTGCCGGGTCAGTTCCGCCAACGGTTGTGTTATTGGCTGTTGGCCCGCCGCCGCAGGCTGTGAAAAACGCGGCCAATAAAGCTACACCCGCGAGGCTAAGGATCCCTTTTCTATTAATTTGCACGATTGCTTTTACTCCTTTCAACTTATCCATCTGTTTAACGTTACTTGACTAGGCCTTATGGCTTTTGTTATATATCTTGTTTCGAGTTTTTCTTGAAAACTCTTTACCTCGTAAATTATCGAGAGGCAAATATTATGGCAAAACGCTGCGACATATGCGGGAAAGGCCCGCAGTTTGGAAATAACGTATCACACGCTAACAACAAGACCAGAAGACGGTTTAATCCAAATCTTCAACCGGTGCGTGTTCAACTTCCCGCCGGCGGTAATGGGCGTATCAAAGCCTGTACCCGCTGCATAAAATCCGGAAAAGTTATCAAAGCTGCTTAATTAGTCTCTATTTTGAGATACAGCTAACTACTTTGGTTGCCAAACGCTTGAACTTTCAAGCGTTTGGTTTTTTGTTGCCTTTTATCCGACAACAGCGATGCAGTCGATCTCGACTTTTGCATCACGGGGCAATCTTGCCGCCTGTACGGTTGCTCGTGCTGGTTTGTTGTCGCTGAAATAGCGCCCATAAACCTGATTTACAAGAGCAAAATCATCCATACTCGCGAGAAAGATCGTTGTTTTCACAACGTTATCAAACGAGGCTCCAGCCGCAGCCAAAACCTCTCTTAGATTCTTCAAAACCTGCTCAGTCTGCTCAGAAACATCCTCAGAGACAAATTCCCCGGTTGCCGGATCTATAGGTATCTGCCCTGAACAATAGACCATGCCGCCGGCCTTAACAGCCTGTGAATATGGGCCTATCGCCCCCGGAGCTTTGTCGGTCGAAATTATCTCTTTCATACAAGTACCCGTGCAGAAGTTATCTCAAGCAAAACGCGAATTTTAGCAAATTTGTGGATAAAAGAAAAGCTAGGGAAGACTTATCTGAGACAGGGCGTGCCGGATCGTCGGCCTTATGCGTTGACACGCTCGACGGCGATCACACCGGGAACGTGCTCTATGGCACCAACAACCTTATCCAAATGTTTTTTATCGAAGACCTCGACCGTTACCTCGATCATTCCCAGGTCCTCTTTTGTCACATTTGCACGTGCGTCGCGAATGCCGGTTTTGATATTCGCGATCGCGTTCGTAATACCGGCCAGCATACCGGTTCGGTTCTCGGTCGTCGCAAGCAATTGAACTGACTGTTTCTGCGTATCGTCACTCTTTGCCCATTCGACATCGACGATCCGGTCTTTGTTAAGCATCAGGTGCGAAACGTTCTTGCATCGCTTGTTGTGGACCACAATGCCCTTCTCCAGCGAGATATACCCGATGATCGCCTCGCCGCGGAGCGGATTGCAGCATTTCGCCCGGTTGATCAACAGGTTATCGACACCTTTGACCACAATGGCGTCCTCGCCAAGCCCGATAAACTTGCGAACCGCCTTCATCCCCGTCTTCAAACGGGTTTCTTTTTTATTCTCGGGATCGAGTTCGGCAAATTTCTCAGGCCCTAGATGCTTTGCCATCACATTTCGCGGCAATGTCTTACCGTATCCAATGGACGCGAGTAGATCGTCGGGACGGCCGAGTCCGTATTCATTCGCGATACGCCTCATCTCGACTTCATTCGAAATGAACTTTTTGGAGGAAAGCTGGAATTTCTCAGCCTCTTGCTGCAGCAGCCGGCGCCCGATCTCGATCGATTCCGTACGCTGTTCAGTGGAAATATGATGACGTATGCGGTTCCTCGCCTTCGACGTAACGGCATAATTGAGCCAATCGCTCGATGGCGTAGAACTCGCGGTGGTCAGGATCTCAATCACATCGCCATTCTGTAGCTCGCTGCGCAGCGGCACGATCCTGCCGTTTATTTTCGCCCCGGTACAGGTGTCCCCGACCTGCGAGTGGATCGCGTAGGCAAAATCGATCAACGTAGATCCGCGAGGCAACTGTATCACCTTGCCCATCGGCGTAAAGGCATATACGTCCTTAGGGTACAGATCGAGTTTTAATGTCTCGATGAAATCTTCGGAATCCTCGTTGCTGTCGTTATCCTCGACGAGCGGCAAAAGGAGTTTCTCGACCGTTTTGCGTAATTCGTCGAGGGCATCGTCTTCTTCTTTCTTTCCGAGACTATTCTCCTTGTACTTCCAGTGGGCCGCAACACCCTCTTCAGCGATCTGGTGCATTTCCTGGGTTCGTATCTGTACTTCGAATGGCTGGCCTCCGTCGCCAATTACGGATGTATGCAGCGATTGGTACAGATTGTCGCGCGGGATGGCTATCCAGTCCTTAAAACGCTCAGGAACGGGTGTCCATAGATCGTGTACGACGCTCATCGTCAAATAACAATATTTACGGTCATTCGCGGTAATGATCCGTGCGGCAATGAGATCGTAAACCTGCTCGATAGTGATCTTCTGTTTTTTGAGCTTTTTCCAAAGAGAATAAAGGCGCTTGACCCGCCCTTCGATGGCCACAAACGGTACGTCGTTAGCAGTTAACTGTTCAGCAATGGTCGCTTTGATCTTTTCAAGGATAGCTTCGAGTTCGGGCCTGCGGGCGTCAACATCCTTTGCGAGACGTTTATATTCTTCGGGATGTAGGTTTTGGAACGAAAGATCCTCAAGTTCACTACGCATCTTACCCATGCCGAGACGGTGGGCGATGGGGGCGTAGATATCGAGCGTTTCCTGGGAAATGCGGGCACGCTTCTCGGGCTTAAGAAACTGCATCGTGCGCATATTGTGCAAGCGGTCGGCAAGTTTGATGAGCACTACGCGGACATCCGTGATCATCGCGAGAACCATCTTGCGGACATTCTCAGCTTGCTGCCTTTCTTTTGAGAGGTCGCTGATGTTGGCGATCTTGGTCAGTCCGTCAACAAGAAGCGATATCTCGTCGCCGAAATACGATTTGATCGTATCCAGATCGACCAGCGTATCTTCGACAACGTCATGCAGAAGCCCGGTCGAAACACTGACCTCATCGAGACGCATGTCGGCTAATATCTCAGCAACCTCAAGCGGATGGACAAGATACGGCTCGCCCGAAGCTCGGGTTTGACCGCGATGATGGAGAGCGGAGAAAAGATAGGCACGCCGAATGAGGTCGATGTCCGCCCCACGCCGGTTTTCCTGTACTCTCGCTATCACATCTTCGATCCGGATCATAGTCTTAGAATAGATGATAAGTGGCCAGTGATAAAGAGAAATATCGCCGAGCGGCTCTTATTCTCTTGCTATCACAGTTTGGGTACTCTTTTGTAAAAAAAGTGATGCTCAATTAAACCTAATTGAGCATCACTTAATTTTGGATTATAAAAACCTGACCTATTTCTTAGCGTCAGCTTCCTTGTTTGCGGCTTCGCCTTCCTTCGCGGCAAGACGAGCGTCGATCTCAGCCTGTAGCTTTTTGACTACGTCACTGAGTTCGACAAACGATTTACGATAAGCGTCCGCTTCACCCTTGAGGCGGTCACGATCTTCGGTTTTGCCATCCATTTCAGCGATCCTCATCGACTGAACAAGAAGGCTGGCCTTATAGGAACGAACCGATTCAAAGACCTTCAGCTGATCCTGGATCTTTACGAGCTGGTCATCAGGAAGAGCCTTAACATCTAGCTTAGCCGCATTCTTGACAGCATCTGTCTCCAACGCGACTGCCTGATCGATAAGAGTCATGCCTTCGCTGACGCATTTGACCAGTGCTTCGTAATCTTCCGGTTTCGCCGGCTTCACGAATTGGAAAGCCTGCTTACCGTCCTTGGTAACCGTCTTCTTTGTAGCTTCGGTATCTGAGATATCGTTAGCGCACGTATTCTTTTTGGCTGCGAGAGAAACTATTGCTTCTGCACGCTGCTCCTGAGGAATGGTGGAGTCTACCGAACGCTTTGTTACCCATTCAAGCCACTTATCCGTCTGCTGAAGGTTTTCATAGAGGCTCGCGATTGCCTTATACGAACTCTGGTCTTTTGCGTCCAGAGCCAAGGCTTTCTGATACTCGGTGATCGCCTGTTCAGCTTTCGTCTTATCCTGACGGTTTCCGATGAATATTGAATGCAGAGTTCTGGCCAGGAAAAGCTGAGCCATCCTGCCTTCTACATTCTCTCCTTTCGGGTCGCGTGCAACGGCGGCCCTGAATAGTTGTTCGGCCTCGGGAAACTTACGATCTTTGTAAGCTTTCGAACCGTCAACCAGATCTTTGCGGGCCATGACCCGGCTATAGTACGAGCAATTTGTTCCGATCAGTACGGTCAGTAGTAAGAGAACAAAAACTCCAATACGAGAGAATCTCATCTATTTGACTCCATTCACTGCCTTAGCATCATGCGATAAATTCCAGGACCGCCCGGAACGACGCACAAGCCTCGGCAAATATTAATCTGCTAAATCGTCGATCTGAAGACCGACCGGTGACGCTCCGGCAGCTTTCGCCGCATCGATCACTCTTACCACGTCTCCATAACGAACCGATTTCGGGGATTTGATGAAGATCGTTTTCTCGACCTCATTGGTTCCCTCACGAAAAACGCCGTTGTTCTCACGATCCTTAAAGATCTCTTTGAGTCTCGTGCCTAATTTTTCGGTGTCGGAGACATCGCCAAAAGGCTCGTTATTGAGCGTGATACCCTTTGTTTCCTTGCTGATAGCTACGACCAATGTAAGCGGGTTAGGCTTAACGTTGGTCTGAACCTCATCCTTTGGCTCCGCCGGCACCTTTGCCTCAAAACGGCTCGGTTTGAGCGGCGTGATGACCATGAAGATGATGATGAGCACTAGAAGCACATCGATCAGCGGCGTAACGTTAATGGTCGGTCTGGCTTCGGCGCCAGCTCCACCTGTGGACATTCCCATAGCTTTATACTTCCCAAATATTAACGCTAATAAAAGTCTTTAGCCGTTAGTTAGCGGGTTCTCCTCCGCCGCCACCCGGGCCTTTCTTTTTGTCAGCAACAAGACCGATCTTGTCGATGTCCTGCCTACGTATCGTGTCGATGGCCTGCACCACACGTCCGTATTCGACATCCACGCCGCTCTTGATATAGACGATGCGTTTTTCAGGCGTTTTTCCTTCCATACGCCGTTTGATCACATCACCGAGGGCATCGAGCGGAAACTGCTCTTTGCCGATATAAAAGTTGCTATTGTCCGGGATCGCTACGATCACGGATGTGTCCTTAGCAATATCGCCGTCCTCATCGGGACTCACCATATCACGCGGAAGATTAACTGATACGCCCTGCTGAAGGAGTGGTGTAACGATCATGAAAATGATCAGCAAAACCAACATCACATCAACCATCGGGGTAACGTTAATATCCGAGTTATATTCGGAATCTCCACCTACACTTGCACCCATGGCAGTATTTCTCCTAATTGGTAGAACTTAAACGAAAACTAGCTACGGAGAGCTTTAGCACGCTGTTTGATGAAATAATCAACCAGTTCCGACGCTGAGTTCTCCATTTCTACGCTGAAGCTTGTTACCTTGCTCTGGTAGAAGTTGAAAAGCCACACGGCTGGAATAGCTACAAGAATACCGAATGCAGTTGCGACGAGAGCTTCAGCGATAGCACCACCTACGGCTCCGATACCGGCTGATTCGTTAGCTTTAAGAGCCTGGAACGCACCGATGATACCAACAACGGTTCCGAACAGTCCTACGAAAGGAGCGGTCGAACCAACGGTTGCGAGTCCTGAAAGGCCACGCTTGAGTTCAGCGGTCTTAACAGCGATAGCACGCTCAAGAGCACGCTTTGAAGCTTCCATTTCGTCAGCCGAGATATCGCTGTTGCCCTGATGAGCTGCGAATTCTTTAAGACCCGACGAGACGACCATTGCGAGGTGCGAATCTTTGTGTTTGTCGCTGATGTTGATCGCTTCATCAATGTTGCTGTTCTTTAACGCCTGAGCGACTTTAGGAGCGTACTGACGCGATTGCTGTTTAGCTTTCGAGTATGTCAGCCAACGTTCGATGCCGACGGCGATCATGTAAACCGACTGGAGCAGCAAGGTGATGATAACGCCCCAACCTGGGATCGTGAGACTTTTGGCGATATCGTAAATACCGAACGAAACTCCCTCGCCGGTTAACAATAAAAGAAATGTCATGGTTTTTCCTCCAAAGAAATCAAAAAATTGAATATTGCGATCGTTAGAAAATAGCGGGAAACAGTATAATGCCGTCCCCCGCTTATTCTAAGGTGTTCCTTACGGAACGAAATTGTAGGTGATAACACCCGAAACCTTCACGGCCTGGCCGGAAAGCATCGTCGGGCTGAAACGGGCTCCACGGGCAGCACCTTCAGCAGCAGCTCTTAGCAGCGGATGACCGCTAACGGCACTAGCCGAGATAACACTGCCGGTCTCGCTGATGAGAACCTGAACGCTAACCGCTCCACCCGCTCTAACAGCCTTAGCGGCTGCTGGATACGCTGGTTTCGGCAAGCTGGTCGCCTTACCATTAAGCACACCGCCGGAAACCGTCTTAGGCACTGGTTTCGGGGTCGGTTTTGGTGCTGGTGGTGGTGGCGGCTCGTCACCGTCTGTTCCACCTGTGGTCGAAGTTCCCGTACCAGTCGAAAGACCACCTGTTCCGCCGTCAGCAACGACACGCGAAACGCCGGGATCAACACGAGCACCAGTATCCGAATCGGTGGTTCCGAGCTTGGTCATACGATCGAGTCGCATTTCCTTGACCGGATTCTTTGCCGTACTAATAACATCAGGCGGCTTAACAGGGCTCTGCATGATGTTCTGGATCAATTCTTTACGAACGTCCACATCAGGCTGCTTCTGCTGCTCTACCTTCTTCTCCGGCTCAGGTGGCGGTGGCTCTTCGTCAGGAACCGGAACCGGGGCCACGAGCGTGGTCAAGGCGAGATCATCTCCGCCCATTCCGAAATCTTTGCCGAACAGACTGACTGTCCACGCAGTAAGAAGCGTAAAAACGGCCAAGGCTCCGATACCAACAAGGAACTGGCCCTTGCGGCGGTTTTCCCGAGCATTACTTTTAGATTCTACTAGTTGATCAAGCATCTTAACTTTCCTCCCTTTTTCCGGTGCCAACTTTAGGTCAAGGGTTACGAATCCTTACTATTGCATTAGATGATAGAAAAGAATCTTCTAGTTGTAATCGCTTACCTCGCGATCATCAACCTGATGTTCTTATTTCGCTTTGCTTATTAAGTTCATTAAGTGCGGACTGACGGACTCGCGCCAGTCGAACACGATAATGTCCTACCGTTCCTCTTCCGGAGCATAAAGCTACCAGGGAAAAGGTAAAGCAAAGCTTAAATTGACCAGCAACGAAGAGAAGTCTAAAAGTTTACCCTGTGAAAGTCAAGAATAATAACCTTGAATTCACGTAAATTTACAGTTTTTTACAAAACTCTTTGATGGTTCTACTGGCGCGGGTAAACTGGCGCGCCACCATCATAAAATGCTTATCGTGTAACCGGTCTGCGGGTTACGGAACGTCGCGAATTAGAAGCCAATTTCTCGCCGGTTTGCGGCAAAACAGCCTCTTTTACTTGAGCTACGCCACCGATCTTACTCTGCCACCAAATGGCGATAGGGCTGGCGATAGCGATCGTCGAATACGTTCCAGTGATAGAACCAACAAACAGCGCCAGCGAGAAACCACGCAGCACTTCCCCACCAAACAGTACCAGAGCCAGAACAGACAGGAATACAAGACCGTTGGTCACGATCGTACGCGACATCGTCTGATTGATCGACTGATTCGTAAGTACGTACAAAGATTTGCCGCGATGCAGCGTGAGGTTCTCTCTGATACGGTCGAAGATAACGATCGAGTCGTTTACCGAGAATCCGACGAGCGTGAGCAACGCGGCAAGTACCGTAAGGCTGACCTCCCACTGGAAGACCGAGAAAAATGCTAGGGTGATCAGAACATCGTGAAAAACAGCGATAACAGCACCCGCCGCATACGTCCAGTCATATCGGAACGCGATGAAAAGCAGGATACCGACCATGCCGAGCAAAGTAGCGATAACAGCCTGATTACGAAGCTGTGCACCGGCGACAGGGCCGACGGAATCAGTACCTACGATCTTGTAGGCCGCATTCGCATCATCACCAAGCGCCGTAGTAGCCTCTGCCTCGTTTCCGAACGTGTCGAGAGCTTTTTTGACCGTCGCACGTCCCAGGTTGACCTGCGAACCGTCGGCAGCCGGAGTCGTCCCATCGGCATTCGGCGTCGGTGCAGGAGCAGCTTCTGCTGAAGCCTCAAAAAGAGGAACTTTGATCAGCATTTCATCGGTCTTATCCAGGGATGACTGGATCACCGCATCCGTAACACCCTGAGCTTGAAGGGCGTCACGTACAGCATCTTCACTAGGCTTTTCCTTAAACTTCGCCGTGATAACGGTTCCGCCCTGAAAATCTACGCCAAGGTTAAAGGCATCTGTTCCGCCGGGCGTTGCCTGACGGCCGATAGCCGAGCCAAGGCCTGAGAGCAGGACCACGATCGAAACAAAGATCAGCGGCTTGCGCCAGCCCATCCAGTCAACATTAATGTTCTTAAAAAGTTGCAGCATCTTTCCCTTTCGTTTCGGACGATCCGAAACTGACAAAACTAAATACTAATGGTCTCCATCTTGGTGTTACGACGCGTCAGCCACATGAAAATGGTTCGCGATACGAAAACAGCGGAGAAAAGATTGATCAAAAGTCCGAGAACGAGAGTAACCGCAAATCCGCGGATCGGCCCCGAACCATATAGATAAAGGATCACGGCAGCGATGATCGTTGTAATATGCGTATCGATGATCGTGATGAAAGCCCGGTCAAACCCGAGGTCGATCGATGATTCCACGTCTTTGCCAGACGTCAATTCTTCACGAATTCGTTCAAAAATAAGCACATTTGAGTCAACGGCCATACCGATACCGAGGATAAGTCCCGCAATACCTGGCAAGGTAAGCGTCGATTTGATCGTGATCAAAGCAGCCAGCGTGAGCAGCAGGTTCAGAACCAGAGCAACCACGGCATTGACGCCTGAGCCTCTATAATAGAAGAGCATGAAGATGACAATGAAGATCAATCCTGCGAGCGACGCTTCGACGCCAGACTTGATTGAATCGGCTCCGAGGCTCGGCCCGACCGTTCGCTCTTCCTGATACTCGATCTTCGCGGGCAAAGCACCCGACTTGAGCGTCAAAGCTAGATCTTCAGCAGAATTCTTCGTGAATCGACCGTCGATCTGTCCCTGGTCAAAGATCTGCGATTTGATGTACGCGGCCGATTTCACTTCATCATTGAGTGCAACCGCCATGTAATTACCAATATTCTTCCCGGTCCAATCACCAAATTTGGTAGCACCGCCCGGCTTCAGCGAGAACGAGATCTGATAATCACGATCGCTTCCCGTTCGTGAAATGGCGCTTGCTTCGCGAAGCTCGCTTCCATCGACGATCGCAGGATATTCGACGACAACAAACTGTTTTGGTGCGTTCGGATCGGCCGTTGCTCCGGCCGTTGGCTCTTCGCGATCTGAATATGGCAGGATCTTACGGTTTGGCGGAACCGTACCGCCAAGCGACTGCTCTGCGGCTTCCTTGGTTGGGTACGTGGTCACAGGCTGTGGATTAGGAGCACTCACGATCTTCATCAGCATCAGATTTGAATCCTTACCGATAAGATCCTTGACGCGTTCCGGATCATCGACGCCTGGCATCTGAAGCAGTATCTGTCCCGATGATTCAGCCCCGTGCCGCTGTAGAGTTGGTTCTTTAACACCAAACATATTGATGCGGCTCTCGATGATCTTCAGTGCCTGATCGACGGCCTGTCGTTTGAGCGTTTCCTGAGCCTGAACCGGTAGCGACCATGTGATGTTGGTTCCGCTGGCCGATTCCGTCCATGCGGTAAGATCAACCTTTGCCTTAACAGCATCGATCACCGCTTGCGACTGCGAAGCATCAGACAGCGTAAGGCCAACCGAGTAATTATTGTTCTCGGTGGTCATCGTGTTGGCGGTCGCCGGCAATTTAGCATCCTGAGCAGCACCGAGGGCAGCCTGAGCGTTGTTTTCGGTAAGCTTTTTTAGGTAATCGTCGGTTCGCACGCGCATAACGAGGTGCGAGCCGCCCTTGAGGTCGAGCCCGAGGTTGATGTTCTCGGCAAGGTTATTTTTCATTCCCTGCCAGGAAAAATCAGCCGCAGTCGGAGTTCGACGAGGCCCGAAGACAAGATAAATGCCTGTGAGCGTAATGGCGAGAATGATCGCCGTTCTGATCCATAAACCGGTACTTTTCATACTACTCTGCTTTTTTGCCTACGACGGCAGCCTTTCCTATTTCCAGAAATGATTTTTCGGCACTTTGAATAATAAAGCTCGTTTCTCTTACTTCCTTGATGGTTCCGATGACGCCGCCGTTGGTCACGACCTCGTCATTTATCTTGAGCGACCCGATCATATCCTGAAGCTGCTGCTTCTGTTTCTTCTGCGGGAGGATCACAAGAAAGTAGAAAATTCCGAAGATAAACACGAATGGAAGCAGCGTCCAGATGATGCTGCCGCTGCCGCCCGCGTCCTGAAACAGAAAGAGGTAAATATTCATTGTTACTAATGCCTAAAGACAAAGAGAAAATAATATACGTTTAGTCAGGCTTAATCAAACGCCGCCAGCATCGTTCTGCTTGAGTTTGGCAAGAAACTCACTCCTGAACTGCTGAAACGTCGATGTTTTGATCGCTTCCCGCGCTTTTTCCATCGTGCTGAGAAAAAATGCGACGTTATGGTGCGAGATCATTATGGAAGCAGTCATCTCGCCCGCCTGGTACAAATGCCGCAAATACCCCAGCGAATAGCGGCGACAGACTGAACATTTACATTCCGGATCGAGCGGACGGTCATCAGTCGCGAATTTCGCGTTTCGTATATTCAGCTTTCCCTGCGATGTAAATGCACTTCCCGTGCGGCCGTTTCGCGTGGGGATCACGCAGTCGAACATATCGACACCGCAATTTACCGCCTCGATCAGGTCTTCAGGAGTTCCGACACCCATCAGGTATCTCGGAGCATCTTTCGGCATCTGAGGTGCGATAAAATCGAGCACCTCGTACATTACCGATTTTTCCTCACCCACGCTCAAATCGCCGATCGCGTAACCGTCAAAACCAATTTCCACGGTACGATCCAAACTTTCTCTTCTTAGGTCGAGATGTCCGGCTCCCTGGATTATGCCGAAAAGTGATTGTCTGCCGTTGTTCAGCAAACCCGTATCCATTCCGGTGTCCTGAAGCTCGAAAAATCGATCTTTTGAACGCAAAGCCCATCTTGCGGTCATTTCCAGGCTTTGCTTCGTTCGCTCGTGCCCCGCATCTCCCGGCGGACATTCGTCAAAGACCATAACGATCTCCGACCCCAAAGCCGCCTGGATCTCCATCGAAACTTCCGGTGACAAAAACTTCTTGCTGCCATCCAGATGCGATCGAAACTCAACGCCGTCCTCGGTCAGCTTCCTTAGATCGGTCAGCGAAAACACCTGAAAACCACCGGAATCGGTCAACAATGATCGATCCCACGACGTAAACTTATGAAGCCCGCCCATTTGCCTCAGTGTTTCGACACCCGGACGCAGGAACAAGTGGTATGTGTTTCCGAGGATGATGCGTGCATCCAGTTCATCCTCAAGCCACTCAAAACGAATTCCCTTCACAGAGCCCTGCGTCCCCACAGGCATAAAAACAGGCGTCTCGATAACCGAGCGCCTGGTTGTAATGACTCCCGAACGCGCGTTACCGTCGTTCGCGATGACTTTCCAGTCGATTGGATTCATGTGTATCTATGAACTTTTTTTAACGCAAAGTCGCAAAATCGCTAAGACGCGAAGCAAAGCACGTCAAAAACAAAAATTAAAACCTTAGCGTCTTTGTCCCTTTGCGACTCTGCGTTAAAGATCACTTTTTCCCGACGAGCGACCAAATATTCGCCGCACCGACAGCGATTTCCGATATGATCCGCCCATCTTCATTTACCAGTACAGCTGATGGCGTTCCGAACATTCCGAATCCGGCGGCGGTTTTGTAGCCTTCGTCTAATATAACTGGTGAGTTTAGCTGAAACTCTTCGTGTGCCTGTCTATCGCCTTCGGAAAAGAGCACGAGTTTTGGGGCGTCTGCACCCTTAGTTTTTTCCCATGCTCGCAGTTCGTCCATCATGCTGTTGCAAAATTGACATGTCGGGCTCCAAAACGTAACCAGCGTCTGGTGTCCTTTGAAGTAATCACTGTCGATGACCTCGCCCTTTATATCCTGAACGGAAAACTGAGGCACGTTTTCACCGATCTTGTTGTGGCTGTGGCCGTGATCATGGTCGTGTGCAAAATACGTAAATTCCTGATCCAGATCTTCAGATCTGATCTGCTCGATCAGCCCACGGATCGCGGCGTCGCCGGCAGTCGCGTGACTCGCCACACGGCCATTGGCGTCCATTAGAATAACGGTCGGCGTCCACTGAGCCTTTACGGCCTCGGCTAGCTCCCGTTGTTTCTGCAGGAGGATCGGCCGCATCGGGTCATTGCCGAATTTGTCTATGTTGTCCTGAGCCTTGCCATTACTAATAAAGACAAAATTGACCTTGCCCATCAATTCCTTTCGCCAGGCGTCGATCTCGGGCAGCAGAGCTTTGCACGGATTGCAGGTCGGGCTTACAAAAAAGAAAAGCGTCGGCGTCGCCTGCTCCTTCAATCTGGTGAGCGAGACCGTGTTCGCATTGACATCCAACAGCTCAAAATCCGGGAAATGTCCCCCGATCGGCAGCCCTTCATGCGGACTGGAAACCTCTTCACGCTCAACAGAACCGCCCTCCTGGGCGACCAGTTCCATTAGTTCGATCCGTCGCATGATCTGAACCTGCTGTTCCGATATCTTCTTCAAGAAGTAAACAACGGTCGCAAGCAACCCTATCACAGCTACCCCAATCACAAACTGCATAACATCCTGATCTGTCCTTGCAAGATTAACACCCTGATTCGCCGGCCCCGCTACGATCAAAACCACCGCGATCGCGATCAAAGCCACGTTCCGCAAAATACTCGACACGCCGACCGGTTCACTATGGATCTGCCCAAAACAATGACAATCCGGAGCGTTCCCCTTGGCGAACTGATAGACCATCCCGCCCGTAAACACCGCAAACAGCCCCGCCGCACCTATAGCACCAAACCACGATATTTCAACAAACAAAAGCAAGATCGCCACCACGATCTCAGAGATCGGAAGCAAGTAAATGAGAGCCGGAACTAAGGCTTTCGGCACTCCGAAATCGTTAAGAGCCTTTTCAGAACCATCGCGATCCGCTAGTTTCCCAAATGCCGCGACGCCAAAAACGGTGGCAAGAGCGAGTCGTAGAGATAGAAGCAGGATTTCCATTTGAATCTAGGCGGCTTTCTGGAGGTGCCCCAAGACGTTCTCGACCTCTGACGGAAAATCCAACTTAATAAAAAAATCAGCCGGATAGATCGCAGCCTCGCCTGCCTCATCCGTTATTCCGATCAGATTACTGGAAGAGTAAACAGCACGATAAACTTTAGAAGGAATAAGAAGTTCGGGCTCATCGCTTTTCACGCAAAGTGCAAATCCCCGGTTCTGCTTAGCAGAAAGACGAGTCAATCGCACTCTAAACTCGCGTGATGGCGGCACTTCTCCCTTAACTATAGCCACGCCTTCTTTGGCGCTTTCTACCAATTCATCGAAATCCTTTTTATTCATCAGCTTAACTCCTCAACAATCCGGCGAAGGATTTTAAGTTCAGCACTGCCTATATCTTCTTTGTCATTTTTAGCATAAACGTCTAGAAACAAAATCCTGTCGCAGTCAACGATCCAATAATAAAGCACTCTGATTCCACCGCTTTTCCCTTTTCCTTGAGCAGACCAACGCATCTTTCTAATGCCGCCGCCAGCCTTTATTAGTTTGCCAAAATCGGGATGCTCGCACAAGAGAATCTGGAGACGCGTATATTGCTCGTCGGATATAAGGTCAACGATTTTTCTAGTGAATAACGACGTTTCAAAAAAACCAAGCAGCGTCATCTCATTCAAATCCTGTACCTTGCTTAACTTAGTCTCTCTTATTCTTTACTTTATGCCTCTCAACCAATCGAATCGGCGAACCAAAAAATCCAAACTCCTCTCTTAGCTGGTTCTCGATATATCTTAAATACGAAAAGTGCAGCTTCGAGCCCATTTTGCCGCCTGAGGTGAACAGGATAAACAATGGTGGGCGTAATCCTGCCTGAGTGAGGAACTGGATCTTGAGCCGCGACATTCCGCCCTTGACCGGGGCTGGCGTGCCGCCGCCTTTGGGTTGTGAAATGGTTTCTTCAAAGAATTTGTTGAGCCTCGATGTCTGAATTCGCTGGTTTCGCGATTCGTTCGCCTGCTTTACGAGCGGCAGTATCTTCGCGACTCGCTGGCCTGAAAGGGCCGAGGTCGTGACGATCGGAGCCCAGTCGAGGAACTTCATCGCCTCGCGCAGAGTTCGTTCGAATTCGTAGATCGTGTTCGTCTCTTTCTCTTCGAGAGCATCCCATTTGTTAACAACGATGATCACGGAGCAACCTTCATCGACCGCATAACCGGCGATGTTTGCATCGAGATTTGTCACGCCTTCGACCGCATCGATGACGATAATGGCTACGTCAGCACGTTCGAGCGATTTACGGGCCATGATGACAGACAGCTTCTCGGCCATCTCGGTCGTCTTGCCCTTTCGCCGGATTCCCGCCGTGTCTATGAGCGTGTAAGCCTGGCCATCGACGGTTAAATGTGTGTCGATCGAATCGCGCGTCGTGCCCGCAATAGGTGAAACGATCACGCGTTCCTCGCCGAGTATTTTGTTGAGCAGCGAAGATTTACCGACATTCGGACGACCGATGATCGCGAGTTTGATGTCCTCTGTTTTTTCTTCCTCGACCTCTTCTTCAAACTCGAGATGATCGAAAACCAGATCCAGCAGGTCGCCGACACCGGTTCCGTGTTCGGCGGAGATCGGAGCTATCTCAAAGCCAAATTGATAAAACTCGCCCGCCTCGTTCTCAACTGTGCGAGACTCGCATTTATTCGCGGCGATGATGATCGGTTTTCCCGTATTGCGGAGCAGAACACCGAGTTCCTCATCAAGCGGAATAACACCCGCCCGCGAATCGAGAACCCAAATAATAGCTACAGATTCGTCGATCGCGAACGAAGCCTGCTTAAAGATGTTCGACGGAATAATGGCTTCATCGTCGGGCACGATCCCGCCTGTGTCGACGAGACGAAACGACCGTGCTTTCCAGTCGACTTCGCCAAACATACGATCGCGCGTAATGCCAGGTTCATCGCCCACGATCGCCTTGCGGGCGCCGACGAGACGATTGAACAACGTAGATTTACCGACATTCGGTCGGCCAATTATGGCAACTAGCGGAGCTTTCATTAGTTTGATTCTAGCAAACGAGGTGTATAATCTGCGAAAAGACCATTTCTTAGCGGCAGAAAGATGAATATTACAATGCTAGCATGGATCGCGACAATTGTCTTTTGCGGAACGTGTGCTGCCATTTCGCAAGACTTGCCGAAACCCGGAAAATTAAAAGAAAACGATTCCTTCAAGTGTGAGGTTGCACTTGTTGACCGAAAACCCCAGTCCACAAAAATTCTCGGAGACTTTTATTTGTTGAATTCCGAAGGTGAATCAGAAACGAAAAGTTTTCGAATTCCCGGTTCGACGAGTTACATAAATGCTCGGGCGAGCGTTGACGATGAGGACTATATAGAAGGCATCACGATGGAATTAGGAATCTCAAAGAAACGCACTGGCAAGCCTAGCAGTGGGTCTCAGTATGCCTTCAGCTTGATGCCCGGCAAAAGCATAATCGGACGCCTTTCTTTGGCAATAAATATATCGGGTCGCCGAAAAACTGTGAGTATGATCTGTGAGATACCAAACAAATAACTGAAGATGAACTTCAAGATTGAAACCGCTGTCGAAATTCTAAAGCAAACGCCCGACACACTGACCCAAATGCTCAGCGGACTTTCGACCGAATGGACCGTCACTAAGGACGACAAATCAGACTGGAGTCCATACGATGTCGTCGGCCATTTGATCCATTGCGAAGAGACGGATTGGATACCGCGAGCCGAGGTAATTCTTGCTCAGGGAGGAGATCGAACCTTCCCGCCGTTCGACCGTTTCGGACAATTTGAAAAATACCGAAACCAGTCGCTTACCGAACTGCTGGCAGCTTTCAAACATGAACGAACAAAGGGACTGGAAACCCTGGCTTCATGGGATTTAACGCCCGAACAGCTTGCTCTACGAGGAAGACATAGCGAATTCGGCGAGGTAACGCTGGCGGAATTGCTTGCGACATAGGTCGTTCACGACCTGACCCATATCCGCCAGATAGTCGCTTACATGGCAAAGAAATACACCGACGCCGTCGGTCCTTGGAAGGATTTTCTTTCGATTCTTAAATGACGTATTTCGTGGGCAAAAACCTTTTCTGCACAGACTTAACACAATGCAAAGATCGCACTTCTCGACTTTTCTATTTCTACTCGCCGCTCTTGCGGGAATTGTTTTAACAGACATATCGCACGCCCAGACTCCGCAAGCGACACTAGCCGGGCCGACGAAAGCTCAGCTCCTCCGCGGCGAATATGGCCGCTATCGAGCCAACAATGATTTGCTATTCTACAACCTTTCAGTTCGCATTGATCCCGTCCAAAAAACGATCAAAGGCACGAATGCCATCAAATTCAAGATGCTCAAGGACGACAACCGCATCCAACTCGATCTGTACGACAACCTAAATATCGACAAGATCACGATGGGCTCGAAAACGCTGAAATACACGCGAGAGTTGGGCACGGTTTTCGTCGATTTTCCTCAGACGTTGAGAGCCGGAAAGGTTTATTCGATCGATTTCGCTTATTCGGGAACTCCGAAAACGACTGGCCGTTTCGGCGGTTTCGTTTTTGGATCTGACCCAAAGGGCCGCCCGTGGATTTTCACCGCCTGCGAAGGCGAAGGGGCAAGTATTTGGTGGCCGAACAAGGACACGTGGCACGACGAGGTCGAGAATATGAAGCTCAGCGTCGCCATCCCAAACGATCTGGTTGACGCGTCGAACGGACGATTTCTCGGCAAAAAAGATCTCGGCGACGGCTACACGCGTTGGGATTGGATGATCAATTATCCCATCAACAATTACAACGTCTCGGTCAACATCGGCAAATACGAACATTTTCAGGACAAGCACAACGACCTAACGCTCGACTATTACGCACTTCCAGAAGACCTGGAGAAAGCAAAGGTTCAGTTTGCCCAGACAAACGGAATGCTCAAGGCTTTCGAACACTATTTTGGCGAATACCCGTTCAAGAAAGACGGTTTTAAGCTGATCCAGGTCCCCTATTCCGGCATGGAGCACCAAAGTGCTGTTACGTACGGCAACCGCTTTGCCAACGGCTATCTCGAACGCGATTGGACAGGCGTTGGGATCTCAACAAAGTTCGATTTCATCATCATTCACGAAAGTGCGCACGAATGGTTCGGCAACGCCGTCTCTGCCGCCGACCGCTCGGATATGTGGATCCAGGAAGGCTGGACAACGTATCTCGAATGCCTTTTTGTCGAATACACCTACGGCTATCCCGACTACCTCAAATACACCAACGCGTATAGATCGAAGATCCGCAACACACATCCGATCATTCCTACGCGAGGCACGAATTCGACGCCGCCAGCGGATCAGTATTTTAAGGGAGCGTTGTTCCTTCACACGCTTCGCAGCATCGTGGATGATGATAAAAAGTGGTTCGCGATCATTCGGGATTTCTATCAGAAGTTCAAATACAAGAACATCATGACCGAGGATATGACCGCATTCTTCAGCGAACGAATGGGCCGCGATATGAAGCCCGTTTTCGATCAATACCTGCGCCGAACCGCAATTCCTAAACTCGAACTCCAGTTTCTCGACTACACAGGCCGAATGTCGTATCGCTGGAAAGCGGACGAACCAGGATTCGACATGCCCGTAAAAGTAGGAACGCCGCTCAATTGGACCGTCATCTATCCGACGACAAAATGGAGATCGATGGACACAGCGGTACGTCAGGAAGATTTTCAGGTCGCGACGGACCTATTTTATGTAGATTTTAGTAAGGCCGAAGCAGAGACGGAATAACAGTCGGGTGAGAATTTTGCTCGCCTCGCAATTAAAAAAGGCCGCCCTCGCGGGCAGCCTTTCTCTTTTTACCGATTCGATTCGGACTAGAATACCGCGATATTCAAAACCGCTTCTATGATATTGCCGAGCAGCGAGTATCGGCCGTTCGAATAGTTACCATACTGATTTCGGCCATAGTAACCGTCCTCGTATCCACGTCGGAAACCTTCGCGGAAGTAGTGGTTGTACTCGTCATAGCTCACGTAGTAGCTGTCGTATCCGATCGCCGCGTCCTGATAGCCATATGACTGGTTATAACCGCCACGCCAGTTATCCTGACGATCGGCCTGTCCGGCATAGAAGCCTTCTTCATAGCCGCTCTGCATCGCCTGCTGGAGCATCTGCGCACCGTACTGGCTCGTGTAGTAATACTGGCCGCCGCGGTTGTATCGGTAATTGTTGTAGTAATTATCGTAATACCGAGCCTGCTGCAAACGCAGCTGGTCACGTCTTAAGCGTTCCCAATAACGCTGCTGATACTGCAAATACGCTCGTCGACGCTGCTGTTCCAGATAGCGTGTGCGGTCTCGCTGTATATTCTGAACGTTGTTCCAACGCGAATTGTACTGATTTAGCCGCTGCTTACGCAGAGCTTCCTGCTGGTCACGGGTTATCTGATTGACACGCGGATTATTGCGGTCGTTCTGATTGCCATATCTCCAGTTTGGGCTCTGTATCTGACGGCGTCTTTCCTCTGCACGCTGACGTTCGAGTTGATTTTCGCGGTCTGAGTTATTCTGCGGATTGCGAACGCCATTATTCTGGCTTCGTTTGATCTGCTCAGCACGCTGTCTTTCTTCCAAAACCCGACGGTCATTCATTTGACGCTGCTGCTCAGCTCGACGAGCCTGTTCCTCGCGTCCACGCTGATCTGCCTGCGAATTTCTGATCTGCTCGATACGCTGGGCATCAGCCTGCTGTCGCTGACGTGCCGCTTCCTGCTGACGACGCTGATCATCACGATTATCTCGCGTGATCACCCGTGTCGGCTGCTGCGGTTGGCGCTGGGGCTGTTGTGTCCGCGGCTGACTGGGCCGCACCGTCTCGACGTTTCGATTCTGAGATTTTCCTTCCGACTTTACCTGACGTTCCTGGCGGGGTTCGGAACCTTGATCCTTGCCTCGATTGCGCTGAGCACTGGCATCGGTGGCCGACACTGCGGCCAGAGCACCGATGCTAAGCAGCGATATTCCCAAACCTTGTCTAATTTTCTGTTTCATATAACTTCTCCCCTTTCTGACCCGGGCGAAACTCTCGTCCTTTTCAAATAAATTGCAAGCGTCGTACCACACGAAAAAAGCCCACTTTTGATGGGCTATCTCGGTAAATTGATACTATTTGGTAAAGGACGCAGACGATTTCGTTCATCTCAGCCTTTTTGAAACTCGTACTCGACGCGAACATTCAACGAGCCCGCCCCGATCTCAGGACGGATCTTCTGTGCCTTCATCCGCAGAGTTCCCGAACCCTGGACCGGCACCCCAAATGAAACCTTGTCCAAACTCATTATTTCGATCGGGTTCATCTTCTTGTCGATGGAACCTTGGATGAGCCGCGCGATCACCGTTCCGCCGATGCCGCCTGTTCCATTCAAATTCACATTCAAAACCTTTACGCGGCCAACAAGCTTTTGAGCGTTCTGATCGAATTCAAGCTCTAGATTTGATTCTGCCCACCCGGCAAACTCAACACAACCAACAAATGGCGGAGCATAGTTACCCGAGAAAGCCAGCGGCACGAATATCTTGCCATCCCGAAACCGAACCGCCGTCCGCACACCACGCATCTCGCGGAGTAGCTTGACGGATTCATTGCATTTCGGCTCCTCAATGCCGGATCGTAGCGTGAATAGATCTAACGAACTTCCCCAACCACCATCATTCAGCGTATTTGCATCACCGGGGCGAATATTTGTCGATGCCATCGAGAATTCCGGCGGTTCGAAATTCTGAAAAACAGAGTCCAAAAGCGAATCAAAAAACGCCTCGTTCAAACTGATCGTAACCTCAGCCCGCTGAGCACTAGCCGCCGAAATAAACAAAAAAACCGCCAAACCGGCGGCAAAGGCTCGTTTGTACATCATATTATTGAATGAAATGAGTATTGTCGTTTTAGCCATATGAACAATTCTCAGATGTAGGATCAACGCAATGTGTTGTTCCTTATAACTTAGAGCCCACTCCTCACCACATCGTGCAATCGTAACAAGCCAACACATATTCCATCACCATCAACAACCGGCAAAACGGAGATCTGCGAAGGCCGGTCTTCCATGACCTTTAATGCCTCAAACGCCAGCATTTCCGGGGATCCTGAGGTTGGTGAACTCGTCATCATGTCGGCTGCGGTGAGCGATGCGAAATCATCAGGCGAGGTACGTTCAATGGTGCGTCGCAGGTCGCCATCAGTGACGATACCTAGCAGTTTACCGTCGTCGTCGACCACATTCACGGCCCCAAGTGCGTGGCTTGAGATCGCTTTTACGACTTGCAGCCAACCAGAAAATGGTGGGATATTCGGGCTCGGATGCATGAGATCCGAAACCGTCAGCGTCAAACGTTTGCCGAGACGACCCGCCGGGTGATTTGCAGCAAAATCCTCCTGCGTCAAGCCTTTGATCTCCATCACGGCCATCGCCACAGCGTCACCGATCGCGAGAGCAACCGTCGTCGAGGTCGTCGGAGCTAGATTCAGCGGACACGCCTCTTTGTCCACCGAACCATCGAGCACCACATCGGACTGCCTCGCCAGCGTCGAATTTACATTCCCGACTATCGAAATTATTGCCGAACCACGCTTTTTTATCGTTGGTATGATCGCGAGAATTTCATCCGTTTCGCCCGAATTGCTCAACGCGATGATGACATCATCACCAGCCACCACACCCAAACCGCCATGCAAGGCGTCAGACGGGTGAACAAAAACCGCCATTGTGCCCGTACTCGTCATCGTCTGAGCGATCTTTTGAGCGATCACGCCCGATTTGCCGACACCGGTAACGATCACCTTGCCTCTGCATTCGAGGAGCAGACCTATCGCCGCATCCACACTCTCTGCCGACAGCATCTCGCCCGCACGCCTGATCGCGTCGGCCTCGAGATTTAATATCTCGACAACCTTTCCGCTACCGTTATGTCTTTTTGTTCTTGTCTCCATCAAAGGGTTGGTCGTATCGACAGGATTTTACCACATCAGCAGCCGCTTTGTTCGGCAGATAACTTAACGAAGGTCTGCTTCGTGTAGAATATGAGACATGAAGAAAGGCAGCCTGATATCGCTGACGCCGCGAGGTTTGTACTGTAAGAAAGGCGATTTCTACGTTGATCCGTGGCTGCCGGTTGATCGTGCGGTCGTTACCCACGCGCACGCCGACCACGCGTATCGCGGCAGCAAAAACTACCTCGTTGCCGCCGAAGGCGAATCGCTGGCCCGCATTCGCCTCGATCCTGAATCCACGATCACCGGCCAAAAATACGGTGAAACCAGCGATATTGGCGGCGTAAGAGTCTCGTTTCACCCCGCCGGACACATTCTCGGCTCGGCTCAGGTTCGAGTTGAATACAAGGGCGAAGTTTGGGTCGTATCGGGCGATTACAAGCTGACGTCGGATGCGACGTGTGCTCCGTTCGAGCCTGTTAAGTGTAATTATTTCATCACCGAAGCCACTTTCGGCCTGCCGATCTACCGCTGGCCATCGCCGAAGAAGGTTTTCGCTGAGATAGACGAATGGTGGATGCGAAACCGCGAAAACGGTAAGGCATCGGTCGTTTTCGCCTATTCGCTCGGAAAAGCCCAACGCATTCTAAACGGTGTCGACCGCTCGATCGGCCCGATCTTCACGCACGGCTCGGTCGAACGCCTCACGCAGGTGTATCGCGAATCCGGCATCGATCTGCCCGACACAACTTATGTCGGTAATGTCACCAACAAAAAAGAATTCGCCGGTTCCCTGATCGTCGCCCCGCCGTCGGCACAGATGTCCACGTGGATGAAACGCTTCGGCCCGCAATCGACCGGCTTTGCCTCCGGCTGGATGATGGTCCGCGGTGCCCGTCGCCAGCGAGCCGTTGACCGAGGCTTCGTCCTCAGCGACCACGCCGACTGGCCCGAACTAATGACCGCGATCAGATCAAGCGAAGCCGACACCGTGTATGTAACACACGGGTTTTCCGAAGAAGTTGTTAGATGGCTAAACGAAACCGGAATGAATGCTGAGCCGCTGAAGACCAAATTCGTCGGAGACGACTACGAGTCAGAACCGCCTGCGTAAGCGAGCAGCACGAACGTTATCATCGAAGTGTTCTGGATTGACCTAAATTGTCTAGCGTTAGACATCATTCGCCCGCTCGCGCATGCGGTTCTGACTTATGAAACCTTTCACCGACCTCTACGTCGAACTCGACCAAACCAACAAGACCAACGAAAAGGTCCAGGCGATGAGGTTCTATTTTGAGCGGGCTGATCCGCATGATGCGGCTTGGGCGTTGTATTTTCTGTCGGGGCGGAAACCACGGCAGATCGTGCCTTCGAAAAAGCTGCGCGAATGGTCGCTTGAGCTTTCAGGCATTCCCGAATGGCTCTTTCAGGAATCGCGTGACACCGTCGGCGACAGTGCTGAGACGATGGCTCTGCTGCTGCCGAATATCACCGAAATGGACGACACGCCGCTCCACACTTTGGTCGAAGACCAGTTGCTTCCGCTCAGATCCTCCGATGACGATACCCAAAAACAAGCCGTCACCGAAGCTTGGTCTCGAATGAACTATTCGCAGCGTCTCGTTTACAACAAGCTAATAACGGGGGCTTTCCGCGTCGGCGTGTCGCAGCTTTTGCTCATACGGTCCCTTTCGCAGCTTTCTGAACTCCCGACCGACGTCATCGCGATGCGCCTAATGGGCGAATGGACGCCGAGTGCCGAATTTTTCAAAGATCTCCTCAACCCCGAATTCGACACCGACGAAACGCCGATCGCCCGGCCGTTTCCGTTTCACCTCGCTCACCAAGCCGATTTCCCTATCGAGGATTTAGGCAACCTCTCCGACTGGCAAGCCGAATGGAAATGGGATGGCATTCGTGCCCAAGTCATCAAGCGAGCAGACGAGGTTTTCATATGGTCGCGGGGTGAAGACCTGATGACCGAGCGTTTCCCTGAGATCGAAAAAGCGGCCTGCGATCTACCGAACGGTACCGTCATCGACGGCGAAATTCTGCCGTGGCTAGACGGGCGTGTGCTGCCCTTTACCGAACTACAAAAACGCATCGGCCGCAAAAACCTATCCGCAGAGATCTTGTCTGAGTTGCCAGTCATCCTGCAAACCTATGACTTGCTCGAATACGAGGGACGCGATATTAGGCAGCTTGAATTCAAAACACGCCGAGAATTTCTCACGGATGTGATGAATGCGTTGCCGTCGGATTCGCAAAAGGTGATCTTTCCAACCGATAAAGTCGAAGCAGCAAGCTGGGAACATCTCGCCGAGATCCGCGAACAAAGCCGGTCTCTCGGCGTCGAAGGCTTTATGTTGAAAGAGCGAAATTCCCCCTACCGCGTCGGACGTCATCGCGGCGATTGGTGGAAATGGAAGATCGACCCGCTCACCATCGACTGCGTCCTCATCTACGCACAAAAAGGCTCCGGCAAACGATCTAACCTGTTCACCGACTACACCTTCGCCGTCTGGAAAGGCGACGAGCTCGTCCCCTTCGCCAAAGCCTATTCAGGCCTGACCGATGCCGAAATACGAAAGGTCGACAGGTTTATTAGAGATAATACGGTTGAGACCTTCGGCCCCGTGCGGAGCGTGAAACCGGAATTGGTTTTCGAACTAGCCTTCGAAGCAATCCAACGTTCGACGCGGCATAAATCCGGCGTCGCCGTCAGATTCCCCCGCATCTCGCGTTGGCGTGAGGACAAAGGTATCAAGGATGCAGACTCGCTTGAGACGATACACGAGATGCTGGATTCGCTAAGGCATGAGCCGGATTGAACAAAAAACTCCCCTCCTTACGAAGGAGGGGTGGCCGCCGCTTTGGGCGGACGGGGTGGTTCTCTGGCTTGGTTATTCGAACCGCGAGAACAACCTCGCACTGAACATATCGCGGAGCGTAAGCTTAACAAATAGCGTCCTTTGCAAGTAGAGAACCACCCCGTCATCAGCCCATTGGGGCTGATGCCACCCCACCTTCGTAAGTTGGGGAGCATCAAGAAGAACATGAAAAACGACCGCCCAGTCTCAGACATCACCGACCTCGCCGGCAATCGCTACCCGCATCTAAAACTGACTGCGGAACGATTCCCTCGCCTACTCGCGACGCGGCGGGTCGAAGAGGATGGTGACGAGTATTTCGGAGCGTTCCTCACAAAAACGGCGGTCCGCATCCTAATCGACCTGCTCAACAAAAACTTTCGCCTGAGAAGCTGCGAGATCGATATCGACGGCTCGTTCCCGATGCCCTGTACGCAGTTTTATCGCCGTCGTTGTGCGGCTCCGTGTGTGGCTAGTCTCTGTTCGGAAAGCGAATATACCGAACTCGTCGGTCTTGTGCGATTTGTTCTCTCAAATGATCAAGCCCTCTTTCGCAAAGCGATCGGCTCGATCATCGAACGCTATTCCGACGAACTGGAATTCGAAAAGGCCGCCCGTTACCGCGACATGGCCATCGCGGTCGACAAATTCTGGGCGAACGACCGCATTCAGGTTTGGCTAGACGACACGGTCGATACTTTCGCCGTCGAAGACACGCCGCAGGGCACAGCGATATTTCTAGTCTCACACCGCAACCGCCGAGTGCTCGCCCGCAAGGTTTTCGCGGTCGAACGCGAGGATTACGAAACCTCAGACGAAGCCCTCGCCCGCATTATCGATTCGTTCTATCTGTTCCACTTGCCTCGCGAGATCCGCGTATCGCGAGATTTTCACGGTCGAAAACCCCTTGAACAACGCCTAACCGAACGCCTCGGCCGTCAGGCAAAAATTACCGTCGTCAACCCCAAAACCAAAGGCATCAACGCCTATCGCGGCCTGATGTTGAGCCATGACGAGCACGAACTAGACAAAGCAAAGCCGCTCGCTTCTGCTGAGATCATTTCATCTAAACTACGCCGGAATTTTGACCTCGACAAGCTACCGCTAAGGATAGAGGCGTTTGATGTGGCTCATATTTCGGGAACTGGAATGATCGCGGCTTCGTCGGTGTGGGTAAAGGGGCGTTTCGCTTCGGAGCTTTATCGCTCATACGTTTCAGAAAGCAACAGCGAGTTAGGCTCGCTTGCTGATGCCATTCTGTTTCGCCTGGCCGATTCGGAACAACCGCCCCCGGACCTGATCGTCCTAGACGGCGGCAAACCTCAGTTAAATGCCGTGCTAAAGGCTATGGCGAAGAGCGAGATCGTTCCGCCGCCGATCATTGCCGCCGTAAAGCCTCAAGGCAAACACTCCTCAATCGCCGCTTTCCTGACGGAGGACGGCGGATCCATCACGTTCGACGTCGATTCCCCGGCTCACACGATGCTCCTTCTCCTGCGCGACGAGGCCCACAACCTCGCGAACAGAATCCACCGCGATTACCGCGAGATGAAACCGTTCTACGAAGCTGCGGGCCACGAAGAACCTCTAATTGTCCCGATCCGTCTCCACGCCCAAAATGGCGGAGCTGAGGATCTTATACCGATCGAATCCCGTTAAGAATTTTTGCTGTAGATTTACTCAAATTACGCAGATATTGTCAGAAATAAACTCCTAATCTGCGTTATCTGCGTAAATCTGCGGCGAAATTTCTTATTCCACCCTCACAAAATCCGTCCCCGTTCTACCAAACGTCTCCGGATGATACATTTCCTCAGCCTTTGCCGGTGGAACGACAAATACTCCCGGAGTTGTCGCTCGCGTGACATATGAATAGTTGTAAACACCTTCCCATAAAAGCCCTGTAAATGCCTCGGCTCGTTCGTCGCGGAAGTTTTGGTGTTCGAACCAGTTTTGACGCCACCAGTAGTAGTTGCGGCCCATCGAGCGGCTGCCGACTTCGAGGACGCTGGTCGTGTTCGTGTCGGGCGGCAAGGCTTCGGTAACAGCGAGACCGGGATTCAAGACTTCAAGTCCGGCGGGCAGCGGATCGACCAGGGCGACGTGGTAACGCCGAGCCTGTGCGACCATCGTGAGCCTGACCCGAACTCTCGCTCCGGCTTTGATCGTCCAGCTTCCGTCGGCGTTTTGCTTGACATCGTCTTTGTCATCGACCGCCTCGTATTTCCTGAGCACCGTGAATCCGTAATCTGCGGGTTCGAGTTTCAGGTTTTTCGGGGCGTATTTCATGCCGATGCGGTAATAGAGCCGTCCGGCACCCTGTTTGTCGAGGATCAGATTCGAGGTTCCGCCCTGATCGATGAGGTACGACATTGGAATGTTGATCTCGTTCGAATCGATCGATCGTCCCTTGAATGCCTGTTCGCCCGCATACGTATTGCCGAGCCAGACACGCGTTACAAAATCAGGCGTGACCTTTTCAAATGCGTTGAAGTATTTGTCCATCGCCAGCAGAATAAAGACATTCTCCTGCGTATTCGACCACGCACCTTTTGTACGATTGGCAAGAAGACCGCGAACGAGTTTCGGTATCAGATCTTCCGACTGGACGGCAAGCGGCCCGCTTGCCGCTCTGACCTTGATAAGAGCCTCTAGCAAAACACCATCAGCACGACGATTCGAAGCCATGATCAGCCATCCGCCGTCGCGGTAATCTGTGACAAAGTTTGCGGCAGCAGCCGTTTCCGTCGTGCGGTTCATCAGGAATCGAACGATATTCTCAACTTCGCCCTTCGATCCCGCATCGTTTGCCAGCACCGAAAGCAACCATCCCAAAGCCTCGAACGGCATTTTCGTGTTGTAGATTCCCTGACCAGCGGTCGGAGATTGAACCTGAGCTTCAGTCAAGAGTTTCTTGGCTTTCGCTACATCCTTATCACCCATCAGATCGCGGATGTACAGGGCATATGCCGAGATCGTCCATCTCACCTCGGGCGAATTTTTGTAGTATTCGTCAAAATGTTTCTCGACATCCTTGAGATAAGGCTTTGTCTTGTTGAGCATTTCGTCGGGCACTTTGTAGCCTTTCTGCTTGGCGAGGGCCAGAGCGTGGGCGACGTGGATGGTCAGGTACGGGTATTCGTACCGCTCTTTGTCCTTCTTCCACAGCCCAAAACTGCCGTCGTTTCGCTGTCGCGACTGTAAGATCTCGATGTCGCGTTTGTAGAACGACTCGAGCTGCTCCTTCGTCGGCATGTCCTTGGCCTTAAAGGCTCCGAGTACGTCACGCATCGCGGCGATCGAGATCATTCGCGATGATATCTGCTCCGAGCAGGCGTACGGATAATTCGTTAGATAGATGAACGCATCCGTCAGCTCCTGAAGCTGCGTCGAACTCGTTGTCACATCCAGCCCGCCAAACTGCGGATAAACATCGCCCGGCGTCTGCACCGGCTGAATGATCGCTCCGTTCTGATCCGTCGTACCATACGTGGCAAACGCCTCAGTCGTCGCCGGAGTCCAAACCGGTAAGCTAATTTCGGCTGCGTCGCTGAATTTACCACTCGAGACCGCGAACTGGAATCTCGCCGTCCCGGCCTTGATCGTCGTAACCGGGAAACGAACCTCGGCACGGTCGTTAGCCTTGATGAGTACGCGCCGGCCGGCTGTCGAGGCAGTACCGCCCGTGTAAACGGGCGGCGTCGAAGCCCCAACCGGTATGCCACCCGCTGACGCGGGCGGTACAGCCTCAATCATTATCGCATTCGTCGCCCGCACAACGATGTCCACCGCCATGTCCTTATCCGTCTGATTCTGAATGACCACCGGCAGATCGGCTTTGTCGCCGAAGTTCATAAACCTCGGAGCCGACGGACGCACCATCAGCGGCTGTTTTGCCGTGATGTTCGATTCGGATTTACCAAACCGCTTGCCCGCATCGACCGCCACCGCCGTGATGCGATATCGCGTCAGATTGTCCGGCAGTTTTACATCCACCACCGCACGGCCATTCGAATCGGTGCGAACGGTCGGCGAGAATTTCGCGAGGGCGTTGAAATTCTGCCGCAGGTTAATCGGTGTGTCTGTTTGAGCTTGGCCATCGTCACGGTCGGCAACCATCTCCCTGGCGACCATTTTTCTCGCCATCTCAGATCGCGGGGCGGCAGAAGGCATCGCCATCGATCCAGCCATCATATCTGCACTAGAGTTCCCAGCGCCAAGTCCCGACCCGCCCGGCGGCGGTGGTGGCGGATTCACATCATCCGGATTCCCCAACAAAATATCCTTCCGCGAATGATAATCTGTCGTTCCCGTCGAACGCACCGTGTAAAACGTATCCATCGGATTCCCGATCACGTACCGCGACAAAGCGAGCACGCTCTCGTCCACCACGATGACCGCAACTTCACTGTTTGCAACAGGTTCACCGCGATTGTCTTTGACCTCAATGTTGACCTTGGTCTCGCCGCCGGGGACTAGGGTTTTGTCGCCTGGTTCGCTGGAGACGGTCAATTTTCGAGCAGCGGTCGAGATCGAGAGGTTCAAATTCCCGCTAGCAAATGCCGGACGCGTCGAAGCCTGGCCATTGGCAAAAGTCAGCGGAGAACCGTCGTCCTTCGTTCTCGGTGCCGCACCGACCAGATCGACCTGTGCGTAAATATTCGGCAGATATTTCTCTTCCAGCGGAATTTTCAGCGTGATCGACGAATCCTTCATCGAAAATCGCTCGGTCTTCACAATTCCGTCGCGGCGAAGCGTCAGGACGCCTTCGGCTGGTGTGAACGGCGACATGACGAGCAGTTCGGCTACATCGCCCGGTGCAAAATCCTTTTTCGACGGGATCAACTGCACCTCTTCCTGCTCGATGCTGCGTTTTGGCGGAGTTTTGCCGCCCGGAACCCAGATCGTCAGTTCGCTCTCGTTAAACCGCTCGCGGTCGTCCATCACGGTAGCCGTGATCGTGTAACGGCCGCCTTGTTTGGCAACAAATGAGCATTTCTGTGCTGTCTCAGCCGACTTGACCGTGCAGGCCTGCTCATCGATGATCTTCTCGCTCCAACTTCCCTTGTCGAAGACCCAATCTTTCAAAACAGCCTTGATCTCAGCATCGCGACCGGCGATCAATTTGCCGTCGATGTCAGAAACGATCGTTTCAATGTCGATCTTTTCGCCCTTCTGCACAAACGTCCGCGCCGTCCTGATCCCGACATACAGCGAAGCGGGATGCACCAGCAGCGAGGTCGTGCTCGACCACGCCTGCCTGTTCACGTCCATCACCGAAGAAGCGGCGGTGATCGTGTACGGACGCGGCGGTTTGACCGATTCAAAATCGACCTTGAGCAAATGCTTACCGGCCGCGTCGGTCACGCCCTTGAAAGTCTGCGACGTTCCGCCATATCCCGGCCGGCCGCCATAAAAATCTCCTCTCCACCACGGAGTCCACGTTCCAAATGTGTAATCGTCGCGATTCGGAGGCGTATAGTTGGTGGCGTTTGCCGTAACCGTCCAGTTCGTCTCCGCATTGGCAAGTCCGCCGCCGGCGTAGTATTTCGCCTCGACCGCGATCATCGCATTGCCTCCCACAAAGTGCGGAGCCTCGGTCTCGACCTTGCTCGTCACCTCGAATTCCGGACGGCGGAATTCCTGTACCTGAAATTGATGAGAATGCGTAGCTCCGGCGACCGAACTGTTCGTCGAAAGCTCGATCCGTGCGTACCCCAGATTTGCGTTGTCCGGCAGCGTGAATTTGAAATCAAACGCCCCGAAAGCGTTGAGGTTTGCCGTTCCCTTAGCGATCTCGTTGTTACGCGGATCTTTGACCGAAAACGTCAGGCCATTAGCCGCATCGCCCAGCCCCTCGACATCACCGAGTTTTCCGCCCGTGATCTTTCGGATGTAGCCTTTGACCGCGACTTCCTCTTTCGGCTTGTACATTTTGCGGTCGTCGAAAACGAACCAGCGCAGATAGTCGTTATCGCTCTTTTTGTACCAGTTGCCCTGATCCTGCCAGTAATAATCGGTGTTCTCCGGCAAAAATGCCGCATCTTTGCCGCGGCGGGCGATGAGAATATTTTGCCCCGTTCGTGTTGCGGCCTCAGGCAAACGCAGCCGCAGAATGCCGCTCGCTCCGGTCTTGTTTGACTGAGCTGCCGAGATCGTTTCGGTCTCGGCGGTTGTTCCGTCTTCGTTTACCGATTCGATCGCATCGGCACTCGGGCCGCCGGTCACCCAGTTCCACGCATCTTCGAGCATTCCCGTCAGCGAAAAATCTTCCTCGGCCGGTGTTTCGTTTTCCGCAACGCCGCCGGGAATCACGCCTGCTCCATTCGGAAAGATCGTCAGATCGACACCCGACAGTGCTTTGCCGTTCTTGAGATCGGTCGCAAAACCGACGAGTTCCGTATTATCGACAAACGCATCGAGCCCGATCTGCGTCGCCTGTATCCATGTAAAAACCCGCGTGCGGTCGTTCTTATCGCGTTTTACCGTCGGTTCGATATCGACAATGACATTGCCAAATCCGCCGTCGAGAGCCGCCGAAACGTCGATCCGTGTTTCGACCATCTCATCCGCTTTCGCAGCGATCGTCACTGTTTTATCGGAAATGAGCTTGCCAGGGATCGCCGGACGTTTGCCGTCGTCATAGTTCATGCGGCGAACGTATTCCTGATACTGCGTCCAATCCTCAGGCCTGACCTGATAAAGCTTGACCTTGGCCGAATTGTGATTGGTCGAATAGATCGAGAACGAAGGCTTCGCATTCGGATCAAGCACGGTCATAAAACCGCCCTGAGCATAGAGATTTGTCTCTGCCGAACCGACCTTTATCGTCGCGGTCGCATTTTTGCCGAGTTTCTGGCCGTAAATGTCAGAGATCGCTCCGTCAACCGTGATCGTGTACGTCGTGCGGCCCTTTTTGTAGCCGTTGATGTAGACATAGTTGCCCGACGGATACAGATTGAGCCCTTCGACGGCGGGCTCGATCTTGATCATTTCCTTGGTGAATTTAGCGGCATCCAGTGCGTTGTTAAATTCGATGTTCCAGTTGGTAAACGGCGTGCAATTCCTGTTATCCCGCCATCCGCAATACGCACCGTTCATCTTGAGCGCGGTAAACGTCTGAAATCCGAACGGCTGTGCCGTCGTGGTCGTTATCGGGCCTTCGGCTGACGGAGTTCCTTTTTCCACGGTCACCTGGATCGCCGCAGCTGGCGGCAACGCATCGACGGTCGAACCGTCGGCATTTACAGCACGAAAGGCGAGCCAACGCTTCGGCTGAGCCTGGCTGGAATAATAGGCGATCGAGCTGTCCGCCTTCACCTCAGCTTCGGTTGCGAGCCGTGTAGCGATCTTTCGCCCGCCTGATGTGACCGAGATCGTTCGCAGCACGGCGTCCGGATTTATGTCCTGGTCAAATGAGATGTAAATGACCGCATCGCGTTTCGTCACACCGCCATTCGGATGCATCTGCACGACCTTGGGCGGCGGAGTGGTGAATGTCCACGTGAAATCTTTCGCGAGAGCCTGTCCGGTCGCCGACTTTGTTCCAGCCGGAACGCGTGCCGTGAACTTCGTCGCCATCGGAAAACGCTTCGTCGTGTCGAACATCAGCGTCTTTGTTCCCAGCCAGCGCCAGTTACCCTCGACCTGCGGCGTCAACTCGACCGGCTGAACCTTCGCGGCCTGTTCCTGCGACGTCACGGCGACCATCGGCTGCGAAAACGTCACGTTCAGATCCGGAGCCAGCGGGACCTCGCCCTCAGGCGACCATCGGATCACCTGCAAAGTCTGCCCTGAAGTATCGACCTTCGGCGTACCGCGTCCATCATCGGATGGAAATTTAACGGGCAGTTTGTTGCCGGTTTTCGGCGCAGGCAGCGTGCCGACGCGCTTGGCAAAATCGGTCTGATCATCGGTTTGCGCTTTGATCTCGGGAATGCGTTTCAGCAGATCGGCCTTATCCTTTTCGCTGATCGGATCGGTGGACGGTAATTGCTGCTTCTCGCGCGTTTCCGCACCCTCGACGCCTTCGCTAAGTTTGAATTTCAGCCCGCCGGGCACATCTTTCATACGCTGCTCCATCGCTCTCCCGATCACCTGCGCCTGCAGAGGCACAGCCGACTGGGAAACAAAACCGATATACGTTGCAAACACCAATAATGCCGAAGTTATTTTTCTCATCGCCGTTTTTTCACCTTGCCGTTGTTTCTCCGGTCTAACTCGGTATGTAGTAAACAGTTAAAATCATAACCCGTTTATCCCCACCAAGCTAAAACCTCCCGATGCCCGCAGCACCGCTCACGGTTTTAGAACGGATGCGAAGTGCGTATCTTGCAACCTTGACAAGCTGTATAGTCAGACTATACAGTAGCCGAGTGATAAAGAGTTTCCGACATCGCGGCATAGAGAAGTTCTTTAAGCAAGGGTCAAAATCGGGCATTCAGGCCAAGCACGCCGAACGGCTTCGACGACAGCTTTTTGCACTCGATAACGCCCGTCAGGCGCAGGATATGAGTGCTCCAGGCTGGAGACTCCATCAACTAAAAGGCTCGCTTGACGGTCATTGGTCAATTGACGTTAGCGGCAATTGGCGTTTGACCTTCACTTTTGAGGGTGAGGATGCGATTTTAGTTGATTATCAAGATTATCATTGAGGTTATATGAGAATGTTCGATCCACCACATCCCGGTTCAGTACTACGTGATTATCTCGGCACCATCTCGGTCACGGCGGCGGCTTCGCATTTGAGCGTTACGCGGGCGACACTTTCACGGATCCTTAACGGGAATGCCGCCATCTCGCCGGAAATGGCACTGCGGCTTTCCGAAGCCCTCGGCACCACGCCGGAATTGTGGATCGGGATGCAGTCGCAATATGACCTCTGGCAGGCTTCTCGAAAGAAGCGCCAAAAGGTAGGTCGAATTGTCGCCTCTTAGCACTTTCCTCACCTATTACGGATCCCAAATAACTTCGCTTCCGTTGATGCCGTTGGGAACACGTTCCCACCGTCTGAGCCCATTGTTGTTGAACTGATACCAGATACGGGGCTTGCCGGATGGGTTGAAGCTCTCGACCCAGATCTCCTTGTCGTAATCGTTACGGCGTGGCGCGAGGCGTATGCCGTTTTGCTTCTCCAGCCTGCGAATCTCGGGCGGCCGATATTCTTCCGGAGGTTCTTTACGTTCGCGGCGAGGCTTATGATCCGCGGCCGGAACCGGACGGGCTTTAGGGAGCAGTCCGAGCTTGCGAAAATACTGCTCATCCGACGCCTCACTCTCCTGTTCAGCGGTTGGCGTAATGACAGGTTCGGCCTCAACTGGTTCCGGCTCAACGGGTTGCGGCGGTGGCGGCGGTGGTGGCGGTTTTGGCGGGCGATAGTCTTTCGGACATCGATTTTCAACCGGCTTCCATTGCTGTACCAATCGATGGGCGGACGTTTTTGAGACGCCGAGAGTGATGCCGATCTCGCGGTAGCTGATCCCGGCGTCCATCAGAGCCTTCGCCTTATCGGCCAGCGGGCTCTGGATATGGACGCAGTCATTGAGCATCGCGATCGACTCGGGCGAGAATCCTTGAAAATCGAATTCCAAAAAGTTGTCCTGGATCTGCTTTTTGATCTCGAACATTGCCGTGTGGCTCTTGCCGTAGAGTATCTCGCCGCTATGCGACCGCAACTGTTTGACGTAGCGCACGTTATCCTCGGTCGTGTAGCCGACCGCAAACACCGAATCCGCATAATTGCAGATCACGCTAGCACTTCGCAGGTCGCCGATAGCGAGCGTCGGCGACATTATGCGAGGTTCAGACTGGGCCAGGACAAGTATCAAAATGCCCAGCTCTTTCTTGAGCCGGCTCAGTTCCCTCATCAGTGGAATGACATCACGCGTCACGTCGTTCGAGTGTCTGAGGAGCGAAACGTTATCAACGATCAATACTTGCGGCTTATGCAGACGGACCAGCTTCGCGATCGCTCTAGCCAGTGGCTGAGTAAATGTCTTGAATCCACGCGGCAGCTGCGCATCTCGCGAAGCCGTCACACGCCGGAAATTTGCCGGAAACTTTGCCGCTCCACACCTTCCGCCCTTGTGACCATCGGTGTAACGCATCGACCATTGGTCGTCTGTCAGCTTGAGGTCGATGTAAAAAACACGCCGTGGCTTGCCGTCGTACTCAAACGGCTCGACCGCTTCGCCATACGCTATCGAACGCCCGATCTGCGTAGCTAAAACGCTCTTGCCAACGCCGGCCGCACCGAACATCACGGCCAGTTCGCCCTCGCGCCAGATATCACCCAACAAGCGCGGCGACGGCGGCCGCGAAAAGAAATTCGACAACACCTCGCTCGCCTTTTTGACGGCGAAAACCTCGTCATAGAAATCGTCAAAACCTACATTGCCATCTGTATTTAGATCCATAGCATCGCCACCCTTCACATTAAATCTGTCTTACATTAGCATGTCTGTTGCATTTGTGCAACTCTTATGCAATAATGGTTCAATAATGAGATTGCCTCGATGGGCGAGGTTAGCGAAAATGCCGGTAGATACAACGTGGGAAACAGTGGAACGATGGAACGGAACGAGATTCACACAGCAGCAGCGGGCACACGCGGACTTTTCGGTCTAAGCACGATATCCGGAAACGAACTCGCGAATTCGCATTTGAAAAATAAGGTTTCCTGTTATACTGATGTGTGAATTTGCAACTTATACGCAATGGGCGTCGTAAGGGATTTGACGGCTGTTTGTGGTAACACATTTTTTGAGGAGCGATTAGATAAAATGGGATTGTGGGCAAGAATAAGTAGAGTTTTTCGGGCGAGTACGGGAGCGGCTTTAGACAAGATCGAGAACCCGGAACTCGTGCTGCAGCAGACCATCCGCGACATGCGGGACCGCGTGCCGGAATTGAACAACTCAGTAGCTCAGGTCATGGCGACCGAGCGTCTGCTGCTCAAGCAGAAAGAAAATCTTTCGACACAGGTCGTCGATCTCGATTCCAAGATCAAAGCGTCGGTAAAGATGGGCCGCGACGACATCGCGACCGCCTACATCGGCCAGCTGCAGCAGGCTCAGATCGATCTCGAACGCACTTCGGCACAGGCCGATCAGGCTCAGCTATCTTCAAAGCAGGCGTTAAAGGCACGTGACAACTACGTGCTGAATATGAAGAAACGCAGTGCCGAGGCGATGCAGCTCATAAGCGCCGCCAAACAGGCAAAACTGCAGGAGCAGCTCGCCCAGACGATGGACACCTTCAACATCGGCGACGATTCATCGACATTCGCCGAAATGAGGGAAAAGATCGACCGCCGCGTAGCCGCCGCCGAAGCAAAATTACAGCTCGGTGCCAGCAACGTCGACGCTCAGATGCAGGACATCGAACGCGAAGCGATGGATATTCAGATGCAGGACAAGCTGCTCGAATACAAATCGCAAATGGGCATGCTCGGAGCCGGTTCGCCTGAGCCAAGCAAACAGATCTCAGCTAATTCCAGCGTTCAGGATGCCGAGGTCCTCAATACATCCTTTCTCGATGAGACAACCGGGAAGAGTCATTCGAACTAAGCAGAATTGTTATTTCGAACGTTCCAGCATATATGTGCATCTGTTAGTTTGATATGGCTGATATAGCAAAATACCGGCAGGATTTAACAAAGTTTGAACAGAGCTATGCGAAAGCGGCTCTCAAGGAGCCCGTAAACTTTTGGGGCCTCGCCGGTTTTCTTGTGGCCGCAGCGTACACAGGCAGCGTGATCCCGCTTCTCATCGCTCTCGTTTGCGAGGCACTTTATGTCGTCATCGTCCCTAACCTGCCGATGTACCGCAGCCTCGTTCAAAACCGCGAGAAACAGAGGCTTCTCAAGGAACACCACGACGGACGCGAGAAGCTGATCAAATCGTTCACACCCCGCGAACGTGAGGCTGTCGAATACCTTCGCTGGCTCAAGGACAAGATCCAGGACAACTACACGAAGTTCACGGGTGCAGGCCAGCTGCCGTCTAATCTCAAAGCCCTCGACCAGCGCTGGGAGGACTTCGTTGACCTGCTCGACGTCTATCGCCGCCGCAAGCAGCATCTCAAGACCATCAACCGCCAAGCCGTTCACAACCAGCTTTCCCAGGCTTTTCGTGCAATGGAGACTGCAGGAGACGAGAAAACAAAACGCATTCAGCAAACCAACGTCGAGATCCTGAAACGCCGCATCAACTCGTTCGACGAGATCGAACGCAGCGTCAAACTCGTCGAAGGCCAGCTCCAGTCGATCGAGAACTTCTTTAGCTATCTCAATGACGAGATCGTCACGATATCAACACCTGAGAAATTCTCACTGCTCGACTTCGAACAGCTCTCCGATTCCATCGCGATGACCAAACAGATGCTCGACGCCACCGCCGACGAGGTCGGTGCCCTCGATTCATACAATCGCGAAATGGGAAATCTTGAGCTATTGCCGGGAGCGAAGTAACGGCTTCGTTAAATGCTTAGGGCGGTTGTTGCCGTCGATTTTTATTTGGATTAAAATTAAGGGTTTCAGAATGGTCTGAGATATTAATTATAAGCTATCTATAAAATAAAAATATGAAAAGAGTAGGCATTTTAGTTGGGCGCGAACAGACGTTTCCCGAATCCATAATCAAAAGCATCAATGAAAAAGGCGGCGGCAATGTCGTTGCTGAAATGGTCACGATCGGCGGCATCCGCATGGATGAGCCTAAGAAATACGACATCATTATCGATCGCATTTCTCACGAAGTTCCCTATTATCGTGCAACGCTCAAGCGTTTTGCACTTGAGGGCACATACATCATCAACAACCCGTTCTGGTGGTCGGCTGATGACAAGTTCTTCAACTTCGCACTCGCCGCGAAGCTCGGCGTAGCGATCCCTAAGACGGTTCTGCTTCCGCAGCACGATTACATCAAGGACATCACGGCAGAGAGCCTTCGCAACCTCGAATTCCCTATCGACTGGCAGGGCGTGATCGACTATGTCGGCTTCCCTTCGTTCCTCAAACCCTTCGACGGCGGAGGATGGAAGAACGTTTCAAAGATCCACAGCCTTGAGGAACTGTTCTCGGAATACAACCAGTCAGGCACGCTCTGCATGACCTTGCAGGAAGGCATCGAGTACGATCAGTTCGTCCGCTGCTACTGTGTCGGCAAAGAGAAGGTCCTCATCATGCCGTACGACCCTTCAAAGCCGTATCTGTCAGGCATGCAGTACGTTAACGTCGACGATTACCTCTCGCCTGAGCTGCACGCTCGAGTGGAGAAAGACGTCAAGACGATCTGCACCGCTCTTGGATACGACCTGAACACGGTTGAGTTTGCGATCAAGGATGGTATTCCATACGCTATCGACTTCATGAATCCCGCACCTGATGCTGAACTCGCTTCGGTCGGCGAATCCAATCATCGTTGGATCGTCGATAACATGACCGAGTTTATCCTTAAGAAACTGGAAGAAGGTTGGGACACTCCGGAATATCAGTGGACAGCGATGCTAAACCCTAAAGCAAAGAGCGGAGCATCTGAAACTGTAAAGCAATCGGGAGCTGCAAAGAAAGCGGCCGTAAAGAAACCGGTGGCAAAAGCTAAAGCACCTGCAAAGCCTGCGGCTCGAAAGAAGAAGGCAGAGTAAGCGAGATTAGACAATAAAATTTAAGGCCGTCAAATGTGACGGCCTTAACTCGGCAAAAAATGTTTCATTTATCACACATGCGTGCATGCACAGAACTCTTAATCCTCTCGCTCAACGAGTTCGTAGGGCAGACGATGGATAAGCATCCTGGTGCTTATCGTGAGGCCGGCCCAGATGAAGATAGAAACAGCAGATACAGCCCAGCCGATATTTGCGATCAGTTCATCTTCAAGAAGGACTCCGGCGACTATGAACGGCAGCGAGAACATCATTATCCGCAGTGTCGTTTTACGAGATCGCTCGACCGTCTCGAGCATGTTTACACGACTTATCTCCAGTTCCATGTACTCGTCATCAGCCTGAAGGTTCGCGAAATATTTTGCTTCGCTTTCGGTCCAACGACGAAGACTGGAGGTCTCGGCGGTGCGAGTCGCGGCGGCAAAGTGATGGATAACGTGAGCGATCTTACCTTCTCGCAGAGCGATCTCTGCGAGCCCACGGATCGCACGAAAATTCTCGCCACAGCGATCGATCACGTTTTCAAAGATGCTGCCTGCTCGTCGCCAGTTCCCGATCTGGAAATGCCATTCACCGAGACGCACAAGCAGTTCACCATCGGCCGCCGCTCGGCCCTCTGCAAGCCTCAGAGCGGCAAGGGCCCGGCGCTCGAGCCTCGGGTTCCGCTCGACATTCGCGAGGGCGTACAAACATCTCGCAAAATCAAAGATCAAGCGTGCATCTCGCGGCCTGAGTACCAAAGCCCTGCGAAACGCTTCGACAGCCTGAACGAGGTAACCCGAAAGACGAAGCTCGTTCCCAAGACTTTGAAGATCGTCCGCATCCGTTTCGGACGGATCGATCAGCTTTGCCGGTTTGGAAAATCGCTTGTTAAAACCAGTCTTAAAGGAGGCCTCCAGAACATCAGATGAAGGAATACGGGCAAACTCAGCACGCATTATCGTCTCTTTCGGATCGGCAAGATGATCGCGGATCTCGAGAGAGCGATTATCGAGGACATTCTCGGGCAGCCGGCTTAATACAGCACGTATCATCCGCCGATACTCTTCTCCGCCTGATGCCAGTGAGATGCTCAAACCTCTGCCACGAAAAACCGTTCGGTAGCGGTAATAGACTGTGTTGCCGCGCTTCAGTGCACGGATCGCATCCGTCTCCACGGTCTCAACGTCGCTCAAACGCAACCGCTTTCGAGACGAAGAAAACCAGGCTGCAAATCGTGACAGCAGACCCGTTCGATACAGCCTTTTTCCGTCGAAGGCGACACGGTCGTTCAGAGCAAGGAATGGTACTACTATCCAGGAGAGAACAAATAGGACTATGGCTGCAGCATCAAGCTGTAAATAGAAAAGTAGGGCCGAAAGGAACGACCCTACAAACAGAGTTGCAAAATAATTATGAGGAGAAACTCGAATCGAAAGGATCGCATTTTGAGACACAGCTTCGGCGGCTGCCAACGATCTCAAGATGTCTTTTTCACTAACGTCGCTCAAATTTAGCTTCGATCCCTATTTATATGGAACGAGAAAAGAACGATTGCACCCGAATTTCCTACGATAGCTTACGGGATACTGACAGGAACAGTGCTGCCGCCGCCAAATGGCGATTCCGGAGTTGGCTCAGGGATCTGCTTTGCACGCTCAGGATCAAGCTCTGTGACCTTTGCCTTGGCGTCTGTAGCCGTCTGTGTAGGCTGGATCGCCTTGCCATCCATATCCTTAGCTTCGGCCGCCGTTTTAGCGATATTGAAGTAGATATCAACAGCTTCAGTTTTCTTGCCCTGTTTTTCGTAGATCTTAGCGATCTCAAAATTAAGAGTATCCTTGGCTACGATCGGGTCATCCATTTTGGCAAGTTCCTGAAAGAGAGCAAGTGCCTCGTCAGGTTTGTTGTCATTGACCCGAACCTGGGCCAGGGCAAATTTCGCCATTTTACCAACCTCGTTGGTTTTAGAGACCATGGCTTCTAATTCCTGGATGCCGGCGGGCCTGTCGACGTCGAGCTTATTTACTGCAATGAAATACTTAGCTTTTTCCGCCACATCGCCACCGAATTTGTCGGCTGCAGTCTGGAACTCCGCGATCGCAGCTTCGGCTCTTTCTTTTTCGGTCTTAAATGTCTTCGCCGTGCTGCCGGCCGGCGTGCCCGTGTCGGAGATACGAGCCTGCGATGTTTCGATCGCTTTACCAAGAGCCGCCTGCCCGGCGCCGCCTGATTTTCGGCTCCAACTCATAAATATGGTCACGAGTATCGCCACAACAACAAGTGCAGCTATGCCATACAAAACAGTTCGGCCTTTCCCTTGGAAATTTTTGCCGATCTCGTCCAGTTTCTCACTTACCTGTTTTTGTACGGGGTTTGTGTATACCCGGTTATCCTGTGGAGTCGGAGTTGCCGCCGCTGCCTGTAATTGCTCAAATCGTCTCTTTTTTCGTGCCATTGTTAAAAAAACTGCAAAAACTAAATGTTTGCTCGTTGTATAATTGCCGTACTCGGTCTTTTTTCCAAAAGAGTTAATTTAGCGTAAAACGGCGGGAAGAGCAAATAACTGAAGGAAATTGAGCGAAAGGTGATATTTTTGACACTATTTTTCATAAACCTTGGAACAAACCGCGGAAAGCGGTGTCTAACATAGTAGTCCGGCAAAAACCGGACGGGACGAATCGGGACGCAACTCGTAGCGAGAGGATGCAAAGGACAGGCGATGATCTTCAGTAAGTCAATTACATTTGACGGCGAAGAAATTGGAAAGGCCGTGGTCTCGCCGCAGTCGCTGTCCGTTCAGGCCACTGATGAGTCCGCATTTATTGACAGTTTAAGGGCCGGGAATGCATCTGCATTTGACACATTGATCGACCGCTATTCAGGCGACATATATGCACTGCTTTTTCGGATAACCGAAAACGCAGAGGAAGCCGGGGATCTGACGCAGGAAACCTTCATGCGGGCGTTGAGGTCGATCAAAAGCTTCCGGGGCGATGCAGAGATCAAGACATGGCTCTTCCGGATCGCTATCAATGAGTCTAGAAATAGATTTCGCTGGTGGAAGCGAAGGCGTCGCGAAGTAACGATATCGCTGGATGCAACGATCGGTGATTCCGAACAAACAGTTTCGGATACCCTGTCGAGTCGGTCTGAAAGCCCGGAAGAAATAGCACTAAGGCACGAACGCGAATACGCGATCAAAGCCGCTTTGCTGGAAATTCCCGACATTTATCGAGAAGCGGTCATCCTTTGCGATATTCAGGGTTTGTCTTACGAAGAAACCTCGTCCGCCTTGGGCGTCGGAGTTG
Source organism: Pyrinomonadaceae bacterium (assembly GCA_041737885.1). GTDB lineage: Bacteria > Acidobacteriota > Blastocatellia > Pyrinomonadales > Pyrinomonadaceae > OLB17. The sequence continues at coordinate 4,727 of JBGSQW010000126.1, read as the reverse complement.
GAACGGTAAAGTCTCGAATCTCACGAGGTCGTGAGGAACTGCGGAAGCGGCTCAAGGATTTTTGACAATTGAATGAATGGTTGACTCACCCCGGTCTCAACTTTAAGACTAAATTAATCGGTGCCAAACGATAGGTCGGAGAGCGGAAATTGGGGTTTGTGATAGGAGTTTTTAAAGTTCTACAGCCGATATTTGAATCGATCAGCAACACTCGAAACAGGTCGCTGGAGAATTAACGAACGAATTCACATTAACCAACCGAAGCGTTGTTGTCCGGTTTTGGACGACAGCCGGGGTCAGTCAGCCATTCATCCGATGTCGATGCGGAGCAAACAGTAATGAAATGCTCAGATTTACAATTTAAACTTACCTTTTACTCGGATGGTTCTCTTCCGAATAGTGAGGCATCTACGATCAAAGCCCACTTGGAGGCCTGCCCACTTTGCCGTCAAAAAAATGCGGAATATCGTGAACTCTCGCTAGTTCTATCCCAACTCGCTAGACCTGACATCTCTTCTGCACTTCAGTCGAGGCTTAAAACGAGGATCAGGACGGAGTTAAGGAAGTCCGAAACATCGCCTATCGCGATCCACTCGGACCTTCGAGAATGGTTCAAGATGAGCGTTATGCCTTATGGTGTCGGCGTCGTCGCTTCTTTTCTTATCGGATTCGTGGTTCTCTCGGCAATGCTTCGCGGGGGCGTACCGGCTTCGGAAGTAACATCGGATACTGTTCAGCGATCGACGCAGTTGGTGGCCACCAATACTGATCCATTTGCCGATCGGAGTTCGTATATCTCGCCTATCGACTTTTCCAATTCGAGGATGGCATTTGCAAATGAAAGTCCCAGCCTCAATCCTCAGGGCGGCCTAGTCGCGATAACTAAGTCCATGCTCCGCGGCGAGATGAAAGACGATGAGGTGGTCGTAGTTGCTGATGTTTTCAGCAACGGCCTGGCCAGAATAAGCGAGGTCGTTGAATCGCCGAGGGATATACGGACGATGAGCGAGTTGGAGAAGGCCCTGAATTCGGACCCGTCATTTGCTCCATTTGTTCCCGCAGTGATGGAAAACCGGCCCGAGAATATGCGGATCGTGTTGAAATTTAAGAGCGTCAACGTTAGTACTGGAATCGATAGGCCAGCAAAACGACGCTCGTAGATCACATCTTGTCGATCTCCGCTTTAACTCGAGCCGCCAACGCAGGATCCGCCGTCGCAAGCATATTGTATTGCTCGGTTGCCGCAGATTTATTCTTCTTCCTGGTGTAGCTGATACCTAGATTCGCTCTAGCCTTAAAAAACTTAGGACTGATCGAGAGACATCGTAGGTAAGCCTCGATAGCTTTGTCGAATTGCCGGTCGGCGAAATACGAATTCCCAAGTAGGTACCACGTATCTGATTGCTCTGGATTCTTGGTCGTAACGTCAATTAAACCGCGAACGGCATTTGAATATGCACGGGTTGCATCAGCCGACTTGTCAGTTCCGACAAATGCATTGCCAAGGTAATAATATGTTTCACCATCATCGGGCCGTATTCGAAGAGAGTTGTTGCACGCCGAGATCGCAAGATTATATTCGCGCGTATCATTGTACGCTCGGCACAGATTAGTGTATCCCGATGCTTGGTTAGGAAGTATCTGTACGCCAGCTTTAGAGGCGGCGACCGCATCCTCGGGTCGTCCAGCAAGACTATAAATAAGACCCAATTCCGTATAAAAATTGCCGTCGTTTGCAAACTTTACGAGCCCCTTCTTTAATATATCGATAGCCTCACCAAAGCGACTTTCCGCCTTAAATATCTCAGCAAGGCTTCCATATACCTGGTACATATCTGGCTTGGAGCTGAGTGCTTTTTGGTACGCATCAATGGCAGCTGGCCCGTTTTTCAACTTGTGATTTGCATCGCCGAGCAGGAAGAACGATTCGGCCGGGAAACGTGTTCCTTTGGTTAATGCTGTATTTGCCGCGTCACGCTGGGCGGCAGAGTTATTCATACCGAGACTTACACGAGCGATGTTGTAGAAAATATCTCCATTGTTAGGAGCGACTGCGGAGGCCTTCTGAAAGGCTTCCAAAGCCTGCGGGTAGGATTTTCGAGCGTAGTTTATCTCTCCTACAGCGCTGAGGAAATTAATATCATTCGGGGCAAGCTGGAGCCCTTTTTGAATATCGGCCAAAGCCGCGTCGTAATTCCCTTGCTCGAAATAAATGAAGTACCTGATCCTGTAAATATCGAGAGGCTTAAAACCTTGTGTCAGAGCTAAGGTAAATTCGCTGACGGCAAGTTCATTCTCTTTCAGGCTGAAATGAGCAAATCCCTTGCGATAATGAGCGTAATTGTTGTTCGGGACTAGTTGAACAGACTTACCGTAGAGATCCGCCGCCTCACGATAATTTTTGGCGGAGATAGCCTTGTCCGCATCATCCTGGAATTTTTTGGCCTGGTCCCTATCCTTCTTAGACTGTGCAAAAACAGGCAGGGCTAAAAGCAACCCAAAGATCGCACACCAAACAAAAACACTAAATATCCTGTCCTTTCTCATATACTCACCTTAATTATGGAACGATAGTGGTTCGATCATCTTTAGCCTTCGGCTTCGGAGTTGTCTTCGCCGGTGGAGCCGGCACTGGTTTAGTATTGGGCGTTTTACTCGCAACTGGCTGATTGGGCTTCTGTTCGGTCGGAGCCACTGGTGTAATGACAGAATTTGAACCGTCAGTATTTACAGAAGATTGAGTTGCAGAGTTCCCGACGGTTGAGTTAGCGTTTGAATCCGTATTTGTCTCGACTGCGATCGCCGGCGTTGACGGAGCCGGCGTCGACGTATTCGAAGGAACAGGAGCAGTATTGGTCGCTGTTCCGCCGGAGCTTGGTCGAGTTGCCAAATACCATACAGCACCACCGCCAACTCCGACTAAAAGAAATAAAGCGACTACTACTCCCACTATCAAGCCCGCCTTAGATTTTTTCACCGGAACCTTTGCCTGAGCACCCGTTCCCTTCAATGCGGACGGAGTTGGTGAACCTACGCCCGCCGCCGCCGCAATGGGTCGAGCTTCTGGAATCGCTTCCTCGGCAACAACCTCGGCCTTCGGTTCCTGCGAGCCAGTATCACTACTTTGAATATCTTCGATATTAAAGACAGCGGTTTTTAATTCTGACTGCTTCGTATCATCCTTCCCCGGAAAAGGCATCTGGAGGGTCGCGTCCAGCGGAACGGGCGTATCTAGCCTGATCTGAGTCTCCATCTCGGGAGTTTCCGATATCTCAGGAGTTCTCTCTGTGACCTCAGGACGCGTGGTAGGCTTGGCCGTGTTCGCTTGTCCGGGCGGAAGTCCAGCCATCGTTGGCTTCTCGTCAGGATCAGCTTTCCCTTTGTTAAAAGCCCTGCGGAGCTCTTTCTGCATCTCGATCGCTGTTCCGTACCTCTCGTCCTGGCGTATCGCGACAGCTTTCAAGATAACTTCGGAGATGCTAGGCGATACTTCCGGATTCAATTCATTAAGAGGCCTTATCGGATCGCCTTTCCCGCCGAGCATTGAATCGGCTCGGGTCAACGCATCCGGAGGCACCGAATTCGTCAGCATCTGATACAGGGTAGCGGCTAACGAATACAGATCGCTGCGAGCATCAGTTCCGGTTCCCCTGATCTGCTCCATTGAAGCGAAATGGGGCGAATAACCCGCAACACTTGCCGAGTTGAGCCCGCTCGAATTGCTGTCAAAATCTTTTGAAAGGCCAAAATCTAAAAGTACGATGTGGTTGTCATCTGTCAGCTTCAGGTTCTGCGGTTTGATATCCCGATGAACGATCGGCGGCTCGTGTGAATGAAGGTATGCCAGGGCGTCAAGCATCTGATCTGACCAAAACATCACCCAACTGACCGGAAAAGGCTTATTCGCAACTTCGAGACGCTTAGAGATATCGTCGCCCGAAATGTGTTCCATAACGAGAAACTGATCGCCGTTCTCCGCGAAATGGTCTATGACCTTCGGCAGTACGGGATGCCGTAAACGAGCCAAGATCCGAGCTTCACGTTCAAAAGCAGTACCGAGCGTGCTGTCTTCACTAAAAAAGGTCCGCTTGAGGGCTACAGCGCTTCCGAGCCGTTGATCAACGGCAAGGTAAACTTCGCCCATGCCGCCCTTACCGATCGGTTGAACGACAAGGTAGCGGCCCTGGATCATTGAATTGGGGTTGAGTGGTTTCATGAATTAGATTCGGATCATTTTTGAGACCTGGTTTCCAGTTTCTCGTCTGCGCCCATGGCCGGCATACCAACGTGCTGATAACAACGCGTATTTTTCTTCACGCGTCGTGAGCACGGGGTTCCTTTTTTTGTCTCAGCACTGCAATAAAATACTTGCTCTTCCTGCTCTATCTTAGGCCGAATCGACGCATCAACTAACTTTGACCCAGTAGTGGATGAAGCACTTGGCGATTCCGGTTGTCCACTAATAACCTTGTTGGTTGGCGGCGAAATGGCGGACGGCGTTTCCTTCACGACCGTGACCGGCGTCGAATACACGGCTTTTTTACCGGCCTGCTTAAACGCCGCTATCTCAGAATCTGTTTTGCTACTAGTTAGATAAGCCCCAACGCCGAAAAGTCCGATCACCAGGCTTGCAGCGACTACGACCTTCGGCAACAGATCCTGCCCCTTGAATTCGATCTCACATACCTGGCAAAATCGCCGACTGGTCCACGGCATCCATTCGGCCC
>JBGSQW010000122.1:0-22323 GCA_041737885.1 Pyrinomonadaceae bacterium | reverse complement strand
TCAATAAATTGTCAATCAGCTCGTTGTCCAACAACTCTTTTTCTTTGGTCATTTTTTCTCCTCCGCCAAACCTATCTCATTCGGCTTTCAATGACCATTTACACAAAATAATTTACACCCTCAAAAATTCGTAATTAACTTACCAACTGACGAAGCACATACGGCAATATGCCGCCATTCTTGTAATATTCCAGTTCGATCGGCGTATCGATCCGAAGCGTTAAGATCGTTTCCTGCTGTGAACCGTCAGCCCGCGTGATCCTGAGCGTTACATCCTGACGAGGCCTCACATCCGTTTCGCTAAGCCCAACCAGATCAAACGTTTCTGTGCCGTCGAGCCCAAGGCTCTGAGCGGTTTGACTGTCTTTGAACTGCAGCGGCAAAACTCCCATTCCAACTAGGTTGGAACGGTGAATTCGCTCAAATGATTCAGTAACGACGGCCTTTACGCCCATTAGTGCCGTACCTTTTGCCGCCCAATCGCGCGAACTGCCGGTTCCGTACTCTTTACCCGCAAATATCATTAGATGCGTATTTTCGTCTCTGTACTGCACGGCAGCTTCATATATGGTTGTTTCCACGCCGTCAGGCTGATGTTTGGTCAGGCCTCCTTCGACTGGAGCCACCATCAGATTCTTGATACGGACATTGGCAAACGTGCCACGGAGCATAACGCGGTCGTTACCGCGACGCGAACCATACGAGTTAAAGTCTTCAGGTGCCACACCGAGTTCCTGTAAATAGCGGCCCGCAGGCGAGTTTGCCTTGATCGCACCAGCAGGCGAAATGTGATCAGTGGTCACCGAATCACCAAAGATCGCCAATGCTCTGGCACCGGTAATATCCGAAAACGAACCCGTTGACATCGTGAAATCTTCAAAGAACGGGGGCTCCTGAATATATGTCGAGCTGGTATCCCATTCGTATATCTGGCCGACACTGGATTCAATCTTGTTCCAAAGCGGATTCTGTTCGGCAAATTGCGAGTACAGACGCTTGTATGTTTCCGGGTCAAAGGCTGCACTTAAGAGCTCACGTACCTCATCGAGCGAAGCCCAGATATCTTTAAGAAATACATCGTTCCCGTCGCTATCCTGCCCGATCGGGTGTAGATAGATGTCCTTAACGACGGTTCCGGCCAGCGCATATGCAACAACGAGCGGCGGCGACATCAGGAAGTTTGCCTTGATGTTTTGATGCACGCGAGCCTCGAAATTACGATTACCCGACAAAACGGAGGCGGCGATCACATCGTTCTCGACGATCTGATCCTCGATCGATGGATCAAGCGGACCTGAGTTGCCGATGCATGTCGTACATCCGTATCCAACGAGATTGAATCCGATCTGGTCAAGATAGGTTTGCAGGCCCGTCCGCTCAAGATATTCCGTAACTACCCGCGAACCCGGTGCCAGCGATGTCTTGACGTAGGGCGGAACTTTCATTCCCTTTTCGGCCGCCTTTTTAGCTACAATTCCCGCTGCGATCATAACCGCAGGGTTACTTGTATTTGTACAGGAAGTGATAGCTGCGATAAGGACGTCACCGCTGCCGATCGTCGTCGTTACGGTTGGCGTTGTGCTTTCGTCAAAATCTACGCGGTCCGGCGTTGGACGATTGTTGACCATTTCGATCTCAGTTTCGACATTAGTGTTGTTCGCCGAGACTGATTCTGAAACTGTCTCTGGGATCGAGCGAGAACTCTGTTCCCCTCCACCAACGACCGTTGCCAGGCTGTGTTCACCCATGGAAACACTAAACCTTCTCTCAAGATCCTCTGATTGCTTACCGTAACCGCCATCGGCAACCGGCTTGGTAAAGAGTTCGAGGAAACGATCATCGAGGTTTGAAAGCTCGATTCGATCCTGCGGACGCTTTGGACCGGCGACGGCCGGATTTACTGTTGCGAGGTTCAAATCAATCACGGTCGAATAATCAACTTCTCCTTCTCTCGGAATCCCGAACATCTCCTGTGCAATGTAATATGCCCGGATCGTGTCGATCTGTTCCCGTGAACGTCCTGTATTTGCAAAATATTCCAAAGTTTTTTCGTCAACGCCGAAAAAGCCCATGGTTGCTCCATATTCCGGCGCCATATTTGCGATCGTTGCCCGGTCGGTAGCATTCAAAGCGGCGGCCCCTTCGCCAAAGAATTCGACGAATTTCCCGACGACATTTGCCTTGCGGAGCATTTCTGTAATACGAAGAACTAGATCGGTCGCGGTCGAACCCTGCGATAATTCACCGGTCAGATGAACGCCGACTACGTCTGGCGTCAGGAAATATACAGGTTGGCCAAGCATTCCGGCTTCCGCCTCAATACCGCCAACGCCCCAGCCAACGATCCCGAGGCCGTTGATCATTGTCGTGTGCGAGTCTGTTCCAACAAGCGAATCAGGGAAATAGACGTTGTCGCGTTCAAAGACGCCTTTTGCGAGATACTCGAGGTTTACCTGATGGACGATCCCGATTCCCGGAGGCACAACGCTAAAGCCATTAAATGCCTGAGTTCCCCACTTTAGAAATCGGTAGCGCTGATCATTTCGCTTAAATTCGATCTCCATGTTTCGCTCGTACGCGGATTCGCTGCCCGCAAAGTCCACCTGAACCGAGTGGTCGATCACCAGATCGACCGGAACGAGCGGCTCGATCACGCCGGGGTCCTTTCCCATGCGCTGCACAGCCGAACGCATCGCGGCGAGATCGACGAGTAGCGGAACGCCAGTAAAATCCTGCAGTACAACACGAGCTACTACAAACGGAATCTCTTCGAACCGCTCCTCCGTCGCCTGCCACGACGCGAGAGCCTTAACATTCGCCTCGCTGACCTTGCGTCCTTCGTCGTAATTTCGAAGAACTGATTCGAGAACTATGCGGATCGATACCGGAAGCCGTGAGATGTTTCCGAGTCCTGCTTTCTCGAGTTCGGGAAGCGAATAGTAAAAACCCTCGTTGCCGTAACCGGTTGTGAAGCTTTGGCGCGTGTTGAAAAGATTGTGAGTCATATTTTGTAATGGTGAACCGTGAACTAAACTTCTAGTTTAGAAAGCCTTTAACGCAAGGTCAAGGTAGACCACGTGCGGATAAAGCAGATGATACCGCCAAAACCGCTTGCCGACGATAGTTGGTTGTTTTATACTTACGTTTCGTCTTCACGGCGCCTTCGTCTATCGGTTAGGACGCTAGGTTCTCAACCTGGAAAGAGGGGTTCAACTCCCCTAGGCGCTACCATCTTTTCTCAACCATTCGTTCCACCTAGAACATCATGATCGTTACGACAGGCTTTGATATTCAGGGAAAACAGATCACCGAATATCTTGGTGTTGTTCGAGGAATTGTCGTTCGAGCGACCGGAATTGGACGTGGGATAATTGGCGGTATCAAGTCAATAGCCGGCGGTAATATCGAAGAATGGTCTGTTGTCTGCGAAGAAGCGAGAAAGGAAGCGTTCAATCGTCTGGTTCAGCACGCCCATGAGATCGAAGCCGATGCGATAATCGGAATGCGTTACGACGCGACCGAATTTTCCCAAGGAGCGACCGAGGTTCTTGCATATGGTACAGCGGTGAAACTTACATCTATTAGTCCTTAAAACAACGGCGATCTGTTTTCCCGCCCGATCCTTAGATCTGAAATCCAACGAATTAATCGACTTTGAAGCCGCCGCGGATCGACAAATTCAGTTATTCCGACCGTTTTTTTCTTTTTCCCTCCGGCTTCTATTGTTATTTCGCTTAACATCTTTACCTCAGAAAAGCCGGAACGGATAGCATCGATGGGCTTGATAAGAATGACTTGATCATCTGACGTGAATTGGACCCGCCTGGGTATCGACAGACCCCACCGATCTCGACGATGTTCGCTTGCCTCGCAGTTTGCAGCGAATGCCTCGATCTTGCCGTCACTGATCAGATAGAACGTTCCCGCAGCCTGCGGATCCTGAACCCCGCCCAGCCGGTCGAAAACCAATGTCGAATCGACAAAATGTGCCCTGCCCCACATCCGGGAACTAAGTCCGCGATAATGTACGTTCGAACTTGTGACCTGATCGTGATATCCCGTGCCGCGAAACTGAACCACCTTTCGGATCTTGCCACGCCGGCCGATCACGGTAATTTTTCCTGAAACATCAGCTCGGGGGGCTACTGCGTTCCACACGGCAGAAGCCTTTTCAAAATACGGGGAAAGATCCGATTCTATCAAGAGCCATTCGATCTCGGCTTTAATCGTGCGGCCGCCGAATGTTTTCAGATCTATCGTAACCAAGAACCCCGAGCCATACTCCACCTTGTCCATACGAAACGACGAACCCGCTATCGAACAACCACGCCCCGCGATCGGTTTGAAATCGATCTCAACAAATTCATTGACCGATCCGATGACCGGTTTTCCATCTACCGAATAGACAAACGAAACGGCAGGGAAACGGTGGCGGCCTGAGCGAGTAACATTTGCTTCGCCAGCAGAATTTGCAGTAAAACGGGGAGACAGGATGTAGTTATCGTAAAACGCGATAACGAGAGCTTCGCGGCCGTCGTCAGACACGGCGTCAAAATGCCAACTCTCAAAGGCGTTCGGCCCGGCGAGGTTGTGCCAGACATCATCCTTGAGGCTTGAGCAGAAAGAAACGCTTTTCATCGGTTCTATACCGTTGTCATCAGCCATTTTCTTCTAGAAGTGTTGAAAGTGTTCCAAGCATCGCAGAAAGTGATATTTATGGCAAACTTTCCGCTGACTTTAGAATCTTTATGGTGTTCTCTTCCCTATTTGAACAATTAGAGGAAACTAAATGAAAAAAACTAAGACAATGTTTTTGTCGTTGGCCGTTCTATGCATTGGCCTGCTCACGATCGCCTGCCCTGACAGGATCAGTATTGCTGATCTTGAAGCAAATCCCGGTAAATATCAAAACAAAGAAGTCGTCGTTGCCGGTGTGGTCAAGGATAGCTACGGCTTATCAATTCCCGGTACGTCGCTTGGCGGCGGTGCCTATAAGATCGATGATGGGACTGGTTCGATCTGGATCTTGGTTTCCGACGGCAACGTTCCGTCAAAAGGTGCCGAGATCGGGGTAAAAGGCGTTGTTGGAAGCGGCGTGAACTGGAAAGGCAGGAATTACGGACTCGGGCTGTACGAGAAAGATCGAAGATATCGCAAGCGTTAGACCGTTCTATTAAATCGAATCGGGCTGTTATCCTAGACATATCTAATATGAAAGATCTGATCAGTACCTTCGATCGTTCGTTTGCATCACTAGATTTCAGGAGCCGTGAGCTATTGGAGCGGCTTCCTGACGACCTTCTTTTCACCAAGCCCCGACAGATTCCGGACTCGATGGCGATGTTCTCGGTCGGCGAATATCTGCTGCGATCGGCAGCAATGGTCGAAAAATCCTTTGGCGGAATCACGACAAGGCTGTGGGACGATCCGTTTGAGTGGACGTTGCCAGAAAAGCTCGCGACCAAAGAAGCGGTATATCAATATCTGGATGAAGTGGTAGCCACGAGGCAGAACGGCTTTCGCTTTTTTTTGAGCGATGATGATCTGAAACGCGAGATACCGGCTCCTGAAAAGCTCTTGTCTATTGGTGAGTTATTGCTGCAAACCCTCTCAAAAGCCGATCATTATCAGGGACGGGCTTTCGCGATCTTTCAGATGTTATCTGACATAAAACTGCCGCGGATCAATTAGCCTCCTCTGCCTCTGCAACTGAAAATAACTGGATTGCATTGAGAACTTTTTCGTGTAAGAATTCGTTAGGATTTGGGTCTACCATCTAAACGGAGAAAATTACATGCATTGTCCTAGCTGCGGACAGCAACAAATATCTAACGAAACGAAGTTCTGCTCGCGGTGCGGAATGCCGTTGGGTCTCGTTTCTGAGGTGGTGGCCCATGGTGGTTATCTGCCGCAGCTCGCAGAGCTTCATAAAAAGAAGAAAAAGCTGTTTTCACGGCGAAACGGGATGGGTTTCAGCTTGGTCTGGTTCCTATTCTTTCTCTTTATCATGGCTCCATTCTGGGGAATCATGGATGTTGAAGAGATGGCCGGGGTTTCTGCCGTGGTTGGGATCTTTGGCGGTTTGATAATGCTCATCTCGTCGGCGATCTTTCTTGAGAAAGACACACCTGCGTTCACGCTTCCGCCCGGCGTTATACCTACCCAAGGCCCACAATATAATATGCCCGCACAGCAGGAACATGCCGCACTACCGCCACAGCAATCTATACCTGTGAACGCATATTCCGCACCAAAGGCTGGTAATTGGCGCGACACGAACGATCTGCAGCCAACGAGTGTAACCGAGGGTACAACTAGATTATTGGATAAGGACGAGGTCTAGGAATTATGTATTGTCCGCAGTGCGGCCTGGAGAGGATCTCGGTCGATACTAGTTTTTGTTCGCGGTGCGGTTATTTGCTAACCGGTACGGCTGACTTGCTGTTGACGGGCGGTTTGATACCTCAGCAGACAAAACCTTCCATCTTTCAAAATCAATCGCCCCGAAGCCGCGGTATCAAGCAGGGGGCTTTTATATTCCTGCTGTCTATTCTGGTTGTGCCGCTCTTGATGGTCTTTTCGATAGTGTTTCAGTTGCGTTCGCCCGCACTCGTGATCGCGGCGATGATACTGCTGGTTGCAGGCGGGCTCTTGAGAATTGCGTACGCCTGGATGTTCGAATCTCCGGTTCCAAACACAAGGCCGTTCGACTCCGGGGCTTTTCCGGTGGTCGAGAATTTCGATCGTCCGGCTGCCGCACAACTTCCGCCGCAGCAATCTGTCCCGGTAGCGGCCTACGCAGCTCCCGCTACGGGAAACTGGCGCGAAACGAATGACCTTGAACCTCGCAGCGTTACCGAAAATACAACCCGCCTTCTCGAAAACGAGGAACTTCCTCAATAACCTACCGCTAAACCATCACTTCTCGAATCGATCGCACCCAACCGAACGCCCTTCGCATCGATCATGATCCCGGTTGCAGACGCGACATTGCCGGGATTGGACGTAAATTTGTGTCCGAGGGCGGTCAGAATATTTAATGTATCCGGCGAAAAGCCGAATGGTTCATACAGTATCTCGTCCGGCAGCCATTGATGATGGATTCGCGGGGCGTCGATGGCTTCCTGGATGTCCATGTCGTGGTCGATGACGTTAATAACTGACTGCATCACGGCCGAAATGATCCTCGGACCGCCGCGGGCACCGAGAGCGAACCACACGGAACCGTCTTTCTTCAAAACGATCGTCGGCGTCATTGATGACAAAGGCCGCTTGCCGCCCTCGACCTTATTTCTCTCGCCCTGAACTAGTCCAAACAGATTCGGACGCCCCGGACGTGCGGCAAAATCGTCCATCTCGTCGTTCAAAAGAACGCCAGTTCCCTTCGCGGTCACGCGCGAGCCGTAGAGATCGTTGATCGTATAAGTGTTCGAAACAACCGTGCCTTGCGGATCTACAACGGTGTAATGCGTCGTGTCCATCGGCTCGGCACCAACAGGTTCGCCGAACTTGATCTCGCGGCTCGTCGAAGCTTTCTTTAGATCTATCGAGGCCCGGCGTTTTTCCGCGTACTGCTTGGTTATCAATCCCGCTGCCGGGACGTTCGCGAAGTCAGGATCGCCCATGAATTCCGCGCGATCGGCAAAGGCTCGTCTCGACGCCTCGGTCAGAACGTGGTATTTCGCGGCCGAATTCGCACGCATCGCTCTGATATCATAAGCCTCGAGCATGTTCAGCACCTGCATCATGACGATCCCGCCCGAACTCGGCGGCGGCATCGAGATGATCTCGTGGCCGCGATATGTGCCGCGAAGCGGCGTGCGTTCTTTAGCAACGTAATTCTTCAGATCTTCGAGAGTAATGAGGCCATTGTTGGCTTTCATGTCGTCGGCGATCATCTTTGCGGTCAGGCCGGTGTAGAATTCTTTAGCGCCGATGCGTTCGATCCTTCCGAGTGTGTTTGCGAGGTCGGGCTGCTTGAAAATATCGCCTTCTTCGAAGTATTTCCCGTTGTTTAGAAAGATGCGATTGCTGTCCGGATACTTGGCGAGGTTCTCTTTGTAGGATTTGAACAGCTCGGCGAGACGAAATGAGAGCACATATCCATTCTGCGCGATCAGGCGAGCCGGACGAACGAGGTCGGCCCATTTTACTTTGCCCGAACCGTACTTCTTAAACGCCAGATCATAACCGGCAAGCGTCCCCGGAACGCCTGAAGCTCGATAACCGATCGTCGAACCACCTTCCCCACGGATCAAATTCCCGTCTTTATCGACAAAAACGTCACGCGTCGCGGCCTTTGGCGCCATTTCGCGGTAATCGATGGCGTGCGTATCGCCTTTCGCGTTGCGGATGAGCATAAATCCGCCGCCGCCAATGTTCCCCGCTTCCGGATAAACCACCGCTAGCGCAATTCCGACGGCAATTGCCGCGTCGACCGCGTTCCCGCCGCGCTTCATAATGTCCACGCCGATCTGCGAAGCCATCTCATGCTGCGAAGCGACCATCGCCCGCTTCCCCCGAACCGGCTCGGGCCAAGCCGCATAAACCGGACGCGACACAGGAAGCAGCGAAAGCACCAACGACAACACAAAAACCATCGCCGCAACCGAACGAACCGATTGTTTCTTCATAACCCGAAAGATATCAAATGTTACAGCGAGTCACAAATACTTATCGCATTACCAATCAAGGCTCCGGGATTTATCTGGCCGAGCAGTATCGAAAGTTGGGCCGCAGGCAGGTACGTTCTGGAGCGTACCGAGGATGATCTGTCGAATAACCGTAACGTCTCCCGCGTCCATCCGTCCATTGCCGCAGGGCTCGTTGACGTCGGCGCGTTGAAACTGGTTTGGAAAGATTATGGGTGCGGCGTTGCCGAGGACAAACTGGCGTACGGTGACAACATCGTTTGCAAGAATTAGACCGTCTCCGAGCGGCGAACCTTGGGCATCGGCAACATCACCTTCCCAACCCGGAGTGGTCGGCGTTGGCACCTCGGTTATCAGATCGAGTGTCCATCCACCCGCCATAACACCGCCGTCACCCGTGAAAAAATCGACCGCGTATAGATTCCAAGAACCATTAGGTTCGCTTCCACCCAAAATAGACGATATAGTTGCATCTCCCCCAGGTGAGGGAACGCCGTAACTGGCTACACTTGGAATTGCTGGTCTGTTACAAAAAGACGCAGGACGGTAGACACCGCCCTGAATCGGATTCTCAACATCGGACAATCGTGTGGCGCCAGCGTCGCTAATAGAATAAGTCAATGACTGAGCCTCGAATCCTTTGTTATCCGAAGCACATAATTGCAAAAGCATTGACTCCGCCTTAGGAGATTTCAGCACAATTGCGAGGTCGGCCAGCCATGTGTGGCTAATGTTGTTTATCGTGACCTTTATTGCATTAGGATCATTGAACGGGATCACGCCGGGCATTCCTTGTACATTTATCGACGATGGATACGGGCTGCCTAGATTTGCTCCGCCGGTTGTGAAAGTTATCGGGGTCGAATTGGTAAAGCTTCCGAACGCTCGTACAGATCGCGCCTTGGCCTCTCCGGCGGGCTGAAGCTCTGTGTACGAAAGAACGAGTATTAAAAGTAATATAACTCCGCACACTGTAACCGGTACCTTTCTCAGCATTTAACAAACCCCCGATAATATTCTTTGCAGGAACATATATATCTCGAAATCATCGCCTATTGCAACAAAAAAGGAGTGGTGGACTCCGTGCGGGCTTAGATGTTGTCCTGCTTTTGATTTCGGTCTATTCTTTAATACAAAGAGATATAAATATGTGCGGAAGAGCTTCACAAAGACACGTTAGCCGATACGAGAAGTACGCTGCCTACTGGGAAACGCCCGAAAACTTCAGGGAGCGGAACAATTTACGCCCGACCGAGCCTGCATTTATCATTGCGCGGCGTGGTGACGGGTTGATCAAGACGCTTGAGGCTCGTTGGTGGTGCCAATGGGATGGTGCGCGGCAGTTCGAAGCTAAATTCCCGACCTTCAACGCCCGTGTCGAGACGATGCACGACAAGAAACTGTGGCCCGACTTGCTCAAAAAAGGCCAGCGCTGTCTGCTGCCGATCGACAGCTTTTACGAATGGCCCGTAAAGGGAAAAGGATTGCCGCCCGTCGAGATATTTGTCGAGGGCAAAGTTCCCTACGTCCTCGCCGGCCTCTGGAGCCGCTACTTTGACAACGGCGCGACGCGATATTCCTTCACGACATTTACCACCGAGCCCAACGAATTCATGCGCCCGCTCCACGAAAAAGCCATGCCCGTCATCCTCACCAACCTCGACGAACAAAAAATCTGGCTAACCGAAGGCGACGAATCCCTTTTGCGTCCCTACCAAGGCAAAATGGAATACGAACAGCTAACCGACACCCTCGAAAAGATTTATCCCGACGAAAATCAGAAGTATTAGCATCGCTGCCTGGTCTTCACCCGCAAAAAAAGAAGAAGCAGGCCCCGATTTTCCCAGCCAACTATGCACCGGGGTCGGTCCTGCGTCCTTAATAGCGATATGTAAAGCGAATTAACCGCAACTAAAGATTAACAATCTTCAACACACTATGTATGTACGGTAGGTATCATAAGGATTTCGTCCACGGCGACGATCAATTCATCGCAAAGATATGCCAGACCAATCCCCTAAACTAAACGATCAAATATCAAAAGCCTTAGATCAAAGTCGAAATTGTTCCACGCCCGCTTTCATGCTATCTTTCCCCTCTCCGATACGCACCGCAGAATAGTTATCTACCGTTGACCAAAGTTCATTTGTTTAAAAATGTACCGGCGGGCTATGTAGGAGACAGTTTCGCGTTCGTCGAGTTCAAAAGATTCGTTGCAGGCTGCGAATTTCCAGATATCGTTAAATATGCCAACCGTCAGTTCCTCCGCAGCTTCCGGAGTAGGCGAATACGCCTTTGCGAGCATCCATACAAAGCCGCCGTGCCGCTTAATGCACTCGTCGAAGGAGCTTCTGTCTTTGTCGCGAAGCCGCTGAAAGAGATGCCGGGCGTTATGCGCTTCCGAAGATATCTCAGCAGCCCCTCTGGAAATGGAACGCGGTCGTCCCTCGTCTATCCGGTACACAAAAACCTCACACCGAACAGGGCAAAATCAACCCTGCGTCAAACATTTCGTCTGAATCATTGATAAACCGGCTCAACGTAAAGTTCTGTTCGCGACTCTACAATTCACAACATTAATAATCCGCTCTATTTCGTCAACGCTGCCTCCTGCTACGCGGGTTTTGAATAATATTTGCGACGATTCCACGTTCTCACTCCGCGTGGCTGCCCGCTGAAACTCGCTACGCTGGCACACAACAAAGCCACGCAATCGTCCCACGCCTGCTTTCTTTCCCCCCTTGCATATCTTTTTCGCGATGTTTTGAATCGATATGGAACGAACAATAAAAGAACTGGCTCTTTATATACCCGCCAAAGACTTTGTGGTTTCTTAGAACTCGAGTCACAAATGTAAGAGACAGCCGCCGTTGCTTTTTGAATGTACGTTTATACACTCTGTGAAGCGAGAGAAAAGCGGATAGAATAGCAGGATGAGTAAAACGATGTTCTGTCCGAAGTGCGGAGTCGGTGAACAGACCGCCGAGGCTTATTGCAAACGCTGCGGTGAATGGCTTCCCGATATCGAGGCTCTGGAAAGACCGCGACTTTTTCGCAAACGTTCACGCGAGGAACGCATCAGAAAGATCCGCACGCTCGAAATGGTCAGCGCGGGGTTGTCGTTGGCTTCCGCGATGATAATTGTGTCCATATTGGCTACCGGGCGAAACTTCGAGATGCTGAATCTGGCCGTGATCGCCTGTCTGCTAGTCTCCGCGTACCAGATCGTCAATCTTTGCCCCGGGTTTAAGGTCCAACGCCCAATAGACAAAAGCCGAAACGCCCCGCCGCAGGTCTCCGAATACCAAAAACCTCTCACCGAACTCAACGCCGCAAACACAAACGAATTCATTAACCCGCCCAGCATCACCGAACACACCACAAACCGCCTGCAGCCAGTCAAACGCGACGCAAAATAACTCGTTACGAGCCAACCGGACAACATTTCCAACCATTCCACGGGCTCACACCGCGTGGTGAAATACTAAAACCCTCTACGCGTGCACATAACCAAACGTCAAAATTGTCCCACTTCCCGTTTCATGCTTTCTTTCGTATGTTTAAATCCTTCATACGCCCGCGTAGCGGGTTCAAGCATAAAGCCACGGGTGTGAGCCCGTGGAAAAATGTGTTCGGATCGACAAAGCCCGCGTAGCGGGTGGCAGTGGGAACTATTTGCGACGCCAATGATCTTCCTAACGCATCCACCGTCACCCGCTACGCGGGCTCCGAACAATATTTCCGCCTAGTCCACGGGCTCACGCCGCGTGGCTACATGCTAAAACCCGCTACGCGGGCACATAACCAATCGTCAAAATTGTCCCACTTTTTGTTTCATGCTATCTTTTCCCACCTAGATATCTTTTTCGCGATGTTTTGAATCGTTATGAAACCTACAATAAAAAAATTGGTCGTCTATACACCCGCCGAAGACTTTTTGGTTTCTCAGAATTTTTACGCGGCACTTGGATTTACCTTGACCGAAGGCTGGGGCGGGACGTTTGATTGTGAATTGGGCGGTGCGAAGTTTCGTTTGCAGAACTATTACGTCAAAGACTGGGCCGAGAACTTTATGATGAAGTTCTGGGTCGAGAGTGTCGACGAGTGGCACGAACATATCAAGGCCGTTTTCGCCGCAAACACCTACAGCAACGCCCGCTTTGCTCCGCCGGAAATGGTCGGCGACACAAAAATAATGCACGTCTGGGATCCGTGCGGTATTTTGTTGATATTTATCGGCGACTAGAATCCGCTGTATCACGCTATACAAAAAAAGCTGCGAGGGAGAACTCCTCGCAGCATTGATTTTTGAAGCGGTAAAAGTCCGAGCAGTCGTTACTCTCCGATCTTGCCGCCATCATCCTTGGTAATAACAATGGTTGCTGAACGCGGACGACCGCTGGATGGGCCGCCGGGCCAAGAGCTGAACTGCTTCGGATTCGCCGGATCATTACTCGCCGTCGGGTGCTCCCCAGGATGCTGGATGCCGACGAACATTGTCCGCTCATCGGGCGTCACAAAAGCTCCTGTGACCTCGCAGATATTTGGACCCACGAGAAAACGCCTAGTTTCTCTCGTTCGCGGATCCGCGCAAAGCATTTGATTGTTGCCAAAACCAGCATAAGCTCCAGTGTTGATGGTACTGCCGGAAACGTCCGTCTGGATCCACAAGCGACCGCTAGGAGCGACATAAATCCCATCAGGCGACCCGTATTTATCGCCAACGATATTCGATCCGTGAGCTGCGACCGCAGGATCACCACCCAATGCGAAGATATCCCAGCGAAAGCTATTCTCGGTCCAGTCACGGGCATATTCCCAACGAATTATGTGCCCGTAAACGTTATTCGCTCTCGGATTTGCTGCATCGATCGGTGGACGTGCAGAATCGGCGGTGGTGCTGCCGTCGGGGTTGTTGGTGGATGGTGGAGTCGTTCCGCGCCGGCTGTTATTCGTCATCGTTGCGATCCCGATCAGATCATCGGGGAATGTATCGATCCACTCCGGACGGTCCATCGAGGTGGCTCCGACCGCATCGGCTGCCCCGCGAGTGTTGATGAGGATATCCTCGATCGTCCTGCCGAAAAGTGCCGGATTGTCTGGCGTCAGCGGTAACCATTGGCCCGTTCCGTTCGAATTGAATTTAGCGACGTACAACGTCCCTCGATCGAGGGGATTGATCCCGCGATTCCGCATCTGACGCCAAGGATTCTGCGAAACGTAACGGTACAGGTATTCGTTTCTCTCGTCGTCGCCAGAGTAAACGACCACACGGCCGTCACGCGCTTCCTGAACCCAAGCACCTTCGTGTTTAAATCTGCCTAGAGCAGTTCGTTTGACCGGCGTGGAGTTTGGTTTAAAGGGATCGATCTCTACGACCCAACCGAAGCGGTTTGGCTCATTCGGTTCTATATCAACCTGAAAACGCGAATCGGTCGTATGCCAAAGGTAACCGAAGCCGGCCGAACTGAGTCCGTAACGTCGCTCGACGGTCGTAGGGGTACGAGTCACGCGAAAATAGCCATTGAAGTTCTCTTCGCAGGTTAAATATGTGCCCCAGGGGGTTACGCCCATTGCACAGTTGTTAAGGGTACCAAGAACCCATCTGCCGGACGGATCGGCGCTCGTCTGCAACCTCTCGTCACCTGCCGCCGGGCCGCCGATCTTGATCGGAGTTTGGCCCGTAATGCGACGAGCATAGCGTGATGGGCGAACGACTCGCCAGTTACCGTTGGCCCGGCGGTCAGCATCGTCGCCACCTTCGATGATCTCGTCTCGGTTAGAGCCGCCTTTTTGAACTTCGATGATGCTGACACCATGGGCGTTCAATGATTTGCTTGTTTTCTGCTCGTTCCAATTCGCCGTGCCGTCCGGAAAGAGCAATACGTCATCGGTATATTCGTGATTTTGAACCAAAAGACCGCGGTTAGATCGATCCTGTCGTTCCGCCTCGCTCGTGTTATTAGTGTCTCGATCTTCCTGGGCGTCCATCGGAAAGAAGATCAGTCCATCATTGTGCATTCCCCATTGCCGGGCCTGATCTGCGGCGGAGTTGCTGGCATCCTGACGAAACGCCGGGCCGTCCGAAACAGGATCTCCCCAAGCGATCAGCACTCGTGCCGTGTACCCGGGCGGCACTATAACGGTATCTGCGGATGATACCGGAACGCTGGCAAACGAGATCAGCGACTGAGTATCTCTCGCCGCCGCTACAACCGGGACCGCGCTCAGCAGCGACCCAACACCGCCGCCCAGCGTAGCCGCAAACGCAGCAGCAAAACTGCCGCCTAAAAAATCTCGTCGCGAAACCCTAGCCGCAATAACTTCTTCAAACGTCTCGTTCCCCGATTGATTACTGATTCCTTCGTCCTCGATCTCATCCATTTAGTTATCTCCTTATTTATATTCGTGATATTCAACGTAAATAAAACGCACCCCTGAGCGGATGGACTACTCCCAGCACCAGCTCGTGAACCTGTTTATTGAACGTTACCTGAGGTTAAAAGCCGGACGTTAAATCGATGTATTGTCGAATTTAAATTGCGCTAAACATACTGTTACATCGGACATGGAAAACAGAGTGCCAATGAGACGTTAACCCGCAGAGCGAGAAACTAGCGGTGATCTATGGGTGGGAATGCCTGTTCGTGCCGTTAAGGACAAAGGTCGCGGACACTATCCGGTTGTTCAAATGAGGAGAACACCTTTCGAAATGGATTCAAAAGAGTTATATTCGTTGTTCGCGAACGATAATTTAGTTTTGGTTTCTGCAATGAACGACGACGGTAGTAGTACGAATGGATACGACACGCTTTTCAGTGAAAAAGTTTGTGCAGGCGGTGCGCCGTGCTCCGGGGCGGCTGCGGCGTTATGTATCTGAATACCGTTTTCTCGCCTATCTGGCCGTACTCGGGCCGGGAATAATCGCAGCAAATGCGGGTAATGATGCCAGCGGTATCGCGACGTATTCGAGCGTCGGTGCCGGGTTTGGGTATTCGCTGATGTGGATATTCGTGCCGATGGTCGTCGCCCTCGTCATCGTGCAGGAAATGTGCGTGCGAATGGGCGTTGTCACCGGGCAAGGATTGGCGGATCTGATCCGCGAACAGTTCGGCGTACGTTGGACGGCGTTTGTCATGCTCGCCCTTTTGATCGCAAACACCGGCGTGATCATCTCGGAATTCGTCGGAATCGCTCAGGCGTCCGAATTGTTCGGAATACCGAGGTTTATAACCATTCCCATAACCGCCGGACTGATCTGGTGGCTCGTGGTCAAAGGTTCGCAAAAGCGCGTGGAACGCGTTTTCCTCGCGATGTCGCTCGTTTTCGTGTGCTACATCATCTCGGCGTTCCTCGCTCGTCCCGAATGGGAGAAGGTCGGCGAATCGTTCCTGCATCCAATCTTCCAGACCGACACGCCTTATCTTTTTATGATAATGGCACTCATCGGCACGACGATCACGCCTTTTATGCAGGTGTTTGTGCAGTCGTCCGTCGTCGAAAAACGTATGGACATCGAAGATCTCGGCCTCGTCAGGGCAGATGTCATCGTCGGGACCATCTTTGCCTGCTCCATCGCCGGATTTATTGTGATTTGCTCGGCCGCGACGCTTCATATTAATGGTGTGACGACGATCGATTCCGCCGCGACAGCCGCCGAGGCATTCGTCCCGATCGCCGGCGTTTATGCGAAGTATCTTTTCGCCATCGGATTATTCGGCGCGGCCATGCTCGCAATGGGCGTGCTTCCGCTGGCGACCGCCTACAGTCTCAGCGAAGCTCTCGGCTTTGAAAAAGGCCTTTCCCGCTCGTTTCGCGAGGCTCCGATCTTCATCGGCATCTTTACCGCACTCATTATTGTCGGCGCAACGATCGCTTTGATCCCCGGCATTCCGCAGATCCGCCTTCTGCTCGCAACCCAAATGGTCAACGGGCTTCTATTACCAATAGTTTTAATCGCAATAGTAAAACTTGCGAACAACGAAGAGATAATGGGCAGCCACAAAAACACTTTTGCCTTCAATGTCGGAGCCTGGCTGGTGACAATTATCGTTTCCACGCTGTCTATCGCATTGATTGGGAAAACGATTGCTGATATGTTTTAGCAACTTACCAATATGGCCTCATCGGACATACAGAAAAGACTCATTTTTTTCGCCGTATTTATCGTATTGGTCGCGGCGGCAATCATTCTATTACCGTCCGATTCAACCGCGGACGCTTATCTTGCCGAACGGCTCGGTGTGATATTCTCAGATGGAAAATTCACACTTCCGTCGGGTGAAAAACTTCCTATGATGACCGAGACCACGATCGGTCTGGCCCATAATGCACTTAACATTCTAGAGATCGCTCTTTGGATGGCCCTGGTGATCGGCATCGTAAGATTTGTACTCTTCCTTGTCGGCCAGACGGTGAATCGAACATCTACGCAAGGCGAGGTCTCTTCCCTTCTCAAGACAGTCTTTTCGATCGTCGTATATATCGTTGCATTCTTCATCATCTTTCAGTCGCAGTTCCCTGAAGTGCAGCTTGCACCGCTTTTTACCGGCTCAACGATTATCGGCATTGTAGTTGGTCTGGCATTACAGGATACGCTAGGAAACCTGTTCTCCGGAGTTGCGTTGCAAGCAGACCAGTCGTTTCAAGTCGGGGATGTGATCTCGGTGGGCAGTATTGGGATGGGCGTTGTTGAAGCGATCTCGTGGCGAGGCGTGAAGATCCGTACGTTCCAGAATAAGTTGCTGGTAATAAGCAATTCTGTAATGGGAAAAGAAGCGATAGAAGTATCTCCCAAGAACAACCTCAATGCACGGCTAGTTTTTTTCACGTCCGTCTATTCAGCGGCCCCAGCCAATATTGCTCTCCGTGTAAGAGAAGCCGTAAGAATGAGTGACAATGTTTCGCAAAAAATGCGACCGATTGTGAGGATACGAAACCTGGGAACCGATGGGATCGACTGGGAAATAAAATACTGGCTCGACGATTATTCGAAATTTAACGATAGTGATGCAACAATTCGTCAGCGCATTTGGTACGTTTTTCACCGAGAAAGGATCGATTTCGCGTTCCCGACGCGCACGCTGCATATAGAACAGAAAAAGGGAGAGACTCCGCAGGAAGAAATTGTAAATACTAACGTCGAACACCTGAACAACATTTCGATATTTTCTCCCCTGTCGGACGAGGAGATCGAAAGGCTCGCCAATGCCTCGACCTCACGGATCTACGCTCCGGGCGAAGCCATAGTAAGGATGGGCCAGGAAGGCAACGCGATGTTCGTGATAATTAGCGGTTCCGTTAAAATACAGATC
This sequence comes from Pyrinomonadaceae bacterium, assembly GCA_041737885.1. GTDB lineage: Bacteria > Acidobacteriota > Blastocatellia > Pyrinomonadales > Pyrinomonadaceae > OLB17. The sequence continues at coordinate 4,358 of JBGSQW010000122.1, read as the reverse complement.
CCCGAAAATGATTATCAAAAAACGGTGGGAACGCTTGCAGAGAATGACTTCTTTGGCGAAATGAGCCTCTTAACGGGGGAACCTCGATCGGCAAATGTGATCGCAGTCGTTGAGACCGAGGTGTTGAGGATAGACAAGAATTGCCTCAAACCTATTTTCGAAAGCAATCCAACACTTGTAAGAGATATTTCGGAATTGGTCGAGGAACGACGTCAGTTATTGGTAGCTAAATTTGAAAATGAGGCTGATGAGCAAGTCGCAATGAAACGTGGGGCTCTCGGGTCGATCAAAAAGTTCTTCGGATTGCGATAGGCGTTACCGGCTATTGAACATTTTTATCGTAAATATCATGTAAGACCTCCGAAATGGTCTTTCTGTCAGTCGGAGATTCCTTGTTGCCATTTACCGCTTGAGACGATACGAATGACGCAGCGATCGGATCAACGCCAGTTTCGCCAGAACGCCTATCATCCGCATCGTCTATCTCGAACAGATCCTGGTCATCGACGATCGATCCCACATTTTGGCGGCCGGATTCCAATTGAACAACATTAGTGGCGAGTTCTGCGCGGCTATGTTCGAGCATCACCTTACCGCGATTCTTACGCGCTCTCTCAAGAGCCCTGATAGAGGATGAAGTGAGTGGAGCCTCAGCCGGTGCTCGCTCGATCTTACGTAACATCCGAACATATTCGCGAAGTTCTTTGGTCGGGTAAACGATCGCCGTTTCCGTTGCCGACGTTTCCACGACATTCGATAGGTATTTAACGACTGAACTGTGATCGCCAAGCTTTTGGTAAAGAGCTCCGAGGGCGAATGAGACGAGCGGTGGAGCCGCACTCATCGAACGAACAATATTCTCGCCGAGTGCGATGGTTTCCTGGATCTCAAATCCGTACCATCGGCGGTCATCTTCACGTAGTATCTCGTTTGCAGAGAGGTAAAACTCAAAAATGCGTCGGGTTTCGCTGCGGCCCTCGGAGGAGAAGACCTTCCAGATAAAAAACGTGAGAAAACCAACGAAAAAGAGAAGAAATACTGGAAAACCAGCGACCCAGAGCATCACTCCAATGACGCCAAAAGCCCCGGCGTACTGGGCTTTTTCCTTAATGGTGTTAGCTCTGCTTTTTTCTAACGCGGTGTTGCTCACTTATTGATAAAAAGATCAGGCATTCGGCTCTTCAGGCTTCTTTTTTCGCCCGCCTTTTGCTTTTGCCTCGTCGCCTGTGGAAGCCGTTTCTGCAGTGGGGCCTTCCTCTGTCTGATTTACTTCAACCGCCTTCTTCGCCTCGGCCTCGACCTTTGTACCAAAATCGCTGATCGCATCGCCAACCTTTTCAAGAACCTTCATTGAAGAATCGGCGACATATCGCATAGCCTCATTCAGCGTGGCAACTTCCATCTGCCAAAGATTTGAGAACTTTTCCTCAAGCGGCAGCGATCCAAATTCCTGCTGAAAATCAGTTCCCGCCGCCGTTGTTTTTCCGCCTTCCTGTTTTGATCCTTGCGTCATTTCTTAAGTCTCCAGTTATGAACAAATAGAGCATCGCATAAAGCGTGTGCCTCAATTTTTACGCCGCAGAAGCCGAAAATGTTCCCATTCGCAAACCTAGTGCATAGCGGTCCTAACCCTAACACGCGGTTGCGCTCCAGAAGGAGCTGATTGAGTATCAGCCTGAGCATTCTGACAATCGGCACAAACGCCCCACATTCTCAAACTGTGATGTGTCGGCTTAAACCCGAAGTTGCTTGCCATTTCATCCTGGAGATGCTCAATATCCTGAGAAAAGAATTCGATCACCTTGCCGCATTGGGTACAGATCATGTGGTCGTGATGATCGTGATTATAATGGTGCTCGTAATAGGTCTTACCATCGCCAAACCCAACTTCTCTGGCTAGCCCCGCATCCGTAAGAAGCTTCAAGGTACGATAAACGGTAGTTAAACCTACCGAATCATCCTTCTTTTGAACCAGATTGTGCAGATCTTCGCTGGTGAGATGCTCTTCAGTGCTGAGAAATACTTCGAGGATCAGATCGCGCTGACTGGTCTTGCGTAAACCTGCCCCCTGAATATGCTCAAGAAAGAGAGCCTTTTCCACCGAGAATTTTTCTTTTTTTCTTCCCAAAACTAACCCCTCTAGAATCTCGATACTACCATTTAAGCTTTGATTTCGCTATCGAAACCTTAGTCCTCAAAGAATCGATCTTTTCCGGGCTGACCCCTTGTTTTGCAGCGAGTTCTAAGGATCTTTCGCCCAGCAAAAGATAGATCTCAAGAAGATCCTCAGAAACATACTGATTAAGTGAAGTCAGGTGCCGCGTGAATGTTTCTATGTCCGCCCGAGCAAACGTTCCGGTTAGGGCCGCCGCTGTGCTTTGTTCGCTGAGATTTTGAGTCGTACTAGTGACAAGCGGCATTAGGATCTTTTTTGCTTCGTCGCTCGAAAGCCCACACTTACTCATCATCTCGACCGCAGAGTCAAAAAGAGCAACGAAATGCCCACAGGCCGTGACTGCGGCTGCATGGTATAGCGTCTTATATTTCGTATCGATCGAAACGGGATTTCCCCCGAGATCCTTTACCATCTGTAATCCCATCTCAACGGCCGCTTCGGTTCCCTCGACACAAAAATATGAACCGGGGAATCTAGACGGCCCCAACTGAGAATCACTTATGGATACAAGAGGATGAATAGAACCGGTCTCACAACCGATATCTTTGAGAATCTCTAAAATCGTCGAGGGGTACGAGCCACTAGTATGGAAAACAATGGGTTTGCCCTTTAGCTTTAATGACAGGCTTTTTGCGGCATCCTTTATGAAAGGGTCCTGCGTAGTTATAAATATAACGTCTTCCGTCAGTTCATCGGCACGACTTATGTCGATCGTCTCCGGTGTTTCAGCAATGAGCTTGGAGATCTCAGAAGCTGAACCTCCATCGCGAGTAACGAGATGCCCGACGCGGTAGCCATTTCGGGAAAGGCCGATCGCAAGGGCTCCGCCGACACGGCCCGGACCTATAAAAGAGACGCTGGTCATATAGTTAAACTATAGCTAACCAGCGACTTTTGAGGAAATGTTGATACGTGGAGATTTTGATCAGATCTCGGTGTTTACGTAGTCTTCAACTTCTCGGACCTCGCTTTCCCATAGGTGCATATTGTCCGGAATTCCCTGCCGATACTCGTCGTCTTCCTGAGCGATTTCATCGATCTTTTCCTTGTGATCAGCGATCCGTTCGGCAGCGATCTTTAGAATCCTCATCTCTTGACTGGTGAGAGTAGGTGAATCTTTGGAGGAAGAGAAATTATCCAGGATCGCACCGATCGAGGTACGCATTGCGTCGGAATCTGCAGTATTGAGCAGATCTTTTGACCGCGTATTAAATGAATCCTTGTATGATGCGACACCCGCCATCACGGTTAGATCAAGTCGTACAGGTAGATCCAGTAGCCTTTCATGTTCCGAAAGACTAAATGCACAACCGCAAAACGGCTTTTGAGTCAGCGATTCTGTGACATTTAGCGAGCACGAGAGTTGTCTCATTTCCCGAATGATCGCTTTCGCTTTCTTGAAATAGCGGCCGTCTAACCACTCAATTGAAGAAAGGTTTTCAAAGAGCGACCAGGCATCCGACCTTATGATCTCTTTTAACTTGTCCGACGCCTCTTGCGAGTTCATTACATTGTCGTGGCGTGCGGTATAGAATGAGGTATAGAGCTCTTTGAAATCGATCCACGCCGTGGATAGTTCCTGATTAGAGCTACCAACCGCCGTAAATTGCACCGCTTCCATTTTCTCTATCAAATCGATGCGTGCAGATTCCAGAGCTATATCACCCGTATTCTCACAAAGGGTCAAATACGTGACCATTTGCGACCTTCTTTGAACGCCAGTCGTAAAGTCTCTGAGAACTCTCAGGTCGATCTTTTTATTTTCATACTCCGATTCGGAGTCGGAAAATAGATCAGCTATAAGCTGCAAACAGGTATCAAGCGACAGGTCGTTTCGGATCAATAGGTCGATCGTGTCTGCCATTGCACCGAACGATTTCCTCAAATTTGCCGCCGTGCGCCAGATACCCGCATTCAGATTTTCGTCAGGCAATGCATCAAAATCCTGAATAGTACGGCTTTGTTTCCACCCAGACAGCCAACCGCTCAGCGAATCAATTATGAGAGACCGATCTTCCGTTCTATCTATCGACTTAAGGCCTGAATTGCCGGTGATGAGCCTTGCCCAAGTAAGTAACCGTTCAGCGGAATATAGTTCATTTAGCGGTTTTGCAACACCGACGATGTCGTCCCAAATGATCTGCAGGTCGAGAGACCTGTGGTTTATTCTGTTTCCGCTGGA
>JBGSQW010000095.1:0-16367 GCA_041737885.1 Pyrinomonadaceae bacterium | reverse complement strand
GATGATCGCGAGGTCTGACGGAGCTTCCGCAAACGGCGGTTTTTCGACCATGTCTTTGATCTTGAAGACATTTGGCTCGACCTCGTCGGCATCGATCACGCCGAACCGGGAAATATCCTCGCCCGCGACCTGCATCGTCGCAATTACGGGAGCTTCGTATTTCTCGTAAACCTCGACCATCTGCTGCAGGGCTGGTTTTTCGCTGTCGACGATGTCATCGGCAAGCAGGGCGGCAAAGGGTTCATTGCCGACGAAGTCCTTGGCCTGATAGATCGCATGGCCGAGGCCGAGGGCTTGCTTTTGCCGTGTGTAGCTAATGCGGGCGATGTCTGAGATCGCTCGGATCTGCTCGAACATTTCGGTTTTGCCGCGTTCGATCAGCATCTGCTCCATCTCGAACGAGATGTCAAAATGATTCTCGATCGCGCTCTTATCGCGTCCCGTGATGATCAGGATCGATTCGATGCCCGACGCGACCGATTCCTCGACCACGTACTGAATGAGCGGTTTATCGACCAGCGAAAGCATCTCTTTTGGCGAAGCTTTGGTCGCGGGGAGAAATCTGGTGCCGAGCCCGGCAGCGGGGAAAACAGCCTTGCTAATTTTATTTACCATACTAACTTTGCTAAATTCGATAAGTCTTTGGCGTATCGATGAACTCTAGATTTTAGGTTAAAAATGGCCGATAAACAAACATTCGAAACCGTGCTGGTAAAGCATGAAAAACTGGACGCGACCGGCATCGAGATACCGTTCGATGTCGAGGCGGTTTTCGGAGCCAAACGCGTTCCGGTCAAAGCCGTGATCAACGACGCAGAATATCGCGGCTCCATCGCCCGCATGGGCGGCAAATACGTGCTCGGCGTGCCAAAGGAATTTCGACAGCGTGCCGGCATCGCCGCCGGTGAGCACATTGTAGTTACATTGGAAAAAGACACGGCTGAGCGAATCGTCGAGATCCCTAATGATCTCGCCGCCGCTCTTGCCGAAAACGGTTTGACTGCGGCGTTCGACAAAATGAGCTACACACATCGCAAGGAACATGTCAGATCGATCGAGGAAGCAAAAGCTGCGGAAACGCGAGTGCGAAGACTCGTAAAAGTTATCGAAGCATTACAATCAAAATAGTCCTTTAACGCTCGGGCTCTATGCGGCAGAGCCGCAAAAGATAATAGCCAGACGTGAAACGTCTGGAATGCTACAAATTGTAATTACGCCCTGGAGGGGCGTGAGATAATCGTCTGCCGCACCTCCAGTGCGGAGATCCAAGGAAACTTTTCCAGACGTTTTACGTCTGGCTAGTATCTCAAGCGGCTCTGCCGCACATACGAAAATGTTAGATCTAATCTTTGTACGAGAAAATCTGGACGCCGTTCGCGTTGCTCTGGGAAACCGTAATTTTCCGGCAGATTCGCTCGATAAATTTGTCGAACTCGACGCCGAACGCCGAATTGTGATCGGCGAAGCGGACGCCATCAACGGCCAGCGAAACGCCGTCAGTAAAGAGATCGGAGCGCTGATGCAGTCGGGCAAACGCGACGAAGCCGAAGTCAAAAAAGCTGAGGTCGCCGGGCTAAAAGAAAAGCAATCTGACCTCGAAACCCGTCGCGATGCCGCCGAAGCCGCGATGCACGAATTGCTCGCTGGCCTCCCAAATCTGCCCGCCGATGGCGTTCCCGTTGGCCCCGACGAATCTGCCAACGTCGAAGTAAGACGCTGGGGCACGCCGCGTGAATTTGATTTCGAGCCTAAAGACCACGTCGATCTCGGCGAGGCTCTGGGCATTATCGATTTTGAACGAGCAACGAAGATCGCCGGTTCACGCTTCTCTATCCTGAACGGCGCCGGAGCCCGTCTGAGCCGTGCTTTGGTCAATTTCATGCTCGACGTTCACACTACCGAACATGGCTACAACGAAACGCTGCCGCCATTTTTGGTGAACAGAACCGCACTTTTTGGTACGAATCAACTGCCGAAATTCGAGGACGACCTGTTTCACATCAAGGACGAACGCGGCTTCGCACTTATCCCGACGGCCGAAGTTCCTGTGACGAATTACCATTCCGAAGAGATCCTCGATGCGACCGAGCTACCCAAATACTACGTCGCCTACACCCCCTGTTTCCGCAGCGAAGCTGGAAGCTACGGTCGTGATACGCGCGGATTGATTCGCCAGCATCAGTTCGAAAAGGTAGAACTCGTAAAGCTCAGCTTGCCGGAAAATTCCGAAGACGAACACGAAAAGCTGACGGCCAACGCCGAGAAAATATTGCAGCTATTAGGTTTACCGTACCGCACAGTCGTTCTCTCTACCGGTGACATGGGCTTCGGAGCAAAGAAAACCTACGATATCGAGGTCTGGCTGCCTTCGCAAAAAACATACCGCGAGATCTCAAGCTGCTCAAACTGCGGCGACTTTCAGGCTCGACGAATGAACACACGCTTCCGCCGAGCCGGCGGAGCCAAACCCGAATTCGTTCACACCCTAAACGGCAGCGGTTTGGCCGTCGGACGAACTTGGATCGCGATCATTGAAAATTATCAGCAGGAAGATGGAAGTATTTTGATACCGGATGTTTTGAAGCCGTATATGAACAACCTAGGAATAATTGAGAACTAATTTTAATGTCCGAAAGTGAATTAAAAGGGATTCCATTTAAGCTAACAATAGAGAAGGATGAATTCGAAAGAATTCGGCTAAACCCAAAATTTGTAGATTTTTTGCAACTCGCGAGGTTTGCGAACTCACTCGCATTTTTGTCTCAAGCCTTTTCCGACTATGCTGCCGACATCTCTCCCGTTGGAATCAGACAGGTTTTAAGGTCAACGATTTTCAGGGTAGGCGTACTCCACGAAGGCCTTCATCTTGTCGATGGCCTTCAGGAAGTTTATAGACCTAAAGAGTATTTTAAGGAAGGATTCGGGAAATGGACTTCCGATCGACGAATCAAGAATTTTAGATCCCGATTTATTCACAATGTTAGAAATCAGATGGCATTTCACTGCGATCCAGATGTTATCCGTAACACGCTCTCCAAGAACTTTGAGCTTGATGAGTATGTTCTAATTTCCGGTAACTCCGAGGTGGGCCTAAACCTGTTTTTCGAGTTGTCTGAAACGATTGAGCAGGATTTTCTGGTTAAAGATCACGGAACTAACGAGGAGAAACTCATTGCGACTGATACTTTCCTCAATACATTGGGGGAAGTGTCGATTATGTTCGTAAAGTCAACTGATACTTTCCTCACGGGAATTCTTAAGGAACTTGAAGTCAATCTGACAAAAGTGAATGGAAAGATATTGACGACAATTGATTGATGTAATTACAATGTAATTATGAAAGCCCAGATCATCCAGATCGGTAATTCGCAAGGTATTCGCATACCGAAAGCTTTGCTCGAAGAAAGCCGCATTGTCGGCGAGGTAGACCTCGAACTGCACCCGGACGGCATCCTGATCCGCAACGCGCAGAAACTGCGGGCGGGATGGGAAGATGCGTTCAAGCTGATGGCTGAGAATGACGACGACGAACTCGCGAGCGATGCCTCGACGAGCGGTTTCGACAAGAAGGAGTGGCAATGGTAAACAGATTCGACGTCTATCTCGCGGGCCTCGACGCCGTGCCTAGCAAGGATGCCAAAAACACGCGTCCATGCGTGGTCATCTCGCCCAACGAAATGAACGCCCATCTCGCCAGCGTGATAATAGCTCCGCTCTCGTCCGTCACAACAAAATACCCGACCCGCATCGCCGTAAATTTCCTAAACAACGAACGCGTGATCGTGCTTGATCAGATCCGTACGGTCGACAAAGTGCGGCTGGTCAAAAAGATCGGCGAGATCGACAAATCAGCTCACAAGGAAACGATCGATCGGCTGCAAGAGATGTTCGCAGAATAATTTCAGGGTTTCCCTTTGCGTCTTTGCTCCTTGGCGACTTTGCGTTAAGGAAGCTTTTTTAACGCAAAGTCGCCAAGAACGCAAAGGAAGAAAAGAGTCAAGCTCTCTGTGATTTTGCCTTGTTCCACAGATCGTCCATTTCTTGTAGGTCAGCATCTTCCAAAGTTTTGCCTTCGCGTTTCAACTCTTCCTCAATGTACTTGAACCGCTGGCGGAATTTGCGGTTGGTTTTGTTGAGGGCGGTTTCGGGTTCGACGTCGAGGTGGCGGGCGAGGTTCATGACGACGAAGAGCAGGTCGCCGATCTCTTCATCGATGTGGGTCTTGTCGCCGTTTTTGATTGCGGAACGCAGTTCGGCTGTTTCTTCATGGAGCTTATCGAAGATCTGATCGGCATTTTCCCAGTCGAAGCCGACTTTAGCGGCCTTTTTGGTTAGCTTAAGCCCTTCGAGCAAAGCGGGAAAATGGACGGGAACTTCGTCGAGGATCGAGTCTTTCACCTTTTCGACCTTTCCCGAAGCCTTTCGCTCGTCGGCTTTGAGCTGGTCCCAGTTGTCGAGAACGTCCTCGGCACGGGCAAAATTCGCATCGCCGAACACGTGCGGATGCCGCAGTATCAGCTTTTGCGTGACTCCCGCAGCAACGTCATCGACCGTGAAATCACCGCGTTCCTTGCCGATGGTCGAGTGGAAAACCACCTGCAGCAGCAGGTCGCCGAGTTCTTCGCGTAGATTCGCGGTATCACCAGTTTGATCAGCTTCCTGGATCGCGTCGAAGGTCTCGTAGGCCTCCTCAATAAGGTATTGCGACAGCGATTGATACGTCTGCTCCGCATCCCAGGGGCAGCCACCCGGAGCACGCAGGCGATCCATTACGGTGATGAGTTCGTCGAAAGATTTTGACATAAGGGTTGGTTCGTTGATCGTGGCTGGTTGATCGTTGTTTTGGAAGAAAGACCACTTCTTCCGACGAACAACGATCCACGATCAATAACCAAGATTTTGAATTCTTTTTTCCCAAAATGCTACTATCGAATCAAGGTAAAAATATATGATCGGCCACGACGACGAGAACGAAGAAGTACATTACAAGGTCGCTGACAAGCGAAAATTCAACGCTGACGGCTCGCTCCGCGAGGGCGTTACGCTCGATGCAACGCCCGTAAAACCAGCAACTCCAGTGGAAGAGCCTCCTGCTCCGACACCTCACCCAACGCAGCAAGTTCAGGAAACTCACATCGGCCCGATGGATGAAGAAGAGGAATTTGCGGGCGAAGATGATGGCGAGGAGATCCCGGGAGCACAAGACCCGGCGAGCTTTGTAAACTTCCTTTCTACCCTCGCGACCAACGCCGCTGCCGCTCTCGGAGCCGTCCCGCACCCCGCGACCGGCCAGCGTTCGCTTGATCTCGAATCAGGCAAATACTGGCTCGACATCCTGGGAATGATTCGCGACAAAACAAAGGGAAACCTGCACCCACAAGAAAGCCGCCTGCTCGAAGGCCTGCTCGGCGATCTGCGGATGCAGTATGTTCACCTCGTTAAGGCTACCGAAGAAAAGTTGAAAGCTCAGGCTGCACAGAAATTTTCAGGCGCAGACATTCTAGGAAAGAAATAAATGTCCGAGCAAAACCCTTTTAAGAACAGGCTGAGAAAGATCGGACATCTGGTCAGCGGATTCGTGATCATTCTAAAGGGTTACTCAAAGATCGAGGAGCTACACCCCGAGATCGGCGGCGTTTTGATCGTGCTCGGTATCCTTTTTATTTCGTTCGGCCTGTTTCACGAGAAGATATCGTGGATCAAACGGCACGAGGCATGGCTGCTGTGGCTCGAAGCCGCCGCGATCGCTTTGGTTGCATACTCATATTTTTCCGCAGGCAAAGTCGGGCTTCCAATCACTTATACTGTTGCTGCGGCCGTCTATTTTGTGGTCGGGATCTATTCGTACAAGTATCGCGAGGCTGTATAATTGAAAATCACCTTCCTCGGCACAGGCACATCGACAGGCGTTCCCTCGATCGGGTGCGACTGCGAAACGTGCCTTTCTGAGGATCCCCGTGACAAACGCCTCAGAGTTTCGATCCTTATCGAGCATCGTGATAAAAAGATCCTCGTTGATACATCGATCGATTTTCGCCAGCAAGCTCTGCGGGCAAAAATTAGCCATCTTGACGCGGTTCTGGTCACGCACTGTCACGTCGATCACGTCTTCGGCCTCGATGACATTCGGCCCCTGAACTTCCGCCACGGAGCAATGGGCGTTTATGCGAACGAGATCGCGTGGACCGATCTTCGCCGAATTTTCCAATATATTTTTCAGCCAACCCACTTCGGCGGCGGTTTGCCGCAGTTGATCCCGCACACGGTCACGCCTGGCGCACCTTTCTGCATCGGCGAAGACATCGAGGTCACCCCGCTCGAGGTCATCCATGGCAAACTACCGGTCATCGCATACCGCTTTAACGATTTTGCCTACGCGACGGATCTAAAAATTATCCCGCCCGCATCCATGGACGGCCTTCGCGATCTCGATGTTTTGGTGCTCGATTGTGTGAGGATTAAACCGCACTCGACGCACCTTTGTTTGGAAGAAGCGTTGGCGATCATAGAAGATCTGAAGCCGAAAAAGGCGTTCCTCACGCATCTTAACCACGACATTCTGCACGAGCGGGATACAAAATTGTTGCCCGACAATGTTCGATTTGCCTACGATCAGCTTGTGGTCGGTTAAATCGGCACTTTTCCATAGATTTTCCTCTATTTTTCCACCGCGGATGACAACTGCTAACTGCTTAAGTAGTTGTGCTTAAACACGTTACCGCTATGTTACAAAAAATATCATCCTTTTCATTACCCCTTGCGCGCTAAATGTTGCAAAAGCAAGGGTTATAAGAAAGTTTCAAAACCACTATATTTTGTGTTGACAAAACTAAACCTCTACCATATAGTCTATATCCACGCGAGCGAAACACATCCAAATCCCGCGTGATTACAATTTAAAACGAACGGTGGGGTTGCAGTTGTGCCGGAGAAAAATGAGCACAGCAGCGGGATCTCCTCGCTAAAAATCACCTGAAACATATCAAAAGCGTGGTCCATATTGGGCCTAAACGCGAGACTTACTGACGAATAGATATGGACAAATTTTTTGAACAGACAGGAACGGCGGCGACACGCCAGACGGACAATGCGGCTCAGACCTCGATGCAGGTTCGCAAGCGAAACGGCAACCTCGAACCGGTTGATATTAATAAGATCGTCCGCGCGATCACCCGATGCTGCACGGGTTTGCCATCGGTCGACAGCCTTCGGATCGCGACCAAAACCATCAGCGGCCTCTATGACGGAGCGACCACTCAGGAACTCGACAAACTGTCGATCCAGACCGCCGCGAGCCTCATATTTGAAGAGCCCGAATATTCGAAGCTGGGAGCACGCTTGCTCAATCAATATGTCGAGAAAGAAGTTCGCAATCAGGAGATCCACTCGTTCTCGCAATCGATCGCCTTTGGCGTCAAGGAAGGTTTGATCGGTGAGCGTGTTGCGCAGTTTGTCACTTACAACAGCCGCAAGCTTAACGATGCGATCGACAATACCCGCAACGACTTGTTCGAGTTTTTTGGCCTGCGAGCATTATATGATCGCTATTTGCTGAAAAACCCTGTGACCCGCGACGTGATCGAAACACCGCAGTTCTTTTGGATGCGTGTCGCCTGCGGCTTGGCGGAAAATCCGTACGAAGCGATCGATCTCTACAATCTCTTCTCGTCGCTCGAATACGTACCATCGACGCCGACTTTGTTTAATTCAGGCACGCAGCACGAACAGCTTTCGAGCTGCTTCCTGCTCGACTCGCCGCAGGACAGCCTTGAGAGCATATATAAGAAGTATTCGGACGTGGCGATGCTGTCGAAGTTCTCGGGCGGCATCGGCATCGCATATCACCGTGTGCGTTCACGCGGTTCGCTGATCCGGGGAACCAACGGTCATTCGAACGGCATCGTGCCTTGGCTTAAGACTCTGGATTCCAGCGTTTCGGCGGTAAATCAGGGCGGCAAACGCAAAGGCGCGTGCTGCGTATATCTCGAAACATGGCACGCCGACATCGATGATTTTCTCGAGTTACGCGACAACACCGGCGATGACGCCAGCCGCACGCATAATCTGAATCTCGCGAACTGGATACCTGACCTTTTCATGAAGCGCGTCCAGGCCGACGGCCAGTGGTCGCTGTTTGACCCGAAGGTTGTGCCGCACTTCCCTGACCTGTTCGGCGAGGAATTTGAAGCAGCGTATGTCAAAGCTGAAGAAGAAGGCCTGTTCATGCGTCAGGTTAATGCCCGCGATCTTTATGCAAAGATGATGCGGACAATGGCTCAGACTGGAAACGGCTGGATGACTTTCAAAGATTCGTCGAACCGCAAATCGAACCAGACCGCTCGGCCCGAAAACGTCGTTCACCTTTCCAATCTCTGCACTGAGATCATCGAGGTCACGAGCGATGATGAAACCGCTGTCTGTAATCTCGGCTCGATCAACGTTGCTCGTTATGTAAAGGATTGCCATGTCGATTTCGACAAGATCCGCCGCAATGTCCGACTCGCAGTTCGTCAGCTCGACAAGGTCATTGATCTGAATTACTACGCGATCCCGAGCACTTCGCAATCGAACAGCCGCTGGCGCAACATCGGGCTCGGCGTGATGGGTTTGCAGGACGTTTTCTTCCAGCTTCGCCTGCCGTTCGACAGCGACGAAGCCCGCAAGATCTCGGCGAAAATTCAGGAAGAGATCTATTTTGCAGCACTCGACGCTTCGTCGGATCTCGCTGCCGAACGCGGCGTTCACCCGGCGTTCCTCGACACGCGTGCGGCTCAGGGCGATCTACAGTTCGATTTCTGGGGCGTTACGCCGGACGACATGCCGCGTTGGGATGCTCTGCGTGACAAGATCAAATCAACGGGACTGCGTAATTCCCTAATGATCGCCATCGCACCGACCGCGACGATCGCCTCGATCGCCGGCTGCTACGAGTGCATCGAACCGCAGGTGTCGAACCTGTTCAAACGCGAAACGCTGTCAGGCGATTTCGTCCAGATCAACAAATATCTCGTCCAGGAACTAAAAGCCATCGGCCTCTGGAACGAAGAGATCCGCACAAAGATCAAGCTTTCGGAAGGCTCGGTACAGGACATCGCCGAATTCACCGACGACCTCAAATCCATCTACCGCACCGCCTGGGAAGTCCCGATGCGTTCCCTCATCGACATGCAAGCCGACCGCGGTGCGTTCATCGACCAGTCGGCTTCGTTAAATCTCTTCATGGAAAGTCCAAACATCGGGAAACTTTCGTCGATGTACATGTATGCGTGGCAAAAAGGTTTGAAGACAACGTACTATCTACGCTCGCGTCCGGCAACGCGCATCGCACAGGTCGCCGCGGCTGACAACATCGCATCTGTAATCGAAGAGCCGGCGAAGAAAGTATATACAGATGAAGAAGCGTTGGTTTGCTCGCTCGAAAACCCCGAAGCTTGTGAGGCCTGTCAGTAAGGTATGTTTGGCAGAAGATCACAAAGTCCCAACGAACTCGCCGCACCATTTTCGGGCAAGAAGAATTCTGACGCCGTTGAAATACTAAGGGCATGGACTTCCGAAGAAGGACTTCATGTGTCATTAAGACCGGAAATCTGGGCGGATTCTGCAGCGTGGGGAATCGCAATTGCGGACATCATCCGTCACTCGGCTGATGCGTACAAAATCAGTCAGTCAGTCGAACCTGAGATGACAATCGAACGTATCGTAGGCTTGTTGCATGCTGAGCTAGATGCACCCACAGACAAACCCAGCGGAAATTTTGTAAATTAATATGTTATTAGATCAAGGTTTTAACTTAACGCTTCGGCCGATGAAGTATCCGCAATTTTATGAGATGTATAAAAATGCGATCAAGAACACGTGGACGGTCGAGGAAGTCGATTTTTCGACTGATGTGAACGACCTGCGTAACAAGATGACGGCATCGGAGCGTCATATGATCAACCGTTTGGTAGCGTTTTTCGCGACCGGCGACTCGATCGTGTCGAACAATCTCGTTCTCAATCTCTACAAACACATCAATTCGCCCGAGGCGAGAATGTACCTGTCGCGGCAGCTTTTTGAGGAAGCTGTCCATGTGCAGTTTTACCTGACGCTGCTCGATACCTACATTCCCGAGCATCACGAACGCGAACAGGCGTTTGCGGCCGTGCAGAATATTCCGTCGATCCACACGAAGGCAGAGTTCTGCTTCAAATGGATCGATTCTATCCAGAATCTGCACGCACTGGAGACGAAGGAAGACCGCAAACAGTTTCTGCTCAACCTTATCTGCTTTGCGACTTGCATCGAAGGTTTATTTTTCTTCGCCGCGTTTGCTTACGTCTATTTCCTGCGTTCGAAAGGCTTGCTCCACGGTCTCGCGGCGGGGACGAACTGGGTTTTCCGAGACGAATCCGCCCACATGGCCTTCGCTCTCGACGTGATCGGGGAAGTCCGAAAGGAAGAACCCGACCTATTCGACGAAAGCCTGCATCGCCAGATCGTCACGATGATCGACGAGGCCGTGACCTGCGAAATGCAGTTTGCCGAAGACATCCTCTCCGGCGGCATCTCGGGCCTTTCGATCGCTGACATGCGGCAGTATCTCGAGTTCATCGCCGACCAACGACTCGCCATGCTTGGCCTCCAAAAGGTCTACGGAGCTAAGAATCCGTTCTCATTCATGGACCTGCAAGACGTCCAGGAACTAGCCAATTTCTTTGAGCGACGTGTTTCTGCCTATCAGGTTGCGGTAGCCGGCGAAGTCAGCTTCGGAGAGGCTTTTTAGCTCCCGTTTTTGCACTGCAGTAGCAATACATTACACAGATCGAGGCGAATGAGATACTCTTTTCTCATTCGCCTTTTTTATAACCAAAATGCCATGAGTAAAGTCCATATCGTTCTTACTTCACTATTGCTTTGCAGCATCATCGCATCAGTGCCCTTTCCTGTTGCGGGACAGCAATTTCCTTTTCAGGATCACAGGCTCCCAATCGACCGGCGAGTCGATGACCTCGTTTCTCAAATGACCCTTGAGGAAAAGGTCTCGCAGATGATGAATGGAGCAGCCGGTATCGAACGGTTGGGCGTCCCCGAATACGAATGGTGGAATGAGGCTTTACACGGCGTAGCTCGAGCGGGTATTGCAACAGTTTTCCCGCAAGCGATCGGTCTCGCCGCAACATTCGATGAAAAGCTCGTTCGGGATATGGCCGACGTAACATCAACCGAGGCTCGAGCTAAGTATCACGAATTCCTTCGTCGTGGTGAACGGGGACGATATCAGGGCTTGACCTTTTGGAGCCCGAATATAAATATTTTTCGGGATCCGCGTTGGGGCCGCGGACAGGAAACTTGGGGCGAGGATCCATACCTCGCAGGATTGCTCGGATCTGCGTTTGTTCGCGGGCTGCAAGGCAATGATCCGAAATACCTGAAAGCTGTTTCGACCGTCAAACATTACGCCGTTCACAGCGGCCCTGAACCCGAACGTCATAGCTTCGACGCCCCTACCTCAAAACGCGACCTTCACGATACCTATCTGCCGCAATTCCGAACGACGATCATCGATGCAAAGGCGACTGGAGTTATGTGTGCATACAATCGCGTCAACGGAGAGCCTGCCTGCGCAAGTAAGGAACTTGCGGAAATACTCTTTGAGAAATGGAAATTTAGTGGTCACGTTGTCTCAGATTGCGGAGCGATAGACAATATCTTTTTGCGCCACAAATACGTCCCGACCGAGGAAGAGGCTTCGGCGATCTCCGTTAAAGGCGGAACCGATCTTACGTGCGGCCGTGAATACAGATCACTCGTAAAAGCGGTCAAAGATGGTTTGATCACAGAACGCGAGATCGACAAGTCGGTTAAGAATCTGATGAAGATCAGGTTCCGGCTCGGAATGTTCGACCCGGCGGACAAAGTGAAATACGCTCAGATCCCCTTTTCCGAGAACGACTCTCCCAAAAACCACGCTTTATCGCTCGAAGCGTCCCGTCGCTCTCTTGTTCTGTTGAAAAACGATTCGAACACGCTGCCACTCAGCAAGGATCTTAAAACCATCGCCATCCTCGGTCCGAATGCGGACGACAAAGACGTGATGCTCGGCAACTATAACGGCGAGCCCTCAGTTTGGGCGACACCGCTCGATGGCATAAAAAAAATGGTCTCACCATCAACAAAGGTTCTTTACTCACCTGCTCAATGGCCAGTGGGCAATATTTTCGAGACGATCGATTCATCCGCCCTATCGACCGGCGACGAAAAGGGTTTGCATGGCGAGTACTTTAACAATGCTGAGTTTGCCGGCGCACCCAGGTTCGTCCGTACGGACGAGCGTGTAAATTTTAATTGGGGCTCACTCGCACCAGGTGACGGGATAAACCCCGACAATTTTTCCGTGCGATGGACAGGAAAACTTAAGGCTCCATCCACCGGCAAATATACCTTTGGGGCACGTGGTAACGGTCCAGTTCGAATCTGGATCGACGGAAAACTAATTATAGAGGAAACGGCCAATCGACGGACGCGGAACGCTCTTACCGACATTTCTTTCGAAGCGGGACGAGCATACGAAATCAAGATCGAGTACCAGGAAAATGCGAATGCCAATTCGCAAATGCGACTCGTCTGGAGTGCTCCACAGGCTCAGGCCGCTCTGCGCAATGATGCTATCGAGAAGGCTCGTCAGGCCGACGCGGTCGTCATGGTAATGGGCATTTCGCCGCGGGTCGAGGGCGAGGAGATGGATGTTCGCCTCGAAGGTTTTCGCGGTGGTGATCGCACCGAAATTTCACTTCCGCAATCCCAACAGGATCTCATAAAGGAGATCACCGCTCTTGGTAAACCAGTAGTATTGGTAACCATGGCGGGTAGCGGACTGGCACTAAACTGGGAAAGCCAAAATGTGCCGGCAATTCTTCACACGTGGTATCCCGGTCAGTTCGGCGGAGATGCCATTGCCCAGACACTGTTTGGTGACTATAATCCCGCCGGTCGATTGCCGGTGACGTTTTACAGATCTGTCGATCAGCTACCGCCATTCGACGACTACAGGATGGAAGGGAGAACCTATCGATACTTCCGCGGCGATCCGCTTTATCCTTTCGGCTATGGTTTAAGCTATTCTCGTTTCGAATACTCGAAACTGCGAGTTCCTAAGGCTATCCGGGTCGGTCAACCGGTAAGACTTTCAGTTAGCGTCCGCAATGCCGGAAAAGTGACGGGTGACGAGGTCGTTCAGGTTTATTTTTCAAGCAGGTCATCGTCAGCCCCCGTGCCGCTTCGATCGCTAGTGGGATTAAAGCGAATATCTTTAAAACCGGGCGAGACCAGACAGGTTAATTTCGTGATCGTCCCGCGTGATCTTTCTATCGTTCTCGACAGCGGCCGACGAGTTGTAGAGCCCGGGGACATTGCGTTGAGTGTTGGAGGCGAGCAGCCAGGATTTGTCGGGACTGCAAAAGCCGGAACCACGATGACCATGACGGCCGCCGTAAAACTAACTGGCAAAAAATTAGATCTACCAGAATGAATCAAGTGGCAATGATGGAAACAAAACGACTATTGGAAACCTGGCGTTGGTTTGGCCCTGACGATCCGGTTTCACTTCCGGATGTAAAGCAGACCGGAACGCAGGGTGTTGTGACTGCCTTGCACCACATCCCGCATGGCGAGGTTTGGACGATCAAAGAGATCGAGAAGCGAAAGACTGAGCTCGCAAAATTTGGCCTTCCGTGGAGCGTGGTTGAGAGCCTCTCGATACATGAGGATATCAAGACGCGATCGGGCCGAAGCGGCGAGTGGATCGAGAATTACAAGGTCTCACTGCGCAATCTCGCGGCCTGCGGACTTGAGGTTGTCACGTATAATTTCATGCCGGTCAACGATTGGACGCGGACGGATATTGCTTTTGAGGTTTCAGATGGCTCGCTAGCTCTTAATTTTGATCTGGTGGATTTCGCGATGTTCGACATTCATCTGCTCGAACGTGCCGGAGCAAAGGAAGATTTTTCAAGCGAGATCATCGACAAAGCCGCTGAACGATTTTGTAACGCTAACCAAAAGCAAAAAGATGAGCTGATCGATACCGTGCTTTTCGGCATCCCGGGCGAAGAAAGGCGGACCGTCAAAGGCATGCTCCACGCTCTCGAACTTTATAAAGAGATCGACCGCAGAGCCCTCAAAGATAATTATGCGCATTTCCTCCAAGAGGTGGCCCCCGTGGCTGAAGAGGTCGGTATTCGACTTGCGGTTCATCCGGACGACCCTGCGTTCGATATTCTGGGTTTACCGCGAATAGTCTCGACGGTCGAGGATCTGCGTGACATCGCCTCGTACGCCCCGTCTCCTGCTAATGGCTTCTGTATCTGCTGCGGTTCATTGTGCTCTAATCCGAAGAACGACATTCCAGCGATCCTCGCCGAAATGGGGTCGCGAGTTCATTTTGTTCACTTTCGCAATATCAAAAAAGACGGTCAAGGCAATTTTCACGAGTCCGACCACCTCGACGGCGATGTCGACATGTACGCCGCGATGAAGGCCGTCTACCAAACTGCCCAAACCGTCGATCACATCATCCCCTTCCGCCCCGACCACGGCCACGAGATGATGGACGACATTGGCAAGATCACAAACCCCGGCTATTCCTGCATCGGCAGAATGCGAGGGCTTGCGGAACTACGCGGGCTGCATCTTGGCATTTCGCGATGCGATGGAAGAGCCTAGTAACCGCTAATCTGCGTTGGCACCTTTGAATCACGCCGCACGCCCCCCCGACTCGCGACGGAGCGCCCCACCACCACCAGACGGTTTCGTCCGCTTTCACGGCGAAAGTCC
The DNA here is from genome assembly GCA_041737885.1 of Pyrinomonadaceae bacterium. Classification (GTDB taxonomy): domain Bacteria; phylum Acidobacteriota; class Blastocatellia; order Pyrinomonadales; family Pyrinomonadaceae; genus OLB17. The sequence continues at coordinate 1,553 of JBGSQW010000095.1, read as the reverse complement.
GTTTTCCGGCTACATATACCGCCGAAACGTATTTGCAATCGCGATAGACGGAAATGGTCGGCGGAGTTAGCGGAATAAAAGCGAAATGATCTTTGTCGGTTCCCTCGATGGCGACCCGAATCCGGTGATTCTTCGTGAACTGGTACCAAGTTGGAAGAAGATCGGAAACAGTTCAGTTACTTTGCCGGGCGCGAGAGGAACAGCGTCCTTTTTTAGAAATGAACGAGCAGGAACGACCTCCTGGTAAATCGGTTGCCAACCGCGAGTTACTTGTAGAGTCTGATATTCGTAAGATCCCAGGGTTCCTGGAAAGTCTCTATTTCGATCTCGTTGTTCTTGTTGAGTTTGACCTCGGCAGCCGGAAACAATTTTCCGGAACTCTTGTTCTTTTCTTTTCTCAGAATGATTTCGCCGATTGAAACCCGATAATTGACCGAACGCGGAGAAGCCCACCTTTCAGCAAATGTTATAGGCCGGTCGGTTACGAATCTGATCATGCGACTTCCGTCGGAGAGGGCGGTGGCACGAATGTAGTTGACGTCAAACCCAAGTGTTCCTGTGATCGCAATTCGGCCCTTCGATCCTAACTTGTCCAACGCGTCGACGAGACCCTGCGAACCACTTTCGGAGAAGGCCTGCACCAAAGCATCCCGGTCTTCCACCGACGAATAATCCCTGATCGAAAGGTCAACGCTGACAATCCGGATTGAGCCTGGGGGCGAGGTCCGTGCACTCGCGGATATCTTTTCCGTTTTCTGCGAAAAAACAGATAAGGCAAATGTTAAGAAAAGTGCAGTCAGAATTACTGTTTGGATACCCTTGAGCTTATACGATCGCATCATTTTACATTTCCCCTTATTTCGATTTCACCGCTGCGGTGCGGTTCGACATTATCCGACCAAAGTTAAAGTTCAGGAATTATTCTGAGAAAGTCCTGTTTCCGCAACCATCTGTTTTTCCCTTTTCCAATTTCCCCTAAAGTATTCAAGCAACGGCAAAAAGTTTATTTTTAATGGATTATTGCTAAAGAATCCTGACGTAACGCCGTAGGTTACCTTTTCTGTTTCGGGTTCGTAGGTTCCAAACAATCTATCAAAAATAACTAACATTGCACCATAGTTCTTATCTATATACTTTGGGTTCGAACCATGATGAACGCGATGTGCCGACGGAGTATTCAAAAAGAGACCTTCTAGGAAACCAAGCTTCTTAACTGCTTCCGTGTGTAGAAAATATTGGTAAAACAATCCTAGAGCCAAACAGGTAACGATAATCTCCGTTGAGAATCCCATAACGACTAACGGAACGTAAAATAACGGGCTAATAAATAAGCCAATCCAATTAAGCCTGAGGGCAGTGGTTAGATTCATCTTCATCGCCGAATGATGGGTGTGGTGAAGCGTCCATAGCACTGGAACTTCATGACTCAGACGATGGTACCAATAGTACCCGAACTCGGTGGCAAAGAAAGTTAGTACAACAGTAAAGGCATTTATCGGAATCTCAAGAAGGTGAAATTGTGAAAACCAATCTAGTACAAAGTATTTCCAAGC
>JBGSQW010000055.1:0-37653 GCA_041737885.1 Pyrinomonadaceae bacterium | reverse complement strand
GTCGGCGTCGGCGTCGGCGTCGGTGTTGGGGTTGGATCAGGGAAAGGACCGCCAAATTCGAAGGCTCCGATATCAACAGTCCCACCGAGAATTCGGGTAAATCCGGAGCCTCGAGCGTCGGTCGTCAACGGGGTATTGATGATCGGGAACACGGCGTTAGCATCGATACCGCCGTTTATGGCAGGGCTTCCCGCCAAAAGAGCATGTGTCGGCACGCCGCCGCCATTGTCGGAACGCGGGCCGACCATTGGATCGACACCTGTAAGATCACCGGTCTCCGTAAATGTTCCTGCGGGAAAACCGTTTGTGTTCTGAACCAAGTTCCCGCCAACCGAAGTGATCGAACCTAGTCCGTACAAATGAATGTCGGGATTCGATGCTGCGAGATTACCGGCGACGATCGTGTTGCCCAGGTTCAGAGCTGCATTGGTCGATATGCCGGCGCCCGGCCCGTTTGTTGTCCGGTTAGAGACAATGGTCGAATTGCGAATGGTAAGCGTCGCTTGATCGGCACACAAAGCACCCAGCCCGGTAGTTCCCGTTGTATCAAAATTCGTTGAGATCGTCGTATTCGCCATCCGAATGGCTCCTGCCTCGACGCCGACGGCACTGCAAAATTCGACCGACGTATTGTTGTGAATGGTCGTGTTTGAGAATTGGTGAACACCGTCCTGAAGATAGATCGCTCCGTAGCGATTAGCGGTATTGTTTCTGACGACTACGCCGTCAAGGTTGATTGTAGAACCAAGCGTCACGAAAACCGCTCCGCCCTGGCCGGTATTAATGCCGCCGACGCCATTTCCATCGGCGAGGGTCAGCCCGGTCATCGAAACGTTTGCGTTTGAGGCGATGGAGAATAGTCGATTGGTGTCGCTGCCTGAGATCACGAGCGTCGATGCATCAAGCGAAGGGTAGCCGATGATATTTACATCGTTGTTGTTCTGGATCAAGATCTCACTGCCGCCTAATGTCATGGTTCCGAAAACATTGAGGGCCATCGTTATGTTATCCGTTCCCGGATCCTGGCCTGCGGCAAATACCGCTTCCCGAAGACTGCAATCGAAGTCGCACACGTTGTCATTGCTGTTAGTGAGCTTGGAAACGACGAGGGTACTGCCATTCGACTGGTCTTCGAATGCACCTTTGTCAACCGTGCCGCCCGCGACTCGCGGAAAATCTGCCCCGCGAGCATCGGTCGCCAACGGCAAATTGCCCTGTGGGTGAACCGCGTTCTCAGCTCGTCCGGTGTTGAGAGCCGGACTTCCCGCTTGTAGGGGATGTGTATCGATCGGATGTCCGCCCTGACCAGAGTTGGTCGGCCCTAGTTTCGGATTTGCGTTGATCTGGTCATTTGGCTGGTTAAATATGCCGCCGGGAAGATTAGCCGTGTTGCCGATCAGGTTGCCGCCACGCGAGATTATGTCTTCGCTCTGGCCGCCAAAAATAAGCTCGATATCCTGCCCGCCAAAGGTCGATGTGTTGCCGGCGATGATTGTGTTTCCAACATCGAGGAACGAGCTCGCTCCGCTGGTCACCGAGAATCCGCCGCCGCGGCTTCCCTGATTCCGCGTTATCGTACAGTTGCGAACATAAACACTTAGACCATATATCGTACCGGCATCGAAGACGGCATCCGGCGTTCCCAAACTGCGATTGTTGCTGACCGTCGTGTTCGACATGTAAAGGGTTTGAACAAGCATCGCCGCCGTCTGATATCCGATATCGCTGGTCGTAGTGTTTCCGGTGATCGACGAATTTCTGATCGACGTTATCGAGTTGTTCAGCGTATAGATGGCACCAGCATTCAGTGCCGTATTGCCGCGAATTGCCACACGTTCGAGGTTCAGGATCGCATCGTTCACCTGGATCGAACCGGCCAGAGTGCCGTTTCCCTGTACCAGGATCATATTTCTCAAAGTTAGGCCTGTTACTGCATTGAGATTGCCGACATTAAAGTGATTCGATGTATTGCTTCCCGACAGGAACGCGACGTTTACGCCGTCGATATTGCCATCGATCTCGATGCGTTTTCCGCTGAATGAGATCGCTGAGCCACCGAGAGTAAATGTCTGGCCGATCAGATCGCTGTCAAAAACGATCAGATCGCCCGACTGCGAAACGGCAACCGCCTCTCGAAGTGAGCAATCGGCGTTGCATACGCCGTCATTGCTGTTGGTTGATTTTGTAACTGTTAATGTGGCCGCATTTGCCGAGGCGGCTCCACCGGCAAAAACGATTGCAAGTATCCCAAATAAAATTGCACGTATAGATATGTTTTTCATAACGATCTCCTCTGTCATTAAGTGGGCCAAAATGGCGGCCTCACATAGGAATGCGGTTATGAGCCAGGAAAACTATCATTGTGAAAAAAATAATTTTGCGGTCCGGACTGAATGCTTGGCGCGGTCTTTGCCAGTTTCTGTCGCCTCGCTGCCAGAGAGAATGCGATGTTTCATATTTAAGTAATTACTTAATTAGTAGAATCATCAGGCATGAAGACGTAATTTCCGATCAACCCCATACGTCAATTCCCCGAATCTTTCGGTAATGCCTAAAAACTCTGATATCAGCGGCCAAATGTGGTAAATTAACATTTTGAATAGTGCAAATAGATGTCTGATCAGGCTCCACAGGAAGTAACCGAATTGCTGCAGAAATGGAGTGCGGGTGATGCCGAAGCTCTAGAGGAACTGACGCCGATCATTCACGCCGAACTTCATAAGATCGCTCATCGATACATGAATCGCGAACGCGATGGCCACACGCTGCAGACCACTGCCCTTGTGAATGAAGCGTACATGCGACTGATCGATTGGAAATCAGCTAAATTTGAGAATCGTGCCCATTTCTTTGGGGTCTCAGCACAGTTGATGCGGCGAATTCTCGTCGATTTTGCCCGCAAACGGCCGAAAGTAGACGACAAGCAGGTCTTTCACGTGTCGCTGGACGAGGCATTTGAGGTCACTAGCGGCAAGGACGCGGACATCGTTGCTTTGGATGAAGCTTTGACCGAGCTGGCAAAGTTTGATGAAAGAAAAGCGACCGTTGTTGAACTAAAATTCTTCGGCGGGCTCAGCGTCGAAGAGATAGCCGAGGTGCTGAAAGTCGCTCCAATAACGGTCATGCGTGAATGGCAAAAGGCGAAAGCGTGGCTGTATCTTCAACTCAGTGCTCAATGATCGGTGCTCAGTGGCCAGTTTAAGAAATTCGGCCAATGACCAATGACCAATGACCACTGATCACCGACCACTGACAAATGGATCCCAAACGTTGGAAACAGATCGATTCGCTGGTTGACGCTGCTCTTGAGGTTCCCGAGCCCGAGCAGGCGGCGTTTGTGGCCGAGCAGGCGAATGGCGATGCCGATCTAGCGCGTGCCGTCCTCGAACTGCTGGCTGCCCAGGGACAATCGAACGAATTTCTCCAACACTCTGCAATGCGAATCGTCGGCCAGGCCCTTGCAGTCGAACAGCCTCAAGTTAAGTCTCCATCCTTGATCGGACAGAGATTTGCGACTTACCGCATCGAAAAACTCCTCGGTGCCGGTGGAATGGGGCAGGTTTATCTTGCTTTCGATGAAAAACTCCGCCGCAACGTCGCACTTAAGATCCTTCCCGCCGAATACGGTAAAAATGACGAACGTGTCCGGCGTTTCGAACTGGAAGCCCGTGCCATTTCAAAGCTGAACCATCCAAATATCGTCACGATCTATGACGTAGGCAAGACTGACGGCATTTACTACATCGCGACCGAGTACGTCGAGGGAAAGACGCTCCGCGACCTGAGTGCGGGCAGGTTTAAGCTTCGCAACGTGATGGCCAATTCCATCCAGATCTGCGACGCTCTCTCCGCCGCCCATGCCGAGGGCATCATTCACCGCGATATCAAGCCCGAAAATGTGATGATCCGCAAGGACGGTTACGCTAAGATCCTCGATTTTGGTGTTGCAAAGCTGTCGGACGTCGGCTCTGAATCGTTATCTCAGATCGGAGCCAACACGGTCAAAGGCATGATGATCGGCACGCCGGCGTATATGTCGCCGGCACAGATCAGCGGCGACAATATCGACCACCGCACTGATATTTGGAGCTGCGGAGTCGTGTTGTACGAGTTTCTGACTGGCAAAAATCCTTTCAAAGGCAGCTCGCGGCAAAAGACGTTCGAAGCGATCCTGGCGTCAAAGCCGCCACCGCCCAGTTCGATCAATCCAGAGGTTCCGCCTGAGGTTGACGCGATTCTCGAGAAGCTGTTTTCACGCGAGCCAAACGGCGGTTACGCAACCGCTAACGATCTGAGAGCAGATCTCAAAGCTATCAAGCGCGAACTCGACTCATCCGAAACAGGCGATGCTCATTCCGGATCTTCTCTGTCGATGAGGCGGGCCAGGAACGCCCGGCGGTCTTACCTTTACGGTGTGGCTGCAACTTTGGCTTTGGTCGGTTTGGTGGCCGCGATATTCTTTGTCGTTCGCGGGCGTTCGGCCGAAAAAGGTCCCGATTGGTCCACGGCAACCAACATCCCGATAAGTAATCAGGTTGGAACTGAGTACTTCCCGACCCTTTCGCCGGACGGCAAGGACATCGTCTACGCAGCTGAAGTTGACGGGCAATTCGACATCTTCATTCTGCGGGTCGGGGGCAAAAAGCCGATCAATCTAACGCCAAATTCCTTTGCCGACGACACCCAACCGTCTTTCTCACCGAAAGGCGACATGATCGCGTTCCGTTCAGAACGCGAACCTGACGGCATCTATACGATTGAACCATCAGGCGACAATCTTAAAAGGATAGCGGACTTTGGCTACCATCCATCGTGGTCGCCTGACGGCAGCGAGATCGTGGTGAGTACCTGGGGACGCGACCAGCCAACAGTTCGACCGGCGAGTGGAATGAGGCTGGAAATCGTTAATGTGCAGACCGGAAGCAACCGCGAACTGATGAAGGCCGAGGCGACGCAGCCCGCATGGTCGCCGAATGGACACCGGATCGCATATTGGTTCTATACCGGAACCTTCGGTCGTCGCGACATCGCCACCATGCCCGCCGGCGGCGGCGATCCGGTGATCGTCGCTAAGGATTTTGCGGTTTCGAACTGGAATCCGGTTTGGTCACCTGACGGAAAGTTTCTCTACTTTGTCAGTTCACGCTCCGGTAATCTAAATGTGTGGCGAGTCGCCATCGACGAGCAAACGGGCATCGTCGCAGGTGAGCCTGAATCGGTCGTCACACCTTCGAACTTCAGCCGGCACATTGCTTTCTCTCGAGACGGCAAGCGGATGGGCTATGTCCAGACACGCAATACGGCGAATATTCAGGGCGTCAATTTTGACTCAACTGCGTTAAAGCCAGTCGGAGAACCGTTCTGGATCACCAAGGGCGATCGTGAGATGTCGCGTGCGGAATTGTCACCTGATGGCTCTCGATTTCTGATGCGGCTGATCCGGCCCACGCAGGATGACATCGTCACGGTGAACCGAGAGGACACCGAGTGGCGTGACGTGACGAATGATGAGCCTTTCGATCGTTACATGCGCTGGTCACCCGATGGGAAACGGATCGCTTTTAATTCAGACAGAAACGGCGGCGGCCAGGTTTGGGTTTGTAATGCTGACGGCACTGGAATGAAGCAATTGACCTTCGACGCTGATGTTGACGCATCACCGGGTTTTCCTGTGTGGTCCCCTGACGGGTCAAAATTGGCAACATTCCTTCGCGACACTGCGTTCCTGATAGATTCGACCAGCGGTGAGCGGTTGTTCACGCTGCCGGCGATCCCGGGTTCTCAGGGAATGGTTCCTTGGGATTGGTCGCCCGACGGTTCTAAACTTATCGGCATAGTTGTAGGCGAACCTACCCGACGGGTCGGCTATTACTCATTCCAGACCAATACTTACGAGCTAATCTCGGACATTTCGGTCACGATACCCATCGCGTGGATGAGCGACGGCCGTCATGCCATTTACGGAACGGGGAGCAAAGTCGTGATGCTCGATACAGAGACCAAGCGGGTGCGAGACCTTTTCACGAACCCGAATGTCGATGTCCGCTCGCCGTTCATTAGCCCGGATGGCAAACTGCTCTACTACACCGCCCTGAACAACGAATCCGACATCTGGTTGCTGGATCTTACCGGAAAGCCCTAGATTATACCGGCCAGTTCGAGTTTTTAGCATCGTATCGTTTATCATTGTCCATTACGCGTATGCTAAGACTATTTAACACACTTTCACGAAAGCTAGAGGATTTTCAACCGATCGAGACCGGAAAAGTTCGGATGTATATCTGCGGGCCGACCGTATGGAACTTTGCTCACATCGGCAATTTTCGCACGTTCATTTTCGGTGACACTTTGCGTCGATATCTTAAATTTAAGGGCTACGACCTGACGCACGTGATGAATCTCACGGACATCGACGATCGCATCATCAACGAAGCTGCGGCAAGAAAGATCTCGATCGACGAGTTCACAGAGCCCTATACACAATATTTTCTTGAGGATTTTGACGCTCTGGGTAACGAGCGGCCCGAGATCATTCCGCGTGCAACACATCATATAGCCGAGATGATCGAGATCATTTCGACCCTGATCGACAATGGTCACGCGTACGAATCTGACGGGTCGATCTATTACCGGATAACGGCATTTCCTGACTATGGCAAACTGTCGAAGATCAGTTTTTCGGGCAATATTACCGGTGGTTCTGACCGAATCGACACCGACAAATACGACAAGGAGGATGCCCGCGATTTTGCCCTCTGGAAGCTTGTCGGGCCTGAAGATGAGCCGGGTTGGGATGCTCCGTTTGGGCGCGGTCGGCCCGGCTGGCACATCGAGTGTTCTGCAATGGCGATGAAATATCTCGGTGAGACCTTCGACCTGCACGCCGGCGGCCAGGATCTACAATTCCCGCACCATGAGAACGAGATCGCTCAATCAGAGGGGGCGACCGGAAAGCAGTTTGCAAAATACTGGGTTCACAGCGAGTTTCTCAAGATCGACGACGTCACGATGTCGAAATCGAAGGGCAACTTCTTCACCTTTCGCGACCTCAGCGAACAAGGCTATTCGCCACTCGCTATCAGATATTTGCTGCTGTCGGTTCCCTATCGCAAGCAGCTGAACTTCACCTTCGAAGGGTTGCAGGGTGCGGAATCAACGATAGAAAGGCTGCGGAACTTTCGCTCGCTCGTAAAGGATGCGAATGTTAGCGACCAGGCGGATGGAGATGCGACCGAATCCGCGATGAAGGCTCTGGCTATTTTTGAGACAGCGATGGACGATGACCTGAACACAGCCGCCGCACTGGCCGCAGTCCATGACATGGTTCGAGAAGTAAACACGATGCTTGCAGCAAACGGGATCGACGAGGACGGACAACAAGCCGTGCTTGAAGCAGTCGCTAAATTCGATTCGGTCCTCGGCATTTTTGGAGCAGAGAACGACGAGATCCTCGACGCAGAGATCGAGTCTCTAATCGAAGAACGTCAGATCGCCCGTCAAAACCGTGACTTTAAACGTTCTGATGAGATACGCGACCTTTTGGTCGAAAAAGGCATCATGCTGGAAGACACGAAAGATGGCGTACGCTGGAAACGAAAATAGGCTTCATCTTTCAAGTAAAAATGTTCCAATATCTTCGCCGCTGGCGTTTGTGATCTGACGGTCAACCACGCGATAGCCCCGGACGATCAGGTTTCGCAGCGGCGGCTCCGACTCCTTCAAGGTTTTTGCCCGGTGAACAAGCATCAATCGCTGATCCTGAATCTCGGCTATGTTCACCCGCTTAATGTCGTAAAACCCTCGCGGCAGGAAGTAAGCTCTGTCTTCGGCTATGCCATCGATACCCACGAGGACTGCCACTGACGCCGGGGCGGGCTGTTTCCGATGCTCGAACCAGACGTGATAGGCGATCAGATCCTCGACGGCATAGATAGGAACCGACCCGGCTCTTTCCGCTGACAAAGGGCCAGCCTCGCACCACGAATAATTCGGTTCCACTCGAACTAAATGTACCGCGCCCGCACCTGCCAAAAGCAAAGCCCCGATTCCCAGGAACGAAACTTTTATGACGCGGCCGGGCAGGTTCGAGGCAAAAATCCCAACGAGAAGGTAGAACGGAACAAAGACAATAATTAGATGGCGCGTACCCCAAACCGAATACGGTGAAGCCCAACTGACAAGGAACGCTCCCAGTATCGGAAGAACTGCAAAAACTGAGAGGATGCCGATCGATCCGCAATCGTCGACATTGACCCTATTCCAATTTGCGAAGACGACAATAACTACACATGAGAATGCCAGGATAAGCGGGACAGTCACCAGAAATTTAGACACTGGCTCATCACTGCCCATCTGAAAATATATCGGCTCAAATAGATTCAGCGTGAATACGGTTATCTCACGCACTCCCGGGCGAGACATCCAACCGATATTTTGCGAGAGTCCGGAACCAGTCGCGGCAGCACTCCAAACGGCTATCGCCCAAGGCATGAACGCCAACACCGCCGTCCCGGCAATGGCCAAGATCGATCGCAATCTTCGTCGCTCAAATATCGCGATCGCCACCACCTGTGAGGCAATAACAAACCAACCAAAGTAGTGCGTATAAACGAGCACGATATTGACCGCGAGGAGGACAAAGCGGGCATTACCCGATCTTACAAATCGTATGAATACCCAGATCGAAGTGAGGCTCAGGCAAAGCATTAGGCTATACATCCGAACCTCAAGAGAATACTTTAAGACAGACCCGCTAATTACATAAATACAAAGGACAAACGCGACCACATTAATACTTTGCTTTAACTCTCTAAGAAGCCAAATAAGCGGTACGGCCGCAAACATCGAAAGCATCATCGGCAGGATTCGAAGCCACACAGCCCCGTCTCCGCCCACCGTTATCCAAAGCTTTAGAAGTAAGTAAAAAAATGGAGGGTGGATAAGATCAACGGATATGAAGGAGAGGATCGAGCCCCACGGTTGGGAGGCTGCGTGAACGCTAAATATCTCGTCGAACCAAAGACACGAATCCGAGATCTTCGTTATGCGGAGAGCGATAAATAAGGCGAACAGGAAACCAAAAGCCGCAATTTGAGCGAGGCGGTTTCGTTGCATTTTAGAGTGCTATTCCATCACAAAGCTTGCCGTCGATGCTGGTGTAAAAAAGCTCGACCTCTTTAAAGGTATCGGTATCCCGACAGTACGATAAGCAGCGGTCATAGGGCTTGGAATAGATGTGGATACTAACAGCCCGCTCGTCAAACTCCGGAAGGTTAAGCACCTGGTGGATGGGTTCTTCGAGTTCGACCTTTGCAGCAAGACAATCCTTTAATTCGAAGGCATCGGTCTCAATGAGCTTACAATGGCCGCGAGCTTCATCGATCTCCTGCACGGCAAAATTCTGCCCCTGAAGCCGTCCGATAGGTACCATCATCCAGCATTTCTGATCCCAATGATTATGTATGCGCGAGACCTGACCTTTCTCCCAGCAGATCGCCATCACCTCAAAACGATCATTCTTGTGTATCAGATTTCGGGTGTAAAACTTGTCGCTCCAGTGGAGATATCTGACGATCGAATCGATCTCGACCGGAGACTCGCCGAGATAATTATAGACATTGTCACAGGTAAAATCGTCGTCCGAAATACCGTTCAAGCCAGAGATCAATTGATGGATGTTGTAAGATTTCATTGCCAGCTTCCTGGTCAATTCTCTTGCGATTTCCTCAAAAAGTCAACGAACTCAGAAACGTTCCTGGTCAAGCCCGGAAATGTCCCTTTTACGTTGCCGTCTCCATCCAAAACGGCGTAAAACGGCAATGCTACAGTCCCAAACATGTCCTGCTCCATCTTTTGCTGGCGTTCGTATATTTCGCCTTCTCCGTCCGTGTAGAGTTGGACAAGTACGAGTTTTTTCAGCTCATTCTCAACCTCGGCTTTTGGAAAAACATTTGCCTCCATCCAGCGGCAGTTCGTACAGGTATAGCCCGTGAAGTCCAGGAAAACCAGCTTGTTTTCGGCCTTTGCTTTCGCCAGAGCCGCAGGATAGTCGTCCTTGATCCACTTAAGTTCTTCCTCACCTTTGCCAAAAACGCGTGCGGATGACTTTTCGAGATCGGGAGGGAGAAATGATTCGAGTTCGCCGAGCCTTGCCCCGAAAAGGCCGGTCAGCAGATAGAAACTAACGGCTAAACTAACAACCGCCGCAAACATCCTGAATGCACCGAGCCGCTCCGGTTTAGAATCGTGCGATAGCTGGAATTTGCCCAGTAGATAGATCGATAAAACTACGCCAACGGCGATCCAAACTGATAGAACAACATCGCGGGTAAAGATACCCCATTTCCATACGAGATCGACGTTCGAGATGAATTTCATCGCGGCGGCAACCTCTAGAAAGCCCATCGTGACCTTGACCGAATTCATCCATCCGCCGGCACGCGGTAGTTGTGCGAGCATTTGCGGTGCAAGAGCGAGGACAAAAAACGGCAGGGCAAAGACGGTCGAAAAAGCCAGCATACCCAAGAGCGGCCGCTGCCAATCACCCTGTGAAGCCGAGACAAGGATCGTTCCGACAAATGGCGACGTGCAGGTAAACGACGTGAGCGTAAACGTCAGCCCCATCAGAAGGGCTCCAACAATACCGCTTCCCTCGCCCTCTTTACTGCGCGTCAGACCATCGAGCTTGGTCAGAATGCTCGTCGGTATCGTTATTTCATAGGCTCCGAAAAGATTAAAGGCAAAGAATAGAAAAATTGCCGCGATCAATATATTTATCCAGGGATTGGCGGCAAATAAGTTGATCCCCGCCGCTCCGACAAAGATCGCCAGCAGCATCCCGAGGATGGTGAAGGTTGCGATTATCCCGAGCGAGTAAACCGAGGCAAGCCTGATCGATCGCGCCCGGCTGCCGCCGGAGTGGTTTGTAAAATAAGAAACGGTGATCGGGATCATCGGGAACACGCATGGTGTCAACAATGACAACGCACCGAGCGTGACCGCGAGCCACAAAAAGGGCCAAAGATCGGTTGGCGTTTGCTGGGCTGCCGTAATTGGTGCAGGTGTAGGCGATACCTGTTCAGAAGCGACGACCGGCGAGGCCGTTGCTTTCTTGACATCCTCGACCCCGCCAAACGTGACCCGCAGCGTTTTTGGCGGAAGACAGACGGTGTCATTACATAACTGGAACCTAACGTCTGTCGCGAACTCGATTCCAGCTACGTCAGCATTTGCCTTTGCCGGAACGGTGAAGGTCGCCGATTGTGTAAAATACTTTGTTTCCAGAGGCTTGCCGTCAAAGCCGGTAAATAGCGGATCGAGCTTGCTCGTAGATCTCGAGGTGACGACCTTCCCGACTATCTCAAACGGCCGTCCCTCTGCGATCTTGATCGTTGTCGCGATCGGACCACCATCGGGCTGCTCGGTCGAGTAAAGTTTCCAACCTTCGTCTATCTCAGCAGTGAGTTTCGCCGTGAAAGCCTCGCCACTCTTTAAACTCTTATCTTTTGCGTCTGAGCTTAGAGACCATTTAGCCGGATTCTGCGCAAACGCTGAAACCGCGAACAACAGAACGAAGAAAATAATCTTGTAAACCGCTTTACTCATGCCTGTAAACTTACTAAAAACTATATCATTTCCGGTTAGGCGAACACACAAACAGAACTTGAATCTTTTGCGTAAATCCCTTTGCTCGCCTATAATAACGAACACAAGAATAAATGCGGATTTACGCTTTTTTATTCCTACGGAGGATCTGATTTTGCCAAAAGCAGTAACTAGTCAAAAAACGGCGGCTAAAACGTCGAAAACAGCGACGAACGGTAACGGTCACAAAACCACCAAACCGGTCGAGAAATTGGAATCGACCGACTTTGTCGACGTCGAACAGGCTATAGCGGAATACAACGCTCGTAAACGATCGCAGCTAGAGTCTATCAAGAAGACGGACAAGAAATTACTTCGACAGATGCTCTATCAGATGGTGCTCGGACGTCGTTTTGAAGAGAAATGCGCCGAGGTTTACCGCATGGGAATGATCGGCGGTTTTTGCCATCTTTATATCGGCCAGGAAGCCATTGGCGTTGGTTCGATGATGGCCCTTAAGCCGACGGACATGGTCATCACCTCGTACCGCGATCACGTGCAGGCTATGATTAAGGGCATGACACCGGAAAGCGTGATGGCCGAGCTGTATGGCAAAGAAGGCGGCTGCGTAAAGGGCAAAGGCGGCTCGATGCACATGTTCTCTAAGGAACTCGAATTCTACGGCGGCCACGGCATCGTCGGCGGCCAGATCGGCGTCGGGACCGGAATGGCATATGCCGCGAAGTACAAAGGCACCGATCAGGTCGTTCTTAATTTCTTTGGCGAAGCGGCAGTAAATCAGGGTATTTTTCACGAATCCCTAAACATGGCCCAACTCTGGAAACTTCCCTGCATCTACATCTGCGAAAACAACCAATACGGAATGGGAACTTCGCAGGCAAGAGCAATGTCTTCGCGAAGCATTGCGAAGAAAGCGGAAGCTTTTGAAATGGCGAATGAATTCGTTGACGGAATGGACGTAATGGCCGTTCGCGACGCAACGCTGCGGGCGATCGAGCGTGCAAGAAAAGACGGTTCGCCAACGCTGCTCGAGATCAGAGCCTACAGATACATGGGCCACTCGATGTCAGACCCGGGAAATTACCGAACTCGCGACGAGATCAAAAAATATCAGGAACGCGACCCGATCGTCCTTTTCAAAGACAGCCTGAAAGAAGCGAAGGTACTTAGCGACAAAGATTTTGACAAGATTGAGGAAGAAGCGATGGCAGCGGTCGCGGCAGCGGTGAAGTTTGCCGAGGAAAGTCCGTTCCCGGATCCGAGCGAGTTAATGACCGATGTTTACGCGGACTAGTTAACGCAGGCTTACAACACGAAATATATTTATGGCGGTACTTACGATTCGCGATGCCTTGAACCAAGCATTGCGTGAAGAAATTTTAAGGGACGAAAAGGTTTTCGTCATGGGCGAAGAAGTTGCTGAATATGATGGCGCTTATAAAGTCACACGTGGGCTCTGGAAGGAGTTTGGTGACAAGCGGGTCGTTGACACGCCGATCACGGAGCTTGGGTTTGCGGCGATCGGTGTTGGTGCGGCGATGGCTGGGTTACGCCCGGTGATCGAATTCATGACGTGGAATTTTTCGATCCTCGCGGCCGATCAGATAATAAACCACGCAGCGAAGATGCTTTACATGTCGGGTGGACAGTTTAACGTTCCGATGGTATTCCGCGGACCGAATGGATCTGCATATCAGGTTTCGTCGCAGCACTCACAGGCACTCGAAGCTTTTTACGCAAATTTTCCGGGGCTAAAGGTTGTCATGCCCTCGACTGCCGCCGATGCTAAAGGGCTTCTGAAAGCCTCTATCCGCGATAACAATCCCGTGCTTTTCCTCGAGCAGGAACGCATGTACGGCAACAAGGGTGAGGTTCCAGATGACGAAGATTTCATCATCCCGCTCGGCGTCGCTGACGTTAAACGCGAAGGTACCGACTGCACCATCGTCGCCCGTTCGATGACTGTGCCACTTGCGCTTGAAGCGGCGGAGAAATTACAGCAGGAATTTGACCTGTCTGTCGAAGTTATCGATCCGCGAACGATCAAACCGCTGGACGTCGACACCATCGTGAACTCGGTGAAGAAAACTAATCGTTTGGTGATCGCCGAGGAATCACATTATTTCGCCAGCGTCGGAGCCGAGATATCGCACACGGTCATGGAACACGCGTTCGACTATCTGGATGCTCCGGTCAAACGAATTTCGACTGCGGAAGCACCGAATCCTTATGCTAAGAATTTGGAAGCTCTTGCGTTACCTGATGTGGCTAAGATCGTGGCAGCGGTTAAGGAAGTTTGTTATTTGTAAGGTAATGTTGCAAAACTTAAAGATTGTTTTGGTTACTGCACTGATATTGCTGCCATCTGTTTACGCACAGGAAAACAAGAATGTGCCGACTTCGATTCCCGTTGATTCCTTTGGAAAGGCCAACGGTGAAGACAGAAGTGCGAGATTTGATAATTTTTTTATACAACTTAAAAACCAGCCAGCTGCAATGGGCTATGTCTTCGTTTTCTGCGGCAAAACGTGCCGTTATGGTGAAATCGAAAGTCACTTTCGAGGCATCGAACTCAAGATTGCGGGTTCCCGGTTCGATCGGGAACGTATTGTAGTCATTCACGGCGGTTACAGAGATAATCAAGAAGTTGAATTGTGGCTTAAACCTAAAGACGCGAGTCCACCGACTCCACAATCCACAAGGAATATTAAGCACGTGACCTTTAAGACCGCGAACAGACAAATTATCGAACCGTACGACTGTTGCGATGATATAAGCGGACAATGGAAGGCTTTTCGACCGAAATAACGGACAAATCTAACGGATTATTATGGCTGAAAAATTCTTAATGCCGAAGCTGTCGCCCACTATGGAAGAGGGCCAGATCGCTCGCTGGGTCAAAAACGAAGGCGAAAATTACGAGTCGGGCGAAACTCTCGCTGAAGTCGATACCGATAAGGCAACAATGGAAATGACCGCCCTTTCTGGCGGAACCGTACTCAAGATCCTGAAAGGTGCTGGCGAAACAGCACTGCTCGGCGAAGCTATTGCTATTATCGGTAAAGCTGGCGAGGATATTTCGGGATTGCTGGCCGAGGTGGCGTCGAATGGTTCTGCCAAGCCAGCTGCTCCGGCGGCGGAAGAGAAGCCAGTCGAGGAAAAAGTCGAAGCAAAAGAGACTTCGCCCCCCCCCCCAGGGTCTACTCCGGCTCCGGCTCCTACCCCGGCACCGTCTTCCGATAACGGTCGAATGATCGTGTCACCGATCGCGGCTCGTATGGCGGCGGAGAATGGTGTCGATCTGAAATCGATTACTGGCAGCGGACCGAACGGCCGTATCATTAAACGTGATATCGAGGCTGCGATGGAAGGCGGACAGTCGCCTGCTGCTGCGGCACCTGCCAAAGAGTTTGTTGCATCGACGATCGTCGGAGCTTCGCCATTCCATGACGAAAATACATCGAAAATGCGGCAGATCATTGCGAGCCGCCTCGCCGAATCGATCGGACCGATCCCGACATTTTATCTGACGGTTGAGATCGAGATGGACGCGACGCTTGAACTTCGAAAACAAGTCAATGCTTCGGTCAAGGAAGATCAAAAGATCAGTGTTAACGACATTATCGTCAAAGCCGCTGCAATGTCGCTCGTCAAACATCAATTTGTAAATGCGTCGTACCAGGACAAAACGATCCGCTTTTACCAGCAGGCCGACATCGGCGTAGCGGTTGCGATCGACGAAGGCTTGATCACGCCTGTTATTCGCGGTGCCAATCTCAAGGGATTCCTCGAGATCTCGGCAGAGATCAAAGATCTGGCGGCAAAAGCGAAAGCTAAAAAACTACAGCCGGAAGAGTACACAGGGGCAACCTTCTCGATCTCGAACCTCGGCATGTTCGGCATCAAAGAGTTTACCGCGATCATCAATCCACCCGAGGCCGGCATCTTTGCAGTTGGTGGTGCCACGCCGATGCCCGTCGTTCGTAATGGCGAGATCGTGATTCGCAGTATCATGAACGTCACGATGTCGTGCGATCATCGGGTCATCGACGGTGCGACCGGGGCAAAATTCCTGCAAACCTTCAAGCAAATGCTCGAATCTCCAGGAATGATGCTGGCTTAAGGTGACCGAACGCAACGAATCGACCGCACCATATCTGGCTCTCATTGGAGTGCAGGTTTTCTTCGGCTCGTTGGCGGTAATAGGTAAAGTAGTTCTTGCCGTGATCCCTCCGGTAGCCCTTGTGGGTTTCCGTGTTGGTATCACGGCTTTCATTTTGGTGGTAGTTCAGTCTATTCGTGGAAGGCTATGGCTTAAGGACAGGGCGGATTACGCAAAGCTTGCTGCGATGAGCCTTATCGCGGTTACAGCTAATCAACTTCTCTTTGTTACCGGGCTCTCGCTGACAAAAGCTTCAAATACTTCCCTGCTGGCTGTTACGATCCCTATCTTCACGCTCGCCGTTGGATTTATAGTTGGCGGCGAAAAAGCCCGGCCTATCAAGGTGATCGGCATTTTCCTGGCTGCGATCGGTGTTATTTTTCTTATAGATCCGCGAAATGCATCATTCTCATCTCAAACCACGATCGGCGATATTCTCGTCATTCTTAATTCCCTGTCCTACGGAATTTACGTCGCTATTTCCAAGGATATCGTTACGCGAAACGGAGCTTTTCGCTCGATCATGTGGATATTTGTCTTTGCGTCGATCATCTGTGTTCCGCTCGGAGCCGTATCGCTATCGGCGATCGATGTTTCGGTAGTCACATCCGGCATTTGGCTGCTGGTTCTATATATCGCAGTTATAGCGACCACAGCACCTTACTTTCTCAATGCCTGGGCTCTCGCCAGAGTAAATCCCTCGACCGTCGCCGTCTTTGTCTACCTTCAGCCATTGATCGGATTTTTGCTGGCGGTCATCTTTCTGGGCGAAAAGGTGGACTTTAAATTTGCGGTAGCTGCGGCATTGATCTTCATAGGTGTATTTCTAGTGATAAAAAAATCTGCTCCTATCGAAACCTAGGGTTGCGTTTTTCGTAATATCGGCATCTAATCGTCAAAACATGGCAACACAGATCAATCAGATCGATGACAATGAGCGAGGGACGACCACGCTACGGATCGAGGGAGAATTGCTCGGCGAAGACGCTCGCCTGCTCGAACGGATCGGTGCGAGCATTCGAGCTGAAACCGGCAACCATATCATCATCGACGTAGCCGACCTCGACTTTCTCGACAGCGAAGCCGCTCCAATCCTTCGCCATCTCGAGGGCCTCGATGGCTTCAGCATCCAGGGCATGGAAATCTTTCTTCAAACAATCATTAACGAGGTCGAACGGCACACTGTATAACTGACTTTTCGGCCAAAACCATTTACATTGTTAGGAATGAAGACGAAAGAGATCGCTGAATTCCTATCTGCCAGTCTCGTCGGTGACCCCAATATCGAGATATCCGCCGTCGCCTCGCTGCAAAGTGCCGAAGCCGGACAGTTATCCTTCCAATCGAGGTGCGAGCCCTTCGTGACCGAAGCTTCCGGTGTGATTGTTCCGAATAATTTTGAAGCGGCCTCCGACGCTGCTCTGATCAAAATTGCAGATCCCAAGCTCGCCTTCACCCGCATCGCACGTATTTTACATCCCGTCGAATTAGTCAGAAGCTGGCACGGAACTGCCTATGTACCGACGATGTCAACAGTAAATGCGATCCTGATCGGGGCTTATGCATCGATCGGTGAAGGCTCAAACATCGGTGAATCGTCGCAGATCCACGCCGGGGTCCGCGTTGGGCTTAATGTGAAGATCGGATCATCGACCATCATTCACCCAAACTGCGTGATCTATGACGGCGTTACCATTGGTTCCGATTGCGTGATCCATGCCGGAACCGTGATCGGCTCGGATGGCTTTGGTTACGTCAGGGATGAGAGTGGTGAACACGTGCAGTTTCCGCAGCTCGGTTCGGTCGAGATCGGCAATGGCGTCGAGATAGGCTCTAACTGCACGATCGATCGCGGATCGCTCGGAACAACGCGGATCGGAGATGGGACGAAGATAGACAACCTGGTTCACGTCGCCCACAATGTGCAGATCGGAAAACGTGTTCTGATCGCGGGTCAAAGTGGCATTGCCGGAAGTTCGATCATCGGTGACGATGTCATCATCGCAGGCCAGGTAGGCATTTCTGATCATGTTACGATCATGCCCGGAGCAATGATCGGTGCTAAATCGTCGGTTTTCCCACACAAGGTCATCCGTGCGGGGTTCTGGATGGGGATTCCGGTCGAACCTATTCGCGAGTATCGCAAGCGCATTATCCAGGCCCGTCGTCCACAAAAAAAAGACTAGCCGATCACAACTCTATTGCTCATTCGTCGATCAAATTTACGATCGCCGTTGCTGCTCGGCGGGCTGTGCTTTCGGTACCTAGCTTAGATGTCGCCCGCCGCAGATCGTCGCGTACCTTAACGTTAGATTCTGGTTCGAGTAAACGCATCACTTCGGCAGCGGTCGCCGACGGGTTGAAATCGTCCTGGATCAATTCCCTGGCGACCTTTTCTCCCGCGATAAGGTTTATCAGGCCGTAATGTTCGACGGAGATCAGAGGTCTGAGCAGAACGTAATTCAGCACGGATGTCTTGTAAACGATGACCATCGGCGTGCCGATTATTCCGGTTTCAAGCGTCGCAGTTCCGCTTGTGACGATTGCCGCATCGGCTGCCGACAACACGTCATAGGTGGAATCTTCGGCTATATGCAGCGACTTCGGCAGACGTTGTGAAGCAACGATCGCATTGACATCGATCCTGTTTTTCCCCTGCCGAACGGCGATTACAAACTGAGCGTCAGGCAGCTTAGCCTCAATTTGAAGAGCTGATTCGATCATCACCGGAAGTATTCGGACGATCTCGTTATGCCTGCTGCCGGGCAACAAAGCGATCACCGGCCTATCCTCAGAGAGACCTAGATCGGAGCACAGGGCTTGTTTTGATCGAGTAGCCACAACCTCATTGGTTAGGGGATTTCCAACAAATTGGGCTCGATCAAACCCATTTCGGGAATACCAGTCTTGTTCAAAAGGCAGAATCGTGAGCATCAGATCGACATACTTTCGTATCGATGCCACCCTGTATTTCCGCCATGCCCATAGTTGCGGCGAGATGTAGTAGACGATACGAACGCCGCGCTTCTTCAACGACCTGGCAAGCTTAAGATTAAAGTCGGGAAAATCAACAAGCACGACGACGTCAGGATCCCTCTTCAGAGCCGCCGCACTTAACTTTTTAAACGCCGCCCAAAACATCGGCAAAGCCCTCGCGATCTCGGCGACTCCTACGATCGAGAGTTCGTCCGCCTGAACGACAGCATCGACGCCGGCAGTACGCATCTTTGGGCCGGCCGAACCGAAAAATTCGAACTCGGTCTCAGGTTCAGCCTCACGGAGTGCGTTTACGAGCTTCGCTGCGTGAGAATCACCCGACGCCTCGCCCGCGACTATCATGATTTTCAGTTTTTTGGTCATCTTTAACTGTCTAAATGATATATCGCTCTCCGAAAATGACAACCCGAACTCAACATAGCCGCATCATAGCACTTGAATTTGAAGAAACCGTTCGTTTTTGTCTGTCACCACCTTGCAGAACACTCTTGATGCACATAAAATTGAGTGTTTTGAGTACGTTGACCGATTAGGCGGTATTTAGCCGCCCGCAATTATATATGATCCGTATTTTGGAGGAGTTTGTGACGATTCGTCTTACTTTCCTTGTTTCAGCATTTATCCTGATCAACACGTTCGCGATGGCTACTTTTGGCCAAGTCGATTCTGTTATCGCACAGCTTTCGAATTCCGTTTCTGAATCGTTCGCGGGCGGAATGAGCGGAAATGGCCGCTTTGTCGTCTTTGAATCGACCGGAAATATCGCAACCGAGAATCCGCGAAACACGGATGGCAATCTCGAGATATTTCTTTTCGACTATGCACAGCGACGCATCTTTCAGATCACGGATACCAAGAGCGTGCTATTTAACCCGCTTGCCGCTGCATCCTTTGATAACGTTCGAGTCACGATAGTCAATACACGTCCGGTGATCAGCAACGACGGCAAATGGATCGCATTCAGCTCGAATGCCACGACTTCACGTCCGCTGACGCCGAATGCGACGAATCCGGGATTCTTCTACGGTGATTCATTTTCAGCTCCGACACCGACCCCGACGCCAACGCCTGTGCCTACCCCGATAGGTCCGACGCCAACGCCGACACCGACTCCAACACCGAGTCCATCGCCGTCCCCGACCGGAACGCCGACACCTGTTCCAACGCCAACCCCAGCTGCCAATCCATTGACCGCTGACGGCAACATGGAGATCTGGCTATATCAGATACCGAATTTCTCCGAAGTTTCGAATCTTTCCTCGGGCGACGAGATCCCGCTGGTTCAGCTTGCGGGCGGCAACTTTATTCGCGTGACCAATTCGGACCCGAGCCAGCTGCCAAGGGCAGCATCAACGTCTGTTGGAGCCTTCGTAGCCGATGACAATCATGATGTCACCATCAATGACGATGGCAGCGTGATCGCTTTTGTTTCGACCCGCGACCTCGTTCCTACGGTCGGCAATGCTTTCCCTGCCGAAGATAATGACGAGATCTTTACCTACGTAAGAAGTTCCGCGACATTGGGCCAGGTCACAAAGACGCCGAGAGGTGTGATCTCGAACCCGATCTACAGTAAGAGCCCGACTATTTCCGGTAACGGCCAGCGCGTGCTGTTCGCCAGCACGGCCGAGAATCCGATCGTGGGCATGACTGGCGGGGCAAATCCGCTTGCGAGCCGTAATGAAGAGCTTTATTTCGCGGACCTGGTCGGCGGAAGCCCAACGTCAGCCACTATTAAGAAACAGGTCACAACAACCACTTCGACGAATGTAGGCGATCCCGTGAATATCCTCGACCTCGGACGCCGTATGAGCCGTGATGGCCGTTACATCGCCTTCGATTCGTACGCTGACCTCGCAAACGAGAATTCCGGAACCAGTTACACATCATTTGCTCTGTATCTCTATGACGCAACCGGAAACTCGTTCCGGCGAATAGGGCCTCGTAGTGACGCGGACGAGGACGCTTCTGGTGGTGACGTAGCCCATTATCCCGGCTTCACCGACAATGACGCCAACGGTTCGCCATCAACTCTTGTTCTCGAAACAAGGCTCAATATCAAGCCGGATGGCACTATTCCGACAACTGATTCTGAAGGCCTGAATGACAACATTGTCAGGCCATCACAGGTTTATTCGTATCCGTTGAACGTGGCCGCTTCCACGGCAACATTCAAGAGACTGGCAAAATTCCCGACGCCATCTAATTTCATTGCCTCGACACAGTTGCTGCCAAGTAATTCGCTGCGCAGGATGGCATTTAATATTGCGTTGACAGAATTTGGTACCGGGAACAGCGATACGCAGTCCGAGGTTTATTACCTTTTGCAGCCGACCGTTGCAGCGGAAACAACGGTAACGACCAATTTCTTCACCGGTGCCAGCCGTTTGCCGATATTGTTCACGGCAAGCCCGACACCAACACCAACTGGAACACCAACTCCGACGCCAACTCCGACACCAACACCGACGCCTTCTCCAACGCCGAGCCCGTCGCCGACGGCATCACCAACTGGTACGCCAACCCCGACGCCGACGCCGGTAACTCCTGCGGCAGTCCTTGGCATATCGCCCGGGATGGTTGCGATCATGGAGTACACCGCTACCGATACGCCGATCGTACCAAAGACTGCGAACGGTTCGCTAACGCGTAGTTTCACGCTGCCGATCGAATTGAGCGGTGTTTCTGTCACCATCGATGGTGCCGCGTGCGGACTTCGATCGGTTGGCGGCAGAAGGATCGAATTCGTCGTACCACCAGCTATTGGCAGTGCCGTGACGGGTACCGTACTTCCGATCGTCATACACAACAATGGGACGCTGATGAAGAGCTGGGTCACGATCGTGCCGGCAAGGCCCGATATTTTTGCTAAGGATGGAAATATAGGCCCGCTGGGCAGAGCCAAAGCCTTTAATGCAACAAACTCGATACTGACTACGGAGCCGTTCGCGATCAAGACGGTTAAGAGGCGAAGTAACCTTTTGGTCACCAGCGTGATACGGCTTTATGTGACTGGAGTTGAAGGAGCGACATCTGCCGTTCTCACAGCGAGGCTCAGGGATGCCGCGGTCGTGGGATCCAGCTTTAGAACCAATGCCGTACTGGTCGAACCGGGCATCTATACGATCGATTTTGAGTTACCGACTCAACTGTTCCGTGCGGGCGATGTACCGGTAGTGTTGACGATCACAGTTGACGGGGTCACGTTCCAATCCAGATTGGACGACACGTCGACCGTCTTGTCGATACTCTGACAAATCTGATCAAAAACAGGTCAGTGAGGGCGGAGAATCTTTCTCCGCCCTTTTCTATTCTTTCCGTTTGTTGCGCACTATTTGGTCGTGGGATACAATCATCCTTTGTCCAAACACACATTTTCAAACACTCTACCTTAGTAAATTTTTATGGCTTCAAAAGACGTTAATACAATGAAGATCGCTTCCAAGGTTTGGAAGAACGGTGAGTTTATCGACTGGAACGATGCAAATATCCATGTGATGTCGCACGTCGTTAACTACGGTTCCTCCGTTTTCGAGGGCATTCGCTGCTACGATACCTCAAAGGGCCCGGCCGTTTTTCGTCTCGCCGAGCACATGCAGCGGCTGGTGAATTCCTCCAAGATCTATCGTATGGAACCTGTCTTCACGCGAGACCAATTTTGCGATGCTGCGGTGGCCTTGATCGCCGACAGCGGCCTTGATTCCTGCTATTTACGCCCTATCATCATTCGCGGACTCGATCTGGAAAAACCAGCGTTCGGCGTTAACCCGCTGAACAATCCGATTGACTCGTATATTGCCGCATGGCAATGGGGCAAGTACCTCGGAGAAGAGGCTCTCGATACCGGCATCGACGTGTGCGTTTCGAGTTGGACCCGTATCACGTCGAATTCCCTGCCCGCGATGGCAAAGGCCGGCGCGAACTACATGAATTCGCAGCTGATCAAAATGGAAGCTCTGCTGGGTGGATTTTCCGAGGGTATCGCTCTCGACGACCGTGGATATGTATCCGAAGGCTCAGGAGAAAACCTTTTCTTAGTCAACGGAGGGAAACTGATCACGCCTCCGCTCGGAGCCTCAATTTTGCCAGGCATAACTCGTGACTCTGTTATTCAAATTGCCCGCGAACTCGGCATCGAAGTCATCGAGACCACCGTTCAGCGAGCTGCTCTTTATCTCGCAGATGAGCTGTTCTTCACTGGTACCGCCGCTGAGATCACGCCTATCCGTGCCGTAGATCGCATCACGATCGGCTCGGGTAAGTGCGGCGAGATCACTAAACGGCTTCAGACCGAATTCTTCAAGATCCTCGATGCGACTCGGCCTGCACCGGGCGGTGCGGAGTGGTTGACGTTTGTAAATGCCTCAGCTGCGGGGGTTTAGTATTGTTTTAACTTGGTGACAAAACACGAGATCGCTCAGGTGGTCTCGTGTTTTTCTTTACTGATAAATGCTAACGATCTACAAGAAATCAGCTCTCGAGATCACCGTCTTCACGTGCGGAGCTCTCGTTATGATCTTTGAGATCATTGGGTCACGGATCCTCTCGCCATTCATCGGAACATCCACGTACATTTGGACCAGCCTGATCGGCGTAGTTCTCGCAAGCCTTAGCTTCGGTTACTGGTTCGGCGGACGCCTCGCCGATAAGAAGCCGGATGTTCGTATTCTCGCATCGGTTATTTTTGCAGCGGGCGGCCTGATCTCAGTCACCGTTCTGATCAAGGATATTCTGCTTTCGATGATCGCGTCAGCAGCGATGATGATCGAGATCAAAGCCCTGCTTGCGGCGTTACTACTCTTTGCTCCGGCAAGTATTTGTCTAGGGTTTGTTACGCCGTTTGCTGTGCGGCTAAAGATGACAACGGTTGAAGAAACCGGTAGAACGGTCGGCAGGCTTTACGCACTTTCCACCATCGGCAGTATTGTGGGAACTTTCACGGCAGGATTTTTTCTCATTCCATTTCTCGGCAGCGTACGCACGCTCTACCTGATCGCAGGAACACTGATACTTTTATCCCTCTTGCTGGTTCCGCTGGCAATTTCAAAGATCAATATTGCCGTCGTGATCCTATTTGCCTTCGGCGTGGCCGCTAGCGAAGGTGGTGCCTATATCCTGCGAACGAATAGCGGCGTTTTTGATATCGACACTGAGTACAGTCGTGTACAGGTATTCGAAACCAAAGATCCTGCTACCGGACGCCCTATCAGAGCACTCGCCACCGACCCATACTTTGTTCAATCCGCGACTTTTCTGGATAGCGATGAACTGGTTTTAGATTACGGCCGCTACTACCATTTGATCCGACACTACAAACCTGATTTCACTAAAACGCTGATCATTGGCGGTGCGGGATACTCATTTCCCGGCGAATACCTCAGATCATACCCGACCGCTCAGATCGACGTGGTAGAGATTGATCCGCGAATGACCCAGATCGCCCGGGATCATTTCCGGATGAAAGACGATCCTAGAATGCAGATCTTTCACGAAGACGGTCGTATGTTCATCAACCGGGTCTCATCAGGATCGTACGACGCGATCTTAATGGATGCCTTCGGTTCGCTTTTCAGCGTTCCGCACCACCTGACAACACTCGAGGCCGTAACTCAGTTCCATCGCATTTTAACGAGCGACGGCGTCATCATCTTTAACCTCGGATCGGCGATATTAGGCGAAGGCAGCCAGTTCCTGCGGTCTGAGCTCGCAACCTACCGAAAGGTTTTTCCGCAGGTCCATGTGTTCAAGGTAAATCCGGAGTACCCTGACGAAAAGCTCCAGAACCTCATAATCGTGGCATCAAGATCGGATCGAACCTTAACGCCGCAAACCCTGGATCCCCTTATCGCTTCTCTCCTCGAACATCGGTACGCAGCCGACATCCCCACCGATGCCGCGATCCTAACTGACGATCTTGCTCCTGTTGAGCACTATAATTCCATCGCACAGAATCTATATCTTTTAAATAGGTAATTAACCGCAAGAAAAACCAACGTTATCGCAGCCCTTGTCCAAACTGTTCGGACCCGAACGATCCGATCCCGTTTAGACGAAAGCTGAAAACGAGCTTGTTTTCTTTGCGGACGCCGACGTTGAAGCTGTAATACTGAAGAGCTAACGAGCAGCAGTCATAGGTGTAACCGACTGTAACTAGCGAACTGATGAGAGGGTTCTGGCGGCTGGCCCGGCGATTTTGGAAGTCGAAGAAGAACGAGTAGCCGCCGTATAGGCCTTTGTCGCGGTTACCCACGAAGACCGACGGGCTCCATTGAGAGCCTCGCAGGGTTCCGGGCTCTTTACCCTCTGGATTGGCGTATTGGGCGAGTGATGGAATGAGCGTGACCGCTCGAGTGTAGTAAAACGTCTGAAACAGCTTTAGGAATGACGAGTCATAACCGACCGTGGCCGAAATGGCTCTGAGTCCATCGCTGTTTAATCCGACATCCATCTTGGTACTCGCAAATATTGTTCGCTGAGGCCGATAGGTAAGGTCGATGTTGAGCGGGGAAAGACGACGCGGAACGCCGCCGAAGGTATAAAAGCTAAGTGCTGTGATCGGTTCGATCTGATTGCGGCGGCCCGCGATCAGTGCTCCACCAAAGGTTTTGTCAAAGAAGTATTTCCCTCGGACCGTCAGCGTCAATATCTCATACGGTTGAATAGGTTCGGTCGAAATAGTGTTTCCGTCGGGAGCCTGATTTTCCGTATCGTCTTGGTCTTTATCACTCTCTATCGGTTTGCCGCTGATCAGAGCAGCGAGCCGGCGTTGAGCTTCGGAGGTAACCGCCTCAGTATATCGCCGCGTGTAAAAACGGTTGATGACACCGAATTCGACCTCGTTGGTGTTGGTCGCAGTATCCACGTGATCAAACCTGATGATACGGTTAAAATTATCGACGCCTTTAACCAGTTTGTACGTCAAGTACGGCTCGATAACATGGCGAAAGCGAAACCTGTCATCCTTATCGTAGAAGTTTTTTGCCAGAGCAACCGGGCGAATGTCGAATGAAAACTCACCATATTTACGCACGACATTGTCGCCGACTACCTGACGCATGTCGTTAAACGAATTTGAATAGTAGGTGAAGCGAGCAGATCCGTTCGCGGTGAAATTAAAGTACTTCGTCCGAAATGGAACCGTAACCTGCGGGTAGAGATCGAGCCGCTGTGACAACGATGGCGTGATGACCGGGTCGCCGCCCGTTACTTGTCGGTACAGGTTCAGATCATCGACCTCTTCGCGACGCGAGACGCCCTCTAGACTGCTTTTGAATGAAAAATAAACCCCATCCAGAAACGAAAGCATCGATGGCCGCTTCTCAAAATTTATGCTTGGTAAGTTTCTCGTTTTTTCCCGCACGTTCGGGATCGATATCACCTGCGAACGTGAAAGTAGATTTAGCGTGTAATCATCCCAGCTTTTATTTACAAAACCTTGCGAAACCTCGATAGGGGAAATGATCTGCTGTACGCCATCTGAAAACTCCTGCCGGAAAGCAAGGCTGGATGTGAGACGAACGTCGGCCGCAGCCGTAAATCCGTTCCCGAAGTAGTGAACGCCGTCCGCGAAGATGATCGACCCGCCCTGATCAGGATTTGCCGCACTAGCGGAGTCGCCAAAAATGCGATCTTTTACGGCATAGAAACCAAAGTTAAAATACGAACGCGAGTTTGCCCGGGTCCTGACATCCATACCGTAGCCTATTCCACGCGATGTGTAGAGGTCACCTCGAAATGTAACGTCCGCCGAGTCACCGAGCGTCTGATAGTAAGCGGTCGATAGCCGAACGCCCTTTCTCTGCGAATAGCTGACGGTCGGGGTTAGAAAGCCCGAACTGCGATCACGCTGCTTGATCGGAATCGACGCAAATGGCACGACGATCAATGGAAAATTCTTTACGCGAAACTTCGCGTTCTTTAAACGCAGCTTATCGTTGGTTTTTATCGTGGCCCGATCTGAAGTGAAACTCCATTTTGGGACCGCCTCCTCACAGGCGGTAAATGTGCCTTTGATCACAACGATCTCATTCAGGCTAACCCGATCAACACGCTCGGCTGTAAAGTAGAGCACCGTACCGTCGTTGGTCTGATTGGTAAACCCGGTAGCATCCTCAAATGTGCCAAGTTTTGTCCGATAATTCCAAACGGCCGTGGCCCCGGTGATCCGCTGGTCATCGCCCTGATCAAATATTACGCTTCCGCTCGCGACGATCTTATTCTCAGCCTCATAGATCACGATCTCATTCGCCTGAATACGGTAAACACCATAACGAGCATCTACATTCCCGGAGTGACGTACTATTCTCCGGTCCTTATCGCCTTCGACGCTGTTCCGATCCGAATAAACGACGAGTTCACCATCGCCGCCTTCTTGTTCGACCTTAGGTTTTTTGGTTGATTTCGGAGCAGCGATTTTTTGCTCTGGCGAGATAGGATTGATATTTGGCGTATCGGTTATCGGGTTTGCCACCTGGCGTTCAACCGGATTGGTCTGCTGCGCACTAACGGAGACCGTGAGCACGGTCATCAACAATAAAAGGCTGGTAAATCTGATAAACCGCATCGAATCAATAAGATGATATTTGATGCTAACACGAAGGCGAACCAACAATAAAGCGTGTGCTAGACTTAAATTTTTAATCGAATATGGCGAAAGATAGAGTGCTAGTGGTCGAAGACGAAGAGATGATGCGCAGCATTCTGCGTCAACTTCTGGATGCCGCAGGTTTCGAGGTTTTTACAGCAGACAGCGCCGAAACAGCAATCGATGTCTTCACGTCCAATGATATTCTTATTACGCTAACGGACATAAAAATGGCGGGCCGAGACGGCCTTTTTCTACTTGATCAAATAAAATCGATCGATGAGGAAGCTATCGTGGTAATTATGACGGCTTTCTCGTCGGTAGATACGGCTGTAGCCGCCCTGCGAAAAGGGGCATACGATTACGTTACCAAGCCGTTTGTTAACGAAGATCTGGTCCAAACGATCAAGAACGCTGCCCAGCATCGGCGGCTGTTCCGGGAAAACAGAGTGCTCCGGCGCGAACTCAATAAAAATTATAGTTTTTCTGAGATAGTTGGTAAAAGTGATGCTCTTGCCCGCGTTTTCGATCTCGTGAACAAGGTCGCTGACACGTCTGCAAACGTCCTGATCCAGGGAGAAAGCGGTACCGGAAAAGAACTGATAGCGAGGTCGATACACTTCAATAGCGGACGCAGCGAACGGCCGTTTCTCGCGGTCAACTGTGGAGCCCTCACCGAATCACTGCTTGAAAGTGAAATGTTTGGTCACGTCAAAGGAGCTTTCACGGGAGCAGCTGCGGATAAAAAAGGGCTGTTCCGATCGGTTGATGGAGGCACGCTTTTCCTCGATGAGGTAGGAGAAATGCCCGCGTCACTCCAAGTCAAACTCCTGAGAGCATTGCAGGAACATCAGGTCACACCGGTCGGCTCATCCCTAGCCGTCACGTTTGATGCCCGAATAGTTGCCGCTACGAACAGAGATCTGGAGGCAGAAGTAGCAGAAGGCCGATTTCGCAAAGATCTCTTTTACCGCCTGAATGTGATCGAGATCGACATTCCGCCGCTGCGTGAGCGTCGCGGAGATATTCCGCTGCTTATCAAGCATTTCATCAGCCAAGCTGCCCGTTCCCAGAACGCACCGGAACGGTCGCTAACACTCGAAGCTGCCGAGGCATTAGCCAATTACGCGTGGCCCGGGAATATTCGGGAGTTAGAGCACGTCATAGAACGTGCTGTAATACTGAGCGGCGACGAGATCAATATTGAAAGCCTGCCGGCAAAGATCCAGGCCAGTGCTAATGCCTTGGCGATCTCTGGTGAGCGGCCAAGCCTGGACGAAGCTGAAAAACAATACATTCTTGGGACATTAAAGTTCGCAAATGACGACAAGGTGAGTGCCGCAAAAATGCTGGGTATTGACCTCTCAACACTCTACCGAAAGTTGAAGCGGTACGAGCTAGACTAACGTCTACTTTCCAAGCATCTCGAGAATGAAGTAATCAGTACCTTCCACGCGCGTCAACTTCCCGATCGAGTATGGCTCCTGCGCAAAGGCGGTCGCGGGGTAGGAGGTTCCTTTGAGGGCGTTGTCACCGCTCATCTCGCTTTGAGCAATCAATTCATCAGGAAACCATGATTCTGTAGCGATGGTGGCCGGTTCAGTTGGCCCACCGGCCTCAGCAGTGAGTTTGTTGGCATCTGCGGGCGAAAATCGTAGGATCGCAAGTATACGTCGCTTCGACGGATACTCTTTCCAGACGATGTCCTCGGTCTCGTACGGTATCTTTACGAGCATGCCGAGTTCTTCTGCGTTGGTGCGAGGAACGTTCGCGTTTTCGTTAGAACGAACGGCCCGGTTTCCGGAGTTCGAATTCACATTAGAGTCACCACTGCAAGCGGTAAAAACTGATATAAATGAGCAAATAACCAAGATTACGCAGGATCTGACGAATATCATTCGGTAATTGTATGCGTAAGACCTGCGTTTTTGCAATTTGCCCGACGAGACCGCATCGCTACTCTAGGTCGATGCAAAGATCGTTGTGGTAAAATGTAAGCTTATACAAACATAATCATGACCCCCGAAATAAAAGAAGCATCAACATCGGCCGAAGCGGAAAAACAGCGTTGGGAAACAGAGACCGTCGCCCGGATACTTGAGCGTTCGCCCGAGCGAAAGCCGTCGTTCGAGGGCGTGAGCCTCGAGCCGGTAAACCGGCTGTATTCGGCGGCGGATGCGGAAGGTTTAAGCGAGATCGGTTTTCCGGGAGAGTATCCCTATAAACGCGGCATTCATCCGACAGGTTATCGTGGAAAGCTATGGACCATGCGCCAATTTGCTGGTTTTTCGTCGCCCGAAGAGACGAATCGCCGGTTCAAATATTTGATGGCACAAGGTCAGACAGGTTTGAGCGTTGCATATGACCTTCCGGCCTTGATGGGGCTCGATTGCGACTCGCCGCTCTCCGAAGGCGAGGTCGGTAAATGCGGTGTGGCAGTTTCGTCGCTGGCCGATTTCGAGGTTTTGTTCGATGGAATTCCGCTCGACCAGGTGACCGTTTCGCAGACGATCAATGCTCCGGCACCGATCTTTCTTGCGATGTATTTGGTCGTCGCTGAAAAACAAAAGGCAGACTTCACCAAGATATCAGGCACGCTGCAAAACGATATTCTCAAAGAGTACATCGCCCAAAAGGAATGGATTTACCCCATCAAACCCGCGATGAAGCTCGTGATCGACACGTTCGAATACACAACCAAGCACGTCCCGAAATACAATCCGATCTCGGTCAGCGGCTATCACATTCGCGAAGCCGGAGCGACCGCGTTGCAGGAGTTAGCATTCACGCTTCGCGACGGCGTGGAGTACGTCCAGTACGGTGTCGATCGCGGGATGGATGTCGATGAATTCGTACCGCGCATCTCATTCTTCTTTAATGCACACAATGATTTCTTCGAAGAGATCGCTAAGTACCGTGCCGCACGTGTAGTTTGGGCACGAACAATGAAAGAGCGTTTCGGAGCCAAGAATCCTAGGACAATGCAAATGCGTTTTCATACGCAAACGGCGGGAGTTTCGCTCACCGTACAGCAGCCGCTCAATAACATCGCCCGCGTAGCGATCCAGGCTCTTGCGGGCGTTCTTGGCGGTACACAGTCGCTTCATACCGATTCTTTTGACGAGGCTCTGGCCCTGCCCTCGGACGAAGCGGCATTGATCGCACTTCGCACACAACAAATTATCGCGGAAGAAACCGGAGTAGTAAACACGGTTGATCCTCTGGGCGGCAGCTACTACGTCGAGTCGCTCACGCAGAAAATGATAGACGGCTGTTTCGATTACTTCGACAAGATCGACGGGTTCGGCGGTATGGTCGAAGCGGTCGAGGCTGGATTCCCGCAACGTGAGATACAGGAATCTGCCTACCAATATCAAAAGGCGGTCGAACGAAAAGAACAGGTCATCGTCGGCGTCAACAAATACGCTATGGAAGAAGGCACCTCAAAATACGAGATCCTGCAGATCGACGAAGGAGTCCGCGACCATCAACTTCTCCGCATGGAACACGTCAGATCCATCCGCGACAACGGAGCCGTCGCCAACTCGCTCGAAAAGGTCAAACAGTCTGCCAAGTCCGGCGAAAACTCAATGCCATCGATCATCGAAGCCGTCGCTGCTTATGCAACGGTCGAGGAAATATGTGTCGCTTTGCGGGATGTCTATGGGATTTACGAAGAACCGGCATTTTAGTCGAATGATAAAACTTTCTTCGGCTACAGCTATTTTCTAAACAGCGAAGACAAATTTTCGGTTTATTAAGTCTGATTTAATCTCCGGCCGGTATCTTGAGGTCATAGGAGATAAATTAGAAATGAATCGAATTTTTGTAATCGCTATAACTCTGCTACTTTCGCTCAGTAGTTTGTCATCCATTTTTGCGCAGACCAAAAAAGAATTTGATAAAGCCGCTAAAGATCTGAAGATCAATCAGATGCAGGTAATTGGAACACACAACAGTTACGCTCGACCGGTCGACCCGAGAGTGCTTTCATATGTAGATCAACTCGCCCGGGAACGGTATGAAAAACAGCTCGCCGCACTTTCACCAGAACAACAGAAAAAAATGAAGGATGAGCACCCAAACCGCATGACTGTGGCAGAGGGGCTAAAATACGATCATCCCCCTTTTCCCGTTCAGTTGGATGCAGGGCTGCGTAGCCTTGAGATCGATGTTTATTACGATCCGGCAGGTGGACGATTTGCTGACCCGGCAGCATATCGATTCTTTCGTGAAAAAGGGATCAAGGACTTGGCAGAATACGACAGCACCGGCCTCGACAAGCCCGGATTCAAGGTCCTGCATGTGTCCGATTTTGATGTCCGCTCTCACTATCCGACATTTCGAGCGGCACTCGCCGAGCTGAAGAAATGGTCTGATGCGAATCCAAACCATGTGCCGATCTTTATCCAGCTCGAGGCAAAGGAGTCGGCAACCCCGATCTTTCCAGGTTCGGCTGAGATTCTGAAATTTGACGACAAGGCATTTGCGGACCTCGACCGCGAGATCGTTGAAGGACTCGGACGAAACAAACTCATTACGCCGGATGATATCCGTGGAAAATACAAGACTTTACGTGAAGCTGCTCTTGCCCAGAACTGGCCGACGCTCGATAATGCACGCGGCAAGATCATGTTCATGCTGCTAGCTCGTGGTCTGGCGAAGGACGGAAAAACTCAAGCTTACGCCTACGGGCATCCAAACCTTGAGAAGCGGGCGATGTTCCTGTATGCGAAACCCGAAGACGACTATGCGGCCGTTTTGCTTATGGACAATGCAATAACGCGGCAGGAAGAGATCCAGAAATATGTGAAGATGGGCTACATCGCTCGTAGCCGTTCCGACATTGAGACCTACGAAGCTAAGGTGAATGACAAAACCCGAGCAAACGCCGCGTTCAGCAGCGGTGCTCAGGTTATTTCGACCGATTTCTTCAGGCCAGGTAATGGTTATGGAACTGACTACTACGTGCAGATCCCTGGCGGCGGAGTAGCAAGAATAAACCCGGTTAACGGTAAATAAGCTACCGACAAAAGAGGGCGTCGAATTAGCTTCGACGCCCGCATCATTTACTTACCGTAGCTCACTCGCCAGATCTTTCGCCCGCCGTCATCGGCGATCAGTAGCGAACCGTCCGCATGAACCAACAGCCCGACCGGCCGTCCCCACACCTCATTCGAATTCTCATCCGGCAGCCAGCCTGAGACGAAATTCTCATACTTGTTCCCTTCCAGTTTGCCTTTGGCATCGAATGGAATGCGAACGACTGTGTAGCCTGAGAGCTTTGCCCTGTTCCACGAGCCGTGAAACGCGACGAATGCATCACCCTGATACTCTTTTGGAAACATCTTGCCCGTGTAGAACTGAATGCCAAGAGCAGCCACGTGTGAGGTAAACAAGACGTCCGGGACTATGGTTTTATCGACTAGAGGTGTTTCCTCTTTCCTTCGCGGATCGCGATTTTTGCCGATATATGAATAAGGCCAGCCGTACCAACCGCCGTCTTTCACGCTCGTAGCGTAATCCGGCACTAGATCATCGCCGAGCCCGTCGCGTTCGTTGACGGCGGTCCAGAGTTCGCCGGTTTTCGGGTTCCATGCCAGTCCGATAGGATTGCGGAGTCCACCCGCATAGATCCGATGATTCTTGCCGTCCGGATCGTATACCGAGATCGCCGCACGACGCGGGTCGGCTTCGACATCGACATTCGACGCGGAACCGATCGAGACGAACATCTGCTTGCCGTCTTTGGAAAAGATAACGTTCCGAGTCCAATGTTGATTGTATCCCCCGGCAGTTAGTTCGACGATTCGTTCAGGCTCGCCCTCGGCCGCAGTTTGCCCGGTCTTGTATGCGAATCGTACGATCGAATCCGTGTTCGCAACATAAAAGAACCCTTTATGAAAGGCCATTCCGAATGGCTGTGCAAGCTTATTCGACCAGACGAATCGTTCATCGGCAATCCCATCCTTATTTTTGTCGCGCAGCACGACGATCGAATTCGCACGTGAATCAGCTACAAATACGTCCCCATTCGGTGCGAGAACCATCCATCGCGGGTAAGTAAAACCGCCTTCCGCAAATACATTGACCTTAAAGCCTTTCGGTACGGTCAGCGTAGCATTGGCAGGCTGCGGAATGACGCGCGAACCACGTCTCGCACTTTCAGTATGAAATGGCGAAGCGAGTTTTGCCGGGTCGTATGAAAAAGCCAGTGGTTTATCGATGTGATCGATCTTTGGCAATGGAGGAGCCACAAACGGCGTAGGCACCGGCGTCGGTGTTCGAGGCGGCTGAACCGCCGGTGTCTGTCCAATGGTTACAATTCCAGCAAGGCATGCAATTGCCGCCGTCAAAGTTAGATCTCTGATAAAATATTTTTTCATTGCACAAATAAATGTCGGAAACACTGTCGATAACTCAACAAGACAACGGAACGGAGAAACGAGAAACAAGCATCCTCGGTGCTAAAGGGGAATCTCTGGCCGTAAACCTGCTGGAAGCAACTGGATTTCGCATCGTTCTAACAAATTTCCGCGTTCCTGTTGGGCGAAACAGCAAAGGAACCCCGGTCACCGGCGAGATCGACATTATCGCTCTGGACGGTGAGACGCTTTGCTTCATTGAGGTCAAAACCCGAAGATCTGACGATTTTACCCCGGTCATCTCAAACGTCGATAAAAGAAAACAAAGGCAAATAGCCCGAACCGCCAAGGTGTATCGCCGCCTTTTTGACGTTTACGATATGAAACATCGGTATGATGTGGTTACGGTTCTAATCAAAAGACATTCCGAGCCCGAGATCGATCTGATCAAGGGATTTTGGACCGATGCCATATTCAAAAAAACCTACTGGGAACGTTCAACTTGGTACGACCTAACCTAACTTTACTTAGTTCCTCTTACTTCGCGGTTGCTTACCATCAGTAAGTATCACATAGTCGCCGAGCCCCTTGTGTTTCTGTACGACAAAAGTATTGAAGTCGTCCTCATATCTCACCGAGACCACGATCGCTTTTGTTTTGGGCCGATACTGCATTAAATGCTCAAAAGTCCCCAACCTATTCTCGGTGTGAAATCCGCCATTTAGGTGAACCACAAGCGGTGCTTTATTTTTATCAATGAACTGAAAGACGGCATGTGCCATCGCCGCATCCCACAGAGACTGAGATGCAAGGATCTTGTCAATTCCCATCTGAGCCTCCGGGCTCGGCCCCATTAGTGCCTTAAACTTAGCCGAATACGCGGCTGATGGCTGAGCGTATGGCAGCGGCGGCAGTGACTTTAGAGCCTCACGTGAAAGGCCACTCAGAGACTCTCGTCCACCGCGGGAAACCATATTAATATACCTGCGAGGTGCATTTGCAGCGATCACCGGCAGCTTTTTCTCCTTCGATAGTTCAACAAGCGGTCGATAATCCCATTTATAGTTGCCCCAGGGGCGCGAACTGAGCATGAAATGACTTTCGGTAATGAGTCCTTTCAAATATTCGTCCAGGACGATCTGTACGTCGCGTTCGAACATTTCAAGCGATAGTGCGATCTTTCTCTCCTCACCATAGCGTGAGACGATCCGCCGAAATATCTCGGCCTGAATAGCGTGGCCAACAGCATCATCGTGGAGTTCGCCGAGAAATAAGGCCTCATTCACTCCCGCCGCTGCTATTATCTGGTCAACCGTTGCAGGGTTACCGTCACCATCGAACGCACGAAACTGCTCTTCTGAAAAACGCAATTGAGCACTAGTGCAGAGCACCGCAAGAAGGATCGCTATAACTGTACGACAAAAGAGAATCATATATTGAACCAGCTCTGAAATAATCTACTGTAGGCCGATCAAATCGGGAGCGGAAACACTCGAAGAGCCTACTTCCAATGTCTGCGGAGCGAAGCGGTAACGCTTCGACGAAACACCTAGCAAATAAGTCGAATTTGCCGGAACCCCCTCAAAACTAAACAAACCGAAAGAACTGGTCGTCGCAGTTCGCTTGGTTCCGAGACTATCGGTCAATGAAACCTGGGCATTGCGTACTCCAATGCCCTCTGGCGTCACTACCCTGCCCGATACTGTGATCGTAGATGAAGCCGAAGCGTTAAATGCCGCAAGAGCATCAACACGTCCGTAGCCGAAAGAATTATTCGGTATCTGGGTCGACGGAATTCCGCCACACGTCTGTGCGGCAACCGTAACGGCCGGATTAGCGGTAGTCTGGAGTAACGCTTTGGTAGCCGCGATATTTCGTACAAGCTGCGGGCGAGCCGACCACAGAAGGGCTATCACCCCAGCGACGTGCGGTGACGCCATTGAGGTACCCGACGATATAGAAAACGCGGTATCACTCGACCTTGTACTTGATCGAACGCTCGAGCCCGGAGCAGAAATATTTGGCTTTAAGATGTTTGGGTTGTAATACGTGCTAGGACCCCGGCTGCTAAAGCCCGCGAGATTATTGTTGACGTCTATCGCTCCTGCGGAAAATGATGCGTCATATATTGCCAACGCCTCGGAAACAGAAGAGCATCCGCTAGTACCGCTGTTTCCAGCCGATGCCTGGACAAAAATACCTGCAGCCTGCGTATTATTAACAATCGTTTCCAACTCGGCGCGAGTCGTACAACCTTCTGAAGCGGGACAACCCCATGAATTATTGAGTATATGGGGTCGAAGGGTTGGATTCGGATTCAGTCCTGTAAGATCCGTCGGTGCGATCATGAACTGGAAACACTCGGTGTAGGACGCCGGAGTTCCATTTCCAACGTTCATATTTCGACAACCGATCCACTTTGCCCCGGGGGCTACACCGATCTGATTGCCGCTGCCGTCGTCGCCTACCATAGTGCCAACGGTGTGCGTACCGTGGCCATTGTCGTCGCACGGAGCACTTGTGTTTGCTCCACAGACGCCTCCACCAGTGTGTACAGAGTCAAACCAATTATAGTTGTGATCTGCTGAGCTGCCGTTCCATCCCCGATACTTCGACCGGAGAGCGGCGTGTGTCCAACGAATGCCCGTATCCAGCCCTCCGACAACGATCCCATTCCCCGTGAATCCCTGTGCCCACACGGACGGGGCGTTGACATTGTTGACACCCCATTCGATCGCTTCCGGACTATTGGCACGAAAAGGACTATCAACCGTGCGTGCGATCTCAGGCGGCTCTATCCATCGTGCCGGGCGATTTGAATCAACCCTTGCGACGTCACTTCTTCCCGCTATCTGGACCGCTTGATAACGATCGAGATCCGCTACGATCATATTGGCCGCCCAGAACGATCTAAAAGAAACGCCCCGAGCCTCGAGATCTTCAACAATGTTCTTCTGGGTACGATGAGCATTTTCGACCAGCGTTCTATAAACGAACCAGCCGCGTTCATTCTGATCACTTATGGAGTAGGCCTCACTAACATCCGCTTGCTCAGCCATGAGGATCACGACGGAAGCGGTCTTTCCGCTCGAAGTGTCCTCTAAAGCTGCGGACGATATCTTGTTTTCTGCGGACAATAGCAGCCTCGAAGGCGAGAAGATAATCTCGTGAAAGTTGGTCTCACTCACATCGATCGATAAAGCCACGTTTATCCCGATAAAAAGGACGAATGAACATTGGACTATCGAGCTGCGGAACCATCTTTTCATACGAATGAACTACCGGATAAAATTATACTTTGCCTAATCCCATTCTAGTATCCCATTTGCTAGTGGTCAATATATCGCTTGCCGAGATACGGTCGGGACAAATAAAAAAGGCGGCCTCGAAAGGCCGCCTTTTTGGTTTATGCGATGGAAAGGACTATTCCTGTCCAACAAAGTTAACATCAGCGACGCTGTCCGTTACGTTTACAACACGCGAAGTGAAGCGGAAACGTTTCGAACTGACACCAACGACATATGACTGTCCAGCTTCTACATCATCAAAGGTGTAGATACCGAACGAACCGGTTGTAACCGTGCGACGGTTTCCTTCCGAGTCAGTGATGATCACAGTTGCGTTGCGAAGTGCCTGACCGTTTGCGGTCGTAACACGTCCGCTAACGGTGACACCAGCAGCTGTCGTATTGATGACGATGTTGCCCTGCTCGTACGTTGTAGCAAGCAGTGCTCCCTGTGCATTCGAAACGCTCTGTGGCGTCGGAGTGCTCGAGAAGGTCACCGGATACGTTCCGGCTACTGCATTTGCAGCAACCGTGAAGGTCACAAGCAGGATACCGCGTGTGCCTGCTGCATACGTATTCGTAGCATCAAGCAGTACGCCGAGTCGTCCCTGTGCCGTCTGGCTGGTGTTCAGGCCGAGGTTCGTGCCCGTCGGTA
>JBGSQW010000013.1:0-15737 GCA_041737885.1 Pyrinomonadaceae bacterium | reverse complement strand
CGCACGCACTACCATCTTCGGGTTGTGCTTCGACATCACCTTCGTGATCGCCGCCGTCAATGTCGTCTTACCGTGATCCACGTGGCCGATCGTTCCAATATTTACGTGCGGCTTACTTCGGTCGAATTTCTCTTTGCTCATTGTCTATTACTCTTCCTTAAGTTGATCAACTAACGCTTTAAAATTAACTGGAGCCCAAGCCGGGATTTGAACCCGGGACCTCATCCTTACCAAGGATGCGCTCTACCCCTGAGCTACTTGGGCAGCTCCAACTTTGTTCGCTGCTAGCGAAAAAATTGATGGAGCGGGAGACGAGATTCGAACTCGCGACATTCAGCTTGGAAGGCTGACGCTCTACCAACTGAGCTACTCCCGCAAACCATGATGAATATTGAATCAAAAATTCAACATTCATTTAATTATCAAAAATGGTGCATGGGGTAGGATTTGAACCTACGTAGGAAATTAATCCGACGGGTTTACAGCCCGTTGCCTTTGACCGCTCGACCACCCATGCGTGATCTTTCTAAATTGCCCCGACTGACTTTTTGAGCCAATTAGCAAATTTCCAATGATAGCGGAGACTTTAAAAGCTTGCAAGCGCGGAAAAGCAGATAATTGGCGCCTTTTAAGGCTTTAGCGTGAACGCGGGTGAAACTTTTCATAATTCCGTTTCAACTGAGTGTTCGTAATATGAGTATAAACCTGTGTGGTCGAAATGTCAGCATGGCCGAGCATTTGTTGGACAGATCGGATATCGGCACTGTTCTGCACGAGATGTGTGGCAAAAGAATGTCGCAAGGTATGCGGCGAAACGCCTGTGAAGCCACATTTATCCGCGTATTCCGTTATCGAGACGTAGATCGACTGGCGATTGAGCGGTTTGCCATTGGAGTTCACGAACATATTCTCGATCCCAACAATTTCTTTTTTTCGTCGCATCGCGAGGTAACTTTTTATCCATTCGACCGCGCTTGCCCCGACCGGAACACGCCGTGTTTTGTTGCCCTTTCCGGTGGTTGTGACAATGCCGGAATCGAGATCGACGTTATTGATCTTTAAATTCACCGCCTCGGAAACACGCAACCCCGACGCATACATCAACTCCAGTATGGCCCGATCGCGCAATCCAGATTCTGTTGAAGTGTCCGGAGCAGCGAGCAAGGTCTCGATCTCATGTCGATTAAGAAAACGCGGCAAATACGCACTCTTCTGTGGTGCGACAAGGTCCTCGGCCGGGTTTTTGGTCACGTGTCCGTCGAACATCAGAAACTTATAAAACCCACGAACCGCACTGATGATCCGCCGTCTCGAATTTTCAGAAAGCTTTTCACCACCAAGGTCGATCAACCATTCGCGAAGGTCTCTGCGTCCGAGCGTCAGCATATCAAGTCCATTTTTCGCCGACCACGCTGATAGCCGCGCAAGGTCGGTACCATAGCTCTCGATCGAATTAGCGGCAAGGCCTTTCTCGACGCGGCAATAGGTCAAATACTCTTTTACCAGATCCCTCATTAAAATCCCGTTCAGCGTAGAACAGAAGTGATTTTAGGGATTGACCATTCAAATAGCAAGAAAAATATTCGTAAATAGTTGCCAGCGTTTAACTTAACCGGAATATTTTCTAGTCATTCTGTTCGCCGCAGGACGTTTGGGTCGATGGCTGTACTCTGCTCTGCCCGTGCATTAGATCCATTCGCCGATCCTCAAAACCTTCCAGTTCGCGAACGAGTTTGTCATTGGAAGCTAGCATCTGACGTGTGACGGACCTCGAAAAATTCCAGCTCCGTATGTCACCTTCACATTTCCCCATCGCGTGACGTTTAGCCAGATTTGAAACGAGGGTTCGCTGCGCGTCTTCGTTTAAGATGTCGAATGATGCTAATAGCACAGGCATGGCATCGTCGCTGAGCTGTGAATTATATACTGCGTCAAATTCTCGACCGCGTTCGGCCAGGGCGATATTTGTTTTCACAATAAACGCGTCGGGGTTTAGAACGTGTGTCGCCCCCAGGATTAAAAACGCCGACCATAACGCTCCCCACGCAAAATGCTGGCGGGCTCCGCGTAAAACAGTCACCCCGAACCATACAAAAACGATCGCAAGCCATGACATAAATATCAGTGGATACAATCTGATGGTCGTCATTCCATAGCCGAATTCCCCGGTAAGCAGAAACAGCCTCTGGGCGGCCGACGCCATAATTACGAAGAGAAGAAGTATCTGAATTCCGGCGAGGACCCGAAACAGATTGCTCGCGAGCCGTGAGCCCTTCCGAACCAGCCAGTGCGACGCGAGCAGTATCGGAAGCACGAGTCCGGCAACCGCGACCAGTTCGCCAAAACCGCGACGAGCGTATTCAGCCAGCTTAAAATCCGGCGTGTTCTGTACGAGATCCATCCCACCAAAGAGGTATGGAACCTGCACGGTCACGAAGCTGAGAAACAGCAGATTCATCAGGCCTAGGACGACACCGATCTCGACTGCCCCAAGCGTAAATGCGGCCGGGATAGTTGAATTATCGAATGTTGCCCAATTCCATTTCGTCTCCGTCCTCGGCGGCGGGACATCGCGAGGCGGTTCGGGATGGTTGGGCGGATCGGACAGGTTGATGTGTTCGAGGATCGTGAGATTGTTGGGCAGGTGCGGCGAGGCTTCGGTTGTCGTTTCAGCAACCGGAACCGGTGCTGGAGACGTGACCGATGGAATTACCGATCCGATCGGCCCGGAATCCTCCATCAGAACGCTTCGCATATATCCGGCAGATAGCCACGCAAAAACCGCCGTCAGAAGCACGTGCGTGACGACAATCTCGGGCTGAACGTTAAAAACACGCTGTACCCACCCGGCATAAACCGCGTCAGCTGCGATAAATAGCCCGCCAAAGATAAGCAGCAGCGGCGTCACGATCGCCACCCCGCGAAGCACCGAGACGATATGTCGCGAGGCTCCGGTTCGCGGGATCTTT
This sequence comes from Pyrinomonadaceae bacterium, assembly GCA_041737885.1. Classification (GTDB taxonomy): domain Bacteria; phylum Acidobacteriota; class Blastocatellia; order Pyrinomonadales; family Pyrinomonadaceae; genus OLB17. Next base: position 12,768 of record JBGSQW010000013.1, on the reverse strand, counting down.
GCCCATTCGATGTCCGAAGTAAGAAGCAAAAGCGGCGAGAATGCCGAACCGAACGCACTCCACACAAATGCGACACCGTACTGAAAAACACCCGCGAGCTGCGTCGCGATCTTCATCCGGGGAATGAAAATTATCGACAAGATCGTAATGATCGCAAACGTATCCGCGACTCGCAGTTCGATCGCGTCACGCCACGCGAACATTGACGCAAAGAAAACCAGTGCCCCGAACAATGCGATCGTCTGTCTCGTCAAAAACGAAGGTGCATGACGCCACAACAACGTGATCATCCCCGCCGCAAACGCTATATTAAACAGCGTCACATTCAGCCCCCACGGCGTTGCCCGCAGCAACACATTGCCGAGCACTCCGAGCACTGCGGCAACCTGTAGGATCTCTAAACCGGTTTTTGTACGTGCGTTCATATGCGTTCCTCAGTTGAATAAAAATGGAATAATGGCACTCGCCAAAAGCGAGAGTGCGAAGGCGTGGAAAAGTGCACGAGGCTCCATTCGAACCTCTGCGGCTTGATAAGCGTCAATCGCGTTCCGCAAATAGACGATCGAGCTAAAAAATGGCGTAAACCCGAGCGCCCCGATCAAAACGATCAGGCCCATGAGGCTAAAAGGAAGTATAAATATTCCAATAAACAAAGAGCTGACTCCAGCGACCGCGAAAAGGCCGGAGAGAAAAATGCTAAACGCCCGCAACCTCTCGCCCCAGATTAGCCAGGCCATCGTTCCCAGAACAGAAACAAAACTGAGCGTATAGGCAAACCCTTTCATTCCGCCGAGCAAAGGCTCATCCTCAAATGAACCGCCATTGAAAACGATTGGATCAAAGAAGAAGCAAATCGACGGCATGATCACACCAAACAACCAGTCAAATCGCCGTCCAGACCAATGCGCCCGTTCATATTTGTCTATCGTCGGCATCGCCAGATCCATCTCGTGCAGCATCTTCTCGTCTGATCGCAATTGCTGCGGCCCGATGAATTCCGGCTCCTCGAATGCGTAATATGTCCGACCACTAACCTCCAGATATTTCGCGTTCATATGTTTAGACTGGAACGCAGCCGCCCTCGGCTGCAACGCCGGTTCCTCCGGCGTGATGTTCAATAATTTCTCTTAACTTGAATACTCACCACGTTCGTCAGCGTCCTCAAAGCAGGCAGCTTGCAGGCGAGGGCTCCTGCGTTCCAGTCGTTTAGACTATTTGACGCCGTTTGTGTCGATTTGTTCCGCAATTTCACCGACAATCTTCACCTTCACATCCCCATGATCTGCCCGATAACCAGCAGCATCGAAAATGCTATAAAAACACAGATCGCAGTATCCGTCCGCCTGACATCACGACGCCAACGCGGCACGCGGCTGCGGTGCCAGAGCGTCCAGGCGAGGGCCGTCAAAAGCAGCAGCGAAAACATAACCGGAGCCAGCATCGCCGGAAATGCCAGTTTCAGGATCACCGTCGACGCAAACCCGAACCAATAAGCCACACCGCACCACATCAAAATAACCGGAGCCATCAAGAGCATCTGCACTGTCCAATATGTTCGGCGGTTGTGTGAGTTGGAATATCGCATGAAATTATTCTGTAAAACCGGTGTCCGTTTCGACGTTATATGTGTAGATAGTTTTACCAGAGGATACGAATCGAACGGATTTACCTGACTCATCCCATTCAATACCTTCGTTTACATTGCCAGCCCTGAAGTCTGGAGTTCGATAGACCCTTTTCCCGTCAACGAAGAAAAGCAGTTGCTGATCGCCTATACCAGGGACGGAATATATCCGGGCCATATGTTCTCTTGGAAAGGATGAACGGCTATGTATCTCATCTCCGAAAAGAATGCTTCTCACCAGACTCACAGGTTCGAAAACCAGATAAAAACAGACGGCCCCCACAAATAAAGCCAACAAATGACTTGCGATCAAAAGAGATATTTTTGTTGCGGGTGAACTCATAGAACCGGACGGTGCGATACAGTCGTCGCTCACGCGACGGCGGTGTTTTTCCTTATTTGCGTGGGTTTCACCCACGGCTACAATCAGTTGTCGCTCCGCGACAGAAGAAACTGGCTACTCTTTCCGTGGGTTCCACCCACGGCTAAATTCGGTTGTCGCTATGCGACAGAAAGAAACTGACTACTCGCTACTGGCTACTGACTACTTCCCCTTCATCGCCTTGATCAACGCTTCCATGTGGTCGAGATACCGCGTCAACGCTTCCCTGCCTTCCTTCGTGATCTTGTACTCCGTCAAAGGCATCCTGCCTTTGAAAGACTTTTCGAGCGTTACGTAACCGGCATCTTCGAGCTTTCGTGCGTGGACGCTAATGTTGCCGTCGGTGGTGTTGAGGAGCGTTTTCAGCTCCGTGAAGCTGAGTTTGGCGTTAGCGGCGAGGGCCGAGATTATGCCGAGACGCATGCGTTCGTGGATGACCTTGTCGAGGTCGTTCGAGACTTTCTCGGCCGCTTTTTCGATTCGCAGGCTTTGCGGTTTCCCGTCATCCTTAAATTTTACTGCAGAATTTTTCATGTTTGTTTCAACCACATAGATACATAGCGAGCATAGGCTGGATCAGAATTTCTATGGGTCCTATGTTCCCACGTGGTCATTGCTCTTAACTTCCCGCGAACGGCGTCCCGATGATCCCGACTGCGAGTTCCGCCCAGACGACCGCAAGGGCGAATAGTATTGCCACACAGGCCGCGATTCGATACTCAAATTTCCTGACCATACGCAAAGCGATCTCGATCGCAATGCCGGCTCCGAAGAGCATTATTGCGGCCGCAACAAAATCGAAAGCCGTCCATTTAACACCCTCAACGCCGAGTTTCATAGCGGTGAAAGGGACGAGCAGCAGCATCGCTGCGGTTGTAAGAATTATTGGTAATCTTATGTTTTTCATAGTGTAAATATGGCCGGCAAGGTACCGGCGTTCCATTAGCCGCCGTATTTCTTCGCGATGATCGCTCCGAAAATGATGTGTAGCAGCCCGAAGCTGACTCCCATCATCAAGTTTCCGTACGAGGTCGGGATCGCGAACGTTATCGCCCCGAGTGCGATAAAAAACCAGCCCATGACAGGAATGATCCGAACCGAAAATGCCCCGCCACAGACGACCGCTGCTCCGTAGGCGAGCATGCAGATCGGAGCCATGACGTAAAAATATCCGTTCTTTGCAAGGCCGAGGACGATGACCACTCCGATGATGAGCGGCGGTGCGAAGCCCATCGCGAACTTGCGTGCAGGTGCCGAAACGAGCGATTGGCCCGCGATCTTCGACTTTTGCCACATGGCGAGCATTCCTATTGCAAAAGCCAAAGCGGCCTCGATCAGCCACGTAACAAGCGAATCGCGCAGCAGCACCTGCGCGTTCGCTATGTACGCGGCGACCAAAGCCGTCGCTCCCATCAGCATCCCTCCATAGCCCGGGACGGCCGTGAAATGCGTCGAACGCTCCATCGTCTCGCGGATAAATTGCAGATTATCGATCGCCCGATCGCCGATATTCACCGGCTCGTCCACCACTCTCTCATCCGTCCTGACAGCTTTGAGTTTCGCCATAGTAGGGATAAGTTACATCAAGTTATTACATGTGTCAAGTACTTTATGTCGTAAAGTATCATTCAGCAAAACGGCCGCTATCGGTGGATTATCTTAACCCTACCTTTAGCGGCCATCGATCAAAATGGTTATGTAATTAGGTACCTATTCGACCTTTTTGGGCAGGTCTACGATCGCAGCCTGTGTTACAGGCTCCAAACTTCGCCCCGTTTCTGGCGTCAATGTACGCAAGTATTGAACAAGGGCGTCGATCTCGTCGTCCTTGCCTACGAGTGGAGGCATAAATGCCCTATACGGCGAGTCTTCTTTATACTCATGTAGAGTTTGGATGATATTCCTGATCGATTTCTCGTCACGTCCCTTGAGCAGTCCTTCCATCGCTCTGTAGCCCTCTCGTGTATGGCAAGCAGCACATTGGCCGAGGAACATCAATTCGCCCTTCTTTACCGTTTTCGCTTCGTCGGAAATTCCACCCACAGGCTTGAATGGCGAGGTTTTTTCCTCCTGTGGCGACCACATCGAATGAACCAGGTATCCTTCAGTGTTGAATTTCTCTACCTCTGACCTGCGAATGCCATTCGAATACATAAAATTGCCAATGACATATGGCTTACGAAGCATTTCCCTGGCTTGCTCCGTCGCTGCCGTAGCCGCGAGAGCAAGAAATAACACAGATGCGGCCCAACCGAGCTTAAACGTGCGCGGGTTGCGATATGCAACAAAATATGCCAAAACGGCAATCGTTGCCGATGCCATCACGGATACAAGTATTGCCCGAGTGACGTGTGTAAATGTCCCGGCCCCGATCGTTGAAACCCCAAGGCTCATCAATTGTCGGTTTGATTCCGGCACCATATATAGATACCAAGCGAAGGCGACCGGCATCAGGACAAATGATGGTATGAGCCATTTCACTGACCATCGAACGATCGACGATTTGAGTTTACCGTCTTTAAATCCGTCGATTCGGCTTGCGGTCACAAGTGCCCAGACGCCAGCCAGGCTGGTTGCTACTAGGGTTCGCAGTATAAGGCTCGGAAAATACGTAGGATTAAAGAATGCATACCAGAAAACACTGGCTTCGTTGCCAGTACCGGCAACTTCGAGCCAGGTGGTTCCGGGCGTAAGCATGAACGTCAAAATTCCATTAATAATTACAAGCGTCAGCCAGGAAGTTGCAGCATAAAGATAGCCGATCTTCAGGTGAAGACTGGGCGAGATCTTGTTCCAGGTATAGTAGTAGATAGCCGCCGTAGTTAGCTCGACCAGGAAGAACACGTATTCGATCGCCCACCCAAATACAAAGTTATGGATAAGTGTGCTGGTCCCCTCTGGATTTGCGAGGCCAATAGCGAACCAGATCGCAACGCCCGTCACAGCTCCGAAAACTCCGGTTAGGATCAGAAAAAACTTAGAGTGTTTCTGTAGGACGATCAACCAATCTTCGCGACCTTCTCGTCGAGCTTTTTGTTCAGCAAGCGGTAGATAGAGCCCTCCACCGATCGCAAAGTGCGAGATCATAATATGGAAGATCGCGATTCCGCCGATCACCCAACCGCTTCCAATATAAGGCACATCCCAAAATGGATAATTCATAGCTGTTAAACCTCCCAGTAACCCCAGATCGTCGTTAGGATCAACCCTAATAGCAGTGCTAACGCGATATATGTGCCCATCCGGGCCCGTTGACCTTTCTGCGAACTCGGATCGATAAAGGGAAAGAACACCAGCACAGCCAAGCCCGCTGTAAAGATGCCGATCCCAAAAAACTCGCCGGCCGCACCAGGAAGCCAATTTCCAAACACCTTGAGGATCTGAAACTGGCTCATGAAATACCATTCCGGATGAATGCCAGCGGGTGCTGGAGCAATCGGATCGGCCTGAGGGCCGAGCTGCCAGGGAAACATCGAAGCGAAGATCGCAAGTACGTTCAATGCGATCAGCCACATTCCCATATCTTTAGCGAAGAAGTCTGGAAAGAAGCGGATAAGTCGGCGCTCGCTCTCGGGCTTCGCTTCCTCGCTCGGCGGTAAAGCGTTACCGTGCTTTTGCACCATGTAAAGATGAAATGCGAGGAACGGAACATATAATAACGGCAGGATCACAACATGCAGGGCAAAGAAGCGCTGAATGGTGACCTCAGTGACCTCTTGCCCACCGCGAACGATATTTGTGACCACATCGCCCACGAGGGGTATTGACGAGGGGATCTCAAGTCCGACCTTGGTCGCAAAATATGCGAGATCGTCCATCGGGAGCAAATAGCCGCTAAACCCGAAGACCATGGTCAATCCGAGCAGTGCAAGGCCGGACCACCAACCGAATTCTCTCGGCTTGCGGTAAGCCTTCATAAAAAGCACCGAAAACATGTGCACAAACACCGCAAAAACCATCAGGTTGGCTGACCACGAATGAGCCGAACGAACGAGCCATCCAAATTTAATGTCGTAGGTTATTTGGCGAACCGATTCATATGCATCCGCACCCGCCCGATAGTAAACTAGCAGCAAAATACCCGTAAAAACCTGAACAATAAAAAAGAAAAGCGAGATTCCGCCCCAGTAGTACCAGAATGAGTGGCGATGATCGGGAACCGTTTTATGCTTGGCAATTTCGGCGATCTCGGTTAGACCGAGACGGTCGTCGGCCCAATCGTAGATCGCGGCCGATCGTGTTTTAGGCTCTTGAGACAATGACGCTTCCATCTTTAACCTCCACATTGAACTTTGTAAGCGGTTTAGGCGGCGGACCGGCTACATTGGCTCCGCTGACCGGATCGTAGACACCGCCGTGACATGCACAGAAGATGCGATTCAGATCGGGCTGATAATTCACTGTGCAGCCGAGATGGGTGCAAACAGCATTATAGGCACTCCAACTGTCATCCGGATGATGGATCAGCATCGCGGGTTTCGCTCCGAACTTGAACATCATCGCGGAGTTCTTCGGCAGGTTTGCTACTCCATCGAGGGTGGTCTGAGTGACGGATGCGGCTTCCGCGGACCGCTGTGCAGGCGTTGAAAGGTACTGATAGACCGGGTAGCCGATCGCCCCGACATATACCGCACCGATCGCAGCGGCACTAAACCCCAGAAAATCCCGTCTGGAAAGAATGTCCTTCTCATCAGGCTTTTCGCTTTCGATGATGTTCTTTACTATATTTTCGTTAAGCATTTAGGCGTTTTACCTCCTTCATAGAGCGATTTACCGCAAATAGCAGGTATGCGATTAGAGCTAGTCCCGCCACAAATAAAACAAGAAAGATGATCACGACCGACCAATTTGAGACGACAACGCGATTCCACACGTCGAAGCCTTTCGAAAACAGAGTGACGTCGCGAATAGCATCACGGGCAAGCACTGCCCCGGCCGTCATCAACAAGGCACACAGCGCTGCGGCCCAGGCACTGATCTTTGCGGTCGAACGTGAGAATACCGTCGCAATTGCTGCCACCAGTGCTAGAACTGAAAACAAAGCCCAAATCACCATACCGTAATAACCTACTGGCGACGCCAGCATTCCATCTTTGACAACGCCCGGCTGTACGGCATATACCCAGTAACCACACGCCATCTGCACGGCGATAAATGCCGCCCCGACCATACTTCCTACACGTACGAGATAGTCTCTTACCTTTTCGGAATGATCGAAATGAAGCCCCAATAGGACGGCGAAAGTTCCGGCAAATCCCAATGAGCCGATGGTCATGAACAGAAATCTCGGCAGGAGCGTCGGATCGCCCGTCGGCATCACCGTACCCAAGCCGCCGCTTTTCTGATAAAGGGCAAGCCAGTCTTCGGGACGCAGCATCAGCGTCATATTCGTTGAGTAGATGCGGGCGATGTAGGCGAGCAGAACCAGCGAAATTACGCCCATCCACCACCATGAGCGGTTTTCAGCAGCCCGGTCTGCAGCAAGATATAGCAGGTAATAACCCGCAATAAGTAAGAAGATGACGGCTATCCAATAGACACCGATCACCACGCTGCTCGTGTACAGAGCTTGTCCATAAAGGACCTGCGAGAACAAAAGCGGTGGCACGCCGAAGTTGATGACGTAGGTCATCACGGTCGGCAGGCGTTTGATGAGAGAATTTGACGCAGCACGCATCTCGGAATCTTTTTTTCCAAATGCGTTAAAAAGTGTCGCTAACGTCAACCCTCCCAAAATAAGCTGAACTGCTCCGAAATGCAGCAGTAGTGTCACGATATGCAGCACCTTAAACAGCCACACCGGGGCGGGCAGTGGAATTGGATCGACATTTGGCAGTGCGATCAGAAACATGGAGACCTCCTGGTTGAGAACTTTCTTTTTTTCCGGGCTGATCATCGGCCTTGCTCACGCACATGTGCAGAAATAGGCATAATTCGACCCACATGACCATCCAACGGGCAATTGAAATGCCATTAAGTGGCCGTCCGGAAATACAGTAAATTGCGGGCTTATTCGGAGATCGTCTTCAGGATAAGTGTGTAAGAAGGCGAGTAGGCGCGAAAAATTCAGCAGTTTCTCTGTGTCTCGTCGAAACATCGAAACACAAGGACAAGCTCATTACTTTTTGGATTTAACAGGAGCGTTGACTTTGTCGCCAAGATTTTCTTCCGGGGCAGCATTTGGGTCGTTTACAGGAAAAGTTAATCTCTTGCCCTGCATAAGGTATGATGTGCCGTTCCATTTGTATCGAGTGCGGGTGAAAAAGGTCGGGCAACATAGCTGCTCTTCGTCGCCTGTGATGCGGCTTGTCTCCACTGCTCCGAGCAGAAAACGGTCCTGCCCGTAGAGTTCGACTATCAATTCCCCCGCGTCTGCTCGGATATCTTTCAAACCGCCGTCTGCTCGGTCGCCGGTACGGAACAACCACATCAGCTCCGGCTTCTCACTTTCCCATTCGTAAATGTAAACAACCTGTGGGATCGCACCGCCGCCAGTTTCGATCTTCAGAACGACAACGGCTTCGTCCTCACCGTCAGCGTTTACATCTAAATATTTTACGGCGACAAAAGACAGTCCGATTCGACGAGTAGCCTTAAGGTCAGCTTTCTCTTCCGGGGTCATATCTTCGCCGACATCAACGGCAACCGGCGGAACGCGCCCATTGACAAGCTTGATCTCGCTGCCGTCAGGGTTCTCCCAGCCACGCGGAAGCTCGTAAGAAAAGTTCTTAAAATCAAACTTTCCTATCGGTGAATTTGTAACTCGAAAACGCTCGTCTAGCAGCTCCGTCTGTAAATTCGGTATTCCTGGCGATGCGGCCGGCGTTGGGATCGGGGAGGAGGCAGGCGGCACGACCGCTATTGGCGGCTCGGGATCGGCCGGCGGCTCGACACTCGAAGCACAGGAATTCAGGCCAATGCAAGCGCCAAGGAACACGATCGAGATACCGCTTCGAAAAATAAATCCCATTGAAAATTCTGGATCGAGCGGGCATCGAATGCCCGCTCTCAACACTATGCCCGTGTCAGGCTTCTGTACTTGATGCGATGCGGCTGGTCAGCGTCATGGCCGAGGCGGCGTTTGCGATCGACTTCGTATTCACTGTAATTGCCGTCAAAATACTCCACATGGCTGTCGCCCTCGAACGCCAGAATGTGCGTTGCAATGCGATCCAAGAACCATCTATCGTGAGATATTACGACCGCGCAGCCGCCAAAGTTTTCGAGCGACTCTTCGAGAGCACGCATCGTGTTGACGTCGATATCGTTGGTCGGCTCGTCGAGCAGGATGACGTTCGCACCGGATTTCAGCATCTTTGCAAGGTGAACGCGGTTGCGTTCTCCGCCCGAGAGCTGGCCGACGAATTTCTGCTGATCGGCACCAGAGAAGTTGAATTTCGAGACGTAAGTTCTCGCATTCATTTCCCGCTTACCAAGCATGACGTAATCCAGCCCGTCCGCAATCTCATCGAATACTGTCTTCTCATCATTCAGACTGTCACGCGACTGGTCGACGTAGCCAAGCTTGACGGTTTCACCAACCTTGAATGAACCCGAATCTGGCGTGTCCTGCCCGGTGATCAAGCGGAAAAGCGTCGTTTTACCCGCACCATTCGGCCCAATGACGCCAACAATGCCGCCTTTTGGCAGTGAGAATTCGAGATTTTCAAACAACACGGTGTTGTCATAACCCTTCGAAACGCCATGTGCCTCGATCACGATATCGCCAAGCCGCGGGCCGGGCGGGATGTAAATCTCGAGCGTGTCGGCACGCTCCTCTGATTTCGTGGCGACGAGTTCTTCGTAATCCTTGATACGCGCCTTCGACTTGGCGTGTCGGCCTTTCGTCCCCATTCTGATCCACTCAAGCTCGCGGTCAAGGGTTTTTTGCAGCTTGTCTTCGCTGCGTGATTCCTGGGCGAGGCGGGCACTCTTTTGTTCGAGCCACGAGGTGTAGTTGCCTTCGTACGGTATACCACGGCCGTGGTCGAGTTCGAGGATCCAGCCGGCGACATTGTCGAGAAAGTATCGATCGTGCGTCACCGCGATGATCGTGCCTTCGTACTTCTGAAGGTGTAGCTCAAGCCAGCCGACAGTCTCAGCGTCAAGGTGGTTCGTCGGCTCATCGAGCAGCAGAACATCCGGCTTTTGCAGCAACAGACGGCACAGTGCGACACGGCGTTTTTCACCACCAGAAAGATTCTTAATGACCGTATCCGGCGGCGGACAGCGAAGCGCGTCCATCGCCATCTCAAGCCGAGAATCGAGGTCCCACGCATCGGCATGATCAAGCTTTTCCTGCACCTCGCCCTGGCGTTCGATGAGTTTTGTCATCTCATCATCCTCCATCGGCTCGGCGAATTTGGCGTTGATCTCTTCGTATTCCTTCAACAGATCAACGGTTGACTGGACAGCCTCCTCAACGATCTGCTGCACGGTCTTCGTCTCGTCGAGCTTCGGTTCCTGCTCAAGATAACCGACCGAATAGCCCTTAGAAAAAACGACCTCACCATTAAAATCCGTGTCCGTACCCGCAATAATGCGAAGCAGGGTCGATTTACCCGCGCCATTAAGCCCGAGCACACCGATCTTTGCGCCGTAAAAGAACGACATATATATGTCCTTCAAAACGGCCTTTTTGTCGTACAACTTTGTTAAATTGACCATCGAAAAGATGATCTTGTTTGGTTCTGCCATGATTTAAATATTTTTCTTAAAATTGTCCCGGTGTGCTATATCGACGGGAGTGCATCTGGATCTTCTAATCCTGACTGAATATCCATGCTGCTATGCATAACGCGCCATACGTCTATGTTGTGCTCTGTTTCCACATAGAAGATCAAATATGGAAAACGCTTCATTGGCCAGTAACGCATCCCTTCCAAACTTGTTTCGTAACCATATCTGGGAGATCCCGTTCCAGGGAACTGCGAGATCAAAGCTATTGCTTTATCAAAGTCGAGCAGGAAGTCCACAACAGCGTCGGTTCCGGCGGTTGATAAGAAATGCTCGCATACTTGATCCAGATCATCCTCAGCCTGGATGCGAGGGATCACAGGCTTACTCATTTCTTTTTCGCCTTGAACCGCTGACGCATCTCCTCAAAATAGTTCGCATCCCATACCGTCTCACTAACTGGTGAGTCTCCACCCGCGAGAAGCAGTTCTCGAATGCGAACGCGGTCTTTCTCCTTACGCAACAGTTCTCGAACGTACTCGCTGCTGCTGCCGTAATCGCCATCCGAGACCTGTGAATCGACGAACGATTTTAGCGTTTCGGGTAGTGAGATATTCATCGTGCTCATAAAACAAAAATATCATTTATGGCAAAGTTTGCCAAACAAGATCGTTCAGGTGCTTCAACACTAGTCGGGATTCTTTTCTCGCAATTCATTCACAATCGCTAGGGTAGTTTCGTACTCCCCACCAAATTTAATCATCGTCAGATCACTGAATTTATATTTCGTGGTGCTCATCCAATAAGCATCTGTATCAATCTCGTTTAGCAGGAAACTATTCTTCTTAATTTCCTCTAGCTTCCCTACGTAGCATTCATCTTTGTGTAAACGCTCCGTTTCAACGACAAAGAATGGGAAACTATCGCTAACGCTTCGCACGATTTCTTCCCAGCCATCGATTGTAATTTGAGGCAAAGATTTCGGGATAATCTTCTTTGCACGAATCACGTCGTTCAAGAAATCATCACTATCGTTATACACTGCGTGACTTTTTACATCCTTGTTCGGAAATACACAATAGCCATCTAAGATAAAAAGGTCTCGGTCAAAAATATGGACGAGTGTAAAGTCCTCATTGAAATCCACTACAAAACCATACAGAAGGTGTTTGTCTAGCGGCTTTCTATTGAATGCGACCAGCCACCCATTTTTAATGTTTTCATCGATGTGAAGCGACTTTTTCTTTTTCATTAATTAACCTTAGACAACCGAATCGACAATTTCTCTACCCGATCCCGCCTAACCTCAAACCCGATCCCGGACTGTTCTGGTGCGGTGATCGTTCCCTGTGCCGAAACCTCGACCGCTGGTTCGATGATGTCTTCGTGCCAATATCTCTTAGATGCCGAGACGTCGCCGGGCATGGTATAGCCTGCTAATGTCGAGATCGCGATGTTGTGGGCGCGGCCGATGCCGGATTCGAGCATGCCGCCGCACCAGACGGGCATTCCGGCCTCGCGGCAGAGCTGTTCGATCTGTTTCGATTGGGTGTGGCCGCCGACTCGTCCGTTTTTTAGATTGATGATCTGGCCTGACTTTAACTCGATCGCCTTGCGGGCATCTTCGGGTGATTTTATCGGCTCATCGAGACAGACTGGCGTTTTGATCTGAGCCTGCAGCTTTGCGTGATCGATGATGTCGTCGTGCGGCAACGGCTGTTCGAGCATCATCAGGTTAAATTCGTCGAGGCTCTTGAGCAGGTCGATGTCGGCGAGCGTGTATGCAGAATTCGCGTCACCCATCAGCAGAATATCGCCGAATTCAGCTCGAACTGCCTTGATCACGTCGTAATCCCACGAAGGCGAGATCTTGATCTTTATGCGTTTGTATCCGGCCTCGACCTCGACTTGGATCTTTTCCAAAAGCTGTGCGACATTATCCTGAATGCCGATCGAAACACCGCATTCGATAGTTTGATTAACGCCCCTAAGATGCCGCCACAGCGGAACGCCGAGCTTTTTGGCTTCGAGATCCCAACAAGCGGTTTCGATCCCAGCCTTCGCCATACGGTGGCCGCGAACCCAT
>JBGSQW010000142.1:0-46441 GCA_041737885.1 Pyrinomonadaceae bacterium | reverse complement strand
CCCGCTCTAATTAACGGTCTCGCAAACAATGCAGCGACTCCGCAAGGGGCGGAAAGCCTGAACAACGCTTTGGAACAGGATCACAGCGGCGGCGGTGTCCTCGATAATCTTGGCGGATTAGCGGGAATGATCTTTGGGGGTCAGCAGGAAGCAGCTCCACCACCGCGACAAGCGGATGCGGGCGGCATTCTGGGACACATTCTCGGTGGCAGCCAGGGACAGGTCGCTCAGGAAGTAAGCCAAAAATCTGGCTTGAACATGGGCCAGGTTGCCCAGATCCTGATGTTCCTCGCCCCGATCGTCATGAGCTATCTCGGCAAAGAAAAGCAGCAGCAAGGCGTCGGTGCAGACGGCCTCGGCGGTTTGCTCGGCGGATTGCTCGGCGGCGGCCAGCAGGCGGCACCGCAACAGTCATCGGGAAATTCCATGATCGATATGGCATCTAACATGCTCGACAGCGATCGCGATGGAAGTGCTATGGACGACATTGCTTCGATGGCGTTTAAGTACATGACCGGGAAATAGTCTAGGTATAAACAGAAAAAGGGCCGGTCAGAGAGTCTCTGATCGGCCCTTTGGTTTGGTTGCGTATAAGATCAGTTCTTTCCGGCCTTCATATCAGCAATTCTCTTTTCCAGTGCTGAGGTGTCAGCTTTTTCTGCCTTGCCGGCTTCAACGGCTTTCTCGGCAGCAGCAATGGCTTCCTGCATTTTACCGGCAGCAACGAGAATGTTTACTCGTCGTCCAAGATTTGCAAAATTTGCTTTACCTTTTATCTGCTCGTCTGACGCCTTGAGTGCCATGTCGTACCACTTAGCTGCGGCATCTGTCTGCTTATTTGCTTTTGCATAGTTTGCGGCATTCAGCGCTGGCTGCGGATCATCCGATTTCGCTGCGGCGACGTACTGGTTCAATTTAGATATCGTTGAACCTACAACGTCTTTGACTTCTACCGTGAAGGGAACCTTTGCTTTTTCCCAGCGAACGTAAAAAGTTCCTGCGTTCTCGGTAACGTTATCTACACCGAAATAAAGCAATTCTTTGCTATCGTTGACCCATTGTGCCTTGGTTTTTACTCGCAAGGCGTCCTTCTTAGCATCGTATGCAAAGCTTCCCCACTGGCCTTCGTCCTTATTGAAGATGATGGTCCATTCATCTTTGCCCGGGATGGTGTGAAGGCTGTACTTTCCTGCCGGAAGCGTTTGACCGCCAATGATCAGATCATCTGTGGTCGAGAAGAGCGTTGCCTCGTTCGCACCTGTTCTCCACACGTGCCCGAATGGTACTAAAGCCATTCCAGCAGGGCGGCTTCGTCCGTCATCGAGTGTCCCTTCGCCCGGTTTGTCCGCTGGCGGATCGCCCCAGATCGTTCTGCCTTTGACGGCAGGACGGCTGTAAGCGATCGTAATGTCGGTCGTGCCGATCGTCTGCGTAACGCTCGCTTTCTGACTAGCTCGCGGAATCGGCGGACGTGCCTGTCCGAAAGCAACTGCTGATAAAGCAACCAGCATTGTGGCTGCAGCAAAACCCAAAAACATCTGCTTCATAATTTCTATAACTCCTGAAAAAACTTGATAGCTTGATAATACAACAGATCGGCAAGGTTTTCCCCTGCGATCAGTAGTATCCATCAATACCGAACAGTAAATTATCCGACGCTAATCGTCATCTTCGTGAGCGCGAACTCGCCCGGCCGCCACGGCTTCGTCTATCACTTTCTGAGACAGGTTGCCCGGCAGCGGATCATAGTGCGAAAACTGCATATGATACGACCCGCGGGCCTGCGTGACGCTGTTTAGTTTCGACTGATAGTCGAGCATTTCAGACAGCGGCACCTTGGCTTTTATAACCTGCTGTTTACCACGCATTTCCATACCGCCGACGCGGCCGCGGCGGGAGTTGAGGTCGCCCATGATATCGCCCGAAACCTCCTGCGGGGTGAAAACTTCGACGTCCATGATCGGCTCAAGAAGCGTCGGCCTTGCCTTTTCAATTGCGGCTCGAAACGCTTTTCTACCTGCGGCACGGAAGGAATGCTCATCCGAGTCGACCGCATGATAACTGCCGTCAATAAGCGTTACCTTGAAATCGACGAGAGGATAGCCGGCGACGGCGCCGTTTGCAGCGGCTTCAATGATGCCTTTTTCGATAGCGGGGCGGAAGTTCTGTGGCACTGAGCCGCCAAAGATCTTGTCAACCCACTCAAAACCGCCACCGCGTTCCAGCGGTTCGAAGATGCATTTACAGTCACCGAACTGTCCGCGTCCGCCTGACTGCTTTTTGTGCCGCCCTTGAACCTCGACCTGCTGCGTGATCGTTTCCTTGTACGGGACCTTCGGCGGGTGAAGAGCTACCTCGACGTGGTATCGGTGTTCAAGCTTTTTGACGACCGTCTCGATATGAAGCTGTCCCGAACCTGAAAGGATAAATTCCTTGGTCTGCGGATCGCGATCAAAATGCAGGGACGGATCTTCCTCGAGGATCTTGTGCAGGGCAGTCGAGATCTTATCTTCGTCGGCCCGTGATTTCGGCTCGATCGCGAAAGCGATGGCGGCCTCGGGATATTCGACTGGCGGATATACGATCGGGTTTGCCTTATCAGAAAGTGTGTCGCCAGTCTGTGTGTCCTTTAATTTTACGACCGCGATGATGTCGCCCGTTGCGGCGGAATCGACCTTGTCGAGCGTTTTGCCTGAAATGACATGCAAGGCCCCGAGCCGTTCGGCCGTGTCGCGGGTCGTGTTTTGAACCGTCGCGTCGTGAGATATCTTGCCGCTCACAACCTTCATTACATTGATTCGACCAGCAAATGGATCCGCTATCGTGCGGAAAACGTAGGCGGAGAAAGGCTCTTCGTTCGAGTATTTACGATTGATCCTGTCGCCTTTCATTTCGTTGTCCGAAAAACCTACCTCTGACTCGTGCGTTGCGGGATTTGGGGCAAATTCGACGAGGTGATCGAGCAAGATGGAAAGCCCCACCAGCGTCGTAGCGGAGACAGCATAGACGGGACATAGTTTGCTGCTGGCGATCGCCTTTGCCAAGTTGGGATAGATGTCCTCTTCTTCTAAAGTGCCGTTCTCAAAATATTTTTCCATCAGGGCATCGTCCGATTCGGCAACGATCTCGATCAGGCGTTCACGGGTTCGCTCGAAAATATCGCGTCCAGCCTCGGGCAGCGGTATTTCCTTGGCTTTTCCTTCGGCGTCAAAAGAGTAAGCCTTTTGATGTACGACATCGACGACGCCTTTGAAATCGCCTTCCGCACCGATCGGCAAAGTGAACGGCACGATCGACCTCGCAAAGCTCGATGTCGCGGTCTAAAGAGCATGCCCGAAATCCGCGTGCTCCTTGTCGATCTTGTTGATGACCATAAAACGCGGCAACATGAATTCGTTAGCATACTGCCATGTCTTTTCCGTCTGGACCTCGATGCCGTGAACGCCGTCTACCATCACAAGCGCACAGTCGGCCACGCGTAGCGCAGGACGCGCATGTGAAACGAATGCTGCGTATCCTGGCGTATCGATCAAATTTATTTTCGTGTCTTTATACTCGAGGTGGGCGAAGTTGTTGTTTAGAGATACTTTTCGATCGATCGAGTCATCTTCGTAATCGGTTATGGTCGTTCCTTCATCGACCTTGCCCCAGCGTGTTGATGATCCGGCGACGTAAAGCAGGGAACTGACGAGCTGGGTTTTACCCGCGTCGCCGTGTCCAATGACAGCCAGATTCCTGATATTCTCAGTCGTAAATGCTTTCATGTTCGGCAATCTCTCCTTTTTTTCAAATTTCGAGTCCCGAGTTCCCAGTTTCGAGTTATTCTAATCCCCAACGCGGAACCTGGAACATTAAACTCGAAACTTTTTTAAGTTGTTGGTAATGAACAAATTTATACCACTATAAGTAAAAGGGCAAGATGGTGATAATATTGTGGTCATCGAAAGTCAGGCGAATACTAACGGGAAGTAAACGGTCAACTTTCTCTGTCGTCACAAGCATCCTAGTTTTTAGCTTCTAACGTACTATTCTATCTAGCATGAGGTCTTATCGAATGTTCAATCATCTGGCGCGACCGAGAGTTTTCATATCGTTGTTTTTGATCGCGGTTATCTTTCTAACGCCCGTTGCATCGACGGCTCAGGACTTGGTCGGGATCAGCAGTATAACCGGTGGTTCCAGTGTCTTTGTCTTCAGAAATACGGCGAGGGCCGCGAAACGGACTATCGTAGCGGTAAAACCAACACGTACTAAAACACAGCGAATTGAGACCGTCAAAAAGATCAAGAAGCAGTACGAAACCCTGGCTAAGGTAGCTCCGAAACGTCAAAAAGCGGCCCCGGTCGATCCTGTCAAGAATCCGATCTCAAAATCATTGCCGCCTGCTCAGGGTGCGATGCGGTTTGCGGGCGTAGGCGAATTTTATCTGGAAAAGGGCGAGATCGAGTTGGCTCTCGAGGCGTTCCGCGATGCGATCGACCTGGACGATGCTAATGTCTCGGCTAAATCTGGCTACAGTGAGGCGTTGGCGGTCAAAGGAAACGACCTATTATTGAAAGATCAGGCGGGACCCGCAAGATCGATGTTTCTTGAGGCGATCAAATTTGACAGCAAAAATTCGTCCGCCTATTTTGGCCTAGCCGAGGCATTTGCGAGTCTCGATCAGACCGCGGAGGCGATCGCAAATTATGAAAAGGCTCTTGAGAACGACAAGGACCTGACCGAGATCTACGTTCCACTCGGTATTCTCTACTATCAGAACGGTGACATTGCGAAAGCTGACGATCTGCTGACCAAGGCGGTCGCGAAAACACCGGAATCGCCCGAAACACAATTTTTCCTGGGGCTGGTAAGACTCGCTCAGGATAAAAACTTGGAGGCTCTCGCGGCGTTCGACAAAGCGAAAACTCTCGATCCGACAAACGCAGACGCCTTTTTCAATGCCGGCGAGGCCAGATTCAAGCTCAAACAGCTGGATGCAGCGATCACCGACTATGAAAAAGCCACCCAGCTAAAGCCTACCTATTTCGATGCGTGGTTTAGCCTCGGCGAGGCTCATTTTGCACTTGGCGATTATCCAAAGGCTCTCATTGCCTATGATGCGGCTTCGAAACTCAAGAACAATGACTGGGAGGTTTTTGCCGGGCTTGCGGAGAGTTTTCGATTGACGAATTCTTATGAAAAGGCGGAAGCGAACTACAGCTTAGCCCGTCTTTTCCTCTCGCAGAAACCTGGTTATGACAAGGCACGATCAGCTGATCTCTCGAGTAAGATCGGGCTTGTGATCGGACAGCAGTGTGACCTCAATGCCGCGAAACGGATAATGTGCAATTGGCCCGCAGCAATTAAGGCACTCCAAAAGGCATTTGATGAAACGCAGAGCCCTGTAGATCAGGTGAATCTCGGCTGGGCATATTTTCGTGCAGGTCATGAGGCGGCCGAGAATAAAGATCCCGTTACCGCCAAACCTTTCCTTGAAAATGCCAGAACCGCTTTGCAGAAAGCCGTCGATTCCGGCCCACCTGCGGAAGAATTTGCTCTGCAGAATCTTGCCTCGGTTTACATCGATCTCGGCGATAACAAGTCCGCTATCGATACACTGAACCGCTTACTGCAGGAGCGTCCCGATATGGATTTTGCACGCTATGCTATTGGTGTCGCCTATTTTAAGAGCAATGATTTCGTAAATGCTGAAAAATGGTTTCGCACCGCGGTCGATAAGGACCCCAAAAACGTAACCTACTATATGGCCCTCGGAAATGCGTTGATAAGCCGAAAAGACGGGAAGGGACTGAAGACATTGATCGATAAACTTCGTACGGTCGACAGCGTGGCTGCGGATGAACTCGACAAAAAGAGACAGGCTTTCCGGATGTAGATCAGGTCCATATTGAAACCGACACTCAAAATTCAGGAGAGATTTCCGCTTGCCCCATTGACGACCTTTCAAATCGGTGGCGAGGCGCGTTTTTTTGTACGTGCCACTACCGAGAGTGAGGTTGCGGAGACGGTCAAATTTGCTGCAGAGAACGCTCTCGAACTCTTCGTCCTGGGTGGAGGCAGCAACGTTCTGATATCCGACCACGGGTTTGACGGGATGGTTCTGCAGATCGGTATTCTGGGGCTAGGCGAGTTGCTTCCGCGGGAAAACGGTACAACGCTGATAACTGTCGGTGCGGGCGAGGATTGGGATCGTTTCGTAGAGTATTGCGTCACTAATAACTTATCCGGTGTCGAATGTTTGAGCGGCATACCTGGGTATGTTGGCGGAACGCCGGTCCAAAATGTTGGAGCCTATGGACAAGAGGTTGCCGAGACCATAACCGAAGTTCGCTGTCTGGACCGCAGGTCAGGCGACGTCTTGACACTGCGAAATGAAGAGTGCGGATTTACTTACCGTACCAGCATATTCAACTCATCGCATAGAGACAGATTTATCGTTTTAAGCGTCACGTTTGCTCTTTCGCAGGGCGGCGTGCCGAACATATCATACCGGGATCTTAAAGGTCATTTCGGAGATACGCAGCCTTCGATCACGGAGGTTAGGGAAGCCGTGCTGTCTATCCGGCGGCGGAAATCGATGGTTATAGACCGCGACGATCCGAATTCGCGTGGGGCTGGATCTTTCTTCAAGAACCCGATCATAACCAAAGATAAATTGGAGCAGATCCGAACATCGTTCGAAGATGTACCATCATTCGACTTTGGCGATATGGTCAAGGTTCCAGCCGCCTGGCTGATCGAGCGGGCCGGTTTTAAGAAAGGGTATTGTGTTGGAAACGCGGGGATCTCTGCCAATCACACACTTGCATTGATAAACCGCGGAGGTGCAAATAGCGCCGACATTATCGTTCTTATGGAGTTGGTACAGGAGAAAGTCGCAGATGTCTTTGGAATAAAGCTTGATCCTGAGCCGATCTTTATTGGTTTTTAAGTTAATAAAAACCGTCGAAATGCCGATAACGTCTATTGTATAATGGTTGAGGGTATTTGATCGGTATGTTTAAAAAACACAATTTACTACAACTTCTTTTAGCTCTCCTAACAGTTGGTTCATTTCTTCCGTTTCCACCTGCGGTATCCGCTCAGGATCTGGTTGCAAGCGAAGATCTTGCGGGCGGTTCCAGCGTTTTTGTGTTCAGGGAATCTCGCAAACGCCCGCAATCGCGAGCCGGCGGTGGCCGCGTTAGCCTGGCGGCTGGCGGACAGGTCAGAAAGCCGAAGAGTGCTGCTGCGACATCGGCTCAAATTGCGGCGGCGGCCAAGAAACGACGAGCAGCGGCCGTAGCCGCGAGAAAGCAGGCTGCTAAAGCTGAAGCAAACCGAAAATTAGCACTTTCAAACACGCTTACCACTAAAGCCGAAGGATTTCTCGACAATAATCAGACCGATCTTGCCATCAAGAATTACAGGGACGCTTTGGTTCAAAATCCAAAAAACATCCGTGCAAATGAGGGCTTGAGCAATGCTCTAACAGCAAAAGGGATCGATGTCGCTGGCGATGCGAACAACGAATCTGCGGCTACCTATTTTGAGGAAGCCCTAAAGTTTGACACAAAAAATGACGTTGCTTATGCCAAGCTTGGGGCGATACACGATTTCGCCGGACGCAGCGATAAAGCGGCGGCGAGTTATGAAAAAGCGCTGGCGATCAATCCGGAATATTCATCGCTTTATGCTCCGCTCGGAATTGCCGCTATTAATCAGGGTGAGATCGCGAAAGCAGAAAACTATCTTCAGCGTTCAGATGCAGGAGGCGTCGACACGGCTGACTCGCGTTATCTTCGCGGCGTCATCCTTTTCAAACAAAACAAAGACGCTGAAGCGATGACATCTCTCGACAAGGCCCTCGAACTCGATGGCCGCTTTATCGAGGCTCAGTACTACCGAGGACAGATACTGGACAGAACGGGGCGATCCGCCGAGGCGCTTGCCTCCTACAAGAAGACCCTCGAATGGGAACCCGCGTTCACGCCTGCTCAGTTCGAGATCGGCGTCGCATCATATAACGCAGGCGACTATGCCGGAGCGGCGGCGGCCTATGAACAGGTCGTGAAAACTGAAAAGGACAACTATCAGGCTCACGCTAACCTGGCGAGTGCCTATCGACAACTCGAGAGATTTGCGGATGCCAATGTCCAATATTCCCTGGCGTCGGTCGGGGTGAAAACTCCGGACCTTTACAGCGAATGGGGCTATTGTCTCGGAAAGGTGGCTGAATGGGATAAGGCGACTGCACGGCTCGAAACAGCAAAAGAACTAAGCCCGACCGCAATAGATAATTCGAACGTCGGATGGGCTCACTATAACGCCGGACAGTCGCAAGCGGCTGCCAAAGATCCTGAAAAAGCGAAAGTAAGCTATGCGCTTGCAAAGTCAGCTCTCGAGGTCGCGGTTCAGCTTGATCCGAGATTGGATGCGGCATATCTCAACCTGGGGTCGACCCATAACGGACTCGGAGAGTTCCAGGCTGCGGTAAGCGTTCTGAAAACGGTTCTCGGTTTCCGTAAAGATTGGTCGATCGCTGCTGTCCAGCTCGGGATGGGTTATCGCGGAATGGGCGATCTGAAAAACGCGGTCTCGACCTTCAAGCGTATCGTCGACCTCGACAAGAACAGCGTCGCCGGACTATTCAACCTCGGCGAGGCTTACAATGCGACCGGTAATGCGAAGGAGGCTAAAAAGATCAACGATCAGCTCAGAAAGATCAATCCGTCTGCGGCCGCAAGACTTGATAACGTCCTGTCTGGCAAAGCGGTGATCGATGCTACAAAACAGAAGATAGAGAACAAGATCCCGATCAAGCTGCCGCGGAAGTTTCCGTTTTGATAGTAGGCATTATTAATCAACAAAGTGCGGTTCGAAAGGGCCGCACTTTTTTTGTATAATCAAAAGTTTAAATAAGATGCCTAGACGCGACGATATACACAAGATCCTGATCATTGGTTCCGGCCCGATCGTTATCGGCCAGGCCTGCGAATTTGACTATTCCGGCACCCAAGCCTGCCGTGCTCTCATGCAGGAAGGCTACGAAGTCGTCCTCGTGAACTCAAACCCGGCGACGATCATGACCGACCCCGAGATCGCCGACCGCACCTACGTCGAGCCGCTTACGCTCGAAACAGTCACCGCGATCATCGAAAAAGAGCGTCCCGACGCCCTCCTGCCGACGGTTGGCGGCCAAACTGGACTCAATCTCTCGGTTGAGCTATTCGAACAGGGAATTCTCGACAAGTACGGCGTGCAATTGATCGGTGCCAATATCAACGCCATTAAAGTTGGCGAAGATCGCGAGCTTTTTAAAGCCGCGATGGACGAGATCGGCATTCAGAGTGCACGCGGCGGCTTTGCTCACACGTGGGAAGAAGCACGAAAGATCGTTGAGGACATCGGCTATCCCGCGATCATTCGTCCGTCATTCACACTCGGCGGAACAGGCGGCGGAACGGCGTATCATCCCGACGAATTCGAAGCCATCGCCAAAGGTGGACTCGCGGCGTCGCCAAATTCGCAGATCCTGATCGAAGAATCGATCCTCGGTTGGAAGGAATACGAGCTTGAGGTCATGCGTGACCTCAACGACAACGTAGTTATCATCTGCTCGATCGAGAATTTTGACCCGATGGGCGTTCATACTGGCGACTCGATCACAGTCGCCCCGGCACAGACGCTGACAGATGTCGAATACCAAAACCTGCGTGACATGTCGAAAGCATGCATTCGCAAGGTCGGAGTCGAGACGGGCGGATCGAACATTCAGTTTGCGATCAACCCAGCAAATGGCGATGTCCGCATCATCGAGATGAACCCGCGTGTGTCGCGTTCGTCGGCTCTGGCGTCGAAGGCTACGGGCTTTCCCATTGCCAAGATCGCTGCAAAACTTGCCGTCGGCTACACGCTCGACGAGATCCCAAACGACATCACGAAAAAGACTCCGGCATCGTTCGAACCGACGATCGATTACGTCGTTACGAAGATCCCGAAATGGGCCTTCGAAAAATTCCCCGGCGCCGAAGATGTGCTAGGAACGCAGATGAAATCCGTCGGAGAGGTGATGGCGATCGGGCGAACATTTAAGGAATCGTTATTTAAGGGTTTGCGTTCACTCGAAGCTGTTAAACCATTGCGTTTAATAGATGTTCCAGATTCTGAACTGCAACGGAAATTAGCCCGTCCGAACTCTCAGCGATTCTCATATTTAACTTACGCATTCCAGATCGGCTACTCGCTCGAAGAGATCCATCGCCTGACAAAGATCGACCCGTGGTTCCTCGATCAACTCCAGCAGGTGATGGAATTGCAGGCTGAGATCGACAAACAGCCGCTCAACGAAATTTCGGAAGAAACACTTCGATCTGCCAAAGAGAACGGCCTTTCCGACCGTCGCCTTTTCTTTCTAACTGGCTCGTCCGAGACGGACATCCGCGAGCATCGAAAATCTGTTGGGATCAAGCCAGTTTATAAACGCGTTGATACGTGCGGTGCCGAATTTGAATCGTTCACGCCCTATATGTATTCGACGTACGAAGAAGAATGCGAAGCCGATCCGACGGATCGCCGCAAGATCATGATCCTTGGCTCCGGGCCGAATCGTATCGGCCAGGGGATCGAGTTCGATTACTGCTGCTGCCACGCTTCGTTTGCTCTTCGTGACGCGGATTTTGAGACGATCATGGTCAACTGCAATCCGGAAACGGTCTCGACCGATTATGACACCAGCGACCGTTTGTACTTCGAGCCACTAACGTTCGAAGACGTAATGAACATTGTCGAGGTCGAGAAGCCAGAAGGCGTTATCGTCCAATTCGGCGGCCAAACACCGTTAAATCTTGCAGGTCGTTTGCACGAAGCAGGCGTACCGATCATTGGAACATCGCCTGACTCGATCGACCTTGCAGAGGATAGAAAACGATTCGGCGCATTGCTCGATGAACTGAAAATTCCGTGTCCTGAGAACTCGAGCGTTACATCAGCCGAGGAAGCCAAAGCTGTTGCAAACAAAATAGGTTATCCGATCGTTGTGCGTCCGAGCTTCGTCCTCGGCGGACGTGCCATGGCGATCGTCTATGATGAACAGTCGCTCGACGAGTACATGCGTTCGGCAGTTGATGCTTCGCCCGAAAAACCGATCCTGATCGACAAGTTTCTCGAACGAGCGTCCGAGATCGATGTCGATGCATTGGCCGACGAGGACACGGTTGTTATCGCCGGAATCCAGGGCCACATCGAGGAAGCGGGAATTCACTCGGGCGATTCATCAAGCGTTCTCCCGGCGCAAAAGATCGCTCCCGAGCATCTCGAAACCATCGCTCATTACACACGCTCGCTCGCCATCGCGTTGAAAGTGAAAGGCCTGATGAATATCCAGTTCGCAATCCAGGACGACCGCGTGTATGTGATCGAGGTAAATCCGCGTGCGTCTCGAACCGTGCCATTTGTAGCTAAGGCCACCGGAGTTCCGATCGCAAAGATAGCCTCGCTTGTGATGGCGGGCCATAAGAAACTTGCGGACTTTAATCTGCCAGCGATACTCCCGGTGCCGAAGATCTTTGTGAAATCGCCGGTGTTTCCATTCAAGAAGTTCGCAGGCGTCGATCCGATCCTTGGGCCCGAAATGCATTCGACTGGCGAAGTCATCGGCGTCGGAGAAACTTTTGGCGAAGCCTACGGCAAAGCCATGGAAGGTGCGGGGCTTACGCTGCCGCTGAAGGGCAAAGCCTTCATCTCGGTCAATAACAGTGATAAAGGACAAGCAGTCGTCCTTGCACGTCGTCTGAACAAACTCGGCTTCGACCTGGTTGCGACGTACGGCACCACCAAACGCCTCCACGAAGTTGGTCTCGAGTGCGAAACAGTCTTCAAGGTCAACGAAGGCCGCCCGAATATCGCCGATCTCATTAAACAAGGCGAGATCGCCGTCATCATCAATACGCCGCTCGGCAAGACCTCTTTCTACGACGAACAAGCTATCCGCAAAGCCGCCCTGCAATTCAACACGCCCTGTGTGACCACCATTACAGGAGCTGAGGCTCTAGTCGAAGCGATCGCCACCAAACAGGCCCAGGAAGGCGTGACGGTGAGGAGTTTGCAGGAGATACATGACATCTCCAGAACTGGAATAGCCGCAACCTGAGTAATTATAAAATCGGACTGATCGCATAGGACATGCCTAAAGATCAGCCCGAGTAACACAAAGGCCATTGTGTTGGTAGGGACGTCAAGCGTTTACCAAAACGAGACTCTATTCCAATCCAACAAAATTAATGTCCGTCAGGCTATCGACCAATTGAACTAATCTGGATTCAAACCTATAACGTTTTGACTGAACTCCGATCACATAGCTCTGACCCACTTCAACGTTTTCCAACGTGTAATAGCCGAACGAACTAGTTGTAACGAAGCTCTGATTGCCATCGCGATCAGTTATCGAAACCCTAGCATTGCGGATTCCTCGACCTTCCGGCGTAACAACTCGTCCAGAAATTTCAACACTCGCTGCCGTTGAAGGCAGCGGGGTAGCTCGAATCGCAAGGCCTCTGAGGCTATTATTTGATGGCGTGGAATCGCCACCGATCGGACCAAGCAGGGTAGCTGCCCCGGTTCCAAGGTTGATTGAATAAAAATTTGGAACTGAAGCTACAGTCAGGGCGGCAAACCCAAAATGAGATGATCCAGAGGTAACAATATCGAAGCCATTGACTCCCGTAGCATCAATTCCAAGCGACCCGATCAGGGTCGTGACCCCGGCGTTGTTTGTCTGGGTATAGAGACTGTCCGTCGTTCCGTTAATAACATGGAGAAGAGTAGATTGGGTGCCAACGGTATTCTGATTGTAAGCCGCACCGTCAACTTGGGTCGTCGCCCCCGAAATCGGCGTGGCAACGGTGACGCTCCCGGTGTTCGGATCGTAAACGAGATTCTGTCCGCCGCCTACTGCGTCATTGACTACCCTTATGCGGTCGATCTGTGGGTTGAAATCGAAACCAAAATTGGTTCCGGTGAAGGTGATTCCGGGATTTGGACCGACCGGCGTCGCTATTCCCGACATCCGATTAATTAGATACAGTTGACTTGACGTTCCCAACCCAAAAAGCTGCTGATTCGCGGGTCGAATATCAATTCCCACAATAGTCTCAAGCGCGGCCCCAGAGCTGTTTCGTATCGGGCCAACCGTCGTGACGACGGTTGGATTCGCCGGATCAAAGGTGACCAGCTGATTAAGTTGGTTAATTCCATATGCCGTCAAGCTAGAAACTTTTGAGTTTTGGATAGCCAGGCCGTTTTGAGCAACTGTGCCATTGCCAATAGTTCCGATATTGATTGCTCTGACATCTGCCGCAGTGGCGGTACCGTCGTTTCTGAGATTTATAGCATAAAGTCCGGTGACTCCGCCAACAGTGAAGGCAGCGTATCCGAAATTGTTTGTCCCCAACGTTATTATATCGAAACCGCTAAGGCTTGTTGGGTCAACATTCAGCTGTTGGACAAGGGAGGTTACCCCCGCGCTATTGGTTTGGGTATACAACGAGTTACTAAGCCCATCGATAACAAAAAGCTGAGTCGTCGATGTTCCCGCAAAATTATTTGTATACGCAGCCGCGTCAACTCTCGTGGTATCTCCAGATAAGGGCGTCACAGTCATTACTCCGCCGGTGTCCGGGTTATAGACAAAGTTTTGGCCGCCATCATTTACCACTCTTATCCGGTCGATTGCGGGGTTAAAATCAAATCCGTAGTTGGCTCCCGTAAAAGTTATGCCGGGATTTGCTCCTACAGGACTTGCGGATGCAGTCAAGGTATTGAGCGTGTAGAGCTGGCTACTGCTGCCGAGAGCATAAAGTTGATTGGTCAGAGGACGAAAATCGATGCCGAGAATAGTTTCGCCAGCTTGTAAACCAGATATGTTTCCTAAGGTGGTTGTGATGTTTGGCGAGGCGGTATTAAACCTGATGAGTTGGTTCGTCTGACTAAGGCTGTATGCAGGATAACCGACGATCGGATTGCTCTCGACAGCGAGCCCCGAAATGGCAGATGCTCCACCAAAGACTCCGATAAGCGATGCAGCTCCGGTGGAAAGATCGATCCTGTAAAATTGGGGTATGCCTCCAACGGTGAGGGTTGCAAATCCGGAATTTGAACTGCCGGACGAAACGATGTCGAAGCCATTCATCGCGGTGGCGTCTATACCCAGAGAGCCGATCAATGTCGTTACACCGCCATTGTTATTTTGTGAGTACAAACTATCCGTCATGCCGGAGGTGTTGATCACATGTAGCAGAGTTGAAGTCGCTCCGTTCAAGTTATTGGAGTAAGCGGCCGCATCAACTTGATTAGTCGCACCGCTAAGTGCTGTTGCGACCGTTACCGCTCCGTTACTGGGGTTATATACCAGGTTTTGACCGTTTGGAACCCCATCATTCACGACCCTAATACGGTCAATCTGCGGATTAAAATCAAATCCGAAATTTGTGCCGGTGAAGGTTATTCCAGGATTTGGGCCAATTGCCGTCGCTACCGCGGTCGCCACGTCCAGTGTATAGAGCTGACTAGAGCTGCCAAGTGCATAGAGTTGCTGTGTTGCTGGTCTAAAGTCAATGCCGACAATGGAATCAGAGCCGATGCCGCTGATCGTCCCAACCGTTATAGAAGCGCCCGGGGTGGTAGTGTCGAATCGTATCAGCTGATTTGATTGTCGAATACTGTACGCGGTTAAGCCTGTGATACTTGACTCGGGCCTGTATGATTCCGATTTAAATCCCGGATCAGATTTGACGACGGTGTCTTGGGCCGACGCCGTTTTGTACTGAGAATTTAAAAGTACAACCATAAGGCTGAACACACAGAAAAGAAGAATAGTTTTAGTGATTCTGGCAGCTTGCATTTTTTGACCTCCATTAAGAGCAAGAAATCGTCGATACTTTTGTACCAACTATTTCGAAACGGGAGAAAAAGATTAACTATTGAGGATTTCGTTCACCCGGCTGTACTGGATTCACCGCAAGTTTTCTTGCCACAAGTACTGAGATCGTTACCTGACTGATATCGACTAAGTCTTGACCCGCCCTGAACTATCAATTAACGTAATTGAAGGAATCTGAAACTAATTCGTAACATACACAACAAATGAGTGAATCGCATGACCGCGAGATCATTGGCGGGCATCTGCTCGTTATTGGTGGGGCAGAGGATAAATATAACGAGCGGCGGATCTTGAAAAAGTTCCTGGAGCTTGCGGGCGGGACAAGTGCTGAGGTGCTGATCGTGCCGGTGGCTTCGGACTATCCGGAATTCGCGGCCGATGTCTATACACAGGCATTTCGGAATCTTGGAGTGGCGAATCCACGTGTTCTTCGGGCGACTTCGCGTCAGGATGTGGTGAATGCCGATGTCGAAAAGCTGCTCGATGGTGTGACGGGCATCATCATGACTGGCGGCGATCAGATGCGGTTGGTGTCACTGCTCGGCGGGACAAAGCTGGCTGAAAAGATCCGAAAGATGGTTCGCGAAACAGAGGTTGTGCTGGCCGGCACGAGTGCCGGAGCGGCGGCGATGAGCACGTCGATGATCGTTCGCGGAGAACCGAGTTCGCATCCGCATAAAAATGCAGTTCGGTTGTCGCCTGGCCTCGGTTTTCTTAAAAACATCATTATCGACCAGCACTTTAGTGAACGCGGCCGCATTAGCCGCTTGATCACGGCTGTGTCGTTCAACCCGTACAATTTGGGTATCGGAATTGACGAGAATACGGCGATTATTCTCGATGGTCAAGGAAAGCTTGAGGTCTATGGAGCAGGCTCCACGACGATCGTAGATGGCTCACAGATCACTTTTAATGAGATCGCGGAAGTCGCTGATAATGAATCATTTAGTGTCTGCGGAATTCAATTTCATGTGATGCGTGAAGGGCTGATCTACAACTACATCGACCGCCACCCGATCCAACCACCGAACGAGTTTTTGTTGCCTGACTTGGGATGAGTCGATTGTCAGAACCATTCTAGAAAAACCTCCCTCGAATGGCACGAATCCAAGCCAGGCTTATTCGTGTTCGCCAAAAATATGTCTAAATGACCGTGTCGCAAATCTGCCTAATTAGAAGCAGATCTTCTTTTAGAACAAATCTGGCAGCCCCGATTCGTGTCGCTTCTTCGCGGATACGTTTTGAGTCGTATTTGGTCAGGATCAGTATCTTCGCTTCCGGGTGCGAGCGGATGATTTCGTCGGCGGCGGTTAGGCCGTCCATTTGCTTCATCTCAACGTCCATGACTACCCAATCCGGTGAGAATTCCTCATAGGCCGCAAGGGCCTCGCTACCGTCCTCGCGCTCGTGAATCGAATCAGCGATGTCCTCGACGACGCTCCTGATAAGCCGCCGCATCGACGGATTGTCTTCAACGATGAGCAGATTTTGAAGCATTGCCTTTTCCTTTTTGTGGGAGACCTTCTGCTATTCGTCTGTTATACGATGCTCAATACAAATTCGAACGACACCTTTTTGCCCGTCTTATTGGTAATCATGACGGTATGGAAGCCGCTGGTTTTTACTCTAAATTCGTTAGGTTCATCGGCTGTGCCGCTTTCTAGAAAGTCCTGTGCTCCCGGATCCATAAAAAACACTTCAAGATCCTCACTGTTGAGACTGTTGTTCATATTATAGTTAGCACTATAGTTGACTCTCTGTCCCTTTTTGGCGTGAAACGAGAACTCGATCGACCCGTTGGCATTGAGAGTTCGCTTCAAGTAAGCAGCGGTCTTGCCGGCTCCAAACTGCACCTCCTCAGTCAAAGTTTTCGGAGACGAGGCTGACGCCGCGGCAGTTGAGTCGAAGGTTACTTCCAGGTCGAACTTAACGGATCTGGCCGACTGATTCATAACCTCGATGGTATGTTGTCCGGTCCGGTTGAGTTTGCGGGCAACCTCTCTGTTTAAATCAATTGTTGTGTCCGCCTTTTGATTTAGGGTTTCGTTAAATACAACAGTTAGTTTGTTGGTTTTGTCGGTTACCTTAACAAGGGCGGTTACATTTTTTTCGCCGTTAAAAGTAAATTTCATCGTACCATTGGCCGGAATCGTTTTGCTGACGGTTGCCATGTCCGATCCTGTGAAATCGAGAGCTTCGGTAGGAACATCCGAATTCCCGTCATCCTGCATATCTTCGGGATTGAAAAGGTCTAAATATAGTGTCGTCGTGACCCTTTTATTCGTCCGATTTTCGACAACAACCTGATAATCACCGGTTTTCTTGACCAAATATTCATTCGGAGCTTTCGCTGCCGAACTTTTCAGTTGTTCGTAGTCTTTCAAGAGATAGACCAGCAGGTCATTGTCCTTAAAATCGTAGCCGGCGGTGAACGAAATTGTCTGCCCGGCACTAGCCTTGAAGGTGGTAGTCACAGAGCTGTTCGGGGCGATTGTTCTCGTCAAAGATTTTCCTTCCCCGCCCGCCGTCAACTGAACTCTTGTGTCCTGGGCAAAAGAAAGCACCGCAAGTGTTCCGACAATCATCAACATCGCTAAACTTTTCATCGTTATCTTTTTCATAATTTTTTCCTTTCTATTTCTTGAAACTGATCGTTACTGAAACCTGGCTTCGTTTTATTGAGCATCTAAATAGAGAGTAACCGTTACTTTTTTGTTGGTTGTATTGGTTACCTCCAGACGGTGGTCGCCGGATTTCTTAGCGACAAATGATTGTGGAGCTTTTGGAACTCCAGATATTGACGAATCCTGATCGCCCGGTTCACCCCGATAGACCGTTATGTCGCTGTCGTCGAAGTCGTAAGCAACCGTATAGTCGACTGTCTGTCCTCTCTGGACGTTGAAAACAAAATTTACCGAGCCATTTGCGAGAATGTCTTTGGTGACGTACGCCGATGTATCGCCCTTGGCAAATTGAACTCGGGTTGTTCCCGGTTTAACCGCAGACGACGTCGGATCAGATTTTTTAGGTGCGTCGGCTTCCTTTGTCGGCGTGGCAGCCGTATTCGTTGTGGTGGCAGGTTTGTTGTCCACTGTTTTTGCCGAATTCGCACTTGGAGCATTACTTGAATCGCCTAGATTAACGGTGCAGCCTGTGATTAAAGCTGCGATGGTAATTAGGACTAAGATTAAAATTTGTTTCATATTCGCGTTATTTGAGATCTGGAAACGCCGTCAAATTAGCGTTTCCATTTTTTCTAGTTATCGTTCTCTTCTAAAGTTTATTGATCGAGGAAGAGCGAGAGCATGATTGTCGCCTTTCGGTTGGTTGTGTTCGTCACCTCCAAGCGGTGGTCGCCGGATTTCTTAACGGTGAATTTTGTGGGGACTCTTGAAACGGAAGTTACTGAAGAATCCTGGCCACCCGGTTCATTCAAATAGGCGATGATGTCGGTGTTTTTGAGGGTGTAATCGACCGTGTAAACGATTTTTTGTCCTCTTTTGACATTGAAAACGAAATCAATTGCACCATTGGCGGGAATATCTTTGGTGGCAGACGCAGAAGTTTCGCCTCGCGCAAACTGAATTCTTTCCGCATCGCCAGAAGAATTAGTTGACGCAGGTGTTTCAACATCAAGGAAAAGCGTTATTATCGCTCTTTTCTTAGTAGTATTTGTGACCTCCAATCGGTGGTCACCGGATTTCTTAACGACATATGATTGTGGAGCGTTTGGCTCGGAAGCTATCGAAGAATCCTGATCGCCCGGCTCACCCAAATAGATTGTGATGTCGCTATCTTTTAACTCATATTCGACGGTATGAGCGACAGTTTGTCCTGATTTTGCGTTGAAAACAA
Source organism: Pyrinomonadaceae bacterium (assembly GCA_041737885.1). GTDB lineage: Bacteria > Acidobacteriota > Blastocatellia > Pyrinomonadales > Pyrinomonadaceae > OLB17. The sequence goes on along the minus strand of JBGSQW010000142.1, from coordinate 27,666 downwards.
AGTTGACCGCACTATTGGCGGGAATAACTCTGGTAACAGACGCAGAAGTTTTGCCGGCTGCAAAGCGAACCCTTTCTTCGGCCTGAGCAAACGAAAGGGCGGCAAATGCTCCGATCGTGATCATTAACATTGCTAAGCTTTTCATAGTTTTTCTTTTAATAATCCGTTTCTTTTCAATTTACTTGAAACTTTTGACGTAGTTAGTTTCTACCGAGCGTAACTTCGAGTTTTATCTTCGCCTTTCTAGGGCCGTGGTTCATGACGGTTATCTCGTAATCGCCGTCGCTATCGAACTGATGCTCGATCTCTTCGCCGGGGGATGGATTCGCGAGCACCTTGTCGCTGCCCATCTTAGTTAGCTTGATCTCGAGACCCTGGGCATCCACGCCGTCGGTATATGACCCGGTCACGGTCGCAGTAAGCAGATTCCATTTTTTAACCTTGAGTATGTAGTTGATGCCGTCATCGCCATTTCACGTGAATGTTTCGACGGCCGACGATTTACCCTTGGCAAACTTCACGATCTTGCTGTTGCTTTGGGCTGACGCAATTACCGCGGTACCGGCGATCAGGATCGATAAAGCGAAAAAATTAATGATTATTTTCTTCATAGTTCCCTCAGTTTGATATCTAGTTTTTGAGATCGGCGGACTCATCGTGAGGAAAGCGGACATGAAAAAATGCCGGAAATCGCGAACTCACCGAATACCTCACGCACGATATTCCAACATTCCATCCGATCGCGCATAGGGAATATCCCCTATTTTGAGTAGGTAGTATTGCCTATTTTGGTTCGCGGGTTCGTGGCTTAGATATTTAGCCAGGAATGCACGAATAAGAAATTTGAACGAAGTGTCGTCTTTACAGGGCCCACCGATTGGTCAGGGCGTAGGTGAGGAGGGCATTTTTTCCTTCGAGGTCGAGCTTGGAGCAGATATTTGCACGGTGGTGGTCGACGGTGCGGACGCTGATGAAGAGCTCATCTGCAATTTGTTGGCTCGTCTTTGCCTCGGCGACCAATGTTAAGACCCGGCGTTCGGAAGTCGTAAGAGAATCGAGCGGGGAAGTCCGCAACGTCCCTTTTTTGAGCCGGTTGAAAAGCAAATTAGTTAGCGCCGGACTAACGAAATTTTCACCGATCGCGGCGGCCCGAATGGCGGTCGTTATTTCTTCTATCGCGCTGTCTTTGACAACGTAGCCGCTGACGCCGGAATCGAGGGCGGAATTGAGGAATCGTTCTTCCTTATACATCGTCAGTAAGACGACCTTGGTCGGCAAAAGTTCCTCGCGAACGGCGGCCAGAACGCCGAGCCCGTCCAGTTTCGGCATATCCACGTCGAGAACGGCGACTTTCGGCCGTAAACGCCGCAATTCTGCGAGGGCCGTTGCCCCATCACCGACCGCCGCGACAACTTCAAGACCCTCATCCGATTCAATGATCTCCCGCAACCCACGCTGAAAAACAGGGTGATCGTCGGCTATTAAGACTGTGATTTGTGAACCCATAAAACTAGAGCATTTCTATGCCATATCGGCGGGCAATCGGGTCGCCTAACTAAGAACTTTCAACTGCCGGAACATCGATCAGGATCAAAGTTCCCTTACCAATTTCCGCATTTATCGATAGGATGCCGTCAAGTATCTTGGTTCGTTCAGCGATGCCGTTGAGCCCAAGACCGTGGTTCGTGCCATTAGTTTCGCGGTCAAATCCAGTTCCGTTGTCGCGGATCGTCACGGCCATTCTGCCATTCTGAACATGTACGTTTACGCTAGCCTTTGTCGCTCCGGAGTGCTTGATGACGTTGTTTAACGACTCTTGGATCACACGATAGAGATTCATCTCACCAGTTGCCGTTAATAATCCGTCGATGTTCTCGATATCGTAGTTTATTTCGATTTCCGATGATTCATCAATCTGCTCCACCATTTCTTCGAGCGTGGCGGTCAGGCCGAGGCGTTCGAGGTGAAGAGGGCGCAAGTTTTGGGCGATCACGCGCACCTCCGCGATGGCGTTGGTTACGGAATCGGTTATCTCATCGAGTTGCTCATCAGCTTTGTCGCGTTGCGTGGCTGCTCGCCCCATCGCGGCGCGGTTTTTTATGATCAAAAGACTCTGTCCCAGGCCGTCATGTATCTCTTGTACAATACGTTTTCGCTCGGTCTCCTGCGATTCGATCAACTGTCGCGAAAATGTTTCCTGGGCTAGATTTCGCCGGTTTAGTTCGCCGATGCGATAGCGGTAGATCAAGAGGCCGACGGCTATCGAAAGCGCGATGGCGAGCAGGAAAAACCACCACGTTCGGTAAAAAGGAGCCGCGACCTTTACCGCGATAGAACGCCCTACGTTGTTCCAAACGCCATCACTGTTGGCGGCAATAACGGTAAAGGTATATTCCCCTGCTGGCAGAAAGGAATAATTGACTGTTCGGCGAGTTCCCGCATCGACCCAATCTTTATCCACACCTTCGAGTTTGTGCTTAAAGCGAATCTGATCTGACTTGATGAAGCTTAGCGCAGTATAGCTAATGTCAACGTATGTTTGTTCCGGGTTAACAAAAATCATTTCCCTGGAATCCGCATTCTTTCGGTCAATCTCGACACTCTCTATTTGAACCGGTGGAGGAAGCCGATTCGTGGTCCGACTATCAGGGTTTACGATGGCTATGCCTTCGAGAGTAGGGAACCAAATACTCCCGTCATCTTCCGTTATCGCCGACGGCTGTCGACCGCCATTACACTCCGTATTAAGCATCCCATCTTGTTTGCCGTAACCGACCGAATCGTAGCTCGCAATTTTGCCATCGGCAAAATCATTGAGCTGCTGTTTGTTGACGCGAAAAATTCCTTTGTTGCTGCTTATCCAAAAATTACCTTTGCCATCTTCAACAGTAGCAAAAACACCGTTATTAAAAAGCCCGTTTTTGGTGTTGAAATTGAAGAATTTGTCATCTTTTAATCGCGACAGACCTCCGTCATAAGTCCCGATCCAAAAGGTTCCGTCCTCATCTTCTTTGATTGATCGAACGAAGTTGCTCGCAAGTCCTTCGCCGATTGTATAGTTGGTAAAATTACCGTCTTTCAAGTGCGATAATCCGCTGAAAGTTCCAAACCACAGCGTTCCGTCTCTTGCTTCGTGGATCACTTTCACATCATTGCCGGACAAACCTTCGGCGGTCGTGTAGTGAGTGACAACTTGACCGTTGCGATACTGATAAATCCCTTGATGTTCAGTTGCAAACCAGACGCTCCCATCTTTTTGGGCGTAGATTGCGTATATCGTGTCGGGCGTCTTTAGAATTTTCGTTTTATCTTCGAGTTTTCCGTCCTTTAACGTGAATAATCCGCCGACAACGCCGATCCACAAGCGACCCTCCGCATCTTCAGCCAAAGCTTGTAACGAGCTGACTCCATATTCCTTTCCTGCACTAAAAGATATGTTGGTAAACTTTCCGTCTTGATACCGACTCAGACCGCCGTTTGTGCCGATGTAAATACTGCCGTCGCGGGTTTTCAGAATCGGATAGACTTCATTGTGAATCAGTCCTTCTTTGGTCGAAAGCGGCGTTACGACCTGGGGCCGCAACCGATTTAACCCGCGATCCGTTGCCAGCCAAATCGTGCCTTCCCGGTCTTTGAAACGGTGTAAAATACGGTTGTTCGACAATCCGTATTCAGCTCCAAATTTAATGAATTTGCCGTCCTTAAACCTGACTAAACCGATGCCGGGACGATTAAAGTCGCCGGTAGCGAACCAAACACTACCATCCGCTTCTTCCCAAAACGAATGTCCAAGGACATTGTCTAAGAAGCCGGCTTTTTCGGTGTAGTCGGTGATCTCGCCATCGCGAAGGTAGAAAAGTTTGCCTAGATCAGCGATCCAAAGCCCACCTTGGGTGTCTTCATAGACATTATTTATATGAAAAAGGGCAAACTTTACGTTTAACCGATATGTGTTCGTTTGACCATCTCTGATCTGTCTTGTTTCAGTCTGATAGACTTCCCAACGAGTGCCTGTTCGTCCATATTGAATGTTTTTGGCGGTACCGTCATTTCCAGTCGGCTTTGCCAAAACAAATTCGCCGTTGCGTAGGTAGTAGAAATTTGGATCGACGTTGATGAGAATTTCACCGTTCTCATCTTTTCCAAAACCTATAATTTGAGTGCCGGGAATCTGGTCTGCGGGATAAGAGGTGAATTCGCCTTCACGGTATATCGTCAAATCACCGCCTTCGGTTGCGGCCCAAACGCTGCCGTCATCGAACGCTCCCGCGGCCCAAAATCGATTGCTGATTATTCCTTTTGAATTGGACCTGTTGAAAACCGTAAACTTAACCCCGTCAAACCTTACAAGCCCGTCGAGTGTCGTTAACCATAAATATCCGTCCGGCGTTTGGGTAATCGCTCGAACGCCATTTTGCGGCAACCCGTTATCTGTCGTCCACGAGTCGAACCGGTATTGCCCCGCGACAGCGAAAACGCCGGTGAGCACCAGAACAGCCGTAAGGATTGTTGCGGAAATTAGCTTCACATTTTTGCAGAACCGCTAGGATATCACGCTCATCGCGGCTTAAGAGAATAAACAGTTTGCCCGCAAAAATGTCGTAGGACAAAATTTGCCGCACTGGCATCCGCTCAAAGATAGCCAAGAATCCAAACAATCTGATATAAAAGAGTTACAGCTTCGTCAGTTTAGATAGACGATCGCCGCAACTCGCGATCAGCAGTTTGAAGGGAAACGCTTTCATTTGGACGTACAGTTCTATTCGTTTCAGCCTTTAGCGATGACTAATTCTATGGAAATACTCGAAATTCGTACACTTCGCGGCCCAAATTATTGGAGCGGTTACTGGAAAAAACTCATCATCATGCGCCTCGATATCGGGGAATATGAGGAAAAGCCGACGAATAGTATCGACGGTTTTTACGGCCGGATGATGGAAGTTTTGCCGTCGCTTATTTCCCATGGCTGCAGTTATGGAGAAGAAGGCGGATTTCTCAAACGCGTCGAAGAGGGAACATGGGCTGGCCACGCGATCGAGCATTTTGCTTTAGAACTCCAGACGCTCGCCGGCATGGACACCGGCTATGGCCGCACGCGCGAGACGGGCGAACACGGAATTTACAACGTCGTCTACAGCTATCTCGAGGAAGAGGTCGGACGCTTTGCCGGACGAACCGCGGTTCGTCTCTGGCTCGACTTGGCAGAAGGCAAAGACCTCGGTGAGATCAAAGACGGAATCGCCAAAGCCATCCAGGAAATGCGCGAGATCCGCGAGAACGTGAGATTTGGGCCGTCGACCGGTTCTCTCGTTGAGGAAGCCGATCATCGTGATATTCCGTTTATTAGATTGAACGATCAGTCGCTTGTGCAACTCGGATACGGCGTCTATCAAAAGCGAATTCAGGCGACGACTACGGTCAATACAAATATGATCTCGGTCGATATTGCCGGGAACAAACACGCAACCAAAAAGCTGCTCGGCGACATGGGCGTTCCGGTTCCGAAGGGCTATCGGATCCGGGATATCGACGATCTGGAGGAAACTATAGAGGAGGTCGGTTACCCGATCGTGATCAAGCCGCTTGACGGAAATCACGGTAAGGGAGCTACGGTGGGGATCAAGACGCTGGACGATGCGAAAATTGCATTTGAAAAAGCGAAGGAATATTCGCGGTACATCATTGTCGAAAAACAACTGATCGGCGAAGACTTCCGCGCTTTGGTCGTGAACAATCGGTTAATAGCGGTCGCTGAACGCGTCCCCGCTCACGTTGTCGGTGACGGAAAAAGCTCGATCCAGAAGCTGATCGACAAGACGAATGAAGATCCGCGTCGCGGTTATGGGCACGAGAATGTTCTCACGCAGATCGATATCGACAATCAAACGCTACGGTGTGTCAAAAAGGCAGGCTATGAGCTCGATACCGTTTTGGCAAAGGGCGAAAAGCTGCATCTCAAAACGACCGCTAACATATCTACCGGCGGTACAGCGATCGACCGGACGGACGAAGTGCATCCCGAGAACGTTTTCCTCTTCGAGCGAATTGCGAAGATCATCGGGCTAGACGTGGCAGGTGTTGATGTTATCGCTCCAAACGTCAGCGAGCCGCTCCGGGAAAATGGAGGCGGAATCATTGAGGTTAACGCTGCCCCAGGCTTCCGCATGCATCTGTCGCCCAGCGAGGGCATTGGCCGAAATGTCGCTGAGCATGTGATCGATATGCTCTTCCCGCCGGGAACGCCGGCTCGAATTCCTATCTTCGCGATCACAGGCACAAATGGTAAGACAACAACTACACGTTTGATCGCTCACATCCTAAAAAATAGTGGCCGAACGGTTGGGTTTACTACGACGGATGGAACATACATCGGTAACCAACAGATAGTTGCTGGAGATAATACTGGTCCGGTTTCTGCACAGCTTGTATTGAAGGATCCGACAGTGGATGTTGCTGTGCTTGAGACGGCACGCGGAGGCATTATCCGCTCTGGCCTTGGTTTCGACTATTGCGATATCGGCGTTGTGATGAACGTGGCGGCCGATCACCTCGGCCTTAAAGATGTGAATACTCTCGAGGATCTTGCTCAAGTTAAATCGGTCGTCCCCAGAGCGGTTTCTAAAAAGGGATATGCCGTGCTAAATGCTGAAGATCCATTGGTTTACGCCATGAAGGAGAAGGTAGATGGTAAGGTCGTCTGCTTCTCGATGGATGAGAATAATCCTGTCATTAAGCGACGAGCAGAACGAGGCCGCATCTCGTGCGTTTATGAGAATGGCTACGTAACAATTCTCAAAGGGAAATGGAAGGTCCGCATCGAAAAGGCAACCAATATCCCGCTGACTTACGGCGGAAGAGCAGAATTCATGGTTCAGAATGTACTGGCGGCAACGCTCGCATGTTTCGTCCACGGAGTATCGCTAGAGGATCTTAGAACCGGACTAACTACATTCAATGCGGGAACTGCACAGACGCCGGGACGCCTCAACTTTGTAGAAGTCGGCGATGTTACTGTTCTCATGGACTACGCCCATAACCCTGCTGGACTCATAGGTTTAACAAACTTTATCTCGAAACTGCCTAATAAGTACCGCACTGTCGTCCTCAATGGAACGGGTGACCGTCGCGATGATGATATCCGTGAATTCGGAAAGATCGCAGCGGATAATTTCGACCGTGTTGTAATTCGAACCGGCAACTATCTACGCGGCCGAACGCCAGACGAACTTCATGCGTTGCTGCAGGAAGGTATCGCTCAGAGTTCCAACACGCCGACGGTTCGAATAATCGCTGACGGTCGTGCCGCAATTCATCATGCGATCAAATACGGTCGGAAGGGCGAACTTGTCGTCACGCTAGCAGACCGCGTGCCGGACGACATCAAATACGTTCAGGAATATCGCGACATGGTGAATGAAAAGATAGCCGAATTGGAAGGCTAAACCTTTCAAGGCTGTCTAATTGTCAAAGATCCTGATATTTATCTCGGCTTCGGACGTGATGTATCCGCGATACATTCCGTCCGAATTGAACGGCAGTGTCACATTACCATGAGAATCGACCGCGATCATTCCGCCTTCGCCTGATATCGAGGTTAGATGTTCGATCGTTTCGCGGGCGGCTTCGTCGAGACTCAACCCTTTGTATTTCATCCGAGCGGCGACATCGTGGGCGGTGGAGGCGAGCATGAAGTATTCGCCGTGGCCGGTGCAGGAGACGGCGCACGTTTGGTCGGCGTAGGTTCCGGCTCCGACGATGGCTGTATCGCCGACGCGGCCGAATTTTTTGTTGGTCATGCCGCCGGTCGAGGTTGCAGCGGCGAGATGACCGTTTTGGTCACAGGCGACGGCTCCTACTGTTCCGATCGGCTTCGTTGATGCGGCATGTGACCCAGTCGCTACCGCTCCCGGCTCTGACTCCGTGTGGTCGAGTTGGACGCGGCCTGACGCTATTGCTTCCTGAAGTTGGAGCCAGCGGTGTTCGGTGAAGAAGTATTCGTCAGGGGCTGTTTCGATGCCGAGTTGTTCGGCGAACTGATTTGCACCTTCTCCGGCGAGTAGAACGTGTCCCGTGCGTTCCATTACGAGGCGGGCGAGGCGGATCGGATTTTTGATATTTTTTACGAACGCAACGCATCCCGCTTTCAATGACTTGCCATCCATGATCGACGCATCCATTTCCTGCTCGCCTTCGTGGGTGAAGACCGAGCCACGGCCCGCGTTGAATAGCGGGAAATCCTCAAGCGAACAAACTGCCGCCTCGACCGCATCGAGCGACGTGCCGCCTGATTCCAGGATCGACCAACCTGATTTGAGCGCCGTTTCGAGGCCGTGACGATATTCTGCTTCGAGTGCGGGTGTCATCTGCGATCTGAGGATCGTTCCTGCTCCGCCGTGTATTGCTAGTGCGATCTTGTTCATATGGTGATTTTAACAGGGATGAAGGGGATAAAGGAGATATTGCACTTGTCTATCCACTATATCCCCTTCATCCCTGTAAATTTACTTTCCTCAATCTCAAAGCATTCGTGATCACCGAGACTGAACTAAAGGTCATCGCCAGGCTCGCGATCATCGGTGACAGGAGAATGCCAAAAACAGGAAACAGCACGCCCGCGGCGATGGGTACTCCGACGATATTGTAGATAAAGGCAAAGAACAGGTTCTGACGAATGTTCTTCATCGTCGCCCGGCTGAGGTTTCGAGCCTTGAGGATGCCGTCGAGGTCTGGGCGGAGAAGGGTGATATCTGCCGATTCGATCGCGACGTCGGTTCCGCTGGCAAAGGCGATGCCGACGTCGGCCTGAGCCAATGCAGGGGCATCGTTGACGCCGTCACCCGCCATGGCGACGAGCTTGCCCTTTGACTGCAATTCTTTGACTTTGGCGGCCTTGTCCTGCGGCATGACTCCTGCGATGACCTGATCCGGGTCTATGCCGAGCTGTTTGGCTACGCCGAGGGCGGTTGTGCGGTTGTCGCCGGTCATCATTACGACCTCTATATTTTGTCTATGAAGTTCGGCGATCGCGGCTTTGGCTGATGGCTTAATCGGGTCGGTCACAGCGATAAGTCCGGCTGGAAGGCCATCAATCGTTACAAAGACAACGATCTCACCGTCAAACCTGAGTTTTGCTGAATGATCCAGCAGATCAGCATTTGCTTTACCCGCAGGTATTATGTCGTCGCTACCGATACTGACGGCCTTGCCTCGAACCACGCCCTGTAGACCTTTTCCGGTGATCGACTGAAAATCGTCAACGGTCTCAAGCTGGATGCCGCGTTCCTTCGCCGCGGCAACTATCGCCGAGGCGAGCGGATGTTCGCTTAGGCTTTCGAGCGATGCGGCGGCGGAGAGAAGGGCGTCTTCGGTGATTCCGTCGGTGGCAACGATGTTTGAAACGGTCGGCTTGCCAGACGTGAGTGTGCCGGTTTTGTCGACGACTATGACATTTACTTTTTCGAGCGTTTCGAGAGCTTCTGCTTTTTTTACGAGAACTCCGTTTTTTGCTCCGTGCCCGGTGCCGACCATGATAGACATCGGCGTTGCGAGGCCGAGGGCGCATGGGCAGGCGATGATCAGGACGGAAACGGCGGCGACGATCGCGTAGGCAAGGCTGCCTAGGGCAAGCCAGACGCCGAAGGCTATGATCGCTGCGATGATGACGATTGGAACAAAATATGCCGAGACACTGTCGGCCAGTCGTTGGATCGGGGAGCGGCTACGTTGGGCTTCGCCGACCATGCGTACGATCTGGGCGAGCAGCGTGTCGCCGCCGACCTTTTCGGCACGCATCAGGAATGAGCGGTTACCGTTGATCGTGCCGCCGATGACTTTTGCTCCTGCCGCTTTTTCCACGGGCATCGATTCGCCCGTGACCATCGATTCGTCGATCACGGTTTCGCCATCGGTGATCTCGCCGTCGGTCGGGACTTTTTCATTGGCTTTAACACGCAGGATGTGTCCGGCGTGGACGTGTTTGAGGTCGATCGTTTCCTCGCTGCCGTCGTGGCGGACGACGGTTGCGGTTTCGGGGGCGAGGCGGAGAAGTTCTTTTATCGCCGACGATGTTTGCGACCTCGCCCGTAATTCTAAGACCTGTCCGAGCAAAACGAGAGTCGTGATCACCGCTGCCGATTCGAAATACCCAGGAACAAAATACCCATGTCGATCAACCACATGGCCCATACGCATGGATGCCGGAAACAATTGTGGAACGAACACTGATGCCAAGCTGAGAATATATGCGGCTCCGGTGCCCATGGCGATCAACGTGAACATGTTTGGAGTAGCATTTTTAACAGAAGTAAAGGCACGTTGAAAAAATGGCCATCCGCCCCATAGTACTACTGGTGTTGCCAAGGCAAACTGTATCCATAGCGAAATGGTCAACACCTGCTTGTATCCCCACGGAAGGATATGTTCATAAGCGATAAACATCTCTGACATCGCTAGAACAAATACTGGCAGAGTCAAAACAGCCGAAATCCAGAATCGCCGTTTCATGTCGATGAATTCCGGATCCGGCGTGTCGTCGAGGCTGATGACCATCGGTTCGAGGGCCATTCCGCACTTTGGGCAGATGCCGGGGCCGATCTGAATGATCTCGGGGTCCATCGGGCAGGTGTATTCTTGATCGTTGATCGTTGATGGGAGATCGTTGTGTGGATTGTCCAATTCCTCTTTGCGACTCTGCGTCTCTGCGGTTAAGTAATCCTCCGGGTTGGCGGCGAATTTTTCTCGGCAGCCGATATTGCAGAAATAGTAGGTTTTGCCTTGATATTCGTACTTTCCGGCGGCGGTTTCGGGTATGACGAGCATTTTGCATACCGGGTCGATGTGCGGTTCTGGTACGTTGTCGCCTGCGGGTTTTCTGCTGATGGATACTGGTTGCTGCATATGCTTTGTCCCGACCTATTTCTCTATTTTGTTCCTCCTTTGCCTACTTTGCGAATCCACGGCAACAATCTTTCACAAAATCGTCTCACTTGCCGGGACAAATTGAGACGGTCTAAATGCTTGTAAAAGCGAGGTTTATCGTCAAAAATCGTCTCACTTAGACAAAGATCGGCGCGGCCAAGTGAGACGATTTGTGGGGCATTTTGCCTCAGAATGACAATTTTTTATTTAGATCTCGCAGATGGTGGGTAGCACTTTTCCTACATGCGAAATTAGAAACGGCCAAACCGCAAATATTTTTTGGAATACACAATTCATTCTCATTTTGTTTAACCAGACAAAACTTTTTTGTTTTGTCACCTTAACCGAAAAGGCAAGTGTCCGTGAGGGCATACGCAAAGCCAGGAACCCAATAGAAATGGGTAGTCCGGCTGCCGAAGTGAGGAATTAATGTCGAAAAAGCTCTTCCTGATCTTGTGTCTGCTCGCCGCTACGGCTGGCGTTTTATCTGCACAATCAAATAATTTTCCAAATCAGACCGCAGTAAAGCTTGCGGTCGGCAACGAATCATCCGATCCTTTCGGCCTTCTCGATGAAGACGATGAGGATGATGACAAGAAAAAAGCTTCGGGTGTGAAGGCGTCGGTCATCGTAAATATGGCCGCGGCCGAGCAGTCGGCATTCTACATCATCAACCAAAAACGCCTCGAACGCGGTCTGTCGCCCCTGATGTGGAGCGACGAACTCGCCGCCGTTGCCCGTCTGCATTCGCAAAACATGGCGGAGTTCAAGTTTTTTAGCCATCGTGGATTGGACAACAAACTAGTCAGCGACAGGGCCGATGATCTGGAGATAGGGAAATGGCGTTCGATCGGCGAGAACATCGCATTCAACCGCGGTTTCGGCGACCCGGTCGGCAAAGCCGTCGAATTATGGCTCGATTCGCCCACGCACAGACGAAATATGATGGACCCAACGTGGAAAGAGTCTGCCGTCGGCGTGGCTAAAGCAGCGGACGGATCGGTATATTTTACGCAGGTGTTTTTGGTTAGGAAGTAAGAGTAGTAGCCACGAAAATACACGAAAAGGCACGAAAAAAGAGCTATCGTTTCGTGCCTTTTCGTGTTTTTAGTGGTTACTTCTTTTCCCTCGTGATAATTTGATATTACGATGTCTTTTTCACTGCCATCTTTTTCCAAGATCAATTGGACGCTTCGTGTGTTGGGGAAGCGTGTGGATGGGTTTCATGAGTTGTTTACGGTGTTTCAGACGGTTTCGTTGAGTGATACGCTGCATTTTGTTGAGGCGGATACTATTGAACTAACTTGTGATGACGAGAGTATTCCGAAGGATGAGGGGAATCTGATCGTTAAGGCCGCTGAGGCGATGCGGGCGGCTTTTGGGGTTAAAACAGGTGCGGCGATCCATCTGGAAAAGCGAATTCCATCGCCGGGCGGGCTTGGGGGCGGTTCGTCGAATGCGGCGGTAGCGTTGATCGGGTTGAGCCGCTTGTGGAACCTCGATCTGCCGCTTTATGATCTGCACTCGATCGCTGCGGAGCTTGGTTCTGACGTCCCATTCTTTTTATATGGCGGAACGGCGATGGGGACGGGGCGAGGCGAGTTGATCGAACCGATAGATGATATCGCGGCTGAGAATATGCTGATCGTGACACCGCCGATCGCTGTTTCGACGGCCGAGGCGTTCTTCGGGCTGAACGCCCCAGCCTTGACAATTGAGGAAGGTCATCGTATTCTTCCTGTTTGCCGATCCGAAGCACTGACGCTCGATCCGCGACGGACGGCTTTGATAAATGATTTTGAAGGGATGGTGTTTTCAGCCCATCCTGAGATCGGGTGGGCGAAGACGGCCTTGCTCGAAATCGGTGCAGTAAATGCCGCGATGAGCGGCAGCGGGGCTTCGGTCTTCGCAATTTTTGACAATATAGAGACACGGCAAACTGCTATAAAAGCCCTCGATCACAGATCGACCTGGCGAAAGTTTGCTGTAGCAACCATTTCGCGGAATGAATACCGCGAATCTCTTGGACTAAGTTCGGTTTGAACTTGTTTTCCTTTGTGTCTTCCCTCGGTGTCCTTTGTGTTAATAGCTAAGACTAAACACAGAGTGCACAAAGGTTTTCACGGAGATCACAGAGAGGAATTCTCTACGGTTGCTTCCACGTCTGAGAAAGAAAATTCGCATTGGGGCGTAGCCAAGTGGTAAGGCACCGGTCTTTGGATCCGGCATTCGTAGGTTCGAGTCCTCCCGCCCCAGCCAATTTCGATTTTAAGAACGGACTGTCTCTTTTTTTTGAGGTAGTCCGTTTTTTCTTTTTTCGATCTCAAATTTGAGATCTGAAATTTCAGATTTGAGACATGAGCGTCAACGGCAAAATCAAGATCTTTTCGGGTAGTGCACACCCGGACCTGGCACAGGAAGTTTGCGGGCATCTGGGCATTGAGGTTGGCAAGGCCGATGCGAATCGCTTTTCCGACGGGGAATTCAATTTCCAGATCGGTGAGAACGTTCGCGGTCACGACATTTTTATCCTGCAGCCGACGTGCCCGCCGAGCGACAGGCATTTGATGGAGCTGCTGATCATGCTCGACGCATTCGTCAGAGCCTCGGCAGAAAGGGTGACAGCGGTCATTCCATATTTTGGTTACGCGAGGTCTGACAAGAAAGACCGGCCGCGTGTGCCGATCTCGGCGAAGATGGTTTCTAATATCATCGTTAAAGCCGGTGCTCAGAGAGTTTTGACGATCGATCTGCACGCTTCGCAGATACAAGGGTTTTTTGATATTCCGGTCGATCACCTTTACGCCGCTCCGGTCGTAGTCGAGTATTTTAATGCGAATCCGATCGAAAATCTGATCGTGGTCGCACCCGATACCGGCGGAGCCGAGCGTGCAAGAGCGTATGCAAAGCGTTTGAATGCGGGGCTTGCACTCTGCGATAAACGCCGTGAGCGTGCGAATGAAGCTGATGTGATGAACATCGTCGGCGATGTACGCGGCAAGAATTGTTTGATAATCGACGACATGTGCGACACCGGCGGCACCATTTGCAAGGTGGCCGAGGCCTTGCACAAGGCGGGAGCCAACGAGATCTCAGCGTGTTTCACACACGGGGTTTTAAGCGGTAACGCGGTCGAGAATATTTCGAATTCGCATCTGAAAAAGGTGATCGTCACGAATACGATCCCGACTAGCCCGGATGCACAGAAACTGGTCGAAACAGGCCAGCTTGAGGTTTTGACGGTCGCCGGGCTGCTGGCTTCGGCGATCAGATCGATCCATGACGAGACCAGCGTTTCGTCGTTGTTTATTTAGACAGTGAGCAGTGGGCAGTGGGCAGTGGGCAGAAGATCTGACACTGACAGCTAACAACTGATAACTGACAACTGAGGATATTATGGCTGATAAAATTGTAGTAAAAGCAGAAAAGCGTGACACACGCGGTAAGAATGAGAATCGTCGGCTGCGAGTTGCCGGTAAGATCCCTGTCGTAGTTTACGGTGGCGGTTCCGAGAGCCTGGCCGCCGCGGCGGACCTCAAAGACCTCGCCGCGATCATGCGTACTGACAGCGGTGTGAACACCGTTTTCTCACTCGATATCGAGGGCGAAGGCATCAATGATGTCATTTTTCAGGATCGACAGATCCACGCCGTTCACGGACGTATGATCCACGCCGATCTTCGACGCTTTGCAAAGGGCGAAAAGATCGAGATGACCGTACCAGTTCACCTCATTGGCCACGCAAAAGGCCTCGAGGTCGAAGGTGCTGTTCTTTCGCAGGCGATCCGCGAGATCAAGGTTCTATGCGAACCGGCGAACACGCCTGATTCGATCGACGTCGATGTTTCAGATCTGGACGCAGGACACTCGCTGCACGTTTCTGACCTGAAGGTTGGAAAGGGCATCGAGATCGTCGAAGACGGAGAAGCAGTTGTTGCCTCGATCGTCTCGATCAGTGCAAGCGATCTCGAACCGCAGCTCGAAGCCGGTGCAGAGCCTGAAGTAACTGGTGAAGCTCCTGCTGAAGGCGGCGAATAGGCTGACGCAGCCTGCGTTTCGGTATGAGTAATTGGCTGATAGTCGGGCTTGGGAATCCGGGCCCGGAATACGCAAAGACGCGGCACAATCTTGGGTTCATGCTCATTGATCTGCTGGCGTCGCGGATGCAGACACAGGTTAAACGCGACGAATGTCGTGCTCTGGTCGGCAGAGGCATTATTGATAATCAAACAGTCGAACTCGCTAAACCGCAGACGTACATGAATTTAAGCGGCGAGGCGGTTAACGGTCTGATCGCGAAGGGCGATCGGTCGGTTGAAAGATTGGTGGTCATTTCGGACGACCTCGCTCTTCCATTCGGAACGATGCGAATTCGTCCAAAGGGAAGCCACGGGGGTCAGAACGGCCTCAGATCGATCATCGACTGTCTGAAAACGCAGGATTTTGTTCGGTTGCGTATCGGGATCCAGCCTGACCATCCGATACGGGATGCGGCTAAATTTGTTCTCGAGAACTTCACGAAGAGTGAATCTGGAGACCTTGAAAAAATATTGGACGAATCGGCCGGCGCTGTCCAAACCATCGTTAAAGAAGGTGTAGACGCGGCAATGGCGAGATTCAATGGAGTGAATAGGGAATAGTTAATAGTGAATAGTTAAGAGTGAAAAGTAATGAGGATAGCGACGGCCGTAAGCGGGTTTTAACTATTCACTTTTAACTATTCACTATTCACTGCGACCGAAAGGAGCAATTATGGCACTTAGAACGTACGAAGTAATGTATATCGTCAATCCGGACACGGAAGGCGAAAAGATCGAAAAGCTGAACGAAGCTGTCGGTAAATTGATCGAAAAGGAAGGCGGCGTTGTCGTCAGAATGGACGACATCGGCATTCGAAATCTTGCTTACCCGATCCAGAAAAAGTTTCAGGGACATTACGTCCTGTTTGAGGTTGACGGCACGGGCCAGGAGATCCTCGAACTCGAACGCCGCATGCGTGTCAACGATATGATCATGCGTTTTATCACGGTTCGCGTCGACGAAGACCGCAAAAAAGCTGATAAGGTTCGTGCAAAACGCGAAGCCCGTTCGGTTAAGCGTGCATCATATCGCAATAACGCAACCGAAGTAGCTGAAGCACCGGCAGAGGCGTAACAAGATCGGTCGTTGGCCGAACGCCAGTGACCCGAATGAAGATTTGAAAAAGGAGTAGATATTGGTAGCCGCTCTGGCCGGTCTCCGGCCGCAGCACATTGGCTACTGATCACTAACGCATATGGCAGACAATGATTTGGAATTGATGAATGATAGAGATCTCGGCGTCGGCGAAGACGTCATCGGCGACCGACCGCGACGTTATCAGCGTCGTCGCCCGCGTCAGATCGTTCCTGACTATCTCGATTGGAAGGATGTCGATCTGCTCAGGCAGTTCGTTCCGGAACGCGGCAAGATCATGCCGAGGCGTATTTCGGGAATTTCGGCAAAAGATCAGCGCCGCATCGCCAAAGCGATCAAACGCGCCCGCTCGATGGCTATTTTGCCATTCGTAGCAGACTAAGGATTTTAGATTTTTGATCTTTGACCTTTATTCTTTGAACTTCGAATCTGCCGTTGATTTCGAAGCTCAAAGATCCAAAGCAAAGATCGGTTTTGGAGATTATCATGGCAAACACAACAATACTATTACGCGAGGACATCGAGCATGTCGGCGGACGCGGCGAGATCGTTAAGGTCAAGGCCGGTTACGCTCGCAATTTCCTGTTGCCGCAGGGGTTTGCATCGCTTGCGACCAAGGGCAATGTAAAGCAGATCGAACAGGAAAGGGCATCGCTTCTCAAAAAAGCAGCGATCGAAAAAGCTACCGCCGAGGCACAGCGCGAGCAGATGGAAACCATCAAGCTTTCGTTCGAACGCAAGGTCGGCGAGCACGGACACCTTTTCGGTTCCGTTACTTCGATGGACGTTGCTGAGGCTCTCAAGGCAAAAGGCTACGAGATCGACCGCCGCAAGATCGTTCTGAAAGACGCGATCAAGGAAACGGGCGATTTCACCGTCAGCGTCAAGCTTCATCGCGAAGTCACTCTCGTCGTCCCGGTTACGGTCGTCGGCGAAGGCGGCGAAGAGACTGTGAAAGCAGAAGCTCCGAAGGCAGAAGCTCCGGCTCCGGCCGAAGCACCGGCCGAAGAAGCCGCTGCCACGACAGAAGACGACGCGGCAGCTTAAGCTCAACTTGTCGTTTGAATATGATCAGCCTGGGACGGGATATCATTCCGTTCCGGGTTTTTCTGTCTTTTGATCAGGCATTCGGCGGACGGAAAAAGGCATTGATCGGAGAATCGGATCTCAGCGACTCCCATGGGCGTTTGGTTCGTGGTAAATTTAATTAATGAATGTAGTTCAACGTAGGCTGTCGAAAACCTTTAACGAGTTTTTCGAGTCGGAGAAAAGTAGCGGAATTCTGCTTATCATCTGTACCGTTATTTCGCTAATTTTGGCGAATCTGGTATTCGGTGACGCGTATGTCGCGTTCTGGCAGCAGTACCTAGGCGGATTGAGCATCGAGCACTGGATCAACGACGCTCTGATGGCGATCTTCTTTTTGCTGATCGGCCTTGAGCTGCAGCGTGAGATCTACAACGGCGAACTTTCCAATATCAAGAACGCCATGCTGCCGATCTTTGCCGCTCTGGGCGGCGTCGCACTTCCAGCGGGCATTCATTACGCATTCAACGGCGGAACCGACACACAAGCGGGCGTCGGCATCCCGATGGCAACCGATATTGCCTTCGCTCTTGGTGCATTGGCACTTCTAGGCAGCCGCGTTCCCGCATCTTTGAAGGTCTTTTTAACAGCGCTAGCCGTGATCGATGACCTGATGGCGATCATTGTTATTGCGATCTTCTATACCTCAAAGCTATCTGCCGTCTATCTCGGATTCTCATTGCTCGTTTGGGCGTCGCTTGTTTTGTTGAACCGTTATTTCCGCGTGATCTCGCTTATTCCGTACATCATCGGCGGAATATTAATGTGGTATCTGATGCTGAAATCTGGTGTTCATGCCACCATCGCGGGCGTTTTGCTCGCGTTCGCTATACCGTTTTCCGCGAAGGAGGATGATGAGACCTCACCCGCTCATATCCTCGAGCACCTCCTCCATAAACCAGTTGCCTTTATCATTCTCCCGATCTTCGCCCTTGCAAATACGGGCATCATCATCGGTGCGGACGCGATCCAGACCCTGATGAATCCCAACGAGATCGGCATCATGGCCGGCCTCGTTCTCGGCAAACCGATCGGTATTACCGTGTTTTGTTTCATAGTCGTGACCATCGGCCTGTGCCGCCTGCCACTCGACCTCGCGTGGCGGCACGTACTCGGAGCAGGGATGCTCGGCGGTATCGGCTTCACGATGTCAATCTTCATTACGAACCTCGCTTTTGCGACAAATCCGCTCGAGATAAACGGCTCGAAAATGGCGATCCTTCTCGCTTCGCTCGTCGCAGGTACGATCGGATTTCTTTGGCTCAAGTTCTTCGGTAGTCCGCTGGATTCAGACGCGGATATGGACACGATGGATTTTGACGCGACTGAGGCTTAGTATTTTAACAGGATAACTTAACCATGAACGGAGAAGTGATTTTTGTCATCGCGGTCCTCCTGCTCGCGGTCTACCTGTTTGTCACCGAGAAGCTTCCAGTTGATCTCGTGGCCCTACTTGTGATGGCTCTGCTACTCGTCAGCAGTATCGTCACTCCTTCCGAAGGCCTTGCCGGCTTTAGCAACTCTGCCACTATTACCGTCGGAGCGATGTTCATCCTAAGTGCCGGACTCTTCCGCACAGGGGCCGTGAATTTCCTTGGGGATCTTGTTAACGTTCTTTTCAAACGCAATTTCTGGATCGCGATGTTTGTTGTAATGCTCCTCGTCGGAGTCCTGTCAGCGTTTATCAACAATACCCCCGTAATAGCGATCTTCCTCCCCATCTTACTTGGCGTCGCTCGTGAAACGCGGATCTCAGCCTCAAAGATCCTGATGCCGATCTCCTTCGCCTCGATGTTCGGCGGCGTCTGTACCCTTATCGGTACATCCACTAACATTCTCGTTAGTTCGATCGCTGAAAAACGCGGATTGAGGCCGTTTACGATGTTCGAGTTCGCGCCGCTGGGACTCATTCTGTTCGCCGTTGGAACCGCTTACCTGTTTCTTTTCGGAATTCGCATGATACCCGACCGTCGACGTGAGGGGGATCTAACAGAATCTTTCCATTTGGACGAGTACCTCACGGAAGTTGTGCTTCTTCACGGAGCCGCCTCGGTCGGACAAAGGATAAAGAATGCACCGCTCGTAAAAGACGTGGATATTACCATTGTCGAAGTGAGGCGCGGTGACGACAGGTTTCAGCAGCCTAATGGCGAATTCCTCCTGCGGGCTAACGATGTACTGATCGTCAGGTGCGATTTTGAGAAGATCAGGATACTCCAGGAACGCGAAGGTGTTCAGTTCAAACCACAGGTCAAATGGGGAGACGATAGCTTAACGACAGAGGATTTTCGACTTGTCGAGGCTGTCGTCGCTCCGAATTCTTCGCTAGTAGGAAGCAGCCTGAAAAGGTCGAATTTCCGGGAGAATTATGGTGCAACAGTACTTGCCTTGAGACATCGCGGCGAACTACTGCACGAAAAACTCTCCGAAACATCGCTCAGCGGCGGCGATCTGCTTCTTTTGGAGATCCATTCGGATCGGCTAAACGCTCTCAAACGCAACCGCGATCTGATCATCACATCAGAAAAAAGCACGGTCGAGTTCAGGCGGAACAAAGTTCTGATCGCCCTTGCGATCGTCGTCGGCGTGATAGCGGCCGCGAGCATGAATATAGCTCCGATCGTGGTCACGTCAGCCGTCGGAGCGATCCTGTTGATCCTCACCAAATGCATAACGCTGGACGAAGCCTATCAGGCCATCGAATGGAAGATAATTTTCCTGCTGGCCGGCGTGCTTTCGCTTGGTGTCGCGCTTGAAAGTTCCGGAGCGGCCGCATTGATTTCGAGCAATCTGGTAACGACAGTCGGTATGTTTGGCCTGATCGCTCTCGTCTCAGTGTTTTACCTCCTGACCTCAGTTCTAACGGAAATGATGTCAAATAATGCGACGGCGGCTCTGCTGGCTCCGATCGCCATTGCTACCGCGGTGACCCTCGACGTTAATCCCCAGCCTTTTCTTGTAGCCGTTACGTTCGCCGCCTCAGCGAGTTTTATGACGCCGGTCGGCTATCAGACCAACACAATGATCTATGGCCCGGGGCAGTATAAATTTATCGATTTTGTGAAGGTTGGAACCCCTCTCAACATAATATTCTGGATCCTGGCGACGTTTCTAATTCCGGTGTTTTGGCAGTTCTAAGCCCGTGAGGAGCCTTTTTTGCTGACTCTGTCGAGGGTATTTGGGATCTCAAATAAAGTGCAAATAAACGTTCTTTGATCCGTTGTCAGAGCCACTCGAACCGAGTATTATTAGATTCTGCAAAATCACTTTTGCGATCTTTTTTCTCCGGAATTGGTACATATATTCCTTCCGGCATTTTTTGATTTCCGGAGTATTCTCAACCGATGGCGAGCGTTTTTCCCGACAACCGACGAGAGCAGTACCTAGAAAAGCCGCTGCCGAGCAGTGATGACAGCGAGCGCGTCATACTTGGAGCGATCTTGCTGGATAACTCGCTGATCGCACAGACGGTCGAGAGCCTGAAGCCTGAGGATTTTTATTCGCCGCTGAACCGACGCGTGTTCGCGGCGATGATCGCCCTGTTTGAAAAGCAGAAACAGATCGACCCGATCCTTATAGGCGAAGAGCTCAAGAAGGAAGGCTCACTTGATTCTATCGGCGGCATCACGGTCATAACCAACCTGACTTTTGGCCTGCCGCATTTTTCCGATCTGTCCGAATATATCAAGGTCGTCCACGACAAATCGGTCGTCCGCACGCTCATCCGAACCTGTAATTCGATAACCAGTGAAGCTCTTGCCGAAGAGGAAGACGCCGAGATCATCCTCGACCGTGCCGAGCAGGCTATCTTTGCGCTCGCTGAGGCTCGGACGAATCAGAGCTTTTCGCGGATCGCCCCGGTGGCGGATCGTGTGCTGGCCCGCGTTCGCGAATATGCAAAGGGTGAGGGAACTGGAATTACGGGGCTTTCGACCGGTTTTCGTGAGCTGGATGAAATGACTTCAGGATTGCAGCGGACCGACCTTATTATCATTGCCGCTCGTCCCTCGATGGGTAAAACGGCGTTTTGTCTGACTCTGGCTCAGAATGCGGCGTTGTATTCGCGGTCGGTCGTCGCTGTTTTCTCGCTCGAAATGTCTAAAGAGCAGCTCGTCACACGTATGCTCTCGTCCGAGGCACATATCAACGCTCACCGCTTTCGCACCGGCCATCTGATGTCGAACGAATGGGAACGCCTCGCCAATGCGATCGGAACCTTGTCGGACGCGAAGATATTTATCGACGATACGCCCGGCATTTCTTCTCTCGAGGTTCGGGCAAAATGCCGTCGTCTCGCCGCCGAACAAAAACAGCTTGATCTGATCGTGATCGACTATCTCCAGCTGATGGGCGGCGGTACGGGCCGACGCAGCGAGAATCGTCAACAAGAAGTCTCGCAGATCTCGCGAGAGCTGAAAGGTTTGGCAAAGGAACTCGATGTTCCGGTCGTTGCTCTGTCACAGCTTTCGCGTGCGGCAGAGTCGAGAAATCCGCCGATCCCGTTGATGTCCGACCTTCGCGAATCGGGAAGTATCGAGCAGGACGCGGACGTCGTGGGCTTCATCTACCGCGAGGACTATTACAAGGAAACCGAAGAAAACAAAGGCCTCGCCGAGCTCATCATCGCCAAACAACGTAACGGCCCGACCGGAACCGTAAAGATGGCTTTTTTAAAGGAATTTACGCGGTTTGAGAATTATTTTGGAGGGTAATGCGGAAGCCCGCACGCAGTAAGGGCTCTTGCGAGTGTTAAGAGAGCCCTTACTTCGTGCGGGCTTCTGCAAATATATATGTCAGACTTAAGCTTCCCCATCGGCCAATTCGACCGAAATTACGAAACCACACCCGAAGCCCGCGAGCAGCGGATCGAGACGATCAAAAACTTGCCAAACGCTGTCACTGCGGCGGTTGCAGGTCTGAGTGACGAGCAGCTCGATACGCCTTATCGTCCGGACGGTTGGACCGTCAGACAAACTGTCCATCACATTGCGGATAGCCACGCGAACTCGCTGATCCGTTTCAAACTCGCCCTAACCGAAGACGACCCGCCGACGATCAAGCCATATTACGAAGAACGGTGGGCCGAGCTTGGCGACAGCAAATTGCCTGTCGCGGTCTCTATAAAAATGATCGAGGCGATACACGAACGCTGGGCGGCTCTGCTCGAATCGATGTCCGACGACGACTTTCAAAAAGCATTCATCCATCCCGAAACAGGCATTTGGAGGCTCGAATCTGCCCTCGCTCTATACGAATGGCACTCGCGTCATCACACAGCACACATTACGCATTTGAGGGATCGAGAAGGTTGGTAATTTTAGTTAATTTAATAGGGATGAATGGGATAAAGGCGATAAGCAAGATTGATACATAAGACATCCTTTCATATCCGTTTCATCCCTTCCATCCCTGTAAAAAAGAATGTCCGATTCAAGCCAAAACCGTTTAGTCTCCCTCGACGTATTCCGTGGAATGACCATCGCGGGAATGGTTTTGGTTAATAATCCGGGGACGTGGGCTCATATCTATGATCCGCTTGAGCACGCCGCGTGGCATGGGCTGACGCCGACGGATTGGATCTTTCCGTTCTTTCTGTTTATCGTCGGCATCGCTATTCCTATTGCTCTAAGCAAACGAATTACCGAGGGAATAACGGGTAAGGTTTACTGGAAGATCGCTTCTCGAGCCGCAATGATCTTTGGGCTGGGGCTGGCGATGTCGATCGTGCCGTTTTTCCAGTTTGCGGCGACGGACGCTCCTGATGCGCTGAAAATGCTGATCTGGCTCGCAATGACGGCGGGGCTTTTCTTTCTGCTGCTGAGAAATTTTAAGGTCGCGGGAATTCTCATCGCCGTGAGCATCGCTGGGATCATTGGGATGAATCTCGGCGGCTACAACGTCGTCGCCTACAATTTCGGCACGATGCGAATCCCGGGCGTGCTGCAGCGGATCGCGGTTTGTTATCTCGTCGTCTCCCTTATTTTCCTTCACACGAACTGGAAACAACAACTCGGCATCGCCATCGCCCTGCTGCTCGGATACTGGCTGCTGATGACGCAGATCGCCGTTCCGGGCTGTGAGATCACAACCATCAACGACAAAGCCTGCAATCTCGCTGCGTATCTCGACCGCGTTATCCTGACCGAAAATCACATCTGGCGAGCCGGAAAGGTGTTCGACCCCGAAGGCATCCTCTCGACACTGCCCGCGATCGCGACGACGATTTCGGGTGTGCTCGCGGGAACGTGGCTCACGTCAGTACCACCTGCGGTAGCGGGTGGGGATTCTTCTGCCGCTGATGGTCGAACTGATCGCGTTTACAATTCCCCACCCGCTACCGCAGGTGGTACTGACAAATCCGCCGGCCTTTTCTTTTTCGGCACCGTCATGCTTGCCCTCGGTTACATCTGGAACATCTATTTCCCGATGAACAAATCCCTGTGGACGAGTTCGTATGTTCTCGCAACCTCCGGGATCGCTCTACTTACACTCGCGGCGTGTTACTGGCTGATTGATATCAAAGGCAATCAGCGTTGGGCAAAGCCATTCGTGATCTTCGGCGTAAACGCCCTGCCGCTGTTCGTTTTCTCAGGCATATTTGCCCGAATGATCGGAGCATATCGAGTCACAGGCCCCGACGGCCAGCCGGTCGCTCTACAAAAATGGATCTACGAGAATGTCTTTCTTTCGATCGCCCAGCCCGTCGACGCTTCGCTGATGTATGCGATAACGTTCATCCTCTTCTGGCTATTCCTGATGTGGCTCCTCTACCGCAAACGGATCTACGTAAAGGTCTAAAAAGTTTAACCGCGAAATACGCGAAATAAGCGAAAAAAAGAGTAATATCTTCTTTCGTTTTTTCGCCTATTTCGCGGTTAAAGATCTTATTTGATCTCGAAATTCCGTATCTCCGCCGCCTGTTGTGCCGTGAGTTGATCTCGCTGAGCCGCGAGAGCTTTCCGCTCTTTTTCCATTTCCTCGAGCCGGGTTTCCTGCTCTCCGGCTTTCTCGATGTACCGTGCGATCAACGTTTTAGCTTCGGGCGTTTTCGCGAGAGCCTCGATGTTTTCGCGAAGCCGTTTTTGGTCGGTTTCGATGCGTTCTATTTCTTCATCTAGGGATTTCTCCTTAGCGGCGATAGCGGCGATTTGGGCTCGCAGATTAATTAGAGCTTCGAGATTTGATCTCGTTGCTTCGTTTATGTAATTACGGGCAACAAAAAGCTTTAGCTGGTCCCCGGAGAAATTCCCCAGCGAATACGAATCCATCAAACCCTGTCGTTCAACAATAGGAATTTCAGCCTTTTCGAACGGCTTCAAGACGACGCGAAAGCGGTAGTACCTATCGGTGACGATCGCCGGTTTTGCCGTCTCATCCGCCAAACCCCAATCTTTTCGCAAAGGGTGTTCGATGTAGATGATCTTTTCTCGATCAGTTTGGTTGGCAAGACGGTATATTTTTTTCTCGGCCTTGAAGTAGTGAACCTGAAATACGCCGTTCGCCACCTTGACGAGTTGAGCGGGCCGCGAATCTCCTACTACTTCCGTTGAAACGCGAGTACCAAGATCGAGAGCGAATGAGATCAACCGCTGTTCCTTCGGCTTCAGCCTTTCCATCAGTGCCTCACCCGCATACGCGTCACGGTCAAGCACGGTTAGGCTGCCGCCCTCGAATGTGAGCGGGGAAGTGTTCGTGAGCAGCATCCCTCCCATCGGGCGATCTTCGCGAGATGCTTCGTTATAGATCGATACACGCTCGCCGTCCATTTTGGTCTGGACGATCGGGATCAGTGCCGAGCGGTTTCGTGTGACGGTCACAGGATTTCCGATCTTGTATTCGAAAAGGTCGCCCAATTCGCTTCCGGTCGCGGCGGTCTGCACGCCGCCTTGTTCATTGACCAAGGCATCGCTGATCGAAGTTTGTACCGACATATAGTTGGCCTGCGGTGGTGGTGGCGGGCCGTCATCGCCGGAGCCCATTCCATTTCCGGATCCGGTCCCATTGCTATACCCGGTGCCAAAACCACCGCCGCTCCCGCTACCGCCCTCAGCATCGTAAATTTGAGGATCAAGATTCAGATCTTCGGGTATTGGAATGATCGGCCTGTATCTATAAAGCGGCTTTTGCAGGTTCTGGATAAACGAAACGGGCGAACCTGAGACGAGGGAAAGCTGCACATTTTGCCAGTCTTCGTCGCTGACATTATCTACGATTGCCCAACCCTGAAAAAACGGCTTGCCCTCTGCATCGAGGACGACGCGATAGGTTGTTTTCCAGATCGGGGCGGCGATGGTGTATGAGACGACCATTTCGCGTTGCCCCGTGCCCTGCGAAGTGACGGTGATCGTTTTGGCGTCGAGCCGCCTGGCCGAAGCCGTGGCGTTGGCAAACTCGTTAATGTCACGCTGCGTGCCGTCCTCGATCAGCTTCACGCTTTTAACGTCAGCGAGGTCAAAGCTCGAGATCTCGCCGCTTTCTGACGCGATCACGAGAACGCTTGTTACCTGCGTTTCCTTTTCGGTTTTGATCGTTTTGCGTTCGATGGTCAGGATCGATCCGGCGGCGGTGCCTTTGGTCGAGGTGACGACGACCTTTGCACCCTGCAATTGGGAAAGAACCGACGAGATGCCGCCGCCGTCGCCCGACACGGGGTTGACCGAGAACGGTATCTCGGCCATTCGCGACGATATCGGCGCCGACGAATTGTAACTAACAGCCCCGATCTTGCCTTGGCCTAGGTCGAGCACGACCATGGATTTTAATACGTCGTCGACCTGCGACTGTTTGAATGACAGATTTACCTCGGCATTTCCCGATACAAACCCTCTACGCTCGATATACGCCACGCCGTTCGAATACAAAATAACCCGCCGTATTGGCAACTGATTAACGGCATCTGACGCTCGTTGCGTCGAAGGTGAGGGCTGAGAAGGCGTAACCCGTTTGTTGCGAACAGTTTGCATAAATCCCGTCAGCGGGCACACCAATACTAATAGGAGAACGATCAATTTCTTCATTTTTCTAAGTCCTTATTCGGAGAATCTGGGTAAAACTTAACCTAACAGA
This sequence comes from Pyrinomonadaceae bacterium, assembly GCA_041737885.1. Lineage (GTDB taxonomy): Bacteria > Acidobacteriota > Blastocatellia > Pyrinomonadales > Pyrinomonadaceae > OLB17. The sequence goes on along the minus strand of JBGSQW010000142.1, from coordinate 1,422 downwards.
TGTAAGGAACGCTCGAATTGGTTGCTTTTTGCACTGGAAGGCCAGCATCTTGCTCCGAGATGGTTAATAGGGAATTGGGAAGGGCTTAGTGCGCACGAAATAAAAAAAGGACACGAACAAGATCTTCTCCTGTTTTCGTGTCCTTTTGTGTTATCTAGCGGTTACTAGTTTTACGCGGCAGCGGCTACAACTTTCGAAGCGGCGTCAGCCATGCCTTGAGCGGTGATGATGCCGATGTTTGATTCAGCAAGGACGCGGCGGCCTTCCTCGACGTTTGTGCCTTCTAGCCTCGCTACGATCGGGATCGAGACGCCGAGATTTTTTGCAGCTGCTACGACGCCGTTCGCGACCATATCGCAACGGACGATGCCGCCGAAGATGTTGATAAGAACGGCTTTAACGTTAGGATCGGCTAGCAGGATCTTGAACGCCTGTTCGACGCGTTCCTGCGAAGCACCGCCGCCAACGTCGAGGAAGTTAGCAGGTTCGCCGCCCGCGAGTTTGATGATATCCATCGTCGCCATTGCGAGCCCGGCTCCGTTGACCATGCAGCCGATGTTGCCGTCGAGCTTGATGTAGTTGAGGTCGTATTTCGAAGCCTCGATCTCGAGCGGTTCTTCTTCAGCAAGGTCGCGGAGGTCAATGAAATCCTTGTGACGAAACATCGCGTTGTCGTCAAATGTAACCTTTGCATCCAAAGCAATTAGACGATTATCTTTGGTGAGCAGGAACGGGTTGATCTCGACCAGCGAGGCGTCGATCTTTTCGTACGCATCGTAGAGCGATAGCATGAATTTAGTCGCCTGGCCGATCAATTCAGCAGGAATTCCGAGGCCGAAAGCCAGCTTACGAGCCTGAAATCCGCGAAGCCCGACCGACGGATCGATCGTTTCTTTTAGGATCAACTCTGGCGTTTCTTCAGCCACCTTTTCGATGTCCATTCCGCCTTCAGATGAAGCCATAAAGACGTTTCGGCCTGTCACGCGGTCGAGCGTAATACCGAGGTAAAATTCACGATCGATCGGCAAGCCTTCCTCGATGAGGATCGTTTGAACCTTCTGGCCTTCCGGACCGGTTTGGTGCGTAACGAGCTGCATTCCGAGGATCTCGGAGGCAAGCTGTTTTGCTTCTGCCGGTGATTTGGCGAGTTTGACGCCGCCGCCTTTTCCGCGGCCTCCGGCGTGGATCTGAGCCTTGACAACAACCACGTCGGTGCCGAGCTCGATTGCCGCTGCCTCAGCCTCTTCAGGTGTGCGAGCAACGATGCCGCGTGGAACGGGAACGCCGTATTCTTTGAGAATGGCCTTGCCTTGATATTCGTGGATCTTCATAGATGTTTGAAAAGAGAAGTTTAGCGTTCGGAGCGGCAAAAATCAAAGGCCGGACGAAGCCGGTCCTCGATTTACTACGACAGTTAACTGC
>JBGSQW010000135.1:0-45051 GCA_041737885.1 Pyrinomonadaceae bacterium | reverse complement strand
GAAGACCAATAATTATTATTTCGGCGTGAGAATAGTTTTCAAAAAGTCCGATTGAATATGAGAAACAAGGGCGTTCATCTTCGTGCTCCATAACATGCACAATGTGGAGCCCGTGTTCTTTTACGTCGTTCGACGCCTTCTCTTCACTCGCATCTTTTGGTATTCGCATTTATGTTCTCTTAATCGCTACGATACGCGAACGGATCCCGCACTTAAGATGACGTTTTCAGAAAATAGTTTGTGAAAATAAGATAGCCGTAAATCGATCTAAAAATCAAAACGGCGGCGAGAATTGTCTCGCCGCCGTTCGATATTGCCCTCATACATTCGCTATTTGTCCGAAACCCAACTCTGAACAAGTTTAGCTATTATCAGAACTGCCGGAAACATATAGATCGAGTACCAAAAATATAGATCGGAAAGGTCTCTGCCGGCAATTAATGGAGCGACAAGAACGAGCATCAATGCCATAGCGATAACGACACCAGGTACGGCCATATTCTTGAGCTTATTTATACTTCCTGCACCCGCGTAGGTCAAAAAAACCGCAAACACGTACATTAAATAGCCCTGAAAACTGAATCCCAATGCCGGAAAGAAATACGCGATCGTAAGGGTTAGATAAAACAGCGAAAAAACTCCGGGCCCGAATAAGAATATTTCGCGCAGGATGCTCGCCCATTTGTCGGCCTTTTCCCCGAACGTTCTCTCACCAACGACGATAGCAGATTCGCCGGTGTAGGTCATCGCAAAACGGCTTTGGTCGGGCGGCGTTTCAAAAAACGCGTTCATCGCGTTTTCCAGTCTTTCATCAAGCTTTGTTTTCTTCATTTGCGTGGGTGGAGCCGAGATCTCTAGATACATTTTACCTTGCGGCGAAATATGGTAGCAACACTTATTTTCGGGCTTCGATCCGTGCTATTTTGGGAGTACGTACTTGTCTTAAATGCCTAATATATCCGATAAAAGCTCGGTTGGTCTGATACCACCTGCGTGGCCGAAGTATCTTTTTTTGCTCGCTGTCGCGATATTTTTGTATCTTTTTCTCTTCAAGTTTCCCGCGACGCCGTTGTTTAGCGACGGCGACCAGTCGATCTTTCTCTACGAAGGCGAGAGAATGTTTAACGGCGATGTGATGTATCGGGATTTTTTCGAATTCACACTGCCCGGTACACAAGCTCTCTACGCTCTTCTCTTCGCTATTTTTGGCCCGTTTTATTGGATCGTTGGAGCCGTGACGCTGGTTCTTGGAGTGGTGACCGCGTGGCTCATACTTTCGATCTCAGAGAAGATCATTCCGGCACCGCTGACGTATCTTCCGGCGATATTGTATGTGTTTTTCGGGTTTAGGTGGTTCGGGCTCGACGGGTCGCACCGTATGTTCAGCCCGATCTTTATCCTGATCGCCGTGCTGCTGATAATGCGTGGCAGGTCAACGCTGCAACTGGTGTTAGCGGGTTCTTCGCTCGCGATAACGTCGTTTTTCACACAGCAGCGTGGCTTCGTCGCATTGGTTGCGATCGTCGTTTTTTTGTGTGTCGAGGGTATTTTCAGAAAAGAGAGCTGGGCCGCTATTTTCCGGCAAGTTTCCATTGTTTCTCTGACGTCGCTAATAGTGCTGATCGCCCTTTGCTCATATTTCATCGCAGCGGCGGGAATTGATAATTTTGTTCACGCTACGCTTACGTACCCCTATAAATACTACGGGTACGGACATCCAAATAATTTCGGCGTCTATTTTACCGATCTTGGAAAGGCGTTCACCATCCTTACAGCATCCGACGTGCTCGAGCTTGGGCCGGTTATTTTTCACGCGATAATCTTGCCCTTCGCGTGCCCGGTTTTACTGGCAATATTTCTCAGCCGACGTACAAAAACTGATTGGAACGAATGGCGATCGCCCGTTCTCGTTGCGTTGGTCGGGCTATTTTTAACGCTGAGCACGACCGCTCCGAATCAGTTTCGTTTATTCCAGATCTCGGGGCCATCGCTGATAGTTTTTGTATGGCTGTTGAGTCGTGTTGGATCCTCAGTTCAGATCAAACTTCGCCTTTTCCAAACTGCCGCCGCCGGTCTGTTGATATTGGCAGCATTTCAGGCCATTCGAATGCAGACGCACTGGGAATTTGTCGATCTCGACTTTCCGGCCGGAAAGCTCACAATGGTTAATTCCCCACAGGCTCAGCGTTACCTATGGCTGGCCAAGAACACCAATCCCGGCGACTACTTTTTCGAGGTCTACGAACCCTTTGTTTATTTTCCGTTAAAACTCAAAAACCCGACGAGATTTGGCCAGATATGGTCGAGCGGATACACTCGCCCCGAGCACGTCGCCGAAGTGATAGCTGACCTGCACCGCGAAAAACCGCGATTCATCCTCTTTGACAATGGCTATCTGCCCACGGCAGCACCGCGTGCCGAAGGTGATCACACCGGGCCGCTTGCAGATTTTATGCTGCAGAACTACACGCCGATCGGCGACATCTACGAGATCGACAGCAAGCCGGTCCAGATCTGGGAGATCAAATCGCGATAAACGACCTGAACAAGACATCGCTGCTCACGACCGCCGTCCTTTTCGCGGCAGGCGTCTTTGTCTTTCTGCTCGTTTTCAAGTTCCCCGTCACACCGTTTCTAAACGAGGTCGATCACCACATGTTCCTCTACGAAGGCATGCGGCTACTCGACGGCGATGTGATGTATCGCGATTTTTTCCAGTTCACATTCCCCGGCAGCCAGGCGTGGTACTGGCTGATGTTCAGCATTTTCGGGCTGAAATATTGGATCCTGTCCGCCATGATCGTCACGATCGCGACCGGTTCGGCGTGGACGTGTCTCAAGGTTTCGAGAGAAGTGATCGGCGGTAATCTTTTCGTCGTCCCAACGCTTTTGTTTATCTTTTTCGGTTTCCGCTGGGACGGCATCGACGGATCGCACCGAATGTTCAGTCCGATCTTTCTTATGCTGGCGATCTGGGTTTTGCTGCGTCGAAACGATCTTAAAGGCTACCTTCTCGTCGGAATTTTCTGTGCAATCGCATCATTTTTTACGCAGCAACGAGGCGTTTATGTAGTCGCGGCGATCGCTGTGTTTCTCGTTGCAGACGGCTTGAATTCCGGCAAGAAACTGCGTGAGATCGCAGGCTCGATCGCCGCGGTTTCAGGTTCATTCCTCTTTGTGCTTGTATTTCTTTGTTCGTACTTTATTTTCGCTGCTAGGCCTGAAATCTTCTTTTCTGCGACGCTCGAATATCCCGCAAAATATTACCATTACGCGGTTTACAACAATTTCGGCATCCTAGCTCTCGACCTCAAAAGCACGCTCCAGATCGTTGATCTTTCGACTGCGTTCTCGGCAACAGCTTCACTCTTTTACCTTTTTGCTTTACCGCTGAGCCTCCTCGCGTTTTGGATCGTGTTTCTGCTCAAACGAAAGCAGCACGATTGGCAATATTGGCGCGGGATCGTCCTGGTCGCTCTCGTCGGCAGCGTTCTGACTTTCACAATCACTGCCCCAAACACCAGTCGTCTTTTTCAAGTCGCAATGCCGGGATTGATCGTGTTTGTTTGGCTGATCTCGTATGCAAAAGAACGTTTCGCTTTTGCCGTAAAAGTACTACCAATCGCAACGGCGTGTTTTGTTTTGCTTAGTACAATCCAGGCGATTCGCATTCAGACATTTCCGCACCAGATGCTCGAAACGCCGTCGGGAACGCTCGCGTACAACCCTTCGCCGATCATCGATAAACGCTACAAATGGCTGATGCAGCGGACGGAACCGGGCGACATAATCTTTGAAGCCTATCAGCCGTACATATATTTTCCCCTGCTGCTCCGCAACCCGACCAGGTACGGCCAGATCTGGGACAGTGACTACACGCGGCCCGAACACGTCGCCGAGACCATCGCCGATTTGGCAGCGAAACGTCCGCGTTATATCCTATGGAACAACGATTTTAATAAGCCGCAGGACTCACGCCCCGCCGGCGATCACACGGCCCCGCTCGCCGAATATTTGCAGCAGAATTACCGCGGCGCGAGCGACATCATCGAAAGTTCCGAAGGCCGCATCCAGATCTGGGAACGCATTAATTAGAACAACCTCGTGAACGAAACAAACCTACTAGAAGACCAACCCATCGCCTGGACCCCAACGCCCGAAGTCATCGAACGCGCCCAGTTGACCCGATTCATGAAACAAGTCGGCGTCTCGACCTGGGATGAGCTATACGAATTCTCGATCCGTGATGTCGAGAAGTTTACCGAAGAGGTTTTGAAGTTTCTCGATATCAAATTCGATCCGCCGTATGAGAAATTGCTCGATGTTTCGGGCGGGGTTGAATTTCCAGAATGGTTCGGTGGGAGCGCGGACACTCCTGTCCGCACGTCTATGGTTTCTAACGCGATCGAAGGAGAAATACGGGCGGACAAGAGTGTCCGCGCTCCGACCGCCGGACTCAACATCACCGAAATGTGCCTCGACCGCTGGCTACCGGAGCGCGGACACTCCTGTCCGCACGATCTCTCCGATCAACCGGCGGTGATTTGGGAAGGCGAAGACGGATCAGAAGCTACGCTGTCGTACGCAGGGCTTTTGAGTGATATTACAAAATGCTCTGCGGGGCTGCTTGCAAAAGGCCTCGGCAAAGGGGATGCGATCGGCATACATATGCCAATGATTCCTGAAACGGTAATCGCACTCTTGGCAATAAATAGGATCGGAGCCATCGCCGTTCCTGTTTTCAGCGGCTATGGAGTTGAAGCCATAGTTAGCCGAATGAATGCGGTCAGTGCGAAGGCAATGTTTACTTGCCCCAATTTTACGCGAAGGGGTAAACAGACGCAGTTGACTCCGGTCGGTTTTGAAGCAGCTGAAAAGTGTCCCACTCTAAGATATGTGTTTCTCGTTCCCGCTCCGACGAATCCACCGCCTAGTCCCCTAAAACCGGGCGAACTGTCGGAAGAATCGAAAAAGTTGATCGAAGCCTACAGGGCTATGTCCGACGAAGAAAGGGCCGAATATCAGCGTAACCAGCAAGCCGAGAGTATCCGTCAACGCGAAGAGGTTTTTAGCCATCTGAAGGGATTGGGAGCCTCGGAGGAGAAGTTAAACGAAATTCGGCAACAGATGGAAACTCAGTCGAGCGGTGTGGGCGCCGTTTCATTTGGCATCTTCGATGTTTCTAAAACGCTGGTAGAACGGCCATTCCGGATCCACCCGTGGCAGGAACTATTAAACAACGTACCAATATCTTCAGCCGATGATTCCACAGAGAACACCTCCGCCGAAGACCCGCTCATCATCCTCTACACCTCCGGCACGACCGGCAAGCCGAAGGGTATTGCTCACACGCACGCGAGTTTCCCGATCAAGGCGGCTCAGGATATGGCGTTTGGAACGGATGTGGGCAAAGGCACGCGGATCTCGTGGTACACCGACATCGGCTGGATGATGGGCCCGTGGCTGATCTATGGGGCGTTGATAAACGGTGCAACGATCTGCATCTACGACGGAGCCCCGGACTATCCAACGCCCGACCGGATGTGGGAATTCTGCGCGAAGCATAAGGTCGAGGTGTTGGGGATATCACCGACACTTATTAGATCGCTCGCCGCAACAGAGGACGCAACCAACTCCCCTCCTAACGAAGGATGGGTGGCACCCGCTTCGGGTGACGGGGTGGTTCTCTCGGCTGGGTATGGGAATAGTTTGGTTTCCGAAGAGTGCGCGGTGCCTGAGCGAGAGAACCACCCCGTCGCCGCAGCGGCGACACCCCTCCTTCGTAAGGAGGGGAGCGGGAAAGCTCCGTTCCAACGCCACGATCTCAGCAACTTACGCCTCTTTGCCTCGACCGGCGAGCCTTGGAATCCGGCGCCGTGGTGGTGGTTGTTTGAGAAGGTTGGCAATTCAAAACTGCCGATCATCAACTACAGCGGCGGGACCGAGATCGCGGGCGGGATTTTGATGGGAAATCCGCTGCTGCCGATAAAACCTTGTTCATTTCCGGCACCGTGTCCGGGAATGGATGTTGATATTCTCGATGACGAAGGGAATCCGGTCGGTCCGGGCAAGGTCGGCGAGCTGGTCATCAAACAGCCCTGGATCGGCATGGCCCGCGGATTTTGGCAGGAGAAGGAACGCTATCTCGACACGTATTGGCGGCGGTTCAAGGGCATCTGGGTCCACGGCGATTTTGCGATGCGTGACAAAGACGGCCACTGGTTCATCCTCGGCCGCAGCGATGACACCCTAAAGGTCGCCGGCAAACGCGTTGGCCCCGCAGAGGTTGAGAGCCTGCTCGTCGCACATCCGTTGGTTACAGAGGCGGCGGTAATCGGCGTTCCCGATGAAGTGAAAGGAACTGCGATGGTGGCGTTCGTGGTGGCGAATGATGAATATCGAATATCGAATATCGAATCGGCAGAAAATGACGATCCAAAATTCGAAATTCGAAATTCGAAATTCGAAATTGAACTCAAAGCTCTCGTCGCCAAAGACATGGGAAAACCACTGGCGCCATCGGCGATCCATTTTGTCTCAGCAATTCCAAAAACCCGCAACGCAAAAGTGATGCGGCGCGTGATCCGCTCGGCCTATCTGGGCGAAGACCCCGGCGACCTCTCCGCACTCGAAAACCCAAAAAGCGTCGAAGAGATCTCCGCGATCAAGCCTCGATCCTGACGCGAACGTCAGTAAAAGCGGCGTTACCGGTGAGTTCGTCGAGCAGTTGGTCGTCGGTGAGGTCGTTGATCGACGCTCCGGCGTGGCGGTTGGCAATCGCGGCTTTTATCCCACGCCGATTATGGCCATAGCCGTGCGGAATGGATACCACACCCGTGGCAATGGCTGGCGTTATTTCGCAGGGCAATTCGATCGACCCGACACGCGACGTAATTTTTACGGGTTCCCCGTTCACAAATCCGTGCTTCGCCGCGTCGACATCGTTCACCATCACAGTGCAGCGATCCTTGCCCTTTACTAACACTTCGTAGTTGTGCGTCCATGAATTGCAATCCCGCAGATGCCTTCGCCCTATCAGACTGAACGGGAAATCAGGGTCGTTCTCCTCCGCGACTGCTGCCATCAACCGATCAACATCTTTGATAAGCATTTCGGGAGCGAGATCGATACGCTTTACGGCGTTTTGCAAACGCTCGGGCAGACAAGGCTGCAATTCGCCGAGGTCGATGCCGTGCGGATTTTCGAGCAGAGTTGCGAGCGAGAGTTTGTATTTGCCATAGGTGAGGCCGAGTTCTAATTTGGTCTCCGGTGGCTGCGGTTTACGTTCGTCGGTCGAGCCGCTTAGTCGATGGACCAGTTCCTGAAATATCTCCCAATCGTGCTTTGCTCCGTCCGGTTTCGCAAATAACGGTGGCGAATACTTCGTCGTATTTCGCACCGCGAACGTGTTGAAGATGACGTCGTAATGCGAGCTTTCGAGATTTGTGACGGGCGGCAGGATGATGTCGGCGTGACGGGTGGTTTCGTTGATGTAGAGGTCGATCGAGACCATGAATTCGAGCGATTCGAGAGCCGCATCGAGCTGGCCGCCATTTGGAGTCGAGAGCACCGGATTGCCGCAGCTTGTGACGAGAGCTTTTATCTGCCCATCGCCGTCGGTCAGGATCTCTTCGGCTAATGCGGCGACCGGCAGTTCGCCCATGAATTCGGGTAGCCCACGGACTCGGCTTTTCCAGCGCCCGTACATATCGCCGCCTTTCCCGCCCGCCAAAATATCAAACGCCGGAGCCGTAAACATCGCCCCGCCCGCACGGTCAAAATTCCCCGTGAGGATATTGATCGCGTTCACCAACCACTGACAAAGCCCCCCAAACCGCTGCATCGACAACCCGACACGCCCATAACAAACCGCCGAACCCGACGCCGCAAATTCCCTCGCCAGCCGCCTGATCTCATCCGCCGCGATTCCCGTCATCGCCTCCGCCGTTTCGGGCGAGCATCTATCCGCAGCATGACGGAGATCGTCGAAGCCATCGGTAAATTCCGCCAGCCGCGCAAAATTACAAAGATCCTCCGCAAACAGCACGTTCACAATCGCCAGCAGCAAATAAGCATCCGAACCCGGACGGATAAAGAAATGCTCGTCCGCAATGCGTGCCGTTTCCGTTCGGCGCGGGTCGATCAGGACGATCTTGCCGCCGCGTGATTTGATGGCGTTTAGGCGGTTGATGATGTCCGGCGAGGTCATCAGGCTGCCGTTGGATGCGAGCGGGTTTGCACCGAGGATGAGGAAGAATTCCGTGCGGTCGATGTCCGGGATCGGGATCAAAAACGGGCTGCCAAGCATCGTCCACGAAGCGAAATGATGCGGCAGTTGGTCGACCGAAGTTGCCGAAAAACTGTTCTTCGTCTTCAATTCCCGCAAAAGGTCTCGCCCGCTGAGCATCGAGCCGAGGTTGTGAACAGTCGGATTTCCCTGATAAACGGCACCCGCGTCACGGCCGTGCTGCTCGCGAACGGCATTCAACCGCGCGGCGACTTCGTCCAACGCCTCATCCCAACCAATCTCTTCCCAATCCTCTCCATTTCGCCGCACCGGCTGACGCAGCCTGTCGGGATCTTCGTAAATATCCTTCAAAGCCAAAGCCTTCGGGCAAATATGCCCATGCGAAAACGGGTCGAGCTTGTCACCCACGATCAACAGTATCTTCCCGTCCTCATGCGTGATCTCGATCCCACAGATCGCCTCGCACAGGTTGCAATTTCTAAAGTGTTTCTCGGCCATGACGGTTGATCAGAACGCTCCGGATTGGATAATGAAAACTTGCTGGGATAGCATAGCAGAGAACATCGCATTAATGGGAAACTACACAAAAGAAGAGCTGCAGGAAGCTCTGCGAGCGATCTCTTCAACGATAGCCAAGATCGAAAAGGTCCGTGAAAAACCCACGCTCGGCCCATCGCAGCGTACGCCGATCGAGCGGCGGCTAAAGGCGTTGCAAATCGCTTTGGAGTTAATATCTAGAGAGATAGACGGCACAGAACAATGAACTCAGTAATTCACACCATCGGCCATGGCCGACATCCGTTCGCGTATTTTCTTGAGCTGCTGCAAAAGCACGAGATCGAGTTTGTGTGCGATGTGCGGGCGTTTGCACGGTCGCGGTGGCCGCAGTTCAATGGGGTGGTTTTGGCGGAATTGCTGCGTGAGAAGGGTATCGGTTACGAGCACATTCCGGAAACCGGCGGCAAGAATAAGCCAAAACCCGAAGACGTCGAATGGGGCGTAAACCGCATCATCGAGATCGCCTCTGACCTAAGAACGGTGATGATGTGCTCCGAATCAAAACCACTCTCCGACCACAAACAACCCCGTGCCAACTGCCACCGCGTCGGGATGCTTGCACCGATGCTGCGGGCCAAAGGCGTGACGCGAATAATTCACATCCTGCCCAACGGCGAGACTATCGAGTTCGACGAATCTACCGTGCCCTCGATCTGGTGAGATATTGTCTGCTGGCGTGGTTTCAAACGCTTCTAATTTTCTTGACATTGATGCAATTTCGTGTTATCCTTGCAACGCTTGCCGATCTTTGGGCCGTTCTCCAAGCACCTGATCTTTGACAAATTGTATAGCGTTCGCGATCTGGCCAAGGCCCGATTTTTTTCACGAAACTGTAAGACAAAATAATTTCCTATTCTTTTTTGGAAAATAGGGGTCATAAATCACCGTAACTCGTTGATAGTGTTGGCTTTATTTGTCCCACGCATACCGTGGGACAAGCGTGGGACAAGTGGGACAAAATATGCAAGAAAATACCGCAAAGCATTGAGTATCAATACTTTGCGGCGTTGTGCAAAAAATCGGTTTTAAGGCCCAAGGAGCCAAAACTATCGGCTGTCGGCTATCTCTTGACGACCTGACGGGCGTTTCCAGAGTTGCGGTTTACGTCAAAAACACGCAGGGTTACGACCTGCTCTCCGGTGGCGTTGCCAACGTCGATCGTATAGGTCTCGGTCGGGGAATCTGAGATGCCGTCATCAGCGTAGACCGGTTTCCAATCACCGCCGTTGATGCTGTATTCGGCACGGACGAGGTAGCTCGCTTTGTCGGTAACCGTGAACGTTACCCGTGAACCGTTCACTGTTCCCGGCGTGACGGTTGGCGGTGTGTTGTCGATGTCGATCGGTTCGGTGAGCTTTTCGCCAGCCAATGCAAGCGTCAGCGGATTTGACGGCGTGTCGCGAACGACGATCTTGAAAACATATCGCCCGTCAGCCAGCGATTGGCCATCGATAGCGAGAAAGTTGTCAGCCATCGCACCGCGGAGCAGTTTGAAATCGGCGTCGGCGAGATCTTTGTAATAAACGTCGTAGATCAGCTTGTCGCCATTGCGGTCCTCGGCGGTCCATTGCAGCGAGGTCGCTCCGCGTTGATAGACCTTACGCGGCGGCACGGCAACGACCGGAATTCCGAACGCTGCCGGCTCCAAACCGTTCAGCTCAATATTAGGATCGATCTGGATCGGCGGATTTGCCGCAAGGCCGACATTGGTCGGCAGCACGTTGAGCGAAAGGATCTCGGGAGCAATGTTGCGGGCGATGAAGGCGAGATTAACTTCCGTTACCGACGCGTTATTTGCCTTTAGAACGGTTCGCCACTGTATATATCTGGCCTTCGGACTCGTGACCTGAGTTCCTTTTTGATCGGTGATCGAGCTGCTCCAACTGCTCCAGGTTTCGTCGGGCTTTTCGGTATTTCCGGAACGAGTTTGAATTGTGACACTTCCAGCCGAACGCCACCAGATACGGCCCCAAGCTGCCGTTCCTTTGGCATCGAGAACAGCGGATTCGTAGCTGCCCTCAGCAACGGTTTCAGGGCCGAATTTGAAAAGCGAACCTTGATTGCTGGACGTTGCGAACAGGCTTTTACCGTCAGTGCGAATGGTTGAGATCTGGTTGGCGTCAGTCTGTAAGACGAGCGTTTCGGCTCCGCTGTTCGTGACGTTGTAGATACGGCCTTTGTCTGAGGTTCCGACCAAGACGCCGGTTCCGCTTTGATGAGCGTAGAGGGAAAATCCAGTCACGGTTGCCGAGGCCCAGATGACGTCGACCGCCCCGTCGGGCAGAACGCGGTAAACAGCGCTTTTAGCCGCGGTCAGATCATAGCGGCTTTTTGCCGGTGTTTCGGGTACTGCCGGGTTTGGCTTTTCGACCGAAACTGTTTTGCTCTCAGGCGTCGCAGCGGGCGTTGCAGCCGCGTCGGTTTTCGGTGCCGAAGCCGACTCGCCTAAGGCGAGCACGTAAACGGAACCATCCGGTCCGATCGCCAACTCGTGAATCTCTCGCAACGACGAATCGAGCAGCCCAAACGGCTTTCCGTCAGGACCGAATCTCATCACGATGCCATTCGAATCCGTTCCGGCGTAGAGATTTCCCTGTTTGTCGGCGGCGAGCGAGATAATGTGGGTTTCGCTGGTGTCGAACAGCAGTGAGGATTCGGGCGAAGCGTTGGCGGTCTTAACCTTGTATATCTTGCCGCCATCGCCGGTTCCGACCGCGAGGCTGCCATCAGCGAGAACGGCGAGCGACCAGATGTATTTGTCTTTTGGCGAGAAATAAACATCGGCCTTGCCGCTCGCGTCGAGACGATAAACCTTGCCGTCAGGCGAAGTGGCGGCAAAGATCTCGCCGCCTTTACCGATAGCGATCGCGGAGACGTTGAGTTCGGTTAGATCGGTAAACAAATTGCCTTTTCCGGCCGCATCGACCTTAAAAACCTTGCCGTCGCCGCCTGTTCCGAGATAGACGTTCCCGGCCGCATCGACGGCGGAAGACCAAATGTATGATTGCTCGGTTTTGAACGTTTCGGTGAGTTTTGGCGAGAGCGAGATCGTGCCGTTCTGGTCGATCGACACGCCGCGGGCGTCGCCCTTGAGCACGTCGGCCCGAGAATTAACGGACCAAACAAGAGGTTCGGAGGCAAAGGCAAAAACGGTGGAGATGAGTAAAAGAAGTCCGATCGTGAAGAAATTTTTCATTGCGTATATCTACGTCGCTGCGGCGAATATTGATTCACGCAATGATAGCAAATTATCGCGGGGAACGGCTTTCGCAGGATTTCTTTGCGTATTTTTTGCGTACATTGCGGCCTTTACGTTAAAGATCTCATTTAACGCAAAGATCGCAAAGAGAACGCAAAGTGAAGACCAACATCGGGTAGTGGCAAAGGCCGTGTTTACGCCGCCGGTTTCGAACGCTTCTTCGCCTTTTTTGCACCTTCGACACGCGCCGCCTGGATAAAATTGCTTGCGTGCTGCATATCCTCCGCATCACCCGTTATCAACCGGGCACTGCGTTCGCGCGTGAGGTAAGCCCAGAACCAGGAGAACATGACCGAAAACCGATTGCGAAAACCGATGAGAAAAAACACGTGCAAAAACAGCCACATCAGCCAGGCGATAAATCCTTTGAATTTGAGGCCGCCTGCCTCGGCGATTGCCTTGCTGCGGCCGATCGTAGCCATCGTGCCTTTGTCCCAGTATTCAAAGTTTTCGCGAGGTTTGCCGTTCAGTTCGCGGATGATGTTTTTTGCGGTCAGTGTTCCCATCTGCATCGCCGCCGGGCTCACACCGGGAACTGGTTCACCGCTTTCCATCAAAAGCGAGGCCATGTCGCCGATCACGAAAACATTGGGGAAATCTTTCAGTGAAAGGTCTTTCTCGACGAGAACCCGGCCAGCCTTGTCAGTTTCGACACCCAGCTTTTTACCGAGCGGCGATGCCGCAACGCCTGTCGCCCACAGCACAACATCGCAATCGATCCATTCATCGTCAACCTTTACACGACCTGGCTCGATCTCTTTTACAAAGCTGTTTAGCCGCACCTCGACGCCGATCTGCTCCAGTTGGCGTTTTGCGCTGATGGACAATTCCTCGGCAAACGTACCGAGCACGCGGTCGGAGCCTTCGAACAGCGTGACTCGAGTCTTTCGAGTGTCGATCGCCATGAAATCCTTGGCCAAAGCCTGTCGAGCAATATCTGCGATCGCACCCGCTAGCTCAACACCAGTCGGCCCGCCGCCTACCACAACGAAATTGAGTTCACGCTGTTTTCCCGTTAGGTACGCATCTCTCTCGGCAAGTTCGAATGTCAGCAGGACACGCCGCCGGATCTCGACCGCATCTTCCAATGTCTTTAAACCAGGAGCACAGGTCTCCCATTCGTCATGGCCAAAATAAGAATGCCGGGCACCGGCCGCAACGATCAAATAGTCATACTCAACCCGCGCACCGTCGCCGAGGATCACCGCCTTTGCCTCCTTATCAAACTCAACAGCCTCGCCGAGGATCACCTCGATATTCTTGTATTTATGCAGTATCCGCCGTATCGGCTGCGCGATCTCACCCGGACTCAAAACCGCCGTCGCCACCTGATAAAGCAGCGGCTGAAAAACGTGATGATTCTTACGATCGATCAACGTCACCTGAACAGGCTGATTCCCCAAAGCCTCAGCCGCCCACAGCCCGCCGAAGCCGCCGCCGATGATCACTACTTTTGGCTTGTCGCTCATATTCCTAGCCTCAGTATGTATGGCGTTAAAAGAAAAGTAAAAGGATCACAGATGGTGGGTGAGCATCATTGCTCGCAGTCAAATCAGTTTCCGATATATCGCGAATACAGAGCTCGTGCTGTCGAAATATCGTCAGTTCCCTTAACGATCGCACGCCCATCAGCGAAGACTGTCATTTCATGGTCATCAGCCGCAAACCTTACCAAATACTCGTTCTGCTTCACTTCGCCGAGTGGTGTAAGTTTCGCGGCAAGGGCCAAAAGGTCGATAACGGTTGGCCTCGGAGGGGCGATCTGCACGGCATCCCGTCCGCACAGAACGGCTGAGAATTCCGGGGTTTCGCTATCAAGAAACTCAAATATTCGCAGTCCGCATGTCTTGCAGTCTGGGTTCGGATCGCCCAGTTTTATCCGCTGCCGGTCATTAGCCCAGACGTCGAACTGCATCAGAGAGGCGTGCAGTGAATCGAGATTGCCGACTAATAGCTTCAACGCCTCGGCAACCTGTGTTGCTGAAACAGTCGCGATTATCGGCATTATCACTCCGGCCGTGTCGCAGGTAGGAGAAGAACCGGCGTCGGGCATCTCATCAAAAATGCACCGCAAACACGGCGTTTTGCGGGGGATGATGGTCATGGTCGTCCCGTAGCTCGAAACTGCAGCACCGTAGATCCAGGTCACCTCATTTTTGACACACGCGTCGTTGAGCAGATATCTGACCTGAAAATTATCGGTGCCATCAATCACCAGATCGCAGCCATCGATCAGGGATTCGATATTCGAATAATTAACGTCGGCGATCACCGCTTCGACTTCGATCCCAGAGTTGATCTCGGCAACACGATTCTTCGCGGCAACGGCTTTGGGCAGGCGTTCGACCGCGTCGCTTTCGCTGAACAAGGTCTGTCGCTGGAGATTTGTAAACTCGACAAAATCGCGATCCACGATCCGCAATTTTCCGACGCCTGCACGGGCCAGCATTTCGGCATGCGAGGCGCCGAGAGCTCCGCAACCGACGAGCAGGACGCGAGAATTCAATAGCCGTTCCTGTCCAGCTTTGCCTATCTCACGAAACAAAATTTGTCGGCTATAACGTTCCTTCATCACGGCAGGTCGCTAAAATTCAGCTTCCTCATCCTTTTCGACGATACCCATTCGTCCCACTTTTCGCCGTATCCAATGTAGGTCACGAAATGCGAACCGCCTTTTACGGCAAGCACGGTTGCCTTATACCAGTCGCCTTTCCATTCAACCTCGACGGTCGTGCCTTTTGCATATTGTACCGCCTTTGGCTGGCGGATCATGTCCTCGGTCACCCATTCAACGTCAGCGGTTTGGTAGCCATAATAATGAACTCGTTGTTTGTCCGCTTTGGAATCGATGATAAAGCCGCGATACCAACCGTCCACGCTGTAAGCCTCGACCCGTTCACCAACACGTTTCGAATTCGCAGTCTCGGCTTTGCCCAAAACGGTTTGTGGGTTGAATTTCCCCGTAAACGCGATCGTCGCCATCTGCTCTTCGCCAAAGAGCATGTCTTCCTCGGAATTCTTCCCGAGTTCAGCAAATGTGATCATGCCATCGCGGTCTTTGTCCACGAATGCGGCTCCATTGAATGCTGAGATCAGGGATTCCGTAAACGTCCAGTTAGAAGTTGAGAGTTGGCTGGCCAATGAAGATGCGAGGACGCCGTAAGATACACGACGCGGCTTACGTTTCACCGAATCCGCCATCGCTCCGGAATAACAATTGTCTAAAGCGATGATTGCGTGCGAGCCTTTAAAGTTCTGCTCGATCACATCTGGCACCGAATCGAACTTCCAGCCCTTAGTGTTGTCTCCAACATCGTAGGTCGCGAGATACGGCACACCGTCATCGGTCTTGTAGCCGTGACCCTCGAAATAGACAAAAACCCAATCCCCAGGAGCGGGCTTCTTGAGGAATTCCGCAAACTTCTCCTCGACGACCGCTGTCTTGGCCGCCGAATCTTGAAGATAAACTATCTGTTCGTCAGGAACGCCGCGAGCTTTCAATGTGTCGCGTAAAACCGTATCTTTTCGGATATTTTTGGGGAAAGACGAGAATGTCTTCTTATCCTGCCATTCGACGAGGCAGACAAAGAACGCCCAGGTTCTTTTCGGATTCCAGGTCTCGGCGGCGAAGGTCGCGGACGAAGCCGATAATACGATCAGGGCAATACAGATGTATGAGGCAAGACGCGTGATGGACGTTTTTTTCATAGATTCAGGGCAGTTGTTAGATATCGAACAACCGTCTGACGAAAGTTCTTGTTCCTGAGTTGGCTGGATCTTCTATGAAGCTGCTCAAACCCGAGCGATTTGCCTGCATCGCGAGCCGTCGCTGCTCGTCGCGGAGCTTTTCGCGCTCCTGCTCGATCTCGTTTCGCTCACGCTGACGCGCGATCTCCATCCCACCTTTTTGAATGAATTCGACGATAGCTGGCAATTCGTCCGAATCGAACCAAACGCCGTGGTTCTTACAGATATCTACGATCACGCCCGAGGCTTTTGCAAAATTATTGCGGTTCATCAGGTGCCCGCAATCGGGACACGGCACATAATTGACCTTGGTAAGAGGCTGCGAGTGTTTCTGGCGCCCGGACAGGAAACCTAAAACTGCAGATTGCTGCTCACGATCCGCACAAACAGATTCGAACATCGCGGCATCGAGCCAAAGCCCGTCGCAAGTGACGCAGCCGCGCAAACGAGTTTCTCCTATCTCGAGCTTTTCCAATGATCTGCGACAACGAGGGCAATCACCGCACGACTCATCGTCAATTATCTCAACGGGAGCGGCGATAGCTCCACAATGTCCGCAGAATTTGCTTCCGAGGAACATCATTCCAAAGCAGGATGGACAACCGATCGTCTTAAGCCGCGTTTTACAAAACTCACACTGGGTTCGGTCGCTGGCAACGCCGGCTCCACAATTTGGACAATTTAGTGCTTCTACCGTCATTTATTCAGCTGAGCAAATCTATTTATGACCGCTGCCCGCATTTGCTCTTCCGGGGCTTTTGTTCCCGTCCAGATCTCAAATTGCTTCGCCCCTTGAGCCACCAGCATTTCCATTCCTCCGATCGCCGGTATGCCCGCCTTTTTTGCTTCCAAAACCAGCGGAGTGTCGTAAGGCTTAGTGACCAGGTCGTAGACGAATTTTACACCCATTAGTTCGTCCGCTGTCAACAGACTTTCCTTCTCAAGCTCACCGGTCATCCCGACAGGCGTAGTATCGACGATAATGTCGTGCACGTTCGTCGCCGGTTGTTCGCTGTTCGTTACTTTGAAGTTTTCGATCGAATCGACGCTGAGGTTAAATTCATCCGCAAATGTCCGCGCTTTTTCCAAACTGCGAACGAAAAGCTCTATTGTCGCACCGGCTTCTTTCAGCGAATAAACACATGCTCGAGCCGCTCCACCAGCACCAAAAACCGCTACTCTCGCACCGTCGAGGTCGCCGTATCTGGCTTTCAACGGAGTGATAAATCCATGCGCGTCGGTATTATAGCCCGTCAGTTTCCCGTCATCGTCGATCTTTATCGTGTTAACGGCTCCGATCTTTTCTGCGGTCGGATCTATGGCATCGAGATGCTTAATGATCGCCTGTTTGTGCGGCATCGTCACCGAGAATCCGCCAAAATTCAGGTCGATCTCACGGGTTTCAGGACGCACCATTCGGAGCATGAATTCATCTATATTCTTTACCTGAAACGGTATGAAGACTCCATTAAAACCTTGCGAGACAAATGCCGGATTGTGCATGAACGTCGAAAGCGACTGGGAAACCGGATCGCCCAAAATGCCGTGTACTTTCGTCTTCCGGTCGAGGTGTTTTACGCGATACAGGGCTAGTAATTCGCTTACGTTGACTTGTCCCGGAGCTGTCTCCTTGCCGCTTTCGGGCGATGCAAAGGTCAAAAACGCTCCATGAGCCGAGCCGAGAATTCGGGTCCATTTTCCCGCGTCACCCATCGCTATCGGAATAAAACCCTTGCCCGACATCCGAGCCCTTTCCAGGAGTTTCCATATCCCGATCGTGTCGGTAATGTCGGATGCGGTGACGGCTATTTTTATAACGTCAGGATCCGAGCCAGCCAGCCGGTCGTAGATCGAATTTACGTCTTCCGGCACACCCGAAAAATCATGGTGCGAAGCAATACGCATTTTCCCGCCAGTAACCCTCGGCGAAATATCCTCCTCCAGGTCGATAGCCGCGTAATGCTCGCTCTCCGAATTCCAGAATTCTATCCGGTCGTCCAGCGATGCCGATCCCTTTCCGCCCTGTTCCGGCGAACGATAGGTGGCAACAATAGGCTTTTCAAATTTCAGATCCGCGATCTGAGATCGTAACTGCTGCAGTTCATCAGTAGCGAGACAATCAAAACGCACTTCTACGAGGTCCGCATATTCCGTTGCGGCCCGTATCTTCGAGATCATTTCATCCGCCGTTTCCGCACATACGGAAACGCAGATCTTGCCGTCGTTCATGTAGTTGTACTTTTCTGATCCATCACGAAACTTACCGCCATCACCAGTCCGACGATCACACAAAGCGATGATGCGACAACTATAACGGTGTTTCCACTCTGCTGCACAGCTATTGCCGTCTCGGCCCAGGCAACTGCGAGAGGGTAAATATAATTTTTCAGCTGAAATCTCACCAAAACTGCCATCGCAGCCGCGAGCACTAAAAAGGATGCTCCGATCAGATTCCAGCTAATGGGCGATGAGATCGCGTCGGCCGATTTGAGCAAAATAGAAAAATTCACCAGCGTTGCTGCTGTTACCCATCCTGCATAAAGCCCGAATACGCCTTTGGTAAACAACGCACCGCCGCCCGCCTCAGCTTTGCGAAACTGGATCAGCATTACGATCAAGCAAACCAGCAGGGCAAAGATGAGACCCATGCAGAAGGCGATCTGCTCACGGTGCCAGAAATAGATCCATGAACAATTGAGAACGCACGTTATGACATAAAGCGAGCGAACATTTCGAAATCTAACAAGGTTTCTGGGCAAAAGCTGGTAGATGCTAAAAGCTATGAGCCCCGCATAGATCAACGACCAGATCGAAAATGCGTAACCCGCAGGCGTCAGAACGGTCGGATATTTATCTGAAATGACCTCGGGTGTGACGTCATTTACATAGCCGGTCGCCGCCAGTCCATTAAAGACGATCGTGCCAATCGTCGCCACCAACAAAAGAATCGATCGCATTCGGTCTTGAGAATTTGCTGGAATTTCCATGTCGAAATTATCTCACTATTTCTTTACAATGTTACTGGCAACCGTTGCTGAATTCACGTTTTCGTATGAAAATAGCGTAAATCGTTGAGTTTTTTTGACGCAAGTGTTCTGGAAAACAATAATTCCAACCAAAACCATTGAGTGAGCGTCATAAAGCTGTCCGTGGCATTGGGATTGCCTTAAAATAGGCGGACGCACTTTCCCTCTTTCCCCGTCAGGCGTAATTTTTTACGAAAGAGGAAACAAGAGTCATGAGAGTTTTTAACAAAATATTATTCACATCTGCAATGGTCGTTGGGCTGTCTCTGTCTGCTTTCGCCCAGAAAGACGATAAGAAGCCGCCGCCGAAACCGCAGCCGCCGGTCGTGAACCCGCAGCCGAAAAATCCGCCGCCTAAGGATGATAAACCAAAGAAACCTGGCAATTATTCGGTGGTGTGGAAGTACGAAGAGTCAGAATCAGCCTAGCTAAAACGAAAAAGGCGTCTCACAACGAGACGCCTTTTTCGATATCCAGCATATGTATTAACGAACTCTGACCGCTCGCAGTGGCAATTTTTCGGCTCGCATCAGTTTTCGCACCGGATGGGATCTTCCCGCAATCAGATGTTTGTCGAAAAAATTCCACGTGGTCAATCCATCCTCGCTTTCAGGTTCCAGAAGGTAAAAGACAAGCCTTCCCAGTGGCTGACCTGTCCGAACTAATATGGTTCCCGCCGGAAAAGCCGTCTTGCCTGCGGAATATTTTCCGGTGATCTTTGCTTCCAGATGTCCTTGAAACGGCCTCGTTGCCTTGGTCGCCGTTTCGATAACGAACGTTTCTGCATCAAGATCAGCAGCGGAAGTTAATTCCTCAACGATTATTCCATGCTGCAGAAGCTTGTCGACGATGCTCTTGTCATACTCAAAAGCATAAGCCTTGGGAGCCTTGACGCTTCTGGTTGCCGCGAACATTCCAAGATCTTCCATTGTCACGGGCGTGATCTTGTCCTCGATCATGGCGGTCATATCCTTGCCCGAACGAGGATTCTTCACCTTTTCGACCTCGCCGATCAATATCTCCACGGGTTTTGGCAATGCCTTTGGCTTAAAAGCGACACCCATTTCGATCGACTCAGCACTGTTTAACCGCCGGACCGTATCGTCATCAGCAGACTTAGCCAACTGCTTGATCGCCTTACCGTTTGCCGCGGTATATTTCAAGATCTCCTCGACAAACCGTTCACTCACCTCGACGCGGCGTTTGAACGTAAGATAGCTGTATGCCTCGGACAAGATCGTCATTCGATTGCGAAGCCCGCCGTAGTTTTGGCCGATTCGCGGTTGATGCGTGAAGGCTTCCCAAACCGGCGTTTCACCGGGCCTTGGTTTGTTAGCAAAACCCCTAAAATTGCCATAATAGTAGGTGCGGAATTTGTGATTCTTCAGCATCGTCGCGGCTATGGTCGGCATCATTTTGTCGCGTTGAAAATCGAGAATTCTTTCATCCGAATTAGGATTGAGCGGCTGGGAATAGGTGAGATGATACGCATGATGCGAGCCGTTCGTAGTGTGCAGATCGACCGAGATGAGCGGATCCCAAGAGTTGAAAAGCCCTACCAGCGACTGTGCCTCAGGTGATTCCAGCTTGATGTAGTCACGGTTCAGGTCAAATCGCTGGTTATTCTCACGCACGCCGACGCCGCCGATCGGGCCATTCTGCGCCGTGCGATTGTCCATACTTATCTTTTCGTTTCCGTCCGCATTGTAGATCGGTGCAAGCAGGATCGTGAGCTTTGAGAGCAGAGGTTTGAGATCGCCAAACAGTATCCTCCGGGCAATATGCTGAACCGCTTCTTTCCCCTCGACCTCGCCAGCGTGGATGTTGCCCATGATAAAGATGACCGGCTTCCCGGCCGCCTTTGCTTCAGCCGGAGTCGAGACCTTCCTATCGGACAGGATCAGCAACGGCAATCGACGCCCCTCGACCGACGCCCCAAAATCCGTGACCTTAACCATCGGACTGCGTTTTTGCAGCTCGGCAATAAAAGCCTGCACGTCATCGTAGCGGCTGGTTTCTTCATAATTCGAAGCCTCGGCCCGCGAAACAGGCAGAGCCTGTGAAAAAACAGCGTTTGCGGACACAAAAATAACCGCGAAAAGAATAGATAGACGTTTCAGTATCACTTGATGATCTCCCCGTTTCTGAATTAATCACCAATTCTAGCAGACAATCTACAGTTTCTTCATCGAGTTTAGGAGCCGAAAAATAAAAAGAACGGGCATATCGCTATGTCCGTTCAATTCAGCTTGTCAGTAGAAGACAATTTAGAGTCTTCGTCTGGTGATCACAACGACTTCCTTCCCACCAAAGGCGGTTTCAGCAACCGTCACACCGACGAATTTCTGTGTCGGGTCGGTGATCGTGTTCAGCTCTTTTTCCATGGTTGAAGTCTTGTTGGTGGCAAAAAGTTTGTATTCGTATTTTGGAAATTCTGTGATCGACAGATCTTTCTCAAGTATCGTGACTACTTCCTTTCCGCCGAACGTCGTTTCAAATACGGCCTGCCCTTTGTATTCGAACCCGGCATTGCCATACTCTTGCAGCTCTTTCTGCATTGTCGAAGTTTTGTTTGTCGCGAGCAGTTTATACTTGAATTTCGGTTTAGCCGGTCCGTCCAGGCTCAGGATCGCAACCGTCTCCTTTCCGCCGAACATCGTCTCGCCGCCATTAAAGCCTTCAAATCGAAAGCCCAATTCCGCGGCCTGATTCAGCTCTTTTTCCATCGTTGACGTCTTGTTGGTCGCGAGCAATTTGAACTTTGTCTGGGCTACCGTCGCTATTTGCGCGACCCCGATCACGCCGAGACAAAAACACAAGATCAATACCTTTTTCATAAAACTTAGGCCTTCCTTTACGTAATACTAGCTCTTGTAAAAATAGAACTGCCTAATATGCTTAACATTCTCTCCAACGATCTTGCAAGAATGACTAAGCGGAGGACATCTTTTTTGGTTCGGGTCAACGAGATGCCGGCTTGGATCCAAACCGGCACCTTACGCGCGATATCTATTCAAGCCCAACAAAATCAGCGTTCAATAGATCTGACGTGGTTGTTCTCAACAACGGGGAGAATCGATATCTTTTCGAGGTTACGGTTATCGTCAGATTTCCCGCTGCCACATTAAAAAAATTAAAGATGCCGAACGAACTCGTCGTTGCAGTTCGACGTACGCCTAGGCCATCGATCAGCGTTACGGGAGCACTTCGGATGATCTGACCGGTTGGCGACACCACTCTGCCAGAAAC
The DNA here is from genome assembly GCA_041737885.1 of Pyrinomonadaceae bacterium. Classification (GTDB taxonomy): domain Bacteria; phylum Acidobacteriota; class Blastocatellia; order Pyrinomonadales; family Pyrinomonadaceae; genus OLB17. Next base: position 22,964 of record JBGSQW010000135.1, on the reverse strand, counting down.
ATTTATCAGACTTGCGGGTCCGGTAAATACAAAGGTTGTCCCGACGTTAGTTCCGGCTGATGTATCGTCTTCCGGAGCATTGACGAAGGCGATGCTGCCGCTGATCGCAACCGTCTGGCCAAATCGATCACCACCGGAGCCTGCCGCTGCCAGCATTTTTTGCTGTGTGGCCCAGACCCCGCCGCTGCGTACGAACAAATACGCTGCTCCTGCTTGTGTGCCCATATCATCATCCTCGGGAGCTCCAACCAGGATCCGGTCGCCATCGATCGCAACAGAGGAGCCGAAACGATCATTTGCCTCGGCATCAGCCGGAACCAGTTTCTGCTGCTGTGTCCAGGTAGTTCCGCTGCGTGTATAAACGTAGGCAGAACCCGCATTTGCGGCCGGGGTGTCGTCAGTGTAAGCTCCGACCACGATCGATTCTCCGCTGATAGCTACGGCCCATCCGAATTGATCAGCTCCCGCTCCGTCGGCTGGAACGAGCTTCTGCTGCTGCGTCCAGGTCGTACCGGTTCTGGTAAAGACATACACCGAACCCGAATCACTCGGAAAATCATCGTCGAATGGCGACCCGAGTATCAGCGTGTCGCTATTTATCGCTACCGCGAAACCGAATCGATCATTTAATGCAACATCCGACGGTGCGATCTTCTGCTGTAGCGACCATGTCGTGCCGCTTCGAACATAAACATAAGCCGAACCGCTGTCTGCGATCGAGCTATCGCCAAATACGGTGCCGACCACTGCGGTTTCACCGCTGATCGCGACTGCGTTTCCATAACGGGCATCGGCGGTTCCGTCGGAAGCGGTAAGTTTTGCCTGCTGGGTCCAGATTGTGCCGTTTCTGACAAATATATAAGCTGAACCAGCTGCTGAGGCACCGTCGTCATCGCCCCAGGCTCCGATGATCACAGTGTCGCCGCTGATAGCAACGGCATAGCCAAAATTATCGCCGCCAGCTCCGTCCGAAGCCGTCAGCTTTGCCTGCTGAACCCATGTATCGCCGTTTCGAACGTAAATGTATGCAGAACCCGACGAAGAACCACGATCATCATCGCCGTATGCCCCAACGATCGCAGTATTTCCACTGATCGCCACGGCGGAGCCGAACAGATCACCTAGCTGCGAATCAGCAGGGTTTATCGCGCTCTGCGCCCACGGCGTCGCTGTCGGCCCTGGGGTTGGTGTCGGAGTTGGAGTTGGCGTCGGTGTTGGTGTTGGCGTTGGTGTCGGTGTCGGTGTTGGCGTTGGTGTTGGCGTTGGGGTCGCTCCGGCAACTACGTTGTATATTTCGCCTACGACAGGGAAAGTATTTGCTATTCCCGTGCTGAGGTTTGTCTGATTATCCGTCAGATTCAGGCCGACGGTTCCCGTTCCGGCACCAAGCGTCGCCGTAACGATCCAGGAATTATTCCCACTGCCGCTTTGAACCACAGAGTTGATCGTCCCAGTCACGCTGCCCGTCCCCGCAAGAGTAAAATGACTCGGCGTGAGCCCGGTCAGCTGCGTAGCGTCAGCCGGATCACTCGTGTTCAGCGTAACCGACCATCGCGCCGTCGTGCTCGGGCTACGCGGGTTCGCATCGAGGCGTGTTATTGGGTTCAACTTCACGCGGCGGCGAACATCCCAGCCAAAATTATCGACCGGCCCGCCCGCAACCGTCATGGTCGCTCCCGGCGGATTGCTGCTAAAAAAGTCGCCGGCGTTTGTCGTGCGGAAAAATAGATCTGCGCTCGAACCTGCCTCAGGTGGGTTAAAGAATCCGCCGCCGATGTTGTTCATCTGAGCCTCGGTCGCGGTTGCTCCGTCGGCCCGGTCAAACGACATTCCAGCCCAGATCTTGTTTGCTGATATCGCAACCTGCAACTCGGGCGTAAGCCTCACCTGGATCGGCTGACAGATCGTACCGTTCAACGGAATAAAGGCGGCAAAATTGTATCCGGCGATCAGATTTCCGGGCACTCCGCCGTTGTCTGCGTAGAAACGTATTAGCGATCGAACGGTTACCGAACCTGTATTTGTACTACATACGACCCATAGGAATGAACCGAGATTGTGCGGTGCGGTGCCGGTCAATGTCAGATCATCGGCGACGAGCCGCGTTACACCACCGACCTGACCGCCGTGGGCAAACACCACGCCGGAATATGACGATGTGCTGAAATTGTCATAGATCGCCGACGGATCGGCCACATCGGGACGATATCCGACCACGGCCATCGCGGGTTCCTCGGCTCCATTTGCAAACGGAAACAACGGAAGCCCGTCGATGATCGGGATCGGCGGCAGAAGTTCGACCTGATCAGGCGTTACGTCGAATACACGCCCTTCGCTGCTCTGAGCCGAAACACTGCTCAAAACCCCTAGCATGAACAAAATGAATAAAATATACGTCGCTCCACTTATTCCAAGTTCTTTCCTCATTTCCGGCAATATCCCCTTTTACTTAAGATCTCCGCACCATTTTAGGCACCAAATTGTCCAAATTTCGCGGCTCTATCTCTAAGTGCGAAGCATCCATGGAAATCACGCCATATTTTTATAAATAAAAAAGAACGCTGGAAATGAAAAACAAAAAAAGGCCACGACCTCGCGGCCATGCCCTTTTCTCTTCTGATCTTATCTAATGGTGCCGTCTACAAGATTTGAACTTGTGACCTATCGCGTGTGAAGCGAGTGCTCTACCACTGAGCTAAGACGGCTTTTTGTTTTCTAGATGCTCGGATCGTCGGCTTTTGCGGGACGGTTTTCGTCTGTGCCCTTGATGCTGCTGAGGTTGGAATCCACGTAGAAATGCCGTGTGCCTGTGGCCGATATGCCTTCGGCGACTTGCGGGTCGGCGTTGATCGAGTACGACGCCGGGACGCTTGCTGATTGGGGCACAACATTCATTTTGAAGACATAGCCGTTCACGACCGGACTTTCACCTTTGAACTTTTCGTCGAGACTGACCTTGGCGATCAGCTCGTCAAAAGTGGCGAAATTACCTTTATTTCGCGAAGCGTACTGTGCCTGAAACTTTCTGATATTCTCGACGCTCTGGGCCGCCGTCGTTTCATTTCCTGAACGAATAACTGCCTGCCAGGCAATACTACCAACACCGATGAGCAGGCCGATGATCGCGATAACGATCATGAGCTCGATAAGGTTAAAACCGCGCTGATCTTTTGAACGGACTCTTAAATTTTTCATAAACTTCTCAATTTCCTCACCGCTTTCAACACGAAAACGTTTACCTTTTGTTTCAAAAGTTTAATTTGTTTTGGTTGGAATTTCAATGATCGGCCAAAGTCCGGAAAAACAGCGTGCCCCTTGGAAAGAGGCAGATTACTGTTACGCCAACGGCGGGGGCGGAAACTTTGCAACTTTTTGGTGCGGCGGTGGTTTCTAATCGGGTAGAATATTTACAGGCCGTTGCCTCACGTAATAAATGAGAGATTGGATAGCTACCGAAACAAAACAAGCGGGTGATGGTGTTGCTCTCGGATTTGATCCGGCGGCCAAAGTTGCTGAGTTACAGGCGACTATTGAGAAGGTCATTCGGGGAAAGTCCGAGACGGTTAAGTTTGCCCTGATCGCCCTGCTCGCGAAAGGTCATCTTTTGATCGAGGATGTACCGGGCATAGGTAAAACCACGCTCGCGAATTCGCTTGCTCGTGCGCTTGAGCTTTCATTTCAGAGGATCCAGTTTACGTCCGATCTGCTTCCTTCTGACGTGATCGGGCTTTCGATGTTCAATCAGCGGAGCAGCGAATTTGACTGGAAGCCGGGGCCGATCTTTTCGAATATTGTTCTGGCAGACGAGATCAATCGTGCGACGCCTAAGACTCAGTCGGCTTTGCTTGAGGCGATGGCTGAGGAACAGGTGACGGTCGAGGGATTCACTCGGCGGCTGCCCGCTCCGTTTATCGTTATTGCGACCCAGAATCCGTCGGAACATCACGGCACCTATCCGCTGCCGGAATCGCAGCTCGACCGCTTTATGCTGCGGCTGCATATGGGTTATCCGAGCATGTCCGACGAGCGTCAACTGCTACGCGATCGCGAAAAAAGCGATCCGCTGGATGTCGTTCGTTCCGTGATGACACGGGATGAGCTGCTCGAATTGCAAGAGATCGTCGGAAATGTTCGCGTTGACGACGTTTTGCTCGAATACCTGCTTCAGATCGTAGACCATACCCGAAAAGCAGAATCGCTCGAACTCGGCGTCAGCCCACGCGGCACTCTTGCTCTGTTCCGATCCGCCCAGGCTCTCGCCGTTATCGAAGGCCGCGATTACTGCATCGCTGACGACATTAAACGCCTCGTCATGCCCTGCTTCGCTCACCGCGTCATCATTAATTCGCGGGTAAATACCGTCCGCAGCCGGACGCGTGAGGCGGAGGCGATACTTCAGGAGATCTTGCAGAAAGTCAGTGTGCCGATTTAGACGATGGACAGCAAAACAAAACTAGGGCTGTTCGCAGTCTGTTATACCATCGGAACAACAGCAGCTTTCGCTCTCTACTTTGTTCTTGGCGAGTCCCAGGAAGTTGACTGGCGTTCCATTGCTGAGCTTGCCCCACAGTTTCTCCCGACGCTTCTATTCGGCTACTTTGCAAACGGCTTTAAAGAGGTTCTTTACCTGACGCTCACCGCATGCATAATCAACGCAATTTTCACTGTTGTGACCTGGTACGCAATCCCCGAAATTTACGAGCCATCTTTGTCCGTCTTTGGATCGTCGATAGCATTGTTTTCGATTCTTGTATTCATAACGATCTTTATTTTTTCGTTCACCATTTTTAGCCTTGGTTACGTCTCAGCAAAGGTCGTTACAAAGTTCAGACAGTAGAATGCGTTTAAGATCGATAACCCAACTCTTCAGCCTCCGCGATCTGCGAAATGCGATCCTGGGCCTGGTCGTTGTATTTGGCGGACTCGGTTTATCGGGCCTGACGCTGTACGCACATCAGCAGGATAATATTCGGCTGGCGGCGATCTCGGCGTCGGCCTCGCTGGTCTTTGTTTTGTTGATCTTAGTCTTTGTCGTCCCGCCTCTGGCGAGGAATGCAGGCCGCGAGGCGTCGCAGCTTAATCTTCCCTTCGAATTCACAACCGGCGGAGCCGTCGCCCTCGTCCTAATCCTGATCGTCGGGTTTTCGGCGTGGAATACGGGCAACAATTTGCTTTTTTTGGTGCTGGCATTTCTGCTTGCGGCTATGGTCGTCGGCTTTTTCGCCGGCAGCCTCTGCCTCAAACGGCTTGACGTCACAATGCGCTTCCCCGAGACGATCTTCGCTACCGAACCGACGCCGATCCTCGTCAGCATGAAAAATCGCAAGCGGCTGATCCCTGCGTTTTCCGTCGTTGTCGAAGTTCGCGGTAAGGAACGCGAACGCTCAGTCGCCGCCGAACACCTAGACGCGATCCTGCCACGGTGGATATCAAAACGTCTCGGCCAGGCTCCGATCGTTCGCCGTACGCTGAATCACTTTGTTTACGTCGCCGCACGCGAATCGCTCGAGGCCAAGACCGAGCACACATTCCTGCATCGCGGGCGTCTCTCGATCAAAGATTTTGAGCTATCGACAAAGTTTCCGTTCGGCTTCTTTCGCCACCGCCGCCGTTTGCCGGCTCGCGAAGCCGAACTGATCGTCTTTCCGCAGATCATCGACGTTGCTTCAGATCTCGAAACAATGCCGCTCGACCTCGGCAAAAAAGTCTCTAATAAACGCGGCGGTGGCCAGGATCTGCTCGCTCTGCGCAATTACCAGCCGCAGGACGACCTGCGCCGTATCGACTGGAAAGCAACCGCCCGCACACGGCAGCTGATCGTGCGCGAATTTGCCGCCGAAGACGAGAGACGCGTTACCGTAATTTTCGATCCGCTCGTGATCGACGAGGACGAAGCCGAACTCACGATTCGCGAAAAGATCGCCGCCGAGCAGAATGGAAAACCTGTGGTCGCGTCAAAGCGATTCGAAGCCGGAGCCAGCCTCGCGGCCTCTGTCCTGTCGCGGTTTGCCGCCGAGAACGCCGACATCCGGCTCATCATCGGCAGTTCTGTCGGCGAATTCGGGGCCGGACGCCCGCATTTCCACGAATCCCTCCGCCGCCTCGCACTCACCGAACCGATTCGAATAAAAGACAATGCCGCCGGGTCCGAAACCGACCTAGAACACCTCATCACCGGCTCCGACAACAGCCACTGCCTGCTGATAACCGCAAACACGGAATACAGTCTGCCGCCGGAACTACTTCAAAAACTAAATGTGATCCGGTTCTAACGGCCCGCTGACATTGCAAAGATCATCGGTTCAACGGAACCATATTTGTATTCTATACGTACCAAAAGGTGTTCCGGTGATTACCACTTTCCGAGCGTAAACCGCAAACCATCGGTGAATGCTAAAGCCAGGATCGTCTCAATACATTGAAAATAATCAGGTTTTAGGTAAACTCTTGTCATAAACCACATCCGTGCGGTGTATCTAGGTCGTGAAGAGCATTTTTTGATGCTGAAAATGAACGAGAGTACGAACATCTTTGTGGACATAATGTCCGAAACATCAGCGACCGTCGCAGCGAGAGACAAGATCGAGTTCGAGGAGGCATTTGCGCTCCATCACCGAACTGTCTTCCGCGCCGCGAGATCGGTCGTGCAGGATGCCGCCCTCGCCGAAGATATTACTCAGGAAACTTTCATCCGGCTCTATAAACATCAGGACTCGATCACAGACAGCGAGATGCTGCGGCCCTGGCTCATACGCGTAGCAATAAACGTAGCAAAGAATACCGTGCGGGGAAATGTTAGGGCGAACACGAGAGACGAAATTTACGTCAAAGAAACAGTTGAAACATCGGTCGCATCCGTCGAACTTGACTATGAGGAAACATCCGGTGTCAACGACATTTATCGGGCTCTGAACAAGATAAAAGAGCCGCTCAGGAGCTGCCTGATATTAAAACAGCAAGGCCTCTCGTACAAAGAGATCGCCGCCAGCCTGGAACTGAACGAATCCAGCATCGGGACTTTCGTTGCCAGAGCCAGACAAGAGTTTTCCCGGTTTTACGGTAAAACGGGGAAGGGTACGATATGAAGGAAAAATGCTTAGACATTGGGATCATACAGGCGTTTCTCGACAGCGAACTTTCGCATGAAGAGACGGCTCGAGTATCGACGCATATCGCGACATGCGATAACTGCGCAGTGATGCTCGCCGATGCCGAGGAAGAAACCGCCTTCGTTTTTCCCGTCCTCGCTCGCGAAATGGACACTCTTGTACCGACTCAGCGTTTGTGGAACAAGATCAACGATTCCATTCAGGTAGAGCAGGAAAACAGGCCGTGGTGGGAAAAGACCCTTGCGTTCTTACGCGTTTCGCTCACCAACCCGTCGATGGTCGGTGCGGCTAGTCTGTTGATAGTATTTGGCATCTTCGGAGCTTTGTGGATAAACAAATCACGGCTGCAGCCGGTGGAAAACACGCCTGCGGTCGCGGTAAAGCAAACGACTCCGCAAACTGCACCTGCGATCACGACCGTCTCGGCACCAGATCCGGATGTTAAGCTCGCTGAGGAACCGGAACAAGGATCCCCGAGGATCGAAAGAGCAGTCTATAGGCCAGAGCCCAAACGTCAGCCAGCTGCGGACATCAACCGAAGCCCTGCTGTTTACGGTTACATGCCCGGCGAAGAGAACTATGTCAAAACGATCTCAACGCTGAAAAAGAGCGTCGATGAACAAAAAGACGGCGTTCTACGTCCGTCGGAACGCATCGCTTTTGAACGCGATATGGCAGTTGTGAACGACACTATTGCTAAGATGAAAACCGAGGTCAAGCGAAATCCGAAGAACGAGACGGCAAAACAGATACTTTACTCGTCCTATCAGAACAAGATCGATCTGCTGAATTCGGTCGCCCAGAAAGAGGAGCTGGTAGCGAGTCTGCAATAGGCCGCGACGCTTATTGCTATAATTGTCATATTTTGATGAACAAGCTCATTGAAAACTCCTTACTGGGTATTGCCGCGACTGTCTTTCTCGCGATCGCTCCTGCGAGCCTGTCCGCTCAAAACCCGCGTGCCACACCGCCACCACCACCACCCGTTGCGAGGCCCGAACCGGCACGCAGGCCCGCTCCGTATCCTGATCCGCCAACGTATGGGGCTTCGGAACGGTCTATTAAAGTCGATAGCTCAGTAAATCTTACCCTCGGCTGCGTCATCGACGGCAAGGTCAAGGTCAATGGCTGGAGCCGCAACGAGGTCAGAGTTTTCATACAGAACGGCAACAAATTCGCCTTCCGCATCCTCGAAAACAACCTCAAAACCGATGCCCCGGTCTGGATAAAAGTTTTAGCGGTAGATGGTAAGAGTAGATACGGTCCGGCGACTGATTGCCTCTCCGGTGGCAACATCATCATCGATGCCCCGGTCAACGCAACCATCACCGTCAAAGGACGCGAGATATCGACCACTATCGATTCGGTTAAAAAAGTCGATATCGAAAGCATCGGCGGAGACGTATCGTTAAGGAATATCGGCAGTGGGATAAGAGTCACCTCGCATCAGGGCGACATCACGGTGGAATCGTCAGAAGGTGCTATGAACCTCAATACGACGACTGGCAATATTCTCGTATTTGATGGCGGGCCAAGCGAGGTTGGAGATGTCTTTAAGGCGAACACAAACAGCGGGGCCGTCGCGCTCCAGGATCTGAAACATCGACAGGTCAATGTGGATTCGATCTCTGGTTCAGTCTCCTACACGGGGAATATCCTGATGGGCGGATCATACAGCATGAGAACCTCGAAAGGCTCTCTCAGATTGGCGATTCCAGCTTCGTCGTCGTTTCAAATGTGGGCAACCTACGCCTTTGGCGATTGTTCGTCCGAATTGCCGATCGACATTTCGACAGAAAACGTTACTCCGGGGCCGATCAAGAGCATTCGCGGCAAATTAGGCAAAGGCGACGCGACCCTAAAACTAACCACGACCAACGGCAGTATCTCTATCAGGAAGCTGTAAGGCTACTGATGCTCGATGCGCCTTTTCGTTCGCATCTCAAACTGCTCCGCCATTGATGGCATATCGTCGTTACCTTCGTCCCGCGACATCCGTTCGAGCCGCCACATCGGGAAAAAGTTGTCGCCCATATTCAAGTAAACCTCGCCCTCCACGATCGATTTACACCAATCATCGAAGTAGCTAAGGTCGATCGACCTGATCGTTATCCCCGCCGGACTGATCTCATTCAAAACGCCCAACAGCTTTTCCCGAGGGCTGTGCAGAACAACTATAACAACATCACCGGCTTCGATCTTCATGCGACAATTGTCGCTGATTCGTCCGAAATGCGGAAGCCCGCACGAAGTAAGGGCTTTGATGGGATGTTGTTGTGCGGCCAACCGAGCAAGTCGTCTCCGAGTGAGCCTTTACCTCGTGCGGGCTTCTGCAATTTGGTAGAATCATTATTCAAAGATCTGAATTCGCCCGATGCACATCTCAAAGATCGAGCTTGAGAACATCAAATCTCACGTCTCCACAACAATAGAATTCCAACGCGGAACAACCGCCATCACCGGCGAAAACGGGGCTGGAAAAACCACGGTCATTGAGGCCATCGCGTGGGTTCTTTTCGATCTGCTTGAGTATAAAAAGGAAGATTTTGTACGGCGCGGAGCGAAAAAGGGGTCAGTCACAGTCACTTTCGAAAGCGGCCTCGACGAGCGTGAGTACATCGTTTATCGCGACTCCGGATCAGGTTATCACGTCATCGATCCACGCCTGCAAATGCGGATCGCGGATAAGAAAGAGGAAGTTTTCCGCTTCCTGTGGCAGCATCTCGGGCTTGAGCCCGGAACCGATCTGAAATCGCTTTTTAGACAGGCGATCGGTGTTCCGCAAGGGACGTTTACCGCCATCTTCCTCGAAGGCTCGACCGAGCGAAAGGTCGCGTTCGACCGACTCTTAAAGGTAGAAGAATATCGCCAGGCAGCCGAAAAACTGCGTGAAACGACACGATATTTGGATATAACGGTCGGCAGTATTCGCGAGACCATAGCTCGGGCAGAAGGCGAGTTATCGCGGGCAGACGTGGTCGAGGAGGAACGAAAACGAACGAACGAGCAAACAACGTCGCTCGCGGTTGAGATAGAGAGTTTGCTTATCGATCTCGAAGACCGGCAATCCCGCGTCAAAACTCTCGACGCCGAGGAACGCCGCCTTTCCAGCCTGCAAACGGCTTTACAGCGCGGACGTTCCGACAAGGAACGTGCGGAGCTAGTATTCAACCAGGCTCGAATAACTCACGAGCGAGCGACCATTGCGGCAGACAAAGTCACGACCGCTCGCCCCGATCACGAACGCCACGTCGCGACTCTCGGACGTCTGACCGAACTCGAACGCGAACGTCATCAACGCGACAATCTCCGTTCCGAACTCAACAAAACCACGACCGCGATCGCCAGCGTCAATGCCGAAAAAACACGCCTCGACCGCGATCTCAAAAACATTCTCGACGCCCGAGAAGAAATAATTCTGCTCCGCCCCAAAGCAGTTGAACAAGAGCGTATCGAAAAAGAGATAGTCGCTCTTCGAGAAGCGATCACAAATGCAAAGAACGCGGACGAGCGCATCGTCAGCATCAACGCCCAGCTAAGCCGAATGCGCGAGCGTTACAAGCAAAATCAGCAGGACATCAAAGCCGCAGAAGCTGGGCTGATCGCCGCCGAAGCCCTGCCTTCGCTCGAAAAACGTGAGACGGAAATCGTCGCTGGAATTGCCACGCTGAGAGCAAATCTCGAACGCGACGAAAAATTTCAAAGCGAAGTACGTAACGGCCTGTGCCCTATACTCTCGCAACGATGTCTTAACCTAAAAGAAGGCGAGACGCTCGAAACCTATCTGTCGGGCCAATTTCTCGATCTCAAATCTCAGATCTCAAATTTCGAATTAGAACGAACGCAGATCCAGACGCAACTGACCTCCGCCCGTGCGGGGCAAATGCTCGCAAGGGCGCTCGAGAGTTTTCGTACCCGAGAGCAAGAGCTGCGTGACGAAGGTGCCGCCCTTAACGCAAAAAAAGCGGCTCTCGAACAACAGCAGAATGTCGCAGACGGAGAGCGTCGAATCGCCGAAGCTGCGGCTCGGCTCAAATCCCTTGCCGACCCCGCTGCTAGAATCCGCATTCTCGAAAAAGAATCGCTGCGGGAAGCCGACATTCGGGAGGGGCTGGGTAATGTCGAGAGCAATCTCGAACGTCTCACGAGCGACCGTAAATTGCTTGACGAGCAACTTGAGGAATTTAAGGAACTAGACGCACACTCGACGCGTTTAAGCTCTGAACGGGACGCGACCGCTGAGGCTCATCGGGTTTTTCTGGCAAATGAAACCGAGGCTAACGCACTGGAGCAGAGAAAGCTCGAGCTCGACAACGCTTCGGCAGACCTCGCATCAAAGTCTGCACAGGCGGAAGCCGCCGAAAACGATCTAGCTGCGGCAGGCTCAGATTACGATGCGGATCGTCACAGAGTCGAGCGAACGGAGCTTCTTAATGTCGAAAGACGTTCAGCCGAGATCGGGGCTACATTCGAGGCGGCAAAAAGGCGTGAAACCCAACTTGCAGAAGAAATCGCTAGATTTTCGGAACTTCGAAAGTCGCTAGCGGACGAGTTTCGTGAAAAAGAACGCCTCGAAAAGGTTGTGGAGGCGACGGCGTTTATTCGTGATACGCTCAAAGAAGCCGCTCCGCGAGTCGCCCGCAATTACGTTCATCACGTCTCGCTCGAAGCGAACCAGATGTTTCGCGAGATCACCGGCAACGGCGACCGGACGCTGAAATGGGCGGAAGATTATTCGATAATCCTCGAGGAAGACGGCTTCGAACGGCCGTTCGTGAGCCTGTCGGGCGGCGAGCAGATGTCGGCCGCGTTGTCCGTGCGGCTGGCTCTGCTAAAGCAACTGAGCGACATCCGCATCGCGTTCTTCGACGAGCCGACCACCAACATGGACGCCGAACGCCGCGAAAACTTCGCCCAACAGATCAGCCGCATCACGCATTTCGATCAGCTATTCGTGATCTCGCATGATGATACGTTTGATAGCTATGTAGATAATGTTCTGGTGCTCTAACGGAACGCGGACATCCGTGTCCGCGATAGTAAGTTTAATATGGAACGTTTTCCTCTAAGAATCACCGGAATATTTTTCATTTTTGGCCTAAGTTTTTTTGCATTGATGAATAAGATCTCTGCATTACACACATGGCCGAATACGCCCGACGGAATCGATCTGCATGGGCCTGAAACATATGGATTTCCGTTTGTGATGCACAGATACTGGCCCATTCCAAAGATTGATGAATTTGTTTGGTCCGGAGTGGTGGCAAACATATGCGTAGCCTTGGTGTCGAGCTTGCTCATCGGATTCTTAGCAGCTTACCTTTGGCAACGCATCCAAAAGGTCAGATCTATTCTCATGTAGCTGAATTTTGAAAGAACACGCAGGCAAGATGCCTGCGGTCCAGTTATGAAACAAGTAACAATAGTCTGCGACGGCTCGAGCCTTGGCAATGGAAAAGGCAACCCGCGAGCGGCGGCGGTGGCTGTTTTGGGCTTTAAGGGCTATTGGCGGGCAGTCGGCGAATATCTGGGTGCGGCGACGAATCAGCAGGCCGAAGTTGCGGCGGCGGCGATCGGATTGGAGAATCTAAAGGAACCGTGCAACGTGACCGTGATGTCGGATTCCCGATATGTCGTCGAGACCATGGGCGGCACCTGGAAAAGAAAAACTAATCACGACTGGTGGAAAAGGCTCGATAACGCCGCCAGCAAGCATCAAATAACCTGGAAATGGGTCAAAGGACACAGCGGGCACATCGTGCAGGAAGTCGCCGACTCAATGGCCCGAAAGATGGCTGAGCTTGGGTATGTAGATGAGGACCTATTGGAAGGGTCAGTTGTAGAATTGGGGACTGTTGAGATTTAACCGCGGAGACGCGGAGACGCGTAGAAGAATTTTTACCTACGGATGAGATCGTATAGACAAAGCTCGGAGAGGATGACCGAGGGAGCAATTTCCGCTCCTCCTCTATCCGTGTCCATCCGCGTTAGTCCGTGGTTAAAATTCCTATCTCTGCGTCTCTGCGTCTCTGCGGTAGTATTCCTCCTAACAACACTAACCATCACAGCCCAGATCCGCACCGGACAAGGCTGGATCTGGCAAAATCCTTCGCCGCAGGGCAATCCACTTTATTCGATCCATTTTGCACCTGATAAAGAGATCGGCTATGCGGTTGGTTCGGACAACACAGTCTTGCGTACGACTGACGGAGGTTTTCGCTGGCTTCGGCAGGAGATACCGTTTTCGGACGTCACGTTTTCATCTGTTTTTGTAAAAGATAAAAATGTCGCATTCGTTGTCGGCGTTCGCGGCACGATATTTATGACCGATACCGGCGGACGGGAATGGAAACGTATCTCGACCGACGTCAAAGATCACTTTTCTTCGATCAAATTCACCGGAACCGAACTAAAGACCGGTTGGATCACAGGCACCTACGGACGGATCCTGAAATCGATCGACGGCGGCTTAACGTGGAAACCACAAAACTCGGGAACATCTGAGCAGCTGCTGAAGATCGCCGTCCGCGACGAATCCCGCTCCGTTGCCGTCGGGAATGGCGGCGTCGTTCTTACTACCATCGACAGCGGCGAAACCTGGCGAACCTCAGACCCGTGTTCGGGAGCGATAGTTTCTGATGCTGCGTTTCTTTCCGACAAGAATATCGTCGCTGCTGGCTTTGGCGGATGCGTCGTCGTTAGCGAAGACGCCGGTGCCACATGGACACGCATCAATATTTTCAGCCGCGCCGACCTGCTTTCGATCTCATTTGCCGACGATCGCAACGGCTCGGTCACCGACACAAATGGAATGGTCTGGGTCACAGGCGACGGCGGCCGCACCTGGCTTCCCTTTAACGTAGTCACAAACCCCAAGCTCGTCTCGATATATTTTGCCGACCAGTTTACGGGCTGGGCGGTTGGCGAAAACGGCCTGATCGTTCGCTCTGACGATGGCGGATTTAGCTGGCGACGGCTTAGCGAGGGCAGCCGCGAAGATGTGAATGACGTTGTCTTTCTCGATGATGAGATCGGCGTTGCTGTCGGCTCCCGCGGCAAGATCTGGCTCACCAATGACGCCGGCCGTGAATGGATATCAACCTTTTCGGGTACGCTTTCGAATCTGAATTCGACCTTTTTCTTCGACGGTCAACGCGGTTGGGCCGTGGGTGACGGCGGAACGGTACTGCGAACAATAAACGGCGGTGCTAGCTGGGGCAAGGGAATCTCGGGCGTAAATGAGGATCTCATTGCCGTCAATTTTGTCTCCGACCGGATAGGTTTTGCCGTTGGGTCCTCAGGCACGATCCTGCGGACCGATTCCGCCGGTGCCTACTGGCAAAGATCGGATTCCGGCACCAAGCTGTGGCTCGAAGACGTTAAATTCTTTGACGATCTAAATGGTGTCGTCGTCGGCCATAAAGGTACGATCCTGCGAACGACAGACGGAGCTGCAACCTGGACACAGATAAAGACGGGCCTTCGCGAAAATCTATATTCGCTAAGCTTTTATGATGAGAAGAATGGATTTGCGGTCGGATCCTCAGGGATCTCGCTGCGAACGTCCGATGGTGGTTTAACCTGGCAGGATCAGGAATCGGCATCGCGATTCAATCTCTTTGCGGTGCAGGCATTCGGCCCGGCGGCGGCGATCGCGGTCGGCGAACTCGGCACCGTGCTGGTAACTGAGGATGGTGGTAAGATCTGGGCCGTTCAGCCAAGCATCACCAGCAAAGTGCTGCAGGCAATCGTCTATCGAGGCGGCAATAAGGTCTGGGTGGCAGGACGCGGAGGTGCGATGATAAAACGAACGGAATCCCTCTCGCCGCGAACCCAAACCATCCCAAAAGGTCCGCCAATACTAAAAACCGCTGCCCCACGCGTTCGCCCAAAGGCTCGCGTTCCGCTGATAACCGTAACCGACGACGGCGACATACCCTTTGCGGCACCGGTTAAGAAACCAATAGACAATCTTTAACGCAAAGACGCAAAGGTAAGAAAGTTTTGATGATAATCACCGTCCCCTTTCTTACCTTTACGTCCATGCTTCTCAGCGACTTCGCGTTAAAGCTCCTTCTCTTTCTTAACCAATACCGAGATCCATTCGCCAGAGGTTTCAAATGTGAAATTTGAGATCTGAGATCCCTGAAGTGCTTCCGTGATGATCGGCTTCTGAGTTTCAAGAATACCCGAAAGCAAAAGTATCGAACCGGTCTTAGCGAGCAGCAGATAGAGTATCGGGACGATCACATCAACCGTCAGGTTTGCGATGACAAGATCATAGACAGGTGCGTCCGCAGTAAGCGGACCGTCGGCGAATTCGATCCAATCGACTTGGTTCAGGACAGCATTTTCGCGAGCGATCTTGATCGAATCTTCGTCTGTATCGCAGGCGAACAAGGTTGTAGCTCCAAGCTTTGCTGCCGCAATCGCGAGAATTCCGGTGCCCGTACCTACGTCGAGAACCGTTTGCCCAGAAACATAATTCTCACCGATGGCTTTCAGACATAGCTTAGTCGTGTCGTGAGTTCCGGTTCCGAAAGCCATGTTCGGCTCGATCTGAATAACGATCCGTTCAGGGTCATCAACTGTTTCCCACGGCGGAGCGATCACAAAACGTCCTATGACCGTTGGCTTCCAATACTTCTTCCACTCGGCAAGCCAGTCCGTTTCCTCGACCTCGCGGGTGCGGGTCTCCTTGACTAGGTCAGGCGAAAGGCCGTAGATCCTGAGTGCCTCAGCGATCGTCTCATCAACCACCTCAGCATCAGGAAGCTGTTCGAAAAAACCGGTCATCGCGAGCGGTTCGCCCTTAGGCTTTCGCAGGCTGTCGATCTCGGTGCCGAGTGATTCCAGTTCGTTCAGGGCGAATTCAACTGCCTCTGACGCCTCACCATGAGCGATAACATCCAGTGCGAACCAAATTTTCTTTGTGTTTGTCATTTATCCTAAAAAGCGAAATCTACCGTGCGGATTATCCGCAGATATGAGGCGACATTAGGAAAGCTAAACCACTATCCCCCAACTCACGAGGTTCGCCAACTAGAATGGCCACTGTCTTCATTGCTTCTTTTCAATTCCAAGTTCATTTAAGGTCTGCTCATGATTTCGCCAATCCTCGACAACTTTTACGAAAAGCTTCAGGAAGACTTTCTTGCCCAACAGTGCTTCCATATCAAGCCGTGCCCGGGTTCCAACATCTTTGAGACGGGCACCTTGCTTACCGATCACTATCTTTTTCTGCGATGGCTTTTCAACAAATATCGCACAAAATATTGTCGTCAACCCGGCTTCGCTTTCATCAAAAACCTCAGTGATGACCGCCGTAACGTAGGGGATCTCTTCGCCCGTTGACTGCAGTATCTTTTCCCTGACCATTTCCGCGACGATGCTTCGCAGCGGCTGATCGGTCATCTCGTCCTCACCAAAAACAGGCTCGCCCGTCGGAAGATGTTTGATTATCTGCCCGAGGAGCGTATCTAGGGATTCCCCTTTTAGGGCCGAAACAGGTACGATCTCGGCAAACTCGTATTCGTTTGCATAACTCTCGATCAGCGGCAGCAGATTGCCTTTTTCACGGATCTTGTCGATCTTATTGAGCACCAGGATCGCCGTTTTACCAGATTCCTTGACCAGATCCAGGACAAATCGGTCGCCATTCCCTGTCGAAACACTGGCGTCGCGCATCAGTACCAGCACATCGACCGACATGATCGCATCGTAAACGGACGACATCATTCGGCGATTCAGCAGGTGTCCGGGCTTGTGCACACCCGGCGTATCGACAAAGATGATCTGCCCGTCATCACGCGTAACGATCCCCTGAATACGGTGCCGCGTAGTTTGTGGTTTGTTGGAAACGGCCGCGATCTTTTCGCCGACGATCCGATTCAATAGCGTAGATTTTCCGGCATTTGGCCGTCCGATGAGCGCGACGTAGCCGCTTTTGAAATCATTTTCTGACATTAGATAGACGTTAACAGAGTTTGCGGGAAATGTAGAAATTCGGAGTTCCAGCTTTCACCGGAACTCCGAGGCAGTTTGTTGGCAGGCTATTGCTTGATCAAACGAGCTTTCGCGTCGAGGGCTTCCTGATAGCCGCCGCCGCGAACGTCCGTCAATTTGATCGCCTCGTCATACAACCGGATTGCATAGGCGTTATCATTGCTATGCTCGTAAATACGGCCGAGGGCAACGAACGTTAGCGACAGCAGAGCCCGATCGGTCGTCTGGGTCGCATTTTTGAGAACTTCGGCATAGGCATTTTTTGCCTCGAGCAGTTTTGCCGATTGCTTTTCCGGATCCTCGATCGCAACGGCCTCGAGCCCCGCAACGCGTCCGAGGTTGAAAAAGATCCTCGGCTCTTTTGGATTTGCGGTCAAAAGCTGTTTGAGGTCCGTATGGGCTTTTGAATAATCTTTCGCGTTGATCAATTTCTGGATCTCGAGCAGCTTCGTCGTAACCGGGTTCTCCGCGATGGTCATTCGTGTTTCCGGCTTGGTCTTTCGATCTTCGCGAGCTGCCAGAGCTCGTTTTCGAGCTTCGGCGGTGGCGGCCACGCGGCCCGGTTCTTTTTCCGGATCGAATGCGGCAAGCATTTCCTTCATCGACGAGGCAATATCAAATCCCGAATCCTCGATACCTTTCAACTGGTCCGCGAAATAAAACGAGAGGACCGCTCCTTTCTCATAGTCCTCATAGAGCCGCTGAGCAGATTCGTCAGAGAGCGAGCGTTGATAGTCTTCAAGTTCTTTGGAAAGAGCCCTTTTCTCCGCGTCAGTTTTCAGCGTTAAGATCTTTTCCCGCGATATCTCGGTCGCGATCCGCATTCTTGCGTACTCCGCCTGCCGCACATCGGCAGCCGCAACCAGCGAACGGGTCACAGCCAAAAACACGTCAAGCGTAACGCTCGGATCCGTTTTCCGTTTCTCGTCTAGAAGCGGTTTGACGAAACCGCGAACCGCAGAGACCTCTTTCGAGTGGGCAAGCACGAGCGGATCGATCACAAACTGCAAAAATGCACGCCGAACCTCAGAAAAACTCAGATCCGTGTCAGGTGGAACGATCGCGTAATAATCGTCTCTGATGTTAAGAAAATTGATCGTGCCTTTTGCCGCGAGGCGTTCCGGCACTAGAAAAAATCGGCGTTCGTTCTCACGAGTTTCAACCTTTTGAAGTGTGCTCTTGCCTAGGACCTTTTGCGACTGCGTCTGCGTCAAGATCTTTTCCGTGTAAACCAACCGCGGCCGCGTGTGTAGATAATCGAGCAATTCGCTAACCATCTCACGAGCTGAACGCCGCAAGGCCGCATCTGACTCTGTACGATACTCCTTCACGTAATCATCCAACCGCGAACTTATAGATGAGCGGCGGTAAAATTCCCTAACCAGCGGAGCGAAATCGAGCACGTCGAGCAGAGAACCCGGCAGATCGTTGGTGATGACCGGATCGGACAATTCCGGTACTGCCGTCAAAGTGTAGGCCATCGACATGAAAGGAGCGATCAGATCAGCGTCCGTGGCATTTGGGCGGGTGCGTTTGTACTGAGCGACAAAGAGCGAGATCTTTCGCCGCAGTTCGGCATCCGAGGCGACGCTGTCCTTCAATAACTGCTCCTTGAGAAGCTGCTCGCGAAAGGCAAGGCTACGGTCGGACAACGGTGTGTTGATCAACTTTTCCTCGACACCCGCGGCATTTCGCTGTGTCGCCATCTCGAGGGCGGCAAGCACTACTATCAGGCGTTTGTCAGGTTCGATGCGAACACCGTAGTTCAGCAGGTCAAATCCAGCCGGAACGGTCTGTGCACTGGTGCCCACCGCACCGATAACGAAAAGCGAAACAAGTATGAAAGCAAATATTTGACGCATTATTACTCTAATTCTACAGAAATCTCTCTAAAAAGATGAATCTCAGCTCATTTAGGATGTATTCAAAGCAGAATAAACAGGAAAAGGATAGGGGAATTCAGAATAATTCCCCTATCCTCAAAATTATCTTTCAACCACGCGAGGCCAAAGCCTTACTTAGTTGTAGCTGCTAAGTGCCGAAGCTTCGTCATCGAACGTATCAAAAACCGTTAAAAGCTTTGTGATAGCGAGCAGATCCTGGATCTTCTGTGTGAGGCTCAAAAGCTTCAGCACGCCGCCTTCTTTCTTAACGGCCGTGAAGCTCGAAACGAGTTCGCCGATACCGCTTGAATCAATGTACCCAACGCCGCCCAGGTTGAGCAGGATCTTGTTTTTCCCTTCGCCAAGCAGACGGCGGATCGTGGTGCGCAGTGCAACACTGCCTTCACCGATGGTCACCTTGCCGACCAGATCGAGTATCGTTACATCGCCGGCCTGGCGCTCAGTTATCGTAATATCAGCCATTTTTCTCTCCTCGTTTTCCTTTAATTAAATTGCGATAGCAAATTCTAGTCTAATTTTGCTAAAAATGTCCAAGTAATATCTGAAACTTTACCGCTTTTTCAACATTTTTACCCGAAGCCCCCCGTCGGCAGGGTTTTCCCATTCCACTTCGTCCATAAAAGACCTCATGAACAGGATGCCGCGGCCGTTGGTTTTCAAAAGGTTCTCGGGATCGGTGGGATCAGCAATGTCATCGACCGAAAAACCCGAGCCAAAATCACGCACCGTGATCTCAAACCCTTCGGCCCGATCATCCATCGTCATTTGTACCATCTTCGAATCGTCAAATTTGTTGCCGTGTTTTACCGCATTTGCCACAGATTCTCTCACCGCAAGATCGACAGCGAAGGTGATCTCATCACCAAAACCGCAGCTCTTCGCGAATTCATCCGCTGCGAGGGCTGCTTCTTCGACCGATTCAATGCGGCTTGGCAACTCTAATTGACGCATAGCAAAAACAAGGTATGTCTTGTAAGTTATAGGTTTACAGCACAGGCTGTCAAGACAAAGTAACTATATTCGTTCTAAACTACTTTTATGAAAGTTTACCGGGCAAATTCCGTTAACGGCGTCGTTAAGCTACCTGGCGATAAATCGATTTCGCATCGGGCAGGTATGTTTGCGTCTATCGCCGAGGGAACAACTCGTATCGAGAATTTTGCCACCAGTGCGGATTGTTCATCAACGCTCGCCTGTTTTCGGGCACTCGGTGTAAATGTCGAACGCGACGGAAAAACAGTTATCATCGAAGGAGTCGGCAAGAAAGGCCTGAAACCATCAGTCGAACCGCTCGATTGCGGGAACAGCGGCACGACGATGCGGCTGATCTCGGGCATTCTGGCGGGGCAGAATTTCGAATCGACTTTGACCGGAGACGATTCGCTGCAGAGCCGCCCAATGAAGCGGATCATCGAACCGCTCGGCCTGATGGGTTCAGTCATTTACTCACACGAAGGCAAAGCTCCGCTTACCATCAACGGCAAAACCCCTCTGACCGCGGTCGAGTTTCAGCCGCCCGTCGCCTCGGCACAGATAAAATCTTGTGTCCTGCTCGCCGGCCTCAATGCCGACGGTATCACCTCTGTAGTTGAGCCGGTCCAAACCCGTGATCATACCGAACGAATGCTCAGATGGTTCGGCGTTGACGTTAAGATCGAGCCTTTCGAGACCGGAGCTAAAATATCTGTTTCGGGTGATGCGAGATTGACTGCCCGTGATCTCATCATCCCGTCAGACATTTCTTCAGCGGCATTTTTTCTCGTCGCGGCCGCGTGCCTTGAGGGTTCCGATATAACAATGCCGAACGTGGGTCTCAATCCGTCGCGTCGTGCTGTTCTAGACGTCATGATCGGCCTCGGAGCCAATATCGAGGTGCACGAATCGACCGAAACCTGTAACGAGCCGGTCGCCGAGATCCGTGTCAGGGGCGGGTTAGGAAGATCGTCGCGGTCAAACGTCATCGAGGGTGATATCATCGCCAATCTTATCGACGAAGTACCGATCCTCGCCGTTTTGGGCACACAGCTCGAGGGCGGAATCGAGATCCGCGACGCTGGCGAGCTTCGCGTAAAAGAATCAGACCGCATAACGTCCGTAGTCGAAAATCTCAGGCAAATGGGGGCAACTGTCAGCGAATTCCCTGACGGTTTACGTGTCGAACGCTCGGAACTAAAAGGGGCTGAGATCGATTCGCATCACGATCACAGAATATCGATGGCGTTCGCCATCGCCGGCCTCTTTGCGGAAGGCGAAACCACGATCAACGGGGCCGAAGCCGCCGACGTTTCGTTTCCCGGGTTTTTCGAAACCCTCGCATCTGTCGTATCTTAACTTTGCTCTAAGAATTATTTTGCACGCGAATAACTCGAAAAGATCGCGGTAGAAAAACCATTATTCGTCTGTATTCGCGTTATCCGCGGACAAAAGATCAGCCTAAATGAATGACGTTCGCATAGCATTGACCGGTTTTATGGGCGTTGGGAAATCCAGCGTTGCCCGCCATTTGTCGCAGATGCTGCGCAGCCGTCGTGTCGATCTCGATCATGTCATCGAGAATCGTGAAAGGCGTGAGATCGTACAGATAATCGACAGCGACGGCATCGACCGTTACCGTGAGATCGAGACCTATTATCTTGGTCGTGTACTGGCCGAATCGACGACGCAGATACTGTCGCTTGGCGGCGGCACGTGGACCATTCCGGCAAATCGCGAGATGCTCAAAGAGCATGGCTACACCAGCGTCTGGCTCGAGGCAACATTTGAGCATTGCTGGCTGAATATCTCATTCTCACGCAAAGAACGCCCGCTAGCCCGCGACAAGCAGGCAGCAATGCGATTATTCGAGGAAAGACAAAAGATCTATTGTCTGGCAGATTGGCATATAAATGTCAGGGCTGGCTTTACGTCTCAGGATGTTGCACGCCAGATAGCCGATGAGATTTTTTCCTGAATTCTCAATTTTCTTGTTGCTAAAATTCCAGCTTTCAATCAATAATTATTTCACTAAATAATTTTAGTTCTGTCTCGCTTTTTCAGGCAGAAGTTTGTTAGTTAGGATGCGCGTGCGTAAGCATCGCTCATGGCTCGAAACATAAATTTATTAAACCGATTTTTCGGGAGGAAAAATGAAAGTTAAAGTTTTTACAGTTCTAACTTTGGCAATTGCTTTGTTCATGATGGCTTGCGGTAAAAGCGACGCCGATCTGCAAAAAGCAGCCACGGACAAGCTTACAGCTGACAAGGTCACTGGTGTGACCGTTGCCGTCAAAGATGGCGTAGCTACATTGAGCGGCGAAGTCGCAGA
Organism: Pyrinomonadaceae bacterium; assembly: GCA_041737885.1. Classification (GTDB taxonomy): domain Bacteria; phylum Acidobacteriota; class Blastocatellia; order Pyrinomonadales; family Pyrinomonadaceae; genus OLB17. The sequence continues at coordinate 642 of JBGSQW010000135.1, read as the reverse complement.
TGCGACCGTCAAGAGCAAAGCAGAGGCTTCGGCAAAGGTCGAGGGTATCAAATCGGTCGATAACAAGATCACCTTGAAACCGCTTCCAACCCCGCCGCCGCCAACACCTGACCAGATGGCTCAAGGCAAGATCGCCGAAGCCCTGAAACAGGAAGGCATCTCAGGCGTTGACGTTAAGGTCGCTAATGGCGAAGTAACCCTCAGCGGAACCGTTGACAAAGCTAAGGTCGTCAAGGTGATGCAGATCGCCAACGAAGCTAAGGTCGGCAAAGTCATCAATAACCTCAATAAATAGGGGTTTCGCGTAAAGGAGTAAATTATGTCAATACAGGAAAAATATCTAACACTTCTCGAACTCGCGAACTCAAACGGCACGTCCTATGAGCTCAGCGAAGGCGACGGAGTTCTGCACGTCACAGGAACTGCACCCAGCGATGAAGCGAAAGCTGAACTGTGGGCTGAATACGAACGCCTCGACCCTGATTTTCAGTCGAGCGATCTGATCCTCAACATCAGCACCGGAGCCGGCGACGCTGGCGGCGGCGGCAACACCTACGTCGTCGAATCAGGCGACAGCCTCTCAAAGATCGCAGGTAAATACGGCATCCAGTGGAAAGCCATCTGGGACGCCAACCGCGACAT
>JBGSQW010000129.1:0-19188 GCA_041737885.1 Pyrinomonadaceae bacterium | reverse complement strand
GAACGGTTTACGGCGTTGATAACCAGAGCGGTTGGGTCTATTTTTCGGCGACCAAGGACAGCCACATTGCCGAAAATATCTACCGCGCGCGGTTAACGGGCGGCGATGTCGAACGCCTGTCAAAAGGTGATGGCTGGCATGCTGCAGCGTTCAACAAAACGCTCACGCATTACGTCGAAAACTGGAGTGACATTATAACGCCCACGCAGACGAGACTATTCCGAAACGATGGTTCGCTCGAGCGGGTTATCAACGAGAACAAGACCGATGCTCTCAAACAGTTTCGTTACAGCACACCAGAATTCCTGAACGTCAAAACCCGCGATGGCTTCGTAATGGAAGCTATGATGATCAAGCCGCCGGATTTTGATCCGTCGAAAAAATATCCCGTTTTCCAGTTCACCTACGCCGGGCCGCATGCTCCGTCGGTGGCAAATCGATGGGGCGGCAACCGTGCGATGTGGTTTCAGATGCTTGCCCAAAAAGGCTACATCGTTTGGGTCTGCGACAATCGCACTGCAAGCGGCAAAGGTCAGGAATCGGTCTGGCCGGGCTACAAACGTCTCTACGAACTCGAGCTTCGCGATATCGAGGACGGGCTCGATTATCTGCGGTCAACGGGCTATGTCGATTCGTCGCGGATCGGCCTGCATGGCTGGAGCTACGGCGGTTCGATGACGAGCTATGCTCTGACGCATTCCAAATCGTTCAAGATGGGCATCGCCGGCGGTACAGTTACTGACTGGCGGCTCTACGATTCGATCTATGCCGAACGCTACATGCTGATGCCGCAGAACAACCGTGAGAATTACGACAAGCACTCGATCTCAAAAGCTGCCAAAGACCTCCACGGCCGTCTTTTACTGATCCACGGAATGATGGACGACAACGTTCACATGCAGAATACGACCCAGTTCATCTACGAACTCCAAAAGGCCGGCAAGCAGTTCGACCTGATGCTCTACCCGACCCAGCGTCACGGCATCACTGATCCGCAGCTCGTTCATCACTGGTATACGATGATGACGGATTATGTTTTGAAGAATCTCTAAGATCTGCGATCAAGGTCTTAACGATCACTTTTTTAAAAAACCGTCTCACTTGCCAGGACAAAGTGAGACCGTTTAACTATTGCTATCACACCGCTTACGCCAATAAATCGTCTCACTTGGAAAACTCCACCACACAAGTGAGACGGGGCATTTCTCCCCACATCCAAATAAAACGTGGAAATAGCGAGTTCGCCACGATCACCTCTTTCCGGATTTTCAAATATCTTCAATCTGTGGGTGAATGTATCATAGATAAGACATTTTGTCAAGAGAATTCTGCGCCGCTAACGGAGCTAAAGAACTGCGTTCACAACGCGATCAGATCTGGCTTTACGGTAGTTGCTGGTCATCTTGCAATCTGACCAGATCTTCCTGCGTATCTATATCAGAAAACACCGCATCAGCCTGGATTGTGGCAACTTTATCAGAGTTGCGGATCAATTGGCGAGCCCCTTTGTCACCCTTTAGTAACAAAAGCTCATCGAATAAACCGGAGGAAAACAGAGCGGGAACGCCAATAACCTCGCCGTCATCTGTCGCGATGATGTCTTGCTGTTCTTCGCTATATTGGTTGATGAAGCATGCCAGAAAATGAGCCGTGACGTCGGGCTGATCGCAGAGAGTTATTAGCACGCCCCTGATCTGTGGTTCGATCTCGATAAGACGTCGTATACCGCTAGCGATCGACGAACTCATTCCCGTGTGCCATTCAGGGTTCAAGACGGTCTGAACGGGTAGATCTTTTAACTCGGCGGTTGATCCTTCGATCTCTCCGCCGATCACAGCGATAACGGGCGAGCAGCCAGCGTCGATCAATGCTTTTGCTGCGCGGTGAATAAGCGTTTCGCCTTGATACTGAACGAGTTGTTTGGGATGGCCCAGCCTGGAAGAACCGCCCGCAGCGAGCAGCAAACCACCGATTTTCGATGATTTACTTGCGGTCATAGATCGAGCCTACGCGGTATCGGAGGCTGGTGCCTGGCGGTTTTTTAGGACGCTTTGGATCTCGCCGATGATCGAGAGAGCGATGCTCTCGGGCGTGTCGGCACCGATGTCTAGGCCGACGGGGGCGAAGAGGCGGGCGAGTTTTTCTTCGGTGAAGGTGCGGCCTGTCGTGGCGATCTCTTCGAGAAGCTGCTCGGTACGGCGTTTAGGGCCGAGGGCTCCGACGTAGAAGGCGTTGGAATCGAGCAATTCCGGCAGAATGAACCGGTCGCGGGCGTAATTGTGGGTCATGATCACCCCGGCGGTGCGGTCATCGGCTTGAATTTGCGGCGGTTCGTCGACGGTTTGGTGGACGAGTATCTGAGCCTCGGGGAAACGAGCCTCGGTCAGAAATGCCGGGCGATGATCGTGGACCGTGACCTGCCAACCGAGTTCGCTGGCGATGCGAACGAATGGAACGGCGTCGGCTCCCGCACCGAAGAGTTTTACTTCGATCGGCGGCTCGAGTACCTCAAAAGCGAATGTGAAATCGCCTTGCGGCAACCGGATTGACTTTGTTTCCGGTGTGTATCCGGAGCTGGGAAGCGATTCGACAATTTTCAGATCATCAAGGATTTCGAGAAATCTTGGTAAGGCCACAAAATCATATTGCTCCAGATCACAATAAAAGACGCGCCCTCCAATGTTTACGTCGACCTCAGAATCCGTTTTGATAAGAGTTGCGATCTTTTGCGGAAAACGCATCTCAAGGAGAGCCTGAAACGAGCGGATCAGCATGCAGTCTTTATCGACGGGCTCCAGCAATATGTCGACAATGCCGCGACAGCCCATATTAAGACTGAAAACGGAGTCTTCATCGCCGGTCGTGTCGTAAGTAAATACCTCTGCTTGTCCGGATGAAAGAACCTTTTTTGCACGCTCAAGCACATCGGCCTCAAGACAGCCGCCGGAAACGGTGCCGAACGTGTCTCCATTCTCAAGTATCAGCATTCTCGCCCCGGGCAGACGATAGCCCGAACCGCGAACGTCGACGACGGTCGCGAGAATTGCTTTTTCGCCATCGGCGAGGTCGCCAACGTGTTTTAGGATCTCTTTTATTTCTTTCAAGGTTGGAAATTACGCAGGCTGCTATTCATTCGAATGAAACTCTTGTCGCTGAAGGCGACGAAGATAATAGCCTGGGGTGAAGGCTTTGCGGAACCCCAGGGTAGGTTTTTGCAGCGAATCCGCTCCCTGAAGGGGAGCCACACTGACCACGCGATGTTCGACGCCTTCAGCGTCGGAGTGCTTTTCTCAACGGTACCTGGGGTTTCGCTCACAAAGCCTCGCTTCACCCCAGGCTATTATCTTTGTCGCCTTCAGCGACGGAGTATCACACTATTCCGGACACGCCGCTCCGTTTTCGACCCATGTGTTCATCGCCTTCATAAAATCTTCGTAGCTCATTGGCGGGACCGAACGGCCATTGCCGGGTGTCCATGCCCAATGAACGAGCGGGTCTTCTTCGAGGTGGTGAATGGCTTCTTTCGGGGTCTTGCGGCCGCCGTTACGTCTTGGGTCTTTGAGCTGAACGCAAAGCTGTTTTGCTGTCAGGCCCTGAAAGACCATCTTCTGATTCGCCGGCGGCATATGCCAGTTCGGCACGCCGGGCGGCATGTGGTCGCCATCGAGATTCGAATCCTGATGACAGGTCGTGCAGGTCATGCCGTAAACGCCTTTGCCGTCTTTGCCGCGTGTTACGCCTTGCGGATGCGGGGTGAATTCGTCGCCCTGCGTCGGAATGTCACCGGCCGGATGGCAATTGGCACATCTTGCGGAAAAGAAAACCTTTACGGCGTCGTTAAATGCGGCCCTTGCTTTTGCCGGGTCAGCGGCTGAGGCGATCTGGGCTTCGTTTACTACCGATTCTTCGACACGATCTCGATCCTCGATCCTTTCAGAAAGCGCAAATCCGGCGAGCGTGAGGCAGGCGACAGCGACGACGCCAAGTTTTGTAAACGTCTTGTTAGAAAATATGCTCATGTTACGCCACCTCCTTTAGGTCAGCCGGACGGATCGGCAGGCTTCGCACGCGTTTTCCGGTCGCGGCGAATATTGCGTTGACGACCGCGGGAGCCGTTGGCGGTGTTCCGGGTTCGCCGACGCCGCCGTGTTTTTCGGTGCTGGGGACGATGTAGGTCTCGATCTTTGGCGTTTCGTTCATCCTGAGCATCTTGTAATCGTAAAAATTACGCTGCTGAATGCGGCCGTCCTTGACCGTGATCTCGCCATAAAACGCGGCGGTCAGGCCAAAAATGATGCAGCTTTCCATCTGGGCCGCGACCGTGTCCGGATTGACGACCTGTCCGCAATCGATAGCACAGACGATGCGGTGAACCTTGACCTTGCCGGTCTTTTTATCCACCGAAACCTCGGCAACCTGTGCGACGTAGCTCATGAAGCTCTCGTGGACCGCGATGCCGCGGAAAATGCCTTTCGGTGCGGGCTTGCTCCATCCGGCTTTTTCTGCCGCGAGTTTCAGAACACCGGCGTGTCGCGGATGTTTTGCGAGAAGCGATAAACGGAATGCGAGCGGATCTTTTTTCGCTTCGAAAGCTAACTCGTCGAGAAAACACTCGGTCGAAAAAGCCGTGTGCGAGCTGCCGACCGAACGCCAGAAGCCAACCGGAATGCCCGGATTGCTCGGTACCCAATCGACGAACAGATTCTGCATGTCGTAGGGCAAAGTGCTTGCTCCCTCGACTGCTGTGTCGTCCAAACGGTCCGGCGGTGGAGCAAAACCGAAAAGTCCGGGCCCGAGCGTCGCCATGATCGAAGGGCTGACGATGCGGTGATTCCAGAAGACGGGTTTTCCGGCGGCATCTATTCCTGCAGACATTTTGTTGTAGGCGGACGGACGATAAAAATCGCCGTGCATGTCGTCTTCGCGGGTCCAGATTACTTTGACCGGTTTGCCGACAGATTTTGAAAGTTTGACGGCGTCCAGAACATATTCGCCGAGGCGTCGCCCAAAACCGCCGCCGAGCAGCGTGTTGTTTACCGTGATCTTTTCGGGCGGCATGCCGAGTTCTTTGGCGACCATCCCCTGAACGACCATCTGCGCCTGAATTCCGCTCCAAACTTCGCAACTATCGGCACGTACATCGGCGGTCGCGTTCATAGGTTCCATCGTCGCGTGGGCGAGGAACGGTGCGTAGTAAACGGCGTCGATCGTTTTTGCAGCTTTTGATCTACCGGCGGCGATGTCGCCGATCTTTTTGGCTTCGATGCCTTTGCCGCTGGCGGCGGCTTGGACATCGGCCTGGTAGAGTTGTTCGCTGGAAACGGTGGCCATTTTGCCCCCATCCCATGTGGCCTTCAGAGCGTCGCGGCCTTTTTTGGCGGACCAATAATTGTCAGCGACGACAGCGATGCCGCTTTCGAGCTGGACAACGTGGCGAACGCCTTTCACGGCTTTCGCTGCCGAATCGTCAAAAGTTTTGACCTTGCCGCCGATCACTGGCGAACGCATGATCGTGGCGGTCAACATTCCGGGGACCTTTATGTCCATGCCGAAGATGCCCGAGCCGTTGACCTTTTCAGGTGTGTCGAGGCGTTTGACGTTTTTGCCGATGAATTTGAAATCTTTCGCGTCCTTAAGCTTCGGAGCGGTTGGCGGAGCGACTTTGGCGGCGGCGGCGAGCAAAGTGCCGTATTTTGCGGTACGTCGTGAGGTCGGGTGAAAGACCTCGCCATTACGAACTCTTAATTGATCAACTGGAACGCTCCATTGCTGAGCTGCTGCGGTGACGAGCATTTCGCGGGTCGCGGCGGCCGCTTTTCGAAGCGGATCGAAGAGGCCTCGGATACTCGCGCTCCCGCCCGTGATCTGGCCGCCGAGGGCTGGATTGATAAACGCGGCTCCCGGAGGGCCGTGCTCAAAATTGACATCTTTCCAATCCACCTCAAGCTCGTCGGCGACGATCATCGGAAGGGAAGTCAGCACGCCCTGGCCCATCTCGGCCTGGCCGACGACGACCGTGACTTTGCCGTCGGGAGCGATCTTGATGAACGCATTCGGATGAAAATCGGTGGCTGATTCAGCCTCGATGCCAAATCTTTCTTCGGCACGTGACGTGAACGGCAAACTCGTACTGATGAGCAATGCTCCGCCGGCGAGCAGCGTAGTTTTGAGGAAGGAACGTCTGTCTAATTCGGTTTTCGGTGTCATTTTCCACCTCCGTTGATCGCGGCCTGTTTGATGGCTTCGCGGATGCGGGGATACGTTCCGCAACGGCAGATGATGCCGGACATGGCGGAATCGATATCGGCGTCGGTAGGTTTTTTGTTCTCTTTCAGCAGGATCGCGGCAGACATTATCTGGCCCGACTGGCAATAACCGCATTGCGGAACGTCGGCGGCGATCCACGCCTTTTGTAAGGCGTGCGTCGAATCCGGCGAAACGCCCTCGATCGTCGTTATCTCTTTGCCGATCGCGGCCTTCATCGGCGTCACGCACGAGCGTTTTGCTTTGCCATCGACATGGATCGTGCACGAGCCGCACTGAGCGACGCCGCAGCCGAATTTCGTCCCGGTCAGGCCAAAATCGTCACGAATGACCCACAATAACGGAGTATCGGGATCGGAATCAGTATCGTACTGTTTTCGATTTACACTGAGCTTTGTCATAGATAGACCTCACGCACCAATAGAACACAATTTTTTTTAGAGCCGATAGTAAATAATAGCAAAATGCTTGGACATTTCTACAAAAAAATGTGCGTTGGTCAGGATGCGAGATAGATTCTTGAAGTAGCCGACGATCGCTATTGTTTTCGCAAGGTCAAATACAGGAAAACAGGAAAGCCGGCAAAGCTTTTGGTGGGATATTCGGTTTCGATGGTCAGGCCGTTAGCCAGCGTAGTTGTTAAGAGGCCTTTTTGCGTTTGGTAAGTAGTGTCGCCGAGAAATCCCGGCAGCCGCCGCCCAAAGAGATCTCTTATCCACGTGTTGACTAACGCCCGCATGCCGTAAAACCGTACCTTGATCGAATCGCCCTTTAACAGATAGCGTAGATAATAGCCGGATCCGTGCGTGATCAGGTAGCATTTTCCGCCTGGTTTTAGGAGCCTTCCAAATTCAGCCAGTACTTGTTCTTCTTCGGTGTAGGGAAGCACGACCTTGCAGAGAATTCCGTCGAGAGAGCCGTTTTGCAGCGGAATGTTTTCAGCAGCGGCGGAAAACACATTGAGCCCTTTTGAACGGCAATGCTGGAGCGAATCGAGATCGATGTCCGTCCCGAAAGCTGTGCAGCCCGCGTCGGCGAGTTCTGTGAGTTGCACGCCGCATCCGCACCCTACGTCCAAAACGGTAGAGCCCGGCGGAAAGAAGATCGGTAGATCTTCGAGAATATAGCCTTTCCATTCCGACATAGAAACATTATGAAAAGGCTAATACCTGCTGAATTTTAGTTATTCACCAACCGGAGCTATGACCAATTCCGGATTCTCCGCCAAAACCTGTTCACGCGGTTTCGAATCGATCTCGCCTCTGAGCGGACGTGTGCCGACATTTGGTTTGAAATTGCCGTTTTCGTCGTAGAGCCGGCGATATTGGGCGGTGTTGCGGATGACGCCCTGGACGTACTGTTTTGTTTCTTTGAACGGGATCTCCTCGACAAACTCGTCCATCTCGGCGGGCAGCGTTGCACGCCATTGCGGAACGCGGCCGGGGCCGGCGTTGTAGGCGACGGACATGTATTCGATGCGGCCAAATTTGGCGAGTTGGTCCTTCATGTACGCAGTTCCGAGTTCGATGTTGAGGGCGGGATCGTAAAGAGCTTCGGGTGAAGAGGGAATTGTCGCACCGTATTTCCGCGCGGTCGAAACAGCGGTCGGCATAATGAGCTGCATCAGGCCGTATGCTTTTGCGGGTGATGCCGCTCGTGTCGTGAAGACCGATTCCTGCCTGATCAAACCCGCGACCTGATACGGGTCGAGGCTGCGTTTCTGAGCCCAGTTCTTTATCTGCGGCCAGTCCGAAAGCGGGTAAAAGAATGCCCACGCTTCGCGGTCCATTTCCTCGGGAAACATCTGTGCGTAATCGGGGTAGCTCTTCATCATCGCGATCAGGGCACCGGTGTTGTCGCCCTTCCAACGGTGGTGACGAGCGAGGGCGAGATTGATCTTCGGGCTGTTTCCGGCGGTCTTTTTGGCTTCGTTCAGCTCGTCGATCGCCCAATCGAACAGGCCGATGATCGATAGTTCGTCGCTTTTGGCGGCGCGGGCGAGTTCGTTTTGACCGGCGGTTTCGGGGACGACGGTGATGATTTTGAGATTGGCGACAGCTCTGCCGGTAGCCTTTCCCTCGGGTGACGTGCTGAAACCGATAGCCTGACAATGGCCATTATTTTTAAGCGACGACAAGCGTCCCGCCGCGAGATGGCCGTACCAGTTTGCAGAGTAGCGGTAGATTACACCGTCGTACAGAGCGCACGCTTGAAGTAAGTTTCCTGAACGCTCGCTATCCCGTGCCGCCCAATATCCTGCTTTGCCGCGATTTGTGTTGTCCTTGTCCGCGTATCGAGCGAGGTGATCGATGAACATCTGCGACGATAATGCAAAATTTCCATTCTCATGCTGGGACCACGCTGCTTCAAACTGAGCAACGGCGACCTCGGGTGCATTCGGGTACGCAGCAACAGCGGTGTTGAAAAAATAAGCTTCGTCCGTGCGGTTACGCCCATCGCGGGCTGCGAGTCCGGCGTCGATCATCGTCTTGGCGACGAGCGTGCCGTTTGGAAAAGCGGCACGCATTGCGTCGACCGTCGAACGCAGCATCGGCCACTGTTTTGCTTTTGCGTAGCCGAGAACTAGCTGACGATATGCCTGTTCGCGTTCCTTGGTTGCGGAGGCGGGAATTGCATTCAGTACATTCTGAGCCTCGGCCATTCCCGGAGCACCGGAGATCGCAGTGAGCCGCCTTACCTGAACTTCCGGAGTCATCGCCGCCGGAAATGCCGATGCGAGGTTACTGTAGGCCGCAACGGCTTCGCTGAACGACTTGGCCGCGAGCAGTTTGTCTGCTCGTCCTAGCTGTTCGTCAGCATTCTGCGGCGTCAGCGGCTGACCAAGCGACGTTAGCTTTGCTTCCGCCTCTTTTGCTGCGGAGCTACCGGCACCGAAAAAGTAGGTGCGGCGAAAATACTTCAACGCTTCGGCCTGAGAATTCTGAGCCTCGTAAGCCTTAGCGGTTGCGAGCAAAGCATCGCCGTCATTCTTTTCGCTGAGCTCGATCAGCATTGGCGGAACTTCTACCGCTTTTCCAGATGCTGTTGCGGATGAGGCCCACAGCAGTTTTGCATCGCGATAGCGGATCGAATCGGGGTGTTCGCGGACCAATTGTCCGAGCACATTCAACGCCTCGCCGTGATTTCCTGCGGACTGCAACGCCTTTCCGCGAAGCCACAGTGCGTAATCGTTGAGCCCGGTCTGCTTCTTAAAAACATCCGAATTCAACACCGCCGCCGCACCCGCGAAATCCTTCTGCTCCAACCTGATCCGTGCCCGCAGCAGCTTTGCCAACGCACCAGTCTTCTTACCCGCAAACCGAGTCTCCAGATTCGCCACAAAATCCTCCGGCGGCAGCTTTCCGCTAGTGGTCATCTGCCGCAGCGATTGCAGAGCCTGTTCCTCCGTCTGCTGCGCGGAGCAGCCAACCGTAAAAACCACCGAGAGCAGCGGGAGGGCGAGAGCTAGATTTAAGAGTTTGTTGAGCATTTTTGTATTAAGTAAAGGAAAACAACTATAAATCAGATCCGGGAAAGCGGAAAATAATTCTTTCGGGCAACGCCGCCTTAGGTTATTCTAATCGAAAGGTCTAAACCCAAACCAGCAACGCACTCATTTAGAGGTAATTTCCATGAGAAAGTTTGTCTCACACAAAGCAACTCTCGCAATTTGAGATGGTTGATCGATAACGCTATGAAAAAGATCGGATACGCTGTTTTTCTCGCTCTGTTCTCATTGTTGTCGGCTCAGGCGCAGACTTCTAGTCCGACGCCTCCTGCTGATAGGAATGTTGTCAAAATATCGACCAGCCTGATCCAGCTTGATGTCACCGTGACGGATTCGAGGGGAAAGATCATTCCGGATCTGAGGCCGGATGAGATCGAGATCTTTGAGAATGGGGTTAAGCAAAAGGTGACGGGGTTTACCTTTGTCTCGAATCCGCAGCCAAAACCTGCAGAAAAGGCGAAGGTCGCGAAGGATGCGGTCGTCGTACCCGACGTATCGGTCACGTTACGTCCAGAACAGGTCAAACGCACGATAGCTTTGGTAGTGGACGATCTGACGCTTTCATTTGAGAGTGCTGCGTATACCCGTCGGGCGCTCAAGAAGTTTGTGGACGAACAGATGCAGGACGGTGACATGGTCGGGATCATTCGCACTGGTGCGGGGATCGGGGCGTTGCAGCAGTTCACGTCTGACAAACGCCAGCTTTATGCGGCGATCGAGCGGGTCAAGTGGAATCCGCGAGGCTTGGGGCGATTTAGCTCGTTCGACCCGATCGAGCCCACGATGCAGGAGATGCTGAGACGAGGCGGCGACGGCGGCCAACTCAGTCCTGACAAGGAAGACCTCAAGGCCGAACGGGAGTTTACCCGCGGTACGTCGGATTTTCGTGAGAGCATCTTTACCGCCGGAACGCTCGGGGCTCTTAAATACATCGTGAGCGGAATGGGCGAGCTGCCGGGGCGAAAGTCGGTGATCATGTTCTCGGACGGCCTCAAGCTTTTTAACCGTAGCGAAGGCAGTTTCGGTTCGTCGCGTATTCTAGAGTTTTTAGAGAACCTAGTCGCCGAGGCGAATAAAAAGGCCGTGATCTTTTATCCCATGGATGCCCGAGGCCTCGTGTACACAGGTTTCACCGCCGCGGATAAACTTTATGATCCGAATACTCAGAACGACCCCGATCAGCAGAAACTCGGGGACCGGATAAATGACCGCAGCACCGAATTATTTGATAGCCAACAGGGTTTGTATTTTCTGGCCGAGGAAACCGGGGGCTTTGCGTATACCAATCGAAACGACCTGAGCTCGGGTGTTCAACGGGTGCTTGAGGATCAGAGCTATTATCTCGTTTCTTATGAACCCGACGAAGAAACATTCGACGCTGACAAGCGAAAGTTCAACAAGATCGAGATCAAGGTGCTTAGAAAAAATGGAACGGCCCGGCACCGAAGCGGTTTTTTTGTAGGTGACGAAGCGAAACGCGTAGTCGTTGACCTAAATTACCCGACGAAGATAATGCGGGCACTCACCTCGCCATTCGCGATGAACGGTGTCGCGGTCAAACTCAACGCACTTTTTGGCCATTCGGCGAAGAGCGGCTATTTCGTCCACTCATTCCTGCACATCGATGCAGCCGATCTGACATTCAAAAAGCAGGAGAATGGAGATTATCAGGCGAAGTTCGACATTTTGGCGATCAGCTACGGCGACAATGGCGTTCCGGTGGATAAAAATAACGCAATGGGATCGACGATAGTAAAGGCTGATCAGCTCGAACGCATTCGCCGCGAAGGCATCGCGTACAGCTTCGTCTTCCCGGTTAAAAAGCCGGGAGCGTATCAGTTGCGGGTTGCGATCATAGATCGTGAAAGTGTCGCGGTGGGTTCTGCCAATCAGTTTGTTGAAGTTCCGGATCTCAAGAAAGAAGGGGTCACTCTTTCGGGCATCGTTCTCGAAAATATTCAAAAACAGCCGGGAGCGATCAATGTCAGCACCGGCGGAAGCGATCCGTCGGTTGTTCAGGATTCGCGGTACTCGACGGCCTCACGGATCTTTGATCGCGGCACGGTTCTCCGTTTCGGCGTCGAGGTTCTGAACGTCAAGGCCAATAATAAACAGTCCGATCTCAAAATTCACACACGTGTTTACCAGGACCGGAAACTAGTATTTGAATCGAAAGAAACGCCGCTCAGCTCTCTTCCTGGTGCAGGGACCGGAACACTCGCTCACAACGACGCCATTCAACTCGGCGAGAATCTGCTTCCCGGCGATTACGTGCTCCAGATCGTGGTCACCGACGGAGCGAAAAAGAAGGCCGTTGCCACACAATACGTTCAGTTCGAGGTGATGCGGTAGAAACAAGGAGATACTCAATATGCTCTCACGTAAAAAGAGGTCCAGCTTTGTTGGGGCGAATTCGCTCCTGCTATTTTTGTTAACCTTTCTGTTGACGGTTGCCGTATATTCTCAGCAGCCAACGACGCCCGCTACCGCCAAAACTCCCGTGCCTGGCGATCAGGATGTCGTCAAGATATCGACCAGCCTGATCCAGCTCGACGTGACGGTGGTCGACGCGAAGGGCAAGGTTGTCACCGACCTCAGACCCGATGAGGTCGAGATCTATGAGAATGGCAAGAAGCAGAAAACTACCAATTTTTCGTTTGTATCCTCAGGACGCCCGGTAAACCAAAACAACAGCACCGAGAAAAAAGATTCTACCGACCAGGTCGGGGTTCCGTTACCGGTTTCTGAAATTCGTCCTGAGCAGGTCAGGCGGACGATCGCGATCGTGGTGGACGACCTTTCGCTTTCATTCGAAAGTGCTGCTCACACTCGACGGGCCCTGAGAAAGATCATCGATGAGCAAATGCAGGAGGGCGATCTTGTTGCGATCATGCGAACAGGGTCAGGTATTGGTTCCCTGCAACAATTTACATCAAACAAGGCCATGCTCAACGCGGCTATCGAGCGCGTACGGTGGAATCCTGTCGGAAACGGCGGCATCAATGCTTTTAGGCGGCTTGAGCCCAGTTTTGCTGAACTGACGACGGCCGCCGGAGGCACACTTGATCAGGAGTCGGCCGGTAGTGCGGAAGATGTGCAGAAGAGCTTTGAGAGCTTCCAGACAAGCACCTTCGCCGCCGGAACCCTGGGAGCCTTGCGGTTCATCGTTTCGGGCATGGCCGAAATGCCCGGGCGCAAGTCAGTGGTCCTATTCTCTGACGGATGGAAAATTTTTGAACAAGACGAGCATGGTTTTACCCAATCAGGAACAGTTGCAAATTTTTTGAAGCGTCTGGTTGATCTCGCGAATCGATCGTCGGTCGTCTTTTACCCCATCGACGCTCGCGGTTTGCAGTTTACCGGTCCGACGGCGGCGGACAAGATGCCGATGGACCCCAGAGCCTACAGCGCGATCTGGTCAACGCGTAGCAGTGAACTTTATGACAGTCAGGCAGGAATGTCCTATCTTGCGGAAGAGACCGGCGGCCTGGTCCACAAAAATAGCAATGACCTCTCGGGAGGCGTTAAGAAAGCCCTTCAGGATCAAAGCTACTATCTTTTGGGATACGAACCTGATAGCGAGACGTTCGATGCCAAGAAGCTCAAATACAATAAGCTCGAGATAAAAATAACGAGACCGGGCCTGACCGCAAGACACCGAAGCGGTTTCTTTAACGTTGCTGAAACCGAGATCGCAAAGCCGGCCGTCAATACCGAATCGCCGAATATGCAGCTGCTGAGCGCGATGAAATCGCCCTTCATCGAGAATGACATCTCCATGAGGCTCAATGCTCTATTCGGCAGTGACAAGGGCAGTGCTTACGTGCAATCGCTGCTGCATGTGGAGGCGAAGGACCTGAAGTTTTCCGACGACAGCGACGGATCGAAAACGGCCGTCTTTGACGTATGGGCAACAGGTTTCGGAGATAACGGCACACCGGTCGATCAGATCCAGAAAACTTATACTCTTAACGTCAAAGCCGATAAAATTCAAAAAGTGCTCAACGATGGATTTGTTTACAATTTTGTCTTCCCCGTGAAAAAGGCCGGTGGTTACCAGTATAGGGTTGCTCTCAGAGACAAGAATAGCGGCAAAATAGGTACCGCCAGTCAGTTCATCCAGATCCCGAACCTCAAAAAAGGACGTCTAACGGCATCCAGCATGCTGATCGAGAGCTTTACGACTGATGAATGGGCGAAACTCTTTGATCCAAATGCAGGAAGTGCGCGGTCGGCTTTCCAGACAGATACCGCGGTGAGGCGTATCAAACTCGGGTCAGTTCTCCGATACGGTTTTGATGTCTATAATGCCAAACTCGATGGATCGCGAAGGCCCTCGCTACAGTCCAGGATCCGCGTGTTTCGTGACGGTGAACTGGTTCTGGACGGACAGTCGATCCCGGTCGATCTAAACGGACAGATTGATATGAAGCGTGTCCAACTCTCGGGAGCCGTGAGCCTTAGCAAAGAGATGCTTCCCGGTGATTATATTCTCCAGGTGATCGTCACAGATGCGTTGGCTAAGAAGAAAGAACAGGTTACGGCTCAGCATGTTCAGTTCGAGGTGATGCAATAAATATGCAGAAGCATCGTTGGATTTAGTATTTAAAATGGGATAGAAAAAAATATGCGATCGAATAATGGTAACTTCCACCGAAACACTGTTTTTCCCGTTAGGGGCATTGTTTTGTTTCTATTAACTGGTTTCTTGTCTGTTCAAGCTCTCGCACAACAGGCAAGCCCGACACCTGCCACGACACCGGTGGCTGTGGACACAGATGTTGTCAGGATCTCAACCACTCTGGTGCAGCTGGATGTCACGGTTGTTGACGATCGCGGAAGGGTTGTGAAGGATCTTCGCACTGACGAGATCGAGATCTATGAGAATGGTAAAAAGCAGCCAATAACCAATTTTTCGTTCGTCTCTGCCGCACGCGCCGTTACCGAGAAAGAGAGGAAGGAAGCAAGAGAGGCTGAAAAAGCCAAGACCGGCAAAGACACAGTGCCGATCCCGACGACCAACCTAAAACCTGAGCAGGTTCGCCGAACTATAGCCCTTGTTGTCGATGATCTGTTCTTGTCTTTCGAGAGTGCTCCTTCCACGCGGCGGGCCCTGAAAAAATTTGTGGACGAGCAGATGATCGAAGGCGATTTCGTTGCAATTGTCCGAACCGGCGCCGGCACAGGTGCTTTGCAGCAATTTACATCTGACAAAAGTATCCTCTACGCCGCTATTGAAGGCGTCAAGTGGAACCCAAATGGAATGGGTGGTCTATCCGCTTTTGCTCCGATCCGTCCAACATTTCAGCAAATGGTAACAGCGGAAGGCTCTGCGGAAAAAACTTCCGCCGGGGAGGGAAGTCCCGATCAGTTTGGCGGCCTAAATAACGCCCGTTCAATGGTAACCGGCACAATGGGGGCTCTGCGATACATAGTTGAAGGAATGACTAAGCTTCCCGGACGAAAATCCGTGATCATGTTCTCCGAAGGATGGAATATGTTCAACCCCGATGGATTTTCGGATTTGGACAGGCTCAATAGTGGCTTGGCAAAACTGATAGAATCCGCCAATCGAGCAGCTGTTGTCTTTTACACAGTTGACGCCCGCGGCGTTCAGTACACCGGAATTACGGCGGCAGATCAAATGTCACTGCCCACGGCAACACGCGGCAGTATTTTGCCTACTCCGCGAGCAATGGCGGGGGTTATGAACAGTCGTAATGCACAGCTACAGAATCCGCAGGCCGGCATGGACCTCCTCGCGAAGGAAACGGGTGGATTTTCCATCAGGAACACTAACGACCTCGCAGGAGGTATAAGAAGAGTTTTAGAAGACCAGAGCTATTATCTGATCGCCTATGAGCCTGATTCCGAATTCTTTGAAGCCGCAAAACGAAAATTTAATAAAATCGAGGTCAAGGTGCTCAGAAAGGGCCTGACGGCGAGATACCGTAGCGGTTTTATCAACGTTGCAGACGAAACGGTCGCCAGGCAAGTCTTTATCGAAGGCGGCGAGTCTACGTTCGAGCTGCAGCGGGCACTTATGTCATCGTTTGCGGTAAATGACTTGTCGCTCCGACTTAGCGCACTATTTGGAAATGCTCAGCAGGGCTCATACGTAAGTTCGCTGCTGCATGTGGAGTCGGACGACCTCAAGTTCTCTGACGAGCCAAACGGTACCAAAAAGGCGGTGTTTGAAGTCTGGGCCGCGAGTTTTGGTGACGGGGGCATTACCGCTGATCAGATCCGCAAGACTTACACGCTTTCCGTGAAACCCGAGACTTATCAAAAGATCCTGAACGATGGTTTTGTTTACTTTTTCATGTTCCCGGTGAAAAAGGCTGGACCCTACCAGTATCGGGTTGCAATCAGAGATACCCGGAGCGGGAAAATCGGATCTGCTAGCCAGTTCATTCAGATCCCGGATGTGAAGAAAGGGCGTCTTACGGCTTCGAGCATACTCATTGAAAGCCATTCGACGGCGGATTGGGCAAAGCTATTTGACGCGAACGCTGGAATTGCAAGATCGACATTGCAGAGGGACACCGCACTCCGGACGATCAAGCTGGGGACGGTACTCCAGTACGGTTTTGAGGTCTACAATGCAAAACTCGATGCGGCCCGTAAGCCATCGTTGCAGTCCCGGATTCGCGTCTTTCGAGACGGGGAACTGGTCCTAGACGGCCAGACGGTCCCGGTCGATCTGAACGGACAGAATGATATGAAGCGTGTTCAGCTCTCGGGAGCCATTAGTTTGAGCGAGAATATGCTGCCCGGTGATTACATTTTACAGGTGATCGTAACTGATGCCTTAGCTAAGAAAAAAGAACAGGTTACGGCTCAGCACATTCAGTTTGAAGTGGTTCAATAGGGGTTCAGGTGAGGTTGGATATGAAAAGGATCACGCACATATTTATAGTTACGATAGCGTTGGCATTAAACGTTTTGTCGCAGAGCCAGTCGCCTACGCCTCCGGGAGATGGCGATGTCGTTAAGATCTCGACCAATTTGATCCGCATCGATGTCACGGTGACAGATTCTAAGGGCAAGCCGATCGCGGATATTCGACCTGATGAGATCGAGGTGTTTGAGAATGGCCAAAAGCAAAAAATAACCAGCCTGACATTCGTCTCTGCCGCCCAACGGGCACAGGTGCCGAAAATTGACGCCAGTACAAAGAACCCTCTCGTGATTCCGCCCTTGCAACTCCGGACGGATCAGATACGGCGGACGTTTGCCCTGGTCGTCGATGATCTTTCACTGTCGTTTGAGTCGGCATACCAGACGCGGCGGGCTCTCAAACGTTTTGTCGATGAGCAGATGGAAGACGGAGATCTCGTCGCGATCATCAGGACCGGTGCCGGCATCGGAGCCCTGCAGCAGTTTACGTCGGACAAGCGGATCCTCTATGCGGCGATCGAGAAGGTGAAATGGAACGCTCTCGGAAACGGCGGTATCAGCGCTTTCGCTCCGCTGCAGTCCGTGTTGCCCGAGGACCCGGATGCTCCTGAACCAGAGGCAGGCGACCGCACAGCAGAGGGCATCGAGCGTGAGTTCAACGATTTCCGTGAAAGCTTCTTTGCGACAGGGACGCTTGGGGCTCTGGAATACGTCGTTAACGGCATGAAAGAGCTTCCCGGCAGAAAATCGGTTGTGTTGTTTTCGGATGGTTTTCAGATGTTCAATACGAATGCACAGGGCTTTATCGAGGGCTCTCGTTCGCTCGATCCGATACAGCGGCTGATCGAAAATGCGAATCGGGCATCCGTCGTCGTCTATGCTATCGATCCGCGAGGCCTGCAATACACCGGACTGACAGCGGCTGACAATACCTCAGGCCGAACAACCCAGCAGATCGAATCGGAAATGTCGGGACGCCGTGAAAAGCTGAGTGACACGCAGAATTCGCTCAGGTATATCTCAGAAGAAACAGGCGGGTTTGCTCTGGTCAACAATAACGATATAACTGGCGGTGTTCGACGTGTGCTCGAAGATCAGAGCTACTACCTTCTTGCTTACGAGCCTGACAGTGATACGTTCGACCCGGCTAAGTTAAAATTCAATAAGATCGATATCAAGGTTTCAAGAAAAGGTGCGTCGGCTCGTTACAGGAGCGGGTTTTTCAATGTTGCAGATCGCGAAACGCCGCCTGTACCCGCAACAGCCATCCCAAGTCTTGGCCAGCTCGAATATGCCCTCGTCTCACCATTTGCCGTCAGCGGTATCGATCTACGGCTAAATGCTTTGTTCGGAAATGACGCAAAAGGCGTTTCGTATGTCAGGTCGCTCATTCATATCAATGCCTCTGACCTAAAGTTTATCGATGCCGAAAAAGGGCAGAAAAAAGCGATTTTTGAAGTGCTAGCGATGAGCTTTGGCGACAACGGGCAGCCCGTCGATCAGCTTGGAAAATCGTACACATTATTGGTCAATCCTGACGGCTACAAGCGAATGATGGCCGAGGGTTTTGTCTATCATTTCTATTTTCCGGTTAAAAAATCGGGCCCCTATCAATATCGGGTTGCGGTTCGTGATTCACAGGGCGGGAGAATCGGCTCAGCCAGTCAATTCATCGAAGTGCCGGATCTAAAGAAGAAACGGCTGACCGTCTCGAGCGTTGTGCTGGAGAACCTTTCGGATGCAGCGTGGCAGGCGGCAAGCAGCTCGACGGCGGGAGCCTACGAATCGAATCCGATGACCGACACGGCGCTGCGGCGAGTCAGGCTCGGCTCGGTGCTTAGGTTTGGATTTGAGATATACAACGCACGCGGCAGTCAGGTAAAACCGCCGCAATTGACCACGAGGATCAGGGTCTTTCACGAAGGGCAGCTAGTTCTCGACGGAAAGCCCGCCGCAGTCGAGCTGCTCGGCCAGACGGATCTTCAGCATCTGAAAGTTGCCCGTGCGATATCGCTCGGGAACAAGATGAATCCGGGCGACTATATTCTGCAAGTGATCGTCTCTGACGAAAGCGATCCGAAAAAGCCGAAAGTTGCGACGCAGGCCGTGCAATTCGAATTGATAAAGTAGGCTTTCTTTTACGTGCGGCGAGAGCTGGCCACATTGCATTTTCTGCCTGCAATGTCTAACCTAAACTCTTTGTTTGCCGCGCCGCATCGACATGTTAAAGATCAAATCCATAGAACTGACCGAGATCAATCTCCCGCTCGTCCACTTTTTCGAAACCAGCTTTGGCCGGACTTATGAACGCCGCATCATTCTGGTGCGCGTCGAGGACGTGGATGGAGCAGAAGGCTGGGGCGAGATAACCTGTGGCGAGTCGCCGGGGTATTCGGACGAGTGGACGGATTCGGCGTGGGTAACGGCGGAGAAGATCCTTGCTCCGATGGTCGTGGGCAAAGAGGTAGGCTCGGCAGCGGACGTTTGGGACCTGATGAAATGGGTTCGCGGCCACC
>JBGSQW010000121.1:0-159868 GCA_041737885.1 Pyrinomonadaceae bacterium | reverse complement strand
AACAACGCCGACGCCAACGCCAACGCCGGTGGTGACACCGACACCGATCGCAACACCGTCGCCGACACCAGTGCCATCGCCAACACCGACGGGGAACCGAAGTCTTACTATCTCTAATGACACCGGGTTGCCGGGCCAGATGGTGATGCTTCCTATCGTACTCAACTCTTTGGGGGATGAGTCTTCGATTAGTTTCTCATTTAATTTTAATCCTCAGGTTCTAACGAATCCGTTGGTCACGATCGGCGGCGGTGTGCCGACCGGAACTAATTTGGCTCTAAACACGAACGACGCAGCGCTGGGACGCATAGGGGTTTTGGTTGACTCAACAAATACATATGCGGCCGGACCACGTACGGTCGTTACGCTGACATTTGTGGTGGCTCCAAGTGCAGTGGCGGGCGTGTACCCAGTTACGTTTGGCACGAATCCTACACCACAGAGTGTGTCGAGTTCGACCGGAATTCTGCTTCCGACTAACTATGTCGATGGCAATGTCGTTGTCATTACAACGTCAGCCGGAGTCGAGGTCTCGGGTAGAGTTCTTACCCCGGATGGTCGTGGTTTGCGAAACGCCGTCGTGACTATCACAGATATGTCAGGGAATAAGAACACCGCGACAACGGGTTCATTCGGCTTCTACTCATTCTCCCAGATCGAGGCCGGGAAGACCTATATTGTGGGCGTAAATTCCAAGCGGTACCGTTTCTCGTCACGGCTGGTAACCGTAAACGACACTCTCATCGGTCTCGATCTCGTAGGGCTGGAATGAGATCGCTGACCGAACGTTGATCACGATCGGATCAAACAACAAAAAGGCTACCGTCAAAGGTAGCCTTTTTGTTATTTTTGGTAGGCCGAGCAGGGATTGAACCTGCGACCCGCGGATTAAGAGTCCGCTGCTCTGCCAACTGAGCTATCGACCCAAAAAGCAAACGTAAGTATAGCAAAATAAATGTCAGCAACCCAAATGTGTTGCGCGGGCGTCTCATTTCTTCGCAAAAAATATTCCTGATAAGCGTTCTTGATTTGGAATATTTGAGTTACTTGTACAAGATGTTTTGTAGCGATGAAGGAATGTCCTAAATGTGAACTTTGTTTTCCTGACGACGTGAGCCAGTGTCCGGTCGATGCGACGGCGACGCGGTTTGCATTGCCGGGGCCGCAGCTGCTTGCCGATCGTTATCTGCTGGAGAGCCGATTGGGACGCGGTGCAATGGGACAAGTCTATCTTGCGAGAGACAAGAAATTTGATACCCGAAGGGTCGCGGTTAAGACCGTTCGTCAGGATATTCTCAGCAGTGAAGATCTGCAGGAAGGCGAGGCTATCGCAAGGTTTGAGCGTGAGGCTCAGGCGGCGGCCTCGATACAGCATCCGAACACTGTCAGCGTCACTGATTTTGGCGAATCGGCCGATGGCATATTTTACCTAGTGATGGAGTACGTCGAGGGAGAAACCCTTCACAGGCTGCTGCGTCGCGAGGGAACTCTGCCGGTGAAACGTGCGGTCAGATTGCTTCGTCAGATAGCCGATGGGGTCGATGCCGCTCATGATCTGGACATCCTTCACCGTGACCTAAAACCTGCAAACATCTTCATCATGCAGAAGGGAAAAGGTGGCGACGGTTTTGTTAAAGTCGGTGATTTTGGCCTCGCTAAGATCATGAATCAGACGGTTACCGATGCTGCTTCAAAAGCTACACCTTCGTCTCGAGGCATTATTGGTACGCCTGAGTTCATGTCCCCCGAACAGATGCAGCCCGAGATACCGGTCGATAAGCGAGCGGATCTTTATGCTCTTGGCACTATCGCGTATTTAATGCTTGGCGGTAAGACTCCATTTTCGGGCGAGCTAATGCAGCTTGTGATGCAGAAAGTGATGCATACGCCGCCGCCGCTCGCGTCGATACGGACCGATATCCCTGCGGACGTTGATCGTGTGATCATGGGAGCTCTTGAGATCGACCCGGCGAACCGTCCGAATTCCGTCGCGGATTGGATCAGCGAGCTCGAACGAGCCGCCTCTGACATTGATGAGCAGCGGGCGGGGAAATCGCGCCTTGTCGTTCTGGCTCCGGTTGATGCGGAGGTTTACATAGACGATGAGAGGAAGGGAAGTGTTGGCAGCTCCGGGCGAGTTGTATTGACCGACATTCCGGCCGGACAACACATCCTAAGAGTTTCCAAGGCGGGTGAAAAAGATGACGAACGTGTGATCGAGATCCGTGAGGGAGCCAATGAGCAGGTGATCCAGGCTCAGCTTCGGACAAGACATGGCGGGGCGAGTCATCCTTCATCACAGGGCGTTAGTACGGGCGGTTCTCAGCAATCCAGCCTGATGCCGGGTATCGTGGCGTGTTCCACTTGCGGATCGAGGTTTGCGGAGGGCGTTAGATTTTGCGGACGTTGCGGCGGCGGGTCATTTACGATGATCAGTCAAGGGGAATCGATATCCACGTATCCGTGTCCGCGCTGTTCTTCGCCGGTTATAACCAACACACGATTTTGCGGACGCTGCGGGCTGAACATAACGCCCGCACAGCAAAATGCAGCCAGCCAGCCGGCAAATTTTATTTCACCGTACCAGAGCGTTCCACCGCAGGCCGAACGTCTTTGCAGACGATGCGGCGGAGCGTACCCGCCTCATATCAAATTCTGCGGACGATGCGGCCTCACCTTGCAATGAGGCGATCCGGTGTTAGGTATCAGTAAAGGGCGGCTCCGTTTTGGGGCCGCCCTTTCTAGATGCTCGCTAGTCGATCGATCCAAGTTTACTCAAGTCCGAAGAAATCGAAATTTGAAAGCGAACTGGTTAACGTAACGATCTGATTCGTAAATCTGAATCGTTTGGTACGGGTCGTCAGCGTATATATCTGGCCTGCAGGCAGGTTCTGGAACGAATACACTCCGAACGAACTCGTCGTTGATGTTTGACGATTTCCATTGGGTTCAATCAGCGTTACGACAGCATTTCTGATTCCCATTCCGCTCGAAGTCAGAACACGCCCTTCGATAAACAGCAAGCTTGGTGTCGGCGACGGGCTTGGGCTCGGACTCGGGCTTGGTGTCGGAGTCGGAGTTGGCGTCGGGACCGCGTTGACCGTCGTTGTGACAGTCTGAGCCGTGTTGTTGGCCTCGTTCGATTCCAAAAACAGATTATTTGGATCGACGGTTACATTCGTACCGGCACTTGTCATTGTACCCGTAGATAACGGGGTGACGACGACGGTCAATGTAGCGGTGCCGGGATTTATCCCGCTCGTCGAGATCGAACCGCCTGAGAATGTTACACCAGTTGCGTCCGCGGTGGCTCCGTACCCGTTGGTGCCCGTCGCGCTTACAAATGAATTGGGCACACCGGTCGGGAAGTTGAACCGCACCAACGGACTCGCACTACCGCCAAGTGCCGTCGGGAAAATATTTACGGTCATCGTATAAGTGACCGACTGGCCAACATTTACAGGGTCGGGTGAATCGGATTGGGACACCGTTAGATCAAACTCAGGAACAGGCGACGGAGTCGGCGTCGGAGTCGGAGTTGGGGTCGGCGTCGGCGTCGGAGTCGGAGTCGGAGTTGGGGTCGGCGTCGGCGTCGGAGTTGGAGTTGGAGTCGGCGTCGGGGTTGGAGTCGGCGTCGGAGTCGGAGTCGGAGTTGGAGTCGGCGTCGGAGTCGGCGTCGGAGTTGGAGTCGGCGTCGGAGTCGGCGTCGGAGTTGGAGTCGGCGTCGGAGTTGGAGTCGGCGTCGGAGTTGGCGTCGGCGTTGGAGTCGGCGTTGGAGTCGGAGTCGGCGTTGGAGTCGGAGTCGGCGTCGGAGTTGGAGTTGGAGTTGGAGTTGGAGTTGGAGTTGGAGTTGGAGTTGGAGTTGGAACGCCCGAAGCGATCGTGAAATCGGCTGCCGAAATACCTGATGGCGAAGTAAAAGTTACTTCGCGGACACGAATCTTCGCCGTTGTTGTCGGCGAATTCGGGACGGTAAAGTTAAACGCCCCCGTATTAGCTATGCCGCCGGCGGGCGTCAACGTAGTCGGGAATGTTGCTCCGCCATCGGTCGAAAGATCGATTGCCACGTTCTGATTGAAACCACCGCCGTTCGTCCACGTAATGCTCGCTGCGTTGCCAACCGATACGGTCGTTCCGCTCGGGGATACATTGGTTATCGCATCAGGCACGAGATCAGCATTTGAATCGCGAAACCATCCTATGTCCCGCATCTGTTGACGCGTCAGGTCCAATGTTAGAGGCAGATTGGGCGTAATGTTCGGCTCCATCAACAAGCTTGGTGTGCATAACGTCGAAAAATGTGAAATAGACGAGCCTGGAGCAAACGTCGAAGGGGTATGCAGCCGCAGCCTTCCAGTCGAAGCTTCCCGGCAGCCATTATTGAGCATTGGGTCTTCAGCGTTCTGCGCACCGGAGGCTATCCTCAAGTTGTTCCCGTTCCAAAATACGTTTCCATTATTCAGTGCCGAGGTTGCCCTCTGAGTGTCGGTCATGGCGTTCCATCCTAGGCTGACTGTGCGATCGAACATGTGCGTTGTATAAACGTCAGGAAATGTACCGGATGAGGAGCTGAAAAGCTGACCTGTCGTTCCATTTGCGAAAGTTGCGAAGCCAAGTCCGTGACCAAGTTCGTGGAGCACGACGACCAAAAGGTTAATTGTGTTCGCAGGCGATGAATTATCAAAACCAAGATAGAATCTTGCACCGCCCAAACATCCGGCGTTTCCATTAAGTGTGCTGTTGAACGTTGTATTAATGTCCGGTTGAGCCGAACGGTCTGAGCCGGATTGTTTATTTGCGAGTGCCTGAGGATACCAGGTACTTGCGAGTTGCACGTTAGTGAACCCGACATGAAGAGTTGTAGTACCAGCTGATCCCAAAACGGCCGAGTTTGAATTGCAGGTTTGAGGATTGAATTGAGCATTAACCTGAATAGGAACAGTTGAATCCAGATACGCTCCCCAGATACCCGCTGCGAAGTTGAAAACACCCAGTCTTTGCTCACCGAGCGTGGTTGCGGAATTGCCACCTTCCGGAGTTACGACTGCTGTATCGTTAAATCCTTCACCGGCTCCATCATTGTTAACGATCGTCAAGGTTGCAGCGTTAGGCGATTCAGCTCTTTTTCTTGCGGCATTCTCGATTAGATCTAGGTAGAACCGATATTCGTCGGGCCGCATCCCATACATCTTGGCCTGTTCTTCAACTTCGTCTAACGGCGAAAATTTGGGGGCAAAAACCTCGCCTGTCTCCAGATCACGTCCGAAGAAATCGTTTGCCTCGCCAATGGTCGCGGCGCAACCAACAACAGGCCTTCCAGCCTCGTCCAGTACAGCTAGAGGCAAGTTCTGAAAGCGTTCCTGCAGGTCAACGGAGATACTTCCATCTTTGTATTTTTGTTCTGTGAGTCCTTCAGACGAGCGGTTGCCAAGTCTTTTTACCGTTTCGGCTATCTCTTTGTCGAGCGGTTCCGGGGATTGTCTGATCCTGATCCGTTCCTGAGCTTTTGACGTATCGATGAAAACGAAACTAAAAAAAAGTGAACTGATGACTACTAATACAAGTACGGCCTGTCTCTTCATAAAACCTCGACGCGAGTAAAAAATGATGTTAGGAATAAGGTTGAACCCAGCGACGATTTGGATCATCGACCGCACGGATCAAAAATAGATCAGCAGAATAGGAGGCAGGCACAATAGGAATCGCGCTTGATTAACCCCATTGTCTTTAGTTTAACGTTTTGAAGGGCATTTGAAAAGAAGTTTTTTGGTCGGTCTCGCTGGATGTTGTTCCGGTGGCGGTTCACTGATCGGCTGAACGCGTAAATGGAACGTTTGCTATAAGTTCTTCGTTATTTGAAATGTGCAAAACGTTAAAAGAGAGTTCAAAAAGTCGCGTTTGTTGCCGTGAATAAGTATAATATGGGCGTTATTTCACCTATCGATCGGTAATTTTGCATAGAAAACGACCTGCTTTACTCTTAAATCTTTAGTTTTCGGGGAAAAATGAATGAAGATATGTCCGCGATGTCAAAAAACTTACGTTGATGACAACCTCAACTTCTGTCTCGAAGACGGATCCGTTCTGGCTCAGGCCGGGCCTGAACCGCCGCAAACCGTAATGCTGAACGAGCCGCGAGTTACGCAACCCGCTTCGCAGATGCCGAGCCAGCAGCAACCGGGATCGCAGCCGGGATGGAACACACCGCAGCAATATTCGATGCAGCCCGCTAAAAAGGCCTCGAAGACGTGGGTTTGGGTTCTGCTTATTCTGGGTGTGGTCGTTCTCGTGTGCGGTGGCGGATTCGCTGGTCTTGTTTTCATCGGTATGAACGCCGAAAAGAACACAGCAGAGGTAAATCCAACAAATTCTAAGAATGCTCCGCCGGTTGCGAACAAAGGAACCAGTTCAACCCCGAACACAAATTCTACAAACACCGCATCTACCTCGACTAGAAGCGATCTCGAATCTGTCGACCTCGAGCCGTGGGTAAAGGAGTTTTCCGCGTACGGAAATACCGAGTTCACCAACGGTGAATTCGTGATGAGCTCCAAAAAGAAAGGGTTCTACTACGTTTTGGTTGCTCCCGAAGAATTCAAAACCGAGAAAGCTGACACCAAGGTTACGCTAAGAAATGTAGATAACATGGCAGGCAGCCTCGGTTACGGACTGATCTTTCACAGCAATCCGACGCCTCTGCAGCAGGGATATGCGTTTCTGATCGACACGAAGAAAAAGAAGTATCGCGTTGTCAGGCATGAACCTCAGAACGAAAAGTCGGTCGTAACCTGGACAACCTCGCCAGCCATTAAAGAGGGGGCCGAGGAAAACGTCCTTGAGGCAAGAGATCTGGACGACAAGATCGAACTCTATATTAACGGAACGTTGGTGACATCGATCAAGAATTTGTACGGCTACTCGGGCGGCGTGCCGGGGCTGTATTCGGGTGATGGTGTAAAAGTCGCGTTCAAGAATCTGGAGATCAGAAAATAAAGCGGGAAAAATATGAAACAATGCCCGCGATGTAAACAGTCGTACTCGGACGCTAACCTGAATTTCTGTCTCGAAGACGGCGAGCTTTTGATGGTCATGCAGGAGCAACCCGGTCGGTACGCCGACGATTCTCCGCCGACCGTTCTGCTCGAACAATCACGTAGGACTAATCCTTCGAATTGGCAGGCTCCGCCGCCTTCTGCTCCGCCTGCGCAATGGCAGCCTCAGGCGATCAATGCTCCACAGGGACAATTTGGCGGCTTCCCGATGGTCGTATCGCCAAATCAAACGCTCGCGATAGTATCGCTTGGGCTTGGTATTGGTAGCATTACGATCGGATGGTGTTGTTCACTTGGCCTGCTTCTTGCACCTGGAGCGATCGTTACGGGCTTGATCGCGATGTCCCAGATCAAAAAAGATCCGGCGAAGTACACGGGACGTGGCCTTGCCATTGGCGGCATCGTGACAGCGGCTATATATCTTGCGTTCTATATTTTGTTGATCGTCATTTGGGGGCTTTCAGCGTTGATCCCAAATCTTTCTTGATGCGTGTAACATTTCATGTCATAGCCGGTCCTCAAACTGGACGCGACTTTACATTCGATCAACACGACACGTTTATGATCGGCCGTAGCGAGGACGCGCAGTTCTGTCTTCCTCAGGATCGTTATTTTTCCCGGCACCATTGTATTCTGGAGATCGCCCCGCCCCAGGCTTTCCTTCGAGATCTCGGCTCAACGAATGGAACGTATGTAAATGGCATGCGAGTCGACACCGCTCATCTCAAGAGCGGTGACCGGATCCAGGGCGGCGAGACGATACTCGAAGTAGAGGTTTCTACCGGGCTCGAAGAGTTTCACGACACCGCGAGAATTCCAGGCGAAACTCAGCCTTCGATCATAACGGTAACATGCCTCAATTGCAGCATCCCCGCCAACATTGAGGCAGCAGACCCGGATGCCAAACTATCTTTCATATGCGACGATTGCCGCGAGAAACTCAAAGCAAATCCGCAGCCGATACCCAATTATCAAATGATCCGCATCATCGGGCAGGGCGGGATGGGTAGCGTCATGCTCGGCCGTGCCGAATCGGATGGACAAGCGGTTGCGATCAAAACGCTTCTGCCCGAGGTCGCTGTCAGCGAACAGTCGTTAAAGCGCTTCCTGCGTGAGATCGAGGTGGCAGCTTCGCTTCAGCATCCGAATATCGTTCGATATATAGATCATGGAACGCATAACGGATTGGTGTATCTGGTAACAGAGTTCGTGACAGGAATGGACGCAGCACGTCTCGCAAAAAATCGTGGCGGTAGGCTTGAGTACAGGGAAATGGCGAGTGTTATTGGGCAAACGCTGGCGGCTCTGGATTTTGCTCACATGCAGGGTTTCGTTCATCGGGACATCAAGGAACAAAACATTCTGGTAAGCGGGAACTTTCCGAATGACGTTGCCAAACTAACGGATTTTGGCCTCTCAAAGAGCTTTAAACAGACGGGAATGAGCGGAGTGACAATGGTCGGCGATGTCGCGGGAACGATCGCCTACATGCCGCCTGAGCAGGTTCGGGATTTCAAGGACGTAAAGCCCCCGTCAGATATCTATGCTATCGGGATGACCGCTTACAGCCTCTTGACTGGAGCTCACGCTCTGGATATCGGCCCAAAAGCCGGCATAGCGGAAACTGTT
The DNA here is from genome assembly GCA_041737885.1 of Pyrinomonadaceae bacterium. GTDB lineage: Bacteria > Acidobacteriota > Blastocatellia > Pyrinomonadales > Pyrinomonadaceae > OLB17. The sequence goes on along the minus strand of JBGSQW010000121.1, from coordinate 151,187 downwards.
AAAGCGATTTTTGAAAAGCCGATAATTCCGATCAAGGCTCGTGTTCCCACGGTTCCCGTACACGTGGCTGCGGTCATCGAAACCGCGTTGGCCAAGAATGTCGAAAATCGATGGCGTACGGCCGGTGCAATGCGCGAAGCATTGATGAATGCTATAGCTGCGGGCGTTTGATCTCGATAACCCCTAAGTCAGATCGTCTTTGTTACCTTCGATAGAGAACGCGGAGCATCAGGATTCAGGCCTTTTGCCTCGGAAAGAAGTGCGGCGAAAAGCTGTGCGGGAACAATGAAGGGAATCGGGGAAAGAAATTCGTCGATCTCGCTCGGTAACACGAGGCTTTTAGGCGAGACCGCCGCGATCTTTGCGCTATTCGTGATTGAGAGACAATCGGCGTTAAGGTCGTGAAGGCGTTCGAGCAATTCTAAACTGCTCTTCTCGGTAACGCCTGTCGGCCCGAACATTACGACTGGAAAACGGCGTTCCACGATAGCAAGGGGACCGTGAAAGAAATCGGCGGATGAAAATCGCTCTGCGACGACGTAGCAGGTTTCCATCAGCTTCAATGCGAGCTCATACGAGTTGCCGTAGTTCATTCCGCGTCCCACAACCACACAGTTTTCCATGAAAACATATCGCTGGACCAGGTTTTCGATCTGAGGCAGAAGTTCAAGAGCTGTTGCGGTGAACTCCGGGATCCTCTCGATCTTGAGGTCATTATTCACCAGCGCATTGGCAAGCATATAAAAATGCAGCATCTGGCCCGTGTAGGTTTTGGTAGCGGCAACCGATCGCTCACGACCGGCATGAATCAGCAAAGCTTCGTCCGCAATGCCGGCCATGGTTGAATCAGCCTCATTGGTAATTGCAAGCGTGAATGCCCCAGATTCTTTCGCACGTCGAAGAACGATGTTAATATCGTCGCCTTCGCCGGACTGAGAAACGCCAACAACGAGAGCACGGCTCAGGTTCATTTTGGCGTGATATAACGTGTGAACAGAAGGAGCGGATAGGGATACTGGAATTCCGGCGGTGACCTCTATCAGATATCGACCAAACAACGAGGCATTATCTGAACTTCCGCGGGCGACAATGACGACCAGATCGATCTCTTTACCTTGCAGGTAGGCAGCAAGTTTTTTGTATTTTTGTCGCTCGGCCGTTAAAGTAAGTTCCAGAGCGGCTGGCTGTTCAGCGATCTCGGAGAGCATTAGTGACATAGCATAAATATAACACCCTGCGATGGTCTTTCAAAAATCAATAACCTAGGCTGATGGTGTTTCAGATATTTCTTCTTTGCTTTTCGCTCCTCTCATGTCATAAAGCACAGCGTTGATAGCTCCGCCGATCATCAAGGCAGAGGCGGTCAGGTAGAGCCAAAGCATCATGATTATCACCGCCCCAAGTGAACCATAGGCTTTATTGTATGAGTTGAAATACCCTAAGTAGGTACGAAATCCAGTTGTGAGAACTATCCACAATAATATTGCAACGATCGATCCAGGCGTGATCCATATCCATTGTAGCGGCCTGAAATCAGGCAGGAGATTATATATGATCTCACAAACGAAGAGCATGACGAGCAGGATAGATATCCATTGGATCGCACTCAATACTAAGGGTGAAGTTATCTGAAGTCCCAACGCGGCAAGGCCGGTTTGAAAAAGCTGCCAGCCGTAGAACACAATGGCAAGAACGACTCCAACCAGAATCGTGATAATAAGGGTGATAACGAGGGAATCAAGCTTGGTGCGAAGCCAGGAACGCTGGTCTCGAAGGCGATATATCGCGTTAAGGGCATTTCTAATTGCGTCAAATCCAGCCGAAGCCGACCAAAGTGTGACCACTAGTCCAAGCGTGGCCTTGCCGCCGGTACTATTTGAAATTATCTCTTCGACCGTCCGACTTACCAAATCGAAAACCGAGAATGGCATGATCTGGCGAAGATAGACAAACATTTCCTCTTTCAAGCCCTGGGACGAGTCCAAAACCATCCCAAACAGCGAAACGAGAAAATACAAAAATGGGAAAAGTGCGAAAGAAAAGTAAAACGCGACCTGCGCGGCATGGCTAAAAATATCCGTCTCCATCACTTTCGAATAAAGCGATGAAACAAATTCTTTCGGTGAGAAATCATCGACCCTTAAAAGTCGCATGCTAATTATTAACCACGTGCCCGTTCGAGAAGTGTCATTGTGAGAGAGCTCAGTAGGACTCGAACTTCGTCCTCCTCGGAAACAGGATTAAGCAATTCGATGCTAAATATACCCTCGAAAAAGGCAGGCTGTTTTTGTAACCGGGCAACCGGTGTATTGTCCACTCTCGATACGATGTACGCGGGATTGAAGAAGTAGCCTGTGAACATGCCAATAAGTGGAACTTCACCTAAAAGCGAGTCAACGACCTTGACCCAAGCGTTTTCTTCGTGGATATGCATTGTCTGACTGCCCGATGAATCATAAACCTCGTAGTTCGCCTTGAAAATGGATCTCATTCCGCGCCGCTTAAGCGAGCCGATCCGGGATCCGTTCGCCGCAGTAAAGTTATAGCCGGCAGAAAAGTCGATAACGCGGTCAGCCTTGATGTTGTAAAGCATCTGTGTCTGGCCTTCGTCAGCAAAGACATTTATGTCTTCCTTCAACTTGAAAAGTTTCTGCTTAACATAGCCGATAAGCTGTCCGTTGGTATCACGAACATAGATCTGGCTCGCGATGGCCAGGAGTTTGAACGATAGTTGCAGTGGATAGTTCATAGGTTGATTTATTTATATATGCGAGGCACACGGCTACTAACTCCACACGTGATCTCGTAAGATATTGTACTCAATTCTCTGGCAATATCCTCAGCTCCAATTTCCTCATCGCCATCCTTGCCTATAATTGTAACCTGGTCACCGAGACCAACGCCTGATACTGCGGATACGTCGACCGAGGTCCAGTCCATGGAAACGCGGCCGACGATGTTTGCCCGCATGCCATTTACGATAACCTGACCATTGTTCGAAAGGCCTCTGCGAAGCCCGTCGTGATATCCGATCGGGATCGTAGCGATCAGCGAATCTCTATTCGCTGTGAACGTTCGGCTGTAACCTATCGTTTCACCGTTTCGTATGTGCTTTAGCTGAGCGATGTGGCTTCGGACCGACATCACCCGCTTCAATTCTGGCACTTCTATTCCGGCGGGCAGGACATCTCCGCCAAGGCCGTACAGAATTCCACCGATCCGTGCAAGGTCTGCTCGACTCGATGGGTGAGCGATAGCAGCAGGCGAGTTTGCTAGATCAACATATTTCGGCGAGATTCCACGAGAGCGAAAAACCTCAATGCATCGCTGGAAAGCACTGATCTGTCGATTTGTGAATTCCGTTTGCGACAGATCGTCGGCAGCCGCGAAATGCGTCATTAGCCCCTCGACATTGATGTTATTTAACGTGGTGAAACGGTCAGCGATCGCCTGGGATTCGTCGGAACGGAAGCCCATTCGTCCCATACCAGTATCTATCTTGAGGTGGACGTTAAACGTTCGTCCGGTTGCTTGGGCGACTTCGTTCAGATCGATAGCTTGTTCAAGTGTGAAAATAGCTGGAGTCAGATCGTTTTCAATGAAGACCTGATGCTGGCTCGTCCAAATTCCTCCTAGAACGAGAATTGGCCGACGAATCGCGGCGAGACGAAGCTCAGTAGCCTCTTCTGCAGTGGCCACTGCGAACCAGTCTACTCCCGCTGCCTCGAGTACCTTCGAGCACTCTATGGCTCCGTGACCGTAAGCATTGGCTTTGACAACCGCCATAAAACCGACGCCTCTACCAACAAAATTCCTCACCGATCGATAGTTGCACGAAAGGGCCTCGAGATCGATCTCGGCATAAGTAGGGCGGTTCGCAGCGGTAGTATTCATCTCACGTGGCTTCTACAACGGGATGTTGCCGTGTTTCTTTGGAGGATTTGAGTCGCGCTTATTCTGTAGAAGCGATAATGCCCTGATCAATTTTGGACGGGTAAATCTTGGTTCGATGACCTCGTCGATAAAGCCGCGTTCCGCCGCAACGTAGGGATTGGCGAACTTGTCTTGGAACTCCGCTACCTTTGCCGTTCGGTACATCTCATCATTATCGGCTATCTCGCGTTTGAATAAAACCCCAACCGCACCTTCCGATCCCATCACAGCTATCTCGGCGGTTGGGTACGCAAAGTTAATGTCCGTCCGAATGTGTTTTGAAGCCATTACACAATAAGCACCACCGTAGGCTTTGCGCGTGATCACGGTAATTTTGGGAACGGTTGCCTCAGCAAACGCATATAATAGCTTTGCTCCGTGACGAATTATCCCTTGATGTTCCTGATTTACACCTGGCAAAAAGCCCGGTACATCTTCAAACGTGATAAGCGGAATGTTAAAGCAATCACAAAACCGAACGAATCTTGCGGCTTTTACCGATGCATCAATGTCTAAGACACCGGCCAAAAATGCTGGCTGATTGGCAACAATACCTACTGAATAACCACCGAGTCTGGCAAAACCAACGACTATATTAGGTGCAAATAGATCCTGTACCTCAAAGAAATACCCGTCATCGATTACCCCATGAATGATGTCGCGAATGTCATACGGCTGGGAAGGTGATTCCGGTACAATATGGTTTAGTTTCTCGTCGGCTCGGTCCGACGGATCTTCACTTTGCTCGAACGGCGGATTCTCCATGTTATTCGAGGGAATGAATGACAAAAGTTCCCGCGTGAGGCGAAGGGCGTGTTCGTCGGAATCGGCAGCGAAGTGAGCGACGCCGGATTTTGCGTTATGTGTCATTGCCCCGCCGAGTTCATCTTTGGTCACGTCTTCATGGGTGACTGTCTTGATAACATCTGGTCCGGTGATAAACATATATGAAGTGTCCTTCACCATGATGTTAAAATCCGTGATCGCAGGCGAATAAACAGCTCCGCCAGCACAAGGGCCGAGAATACAGCTGATCTGCGGAATAACACCGCTGGACATCACATTTCGAAGAAAAATATCAGCGTACCCGCCAAGTGAAACTACACCTTCCTGAATGCGAGCTCCGCCGGAATCATTAAGACCGATAACCGGAGCACCTGTTTTCAACGCCAGATCCATCACCTTACAGATCTTCTTTGCGTGGGTCTCGGAAAGTGAACCGCCGAATACGGTAAAATCCTGAGCAAAAACGAACACTTCGCGACCATCTATCAGTCCGTGGCCCGTAACAACCCCGTCGCCAGCAAACTTTTGTTTCTCAAGCCCGAAATCCGTAGAGCGGTGGACGACAAACTTATCGAACTCCTCAAAGCTATTCTCGTCTAAGAGAAAATCAATGCGTTCGCGAGCAGTTAATTTCCCGCTAGAACGCTGCTTTTCGAGGCGAGCTGATCCACCACCCTCTTCAGCTCGGGCTGCTTTTTCTTTCAGGATCTCGATTTTGCTAACGGACTTTGTTTCGGGCTGCATATTCGATAAGTTTAGCGATTTTATGGATGTTTTCAAAACAACTCCATTAATGATTAAATTGACTCAAGGATGACTAGATCAGAAACGATAACCAGTCGCGACAACCGTCGCCTAGTACGCGTTCGCGAAGTCCGCGACGGCAAAAATCGATCACTTGTTTTTCTAGAGGGCAAGCGGCTCGTTTTGGAGGCTCTTAAATCTGGTATTGAGGTCGACGATTGTTTTATTTCTTCGAATTTTCAGGACGAGATCGTTGAAAAAACTTTGGAAGAACTTGGGATCCAATCGGCGACTGTCTCCGAGTCTGTCTTTCGAAGCATCGTTGATACCAATAGTCCGCAGGGCATTGTATTGCTCGCAAAGAGGCCGAACTGGTCGTTTAGCGATATTGACGCTCGGCTAGCTCTTGCAAAGCTCCCTATTGTTCTGTTCCTAAAAGAAATTAATAACCCGTCCAATCTTGGAGCCGTACTAAGAACTTGTGAGGCTGTTGACGTCGCGGGCGTGATCATCTCGAAGCAGTCTGCCGATGCTTTCTCACCAAAAGCGGTAAGAGCCTCGATGGGGGCCGTCTTGCGTGTACCAATTCTGCAAAATCTTGATCTAGACGCGACCATTGATCTGTTTAGTGGCAGCGGGGTTCTAACAACCGCGTGTGACATCGGCGGTTCGACGAACTACACAGATCTAGAATGGAGGTCGAGGCGACTTCTTATCTTCGGTTCAGAGGCACATGGCCTGGAAAAAAATGAACTGAATTCGATCAATGAGAAGGTGCTAATCCCAATGGAAAACGGCGTGGAAAGCCTGAATCTGGCGGTATCTACGGCAATAGTCCTTTATGAAGCCAGGCGACAAAACACTTAGCGTGAAGTGTTTGAGTTAGCTGTATTGGAAAGCAGCTTCTGATTGGCTTCCAACTCGAGTTTAAATCGGTTTTGAAGTGTAGGGTCATTGGCGATAGCCAAAGCGGTGGCAATGTCCGAATTCAAGACTCTTGAATTCGATGTGTCGGCTTTCGACAGTAACTTTTGAGCTTCGATCAGAGCGAGTCTGGATTTCGGGAAGTCACCCACGAGGAGATAGGCTCTTCCAATAAGGTAGTAATCTTCCGCATCATCGGCTGGTGGTATTTCCTTGATGTACGCGGCTGGGTCGGCGTCAACATTTCGTCGAAGCTTCTCAAAAGAACTAAAGGCAATGTCATCCGTCTTCATCACGGAAAGTTTTTGATCGATCGGGTCATCAGCTTTTGGGGCAAGGGCGAAATGATAGACGCCGAGGCCGATCAAGCTGCCTAGTACGAGCATTGCCAGCGCAGTGATAGCTTTGCCAATTGTGCCTGACGACTCACTTTTTTCGGCCGCTGAGATGGAATCTCCGAACATTGAGAAGCTGTCTTGATCAGATGGTTGTTCAGTCGGAGGAGGAGCGACGGCGTAGCCGTTATCTTGCTGAGTGGATACCTGAAGAGCGTCTGAATCATGATCCATTTGTGGATTTTCAACCGTGGCTTCTTCAGGAAACACCAATTCCATCGTCTCTAGTTCCAGTAATTCGTCCCCGTCGTCTAAGACGGGTTCCTCAAAGGTTGTCCTCGCAGTCGCGATGGTCGGCTCTTCAAGGTCAGAAACAGAAACGACTGGGAATGTTTCCCGTACAACGGACTGGTCCATCGCGACTTTAACTACGACAGCCGTTAAGTTATCTTCAGCCCCGCGATCGAAGCAAACGTTTTTAAGATATTCACAGACCTCTGAAGGGGTACCACCGAATGTAAGGACGCCTTTAATTTCCTGATCCGTGACGTGGCGAGTAATGCCGTCAGAGCATAGAAGAAAGGCCGTTCCGGGCTCCGCAATGATCGTTTTCAAATCGATATCGACGGTCGATTCCGCCCCCAATGCCCGATTGATTATGTTTCGACTCGGATGATTTTCGGCCTGTTCCGGCGTCATCCGCCCAGCCCGAACCTCATCACCAACCATCGAGTGATCCGCGGTCTCCGCAAAAAGATTTCCGTCCCGATCTACACGATAAAGCCTCGAATCACCAACGTGTCCAATGGTGGCTATTCCACCGGCAAGATGTAATGCGACGACAGTGGTAGCCATGCTCGAGAGCTGTGGAAGTTCCTGTGCCATTTGGTAAATGGCGGAATTTGCCTGTCCGATGGCGGCTCGCATTACCGTTTCCGCGTCGTCACCCGCTTTTCGGTTAGCAAAGGCCTCGCCTAGTATCTCGACTGCCATTTGAGATGCAACTTCACCAGCTTGAGCTCCTCCGACACCATCCGCGACCGCATAGATCGAAAAATTACCCATTTCAAGAAACGAGTCTTCGTTCTGCGGTCTTTTTGGGCTCAGTCCGCGGTCGCTTACAGATCCGGAGGTAATAGTTAAGTTGCTTTCCATTTCAAATGACTTTCGCCGATCGCGCAAAGTGCTTAGTTATCAAATTGTCAGGTTATATCAATTAAGCCTGTTCTTGATATTCATCGTTCCGTTTGTCAATGCTGTTTCTGTGAGAAAAGGCCATCAGCATCCCAAGCATTATGAAGCTTGTGATCAAGCTAAAACCCCCGTGACTCACAAAGGGCAGCGTGATGCCGGTCATTGGCAGAGCTCGCGTTATACCGCCAATATTAACAAGAGCCTGAAAACCGATAAAAGCCGCGAGTCCGATAGAGCAAAGTTTGCTAAACATATCGCGCGAATCCCTTGCAGTTCTAACGCCTGCGCTGACGAAAACGATCAGGGCAAAGGTTATCAACAAACCTCCAAAAAGTCCAAGTTCTTCAGCTAGAGCCGCAAAAATGTAGTCGGAATCCGCGACGGGAATAAGCTCCGGGTAACCTAGCCCTAAGCCGCGCCCGGTTGTGCCTCCGGAAGCCAGCCCAAATGTCGCTTGAGCGGGCTGGAATGCGAGCACATCAAACCAGGCATCGACATTTATAGTCTTCTGTAGATCTGGATCATCCGCCAACATCTGCGGCAGATTAGGATCTTTTTCAACGAGTTTTTTGTAGTAATCGTCGTAGTCACTCTTCCACCATGAGGTTTCCGGGGTGGGGGGATTGAAGCCGTCAAGCCAGAGATGAAAACGTTGTTGGATGCGATCCGGCAAAATCGCTTTCACCGGTGTTGCAAGTGTTGGTAGGAGCGGGATGCGTTCTTGTGTTTTTTCGGGAAGGGCTCCTACAACCAAGATTGAGACGACAAGTAAAACTGATCCAACCATTACGAAACGCTGCGGAAAGCGCCGGATCGCTATCAAATACAGTGTCGCGTATACCGAGCTAAACACCATCATTTGTCCGAAATCCTTTAAGACAAAGAAAGGTAAAAACGGGAGAATTGCCATGAAAATTAGCGGCAAGGCGTCCTTAGCCCTAGGAATTCCCCAATACGTTCTGGCGAGATTCTTGTAGAGCACAGCAAGAACTGCAGCAAACCCTATCAGGAATGGAATCTTTGCCAGTTCCCATGGGGTAAGGTTCCCACCAAATTTACCCGCCCTGGACCAAACAGCAGCAACGAATAGCGGGCCGAGGGTCAACAGTACGATAAGAAATCCATTTGCCTGCAACAGCTTTAGAATACGATCCCGGCTCAACAGCACCAGGGCAGCAATCAAACCAATGATCCCTAGTATGGGATTGATAGTTTTACCGGATAGGTAAACCTCTAAGTAGGATTCTGAAGCAGGTCTAGGAATTTGGGTCGAAAGATCAACCGGCGATGGAGGGGTTGCGGGCAATCCCATCATCTGTTTTTTCTCAGCCGAGTAGTTCTCCTGAATGTAATGAAGCTGAAGAGTTTTTATTTTTTGCTGCCGAGCCTCCGCTTTGTCTTTTCTAGATGTATATTCCGGATCGCTGAAAAGACGATATTGCACGGTCAATCCAATCGAGAATAGTAGAACTGCAGAGGTATAGAGTGTCCAATTTCCTTGAAATTTTAGAAAACGCTTTAGAAAGATAGGAAGTACCGCGAGGATACAAAGAAGTAAAAGATTGCGGCCCGCCGTTATAGTCGACGTTTCGTATCCGCGGATCAAAGCGCCGTAGGAGATCGAGTAATGGGCTATCGAGGTGACAAATACTATCAACGCAAGAATAAAAAAATGTGAGGATGTACGGTTCTTCATTTGCGTCGAGCATAGGGAGCGGTGGCCTTCGGTTTGTATTTATCGCCAAGCAGCCCGAGTTGCATTGCCTTTAAGATGACATCGGCCGCGATCGGAGCGGCGGTTGTTCCGCCGTAAGCACTGCCACCGATGTCTTCGACAACCACCGCTATTGCCAATTGAGGATTGTCCAACGGAGCGATCGCAAGAAACCAACCATCCCAGCGGGTCATCTTGACCGGTTCGTCAAAATCGATCCACTGACCATTCTCGCGTTTTCTCTTCTTGATGGTTTTTTTAGTTCCATCCTTGTTGTAAACCTGAACGCCATCCTTATCAGCGGTTCCGGTTTTTCCGCCGGTAGTAAGGCCGGTTCCCGCGAGCTTTGCCCGAACGACGCCGCCGGTTCCACCGGGTTCTTCCGTCACAGTTCCCATTATTTCCCGAACGGCTCGGGCCTGATCACGAGATAACACCTGCGAAAACATCTGCGGAGCAAGATCGGCCTCGATCTTGGGCTTCATAAGTTTTCCTTCAAGATTGGCTGGAGCCGAGGCAATTAGTGCCATCTGGAATGGTGTCATCTGTCCTGCCCCACCTTGTCCCATTCCGATCACGCCAAAGTCATAAAGCGTAAGGTCCTTTCCATTGACCAGAGTTGAGCGGGCGGGGGCTAGTGCGTTAGAGGTTCGACGGTTACTTGCATTCCAAATATCTGGGAAAAAACCCTGCGTCAAAGCTTCGACAGATGTATCAACAGGAGCGATACCGAGAGCACTCGCCGTTTCACCCATGCGTTGCCGTCCAAGTTCGTTTGCCATCTGAGCAAAATATTGATTACTCGAAACCTTGAACGCCTCAGTCAATGGGATATTGTCACTACACGCGTGGCAGCTTCCACCTGCATCACATATTGGCCGGGAACCGCGAAACGGTGTGTAACAATCCGGTGCCGGACGACCCGGCAGTGTAACATTTTGTTTGCCCGCCCGGAATGACGAGATCATCGTGAAAGTTTTGAAGGTTGAACCTGGGATGTAGAACTCTCGCGTTGCTCGATTGAGCAGAGGCTTATTTGCTTGGTCTGCTTCGAGCTTTAAATATCCGCTGAGCGATTCGGCGTCGGACAGGTTATAAGTCGGATTTGAATACATCGCGAGTAATTCACCTGACTGGGGATTCAAGACGACGATTCCTCCCTTCTTGTCTCCCAGCCTCTGAGCAATATATGTCTGGAGATCGCGATCGATAGTTATCCTGACGTCTTTATTTTCGATTTGAGGTTTTCGATACTTTGTAAGGATTTCCCACGCCTCGGGCATAGGGTCGCCTTCCGCTAGATAAAGCGTGCGTTCGAGTCCGGGCGTTCCGCGTTCGGTGCCCAAAAGATGAGCCATTTCCTTTTCCAAAGAGAAGGTTCTAGCGATCGATCCTTCACTACTGACCTTATAGTAGGCAAGAGCATTTTCGAGTTTGCCCGACCGATCGAGCATCCAGCCACGCAGGCTTGACGCTGTAGCACGACGATTTCTAAGATCTTTGTAGTTTAAAGCCTTAAATTGATCATTGGACTCGTCCGCAAAATATGTCCAGTAGACCTGAAATCCAAAAACCCCGAAGGCGACGACTACAAAAAAGACCTGCCAGATACGGAGACTTCGGTTTGCGAGCGTTAGGGTTAGGCGGCGTTTAACCTCCTTTGGCAATTCACGCTCAAAAACAGGCTTGTGCCGTTTGAAGTTGTCGAGGAAGGTGATTATAAGAAAACCAAGCAGGATCCCGACGCCAACTATATACACGATCGAAAGACCGGCGGGTGTCCTCTCTAGCACTTGGCCGCCAAAGATATTCTCGGGTTTCCATTGAGCCCAGTCTATTAGAACAAGTAGGAACGGGTTCACTCGGATTCCTCCTTCAAAGACGGCATTGATGATAGGGCGATCTCAGACGGCCTTTCCTTTGCTTCACTTGGAGATCTTTGATCAATGGAAATGGGCCGGGACGCAAACTCGAAACCGTCAATTTCAATCGTACCCTCTTGCGAGAGGCGAGCACTGTTTTCGCCCGCTGAGGGCTTGGCTGGCACATGTTCAAATACCACATCGACCATACCGAATTTAACCCAGTCTCCCTTACCCAACTTCACAGCCTTTCCATATGCGATACGCTCGCCGTTAATGAAAGTTCCGTTAGTAGAGCCCGTATCAGCAACTGATAAGCCACCATTTTGATCCGCTACCAGCGAGGCGTGCAACTTTGAAACACTCTCGTCATCAATTGCCAAGTCATTTGAGCCGGTTCTTCCAACTGAAAAACGTCCGGTCGCGGGTACAATTACCCGTCGATCCCTACGACTTCCTTTCAGCGCAAATCTCGCAATGACGACGATTTCCTCTGATTTCTGAGCGGATCTGTTCGACTCTACGGCTAGTGATGCGACGGCGGCATTTTTGCCTAGGGACGGAATGGTTACATTGAGCTCTGCTTCGTGTTCTTCGTCGTTAAACTTATCAAAGCTTGCGAAAAGTTTTACGCCCTCGGTAAAGTAATCCGGTTTAACCTCGACGATGAGAGGTGCGAGGGTGTAGTAGAGCTGGTCGTTGATATGGTCGGCGGCTGCCGTTAGCAGTTCATGCTCAAGCTTGACCAAGGAATCTCCGGCATCGGTCGTGAATTTATCCCATTGAACTTTAAGTTTAATGTTGTGGGGAACAACGATCCCTTTGCCCGGAATCTCCTTTGCCTCCGAGTCGAGGAGCCTTTTCATCCGTTCAACAAGTTCGCTTGTCGCAAGGGTACTCGAGGGAATCCACTTTCTACCAGTTAGCTTATCGAGGGTGTCACCGATCTTGGTAAGAGCGCCTTGAAGGAACCAGTCGGCATATGAGCTCTTCTTGGAAATAGATGTTTTTTCAGTCATTTAGCCACGATCAAGATCGACTTTTTTCAAAAAACCTGCCGCAATTCTACCTAAAAAATAGAGTAAAGAAAAGCAAATGAATCTTGTTGCTTTCTGAAGTTAAACAATGTAAAATCTTTTTGGAATGTGTTATGCATTCTATCTTTTCCTTGTTCGGAGGCCCGGTGCTTACTGCAAGTATTGTCGGCAAAATGTAGAAAACAGAAGAGAGACTTATGGGAAACAGGCTTCATAAGGCGAGGGTTGGTAGCTCGGGCTTTTCGATGACCGAAATGCTCGTTGTACTCGGAATAATTGGCGTCTTGTCAGTTATCTCCTTACCGTACCTCGTCAATTTCAAAAAAGCATACAAGTCTGAGGACCAGGCGATAAAGGTGATCGACCTGATGCGTGAAGCTGGGCAGATGGCTCTTGCAAGACGCAGGACGATTCGATTTGAAATCGACTTTACCGACACCACGGCTAAAATAATCGACGAAAACGGGGCAGCGACTGATACTTTGATCAAGAGTATTCCATTAGAGAAGCCCAGTGAAGTTCGAATGGACATTATCCCAGCGACGATCACAAAGCCAAACCCGCCGAACTACAACGACATCGTTGCGGCCGCGGATACGCGAGGCCATCTGATCGGCTCAACGAGCGTAACGGGACACTCGGTCTGGGTCGCAAGGTTCAGAAGCGACGGATCGGTTGTTAACAATGTTGATGTGCCTGTCAACGCGAACATCTATTCTTGGCCGCCCATCTCGCCGGGCAGCACAACACCGAGAAATAGGAATGAGGTAAGAGCAATAACGATATTCGGCGGTAGTGGGGCGATCAGATACTGGAAACATAACGGCACAAGTTTCTTAGCAAATCAGTAGGACTTTTTACAGTATGAATACCAGATCCGAAAGTGGTTTCTCATATATCGATGTGATGATCGCGCTTGTGATCCTCATGTTCGGAATTCTTTCGATGTTAGCGGCGATCTCTTGGTCGGTGGTACAGGCGAATGGTCACGAACAGCAATTGCTGGCGAAGCAGGTTGCTACCTCGACTCTCGAATCGATCATGTCGGTTAAGGAAACAGATCCGAGTCGCCTGGGTTGGCCAGCCGTCGGCAATATTGGGAGCAATCCTGACCCTGCGACAGGCCTCGCTCAAGGGATCTTCTCTGTAGGTTTTCAGGCGGTTAGAGCGGATCCTGGAGCTGACCAGGTCATCGGCACGCCGGATGACACCGGAGCTACGATCTCGCAGCTTCGTCGGCGAATCGTGATCTCCGATATTTGCGATCCTGACAGACCGTCGCCGGTAATTTGTAGTCCGGCTGGCAGTCAACCAGTTCGAATCCGGTCGGTGCAGGTGACGGTAACATATAACGTGGGCGGCCTTCAGCGTCAGGAACAGGTAGCAACGGTTTTGACCGACTATGCCGTAGTTAATTAGCGGATGAGTGTTATGAAAAAAAGGACAATGGCAAATGAAATAGGCAGCAGACAAACCGGCGAAAGCGGGTTTTCACTGCTTGAACTTTTGGTTTCGATGGTTCTCTTTATGGTGATCTCGGCATCCGTATGGGGTCTTTTGAGAACAGCCCAGCAAAGTCGTTCGACAGTTACGGAGCAGGTTCAACTTGCTAAGGGGATGCGCATCGGGCTTAACCTTATCTCGAGGGATGCTTTCAATGCCGGTTATGGATATCCGTCAGCCAGCACAGTGATCTTGCCAGACAATAGGATCTCGACGAGAATCGGAGTGCCGAATGATTTTGACACCAGTCGGGATATCGTTCCCCCGATCATTACTGGAAATAACCTTACTCTAAACACATTTAACACGGTCGCGAACGTCCGTACGGACCAGGCTACATTTTTCTTTAAGGATTCTACTTTCAATGCCGCAACCGGGGTTTCACAGCCATTGAAGATCACCTCGCGTTCTACGACCACCGGCGGGATCGTCGAACTTTCTCCTGAAAACGGGAACTCAGCCTGCCGAAACAATGACATTTACCTGCTGACTGGAACTACGGGGTCGACACTTGGCGTGGCAACGGGTATCAGCGGAACAAACCGTGTTCAGTTTGCCAATGGTGATCAGCTTGGTTTTAACCAGACAGCACTTCTTGGTGTGCTGAACGAAATATCTGCCACAACGATGTACCGCGTTCGTATGGTGACCTATTTCGTGACTGCGGATGGCATTCTAACCAGGCGTGAGTTCGCGAATATTCTTCCGGCGGCGCAATTTGTTGATGAACCTCTCGTTTACAACGTAGAAAATTTTCAAATGCAATACGTAATGGACAACGGAACTATTTTGGACAATCCGTCTGCCGGCCCGGACAACACGGCGGGAACGGCAGATGACGTTCAGGCAAATCTTGCCGCTATTCGTCAGATCCGGTTCACCTTGAGCGTTCGTTCGGTTGAACGGAATTCATCTGGACAATATTACAAAGAGTCGTTGTCAACTACGGTCAGTACTAGAAATTTGGGATACGAAGCGAGCTAATCGATGGTGGGGCAAAACGAAATGAACAGAGTAATTAACGAGAAAGTTGGAAACAATATAGATCGTGGTGAAAAAGGATCGGCGATAGTGATCTCGCTATTCATTCTTGCACTGATCGGAGTCTTTGTTGCTTTGGCGATGTCGAGATCGTCCGCGGAGGCGTCCGCAACCGGCAACGAAACGGCTGAGGGGCGCACATTCTACGCGGCGCAGGGAAGTCTTGAGACAATGACTCGAAACTTTAATAAGGTTTTTGAGGTAAAGCTTAATCCGACGACGACAGACCTTAACAACGTGCGCAATGGCACGGTTTCAGGTTTGGGAACCTACACATTTCTGCAAGAACTGGATCAGCTACAGAATACAGATGGAACGACAAGTCGGGCAACGACGCTGACTGGCGGGCCATACACCGGACTCATCGCTATCCAGGACACCTGGAGGTTGCGTACGACCGCTACCAACAATAACGGTACGACGGCGAGTCCGATAGGCACTCAGGTTCAACTCACTCGTAATGTTCTGAATAATCGAATTCCGATCTTTCAGTTTGGTATTTTCTACAATGACGATCTCGAGCTGTTCCGTCCACCGCGCTTCAGCTTTGGAGGTCGAGTCCATTCGAATGGAAACTTCTTCATCTCGCCAGGAGCGGAAGGCGTCTATTTTGATTCACGAGTAACTGCGGCGGATCAGATCGTCACACAGACATGGCGCAATTGGGATACGGTCGATAGCGCGAAAAACCAGACGTTCATCAAAAATGCCTCCGGTTCCTTTATTCAGTTGACGCCAACCATGGGAAGCGTCTTGAACACAACGGAAGGTGCGGCAAATAATATTTTTCAGTATCCGCCATCAGTACCAGTTCCGGCTCAAACACCTAATACCGATCTTCCGCCGAGCCGCCTGAATACGAGTTTTTTATCACAATCATCGGTTTTTGACGGTAACCTGTTGGCAAACACGCCGACCCTTAAACTTCCGCTCAACGTCGGTGCAAATACCGATCTCGTCGAGATGGTCAAACGTGGAAAAGAGATTGCCAACGCATCTGGTGGCGACCTTTTCAGTTCCGGAACAACTGCGTCGCTCGCACCAGTGACAGTTGCTGACGACAACATTCTCCGTAGCGAGAGATTTACGAATAAGACGGGTATTAGGATCACGTTAGCTGATACTCAGGCAAAACTGCCTGGCTGCGCGTCCGGTGTTGGTATCACTCCTGTTGCCACAACATTAACGAACCGCTGCGGTGTAAGACTCGATGGACGTCCTGACGGAATGCCGCCTGAGCCGACCGTAGCACCGACGCCAACGGCTACTCCGGATAGAGTGCGCGGTTATCAGCCGAAGCCAATGAAAAAGCGGGCAGCCGACCTTAATTTTACTGCGGATCCGTATAGAACGACACGCGTGAATGGTGAGAGGCTCTACACCGGTGGATGTTCCCAACCCGCTGCGGCATGCCGCGAAGTGTGGATCAAAGTTGAAACTGTCAGAACCAATGCTGCCGATGGATCGATAGTTACGTCGGACATTACCGAAGATTTTCTGGCAATGGGTATGACCGAACCCGCAACCCGCATTATGCAGGGATCGACGGTTAAATTTCAGATCACCGATAATCGTTGGGTTTTCGGGACTTCGAACTCAACCTATGAAGGAACGGTTGCTCCTACAGATATCAATGCAACAGTTGCTCAAACGCCGGCTTCAAATGGCGTTGATAGCCGATCCGTCGTAAAGCTTCAGCGATTTGTCATGCCAGGCAAGGCAATTCCAACCCCAGCACCAACGCCTCAAAGATACGCAACATACGTTGATATCGGAACAGGAGTGAACGCTAGCTATAATCCTGGATTTACGGTTGTACAACGATTTACTGGCAGTTCACAGGCCTTGGTTGCCGGTGGTTGTCGAGATAGTTCTATCGCAACTACCTCTCCAGGCCAGGTAGGTACATCGTGCGGTACGATCTGGAATGCCGAAGGTGGTTTAGAGAGAACCCAGACCACGCCATTTACCGCTGAAGACCGTTACACTGAAAATCAGGCGCATCTGAAATTAGCCACAGTCAACGGGGTGGCAAACATTGCAATCGCTCCATTCCCGATCAAAATGTTCGACGCCCGTGAAGGTTATTACTTTGATGATCGCAGCACATCGTACTACTCAAACCTTTCACGCCTTCCGCAAAATGGCGTGATGAGCATGGTGGATATTGATGTTGCAAATCTTCGCCGGTTCCTCCGCGGCGATTTCGACGGATTGTTCCCGGTTGACACAGAATATGCAATTTCAAAAGGCGGCGTCGGCTTGGTTTCATCCGACATACCGATCGAGAACGGCTGGGTTCTTTACGTCTCAGACCGCCGCGGCGATGCCGATTTCGACGGCGAATACGACATGGAAGACATCTACGGCGGCTCTCCGGGAAACAACGGATCGATGGAGCTAGGCGAGGATTCTAATCGAAACGGTTCGCTCCAAGCGAAATTCATGGATTTCAGTGGAACATACCCTTGGACCGATATCACCGGATGTGCTGCTGCTGGAACAGACTGTGAAGCACCACGCTACTCACATCAAACACCACCCGACTTTGCGGCAGTTGTTGATCACAAATACTATCGCCGAGGTGTACGACTGACAAACGGAACCGTTCTTCCGGGAATCTATAACTCAGCCGTTCCTGCAAACACACGCGGGTTCACGGTTGCGACTGAGAACAATATGTACGTCGAGGGCAACTACAACGCGACGAGCGCCGCTTCGCCACCGACAAGTGGAAATACACCATACAATCAGTTTTATCCGTTCGATACGGCGACCCATATTCCTGCGTCGATCGTGGCTGACGGCGTGACTATTCTTTCAAACGCCTGGAATGACGGACAGAGTTTCATGAGCCCGGTCGTCAGCCCATACAACCAGAGCAATCGAGTCGCGACAACGACAACCATGCGTTTCGCAATGATCTCTGGCGACACGATCGCGAGCCGTTCAGGTTCCCCTAATCAAGGCGGGATCTCACCTCGCTTGAATGGTGGTGTGCACAATTTCAAACGCTTTCTTGAAACCTGGACCGGTCAGCGTCTCGATTATTCGGGTTCACTGATCAACCTGTTCAACTCGAGAAATGCGGCTGGCTCGTTTAAGTGCTGCAATGAAGTTTACAATCCACCTATAAGAAACTGGGTGTTTGACAGCACCTTCCTCGACCCGGCCCGATTGCCGCCTGGAACGCCATTTTTCCAATACGTGCAAACGACTGGCTTCTTAAGGACCAATGATTAGAAAAGATAGGCCGCATTTAGCTTGAGAAATGCGAGCTAAATCATACAAAAAGAAAGAGGGCAGCCCAGATGGCTGTCCTCTTTCTTTTGAATCCTAAAATGATCTCGTTTTCCGAACATTGTGGGTATGATATCGTATCTCTTGACTGAGGAATTCTTTGTTACAAAACAGTTTTGTTCACCCGACGTTCCTCTAAACGATGAAAGAGCTTTCGCTGAAAAACTGCAGGCTGGACAAGCGATATGACGTTCAGGAACAACTTGGGCGGGGAAGTTACGCTGAGATATTCCTCGTACGAGACATCCTCGCGTCGGCTCGATCTGTCCACAGCAATGTCGTGATCAAAGCTCTCAATGTTTTTCTCCAGAATGATCTCGATCCCGATCTCGAGAGAACGCTTGTTGAGAACTTTCAAAATGAAGCCATTGCCCTTGATCGCGTTAGGCACCCGAATATTATCAGTCGAATTGGACACGGAACTGCCCGCGACCTTAGCGGCACAGTATTTCATTATCTTGTTCTGGAATACATGGTTGGCGGCGACCTCCAAAGCCTTTTGCGTAAACATAAGTTAGGGCTCGCCCAGGCGTTGAAATACACAGAACAGATTTGTGCGGGGCTCGGACACGCTCATCGTAATGAAATAATACACAGGGACATCAAACCTCAAAACATCTTATTGAACGCAGATCTGACGACCGTTAAGATCGCTGACTTTGGTGTAGCTCGGGTTAATGTTTCAGACGCCCCAATTACACGTGTAGGTACGAACATCTACGCTCCGCCTGAACACAGCCCGTTGATGGCTGGAAAAACTGGCGACCTTGATTCGTCTCGCCTAACTCCGGCTGCGGACATATATTCTCTTGCAAAGACCCTTTATACGATGCTGACGGGAGAGGCTCCGCGCTCTTTCGCCAACGCCTGTATAGATTCTCTTCCGGACGCGGTGAGCTCAGAGGAATGGGCCGATGAACTCGTGCGGGTACTAAGGAGGGCGACCGGGTCAGATCCATCGACTAGGCATCAATCGGTAGAGGAATTGTGGATAGATCTATCGGGTGTACGTCAAATCGCCGCCGACGGTGAATTTAGCACTGTGATGCGCTCAGATATCGATACGCCCCAGCCGCTGGTTTCTCGCGGATATACTCCGATCCTTCCTGAACGTCCTAGTTTCGATGCGATCGCAGAAATTCCTTCGACGATGAGTCTACCTCCCATTTACGCCAGGCCTGCGTTTGGATCAGGAGTGCAAAATGTCGGGATTAACGTCGATCGGTCAGAACAAATTGAGCTTGCTCCCGACGTAGTACTCGAAGAACCCAAAAAGAAAAAAAGAACCCTTCGACGGTTAGCGGGTTTTTTTATTCTTGTGTGTGCTTTTACGGGCATTCTCTATGGAACCGCCAGTTTTATTCGCGGTAGGAATATATTCCCGGGGTTAACGAATCCGCTAAGCACAACGACAGGCGTTGCCAGCACGGATATCTACTTGCGGTCCCAACCTAACACGGACAATGATCCAATCGGCCTGGTGACCAAAAATTCGCGAATTAAAATTGTGAATTCTCAAAATAATTGGTATCAAGTTGATATCATTCAACAGGGACGAGATATCCCAAATCAAACGAACTCAAAACGGGGCTGGCTGAACGGAAAGTATGTCGACATAGATTAAGGCGAGCGATAAGATGGAAAGTTCGCGGAGATAAACCTTGCCGCTTTGAATTTATAAATGAGTATTTTAGATAAAGTAAGACGGTGGATCGATGGTGAAACGGCCGAACTTGTTCTCGAACAGGCGGCTCGCGATGCTCAGATCAAACCACGTAGCAAAGCAGAGGAATTCATCGTGAAGATCGCCCGCGAGGTCGAATCTGTCATGCAGAATGAAATGGTGCCGCTACCGCAAGGCACGACGATCATTCCGAGCGAATACACGATTTTTCTGAGCAGCGAAGATGACAAGGAATGGCAGGGTGCAAAGCGAAAAGGTCTCGAACAGGGTTTGTATCACATACTAGCTGAACGGGCAAAAGAAATAGCCGGCAAAAGGAAGCTCGAGACAAGGTCGTTCGTCATTGAACTTCGGATCGACGGTACCTTGGAAAAGGGCGAACTAAGGATACAGCATAGTTGGGAAGATTCTAACGGGAACAAAACCGGTGTTTTAGTTCGTCCGAAAGGAATTCCTGCAATTCAACCGCAGGTGCCGAGTGCCAATCGACCTCCGGCTGCTCCAACCACGCCAAATTTTGTTGAATCTACGGGCGTCCCGCCTCAACCCTATCGTGCTCCGGTGCCGCCAACTTTCCAGAGTCCTGCGATTCAACAAGCAATACCGATCCAGAGCGACGATGGCGAGGATATGACAGCCGTCAAGCCAAGAGTATCAGAACTATACAAACTAGAGATTTGGCGGGGCGGTGTTCGGCAAAATGTCGTTCCTATCTATCAGAAGGAGATCTCGATCGGTCGCGGTTCAAAGTCAAAACCTGTTGATATTCCGCTCGTCGGTGACGTTGAGATCAGTCGGCGTCATATGACGCTGGTGACCGATGGAGCGGGGAATTTCTGGGCAGTAAATGAAGGTAAAAACCCCGCAGCTATAAATAATTATGAACTCCCAGCCGGCCAACGGGTTACCGTGACGATCGGAGTTCCGTTGAATATTTGCAGCTACATGCTGCGGGTTCAGCCTCGTTGATCTACTTAAATATCTCCCGGTCAATTTGCGGCAGATATTGTCTTCGCAGCGTGTTGGCAAGAATCTGTGCCTGTCGGAGCTTTTCGTTGTTCTCGGTAATGTTTTCCTGGATCTGCGTCGTCAAAACAAAAAGACTCTGACGCTCTGCCTGTAGTCGTTGCCTCTTGTTATCCCGCAATTCTTCTGTCTCTGTAGTTCCAACAAGTGCGACGCTTCGATCGATACTGCGAGGCCTGAGATCTATATCGACTTGAGCAAGTTTCCCTCGGCTTTCATTCAGCTTTTCCGTTAATTCTACCTGAGTGCGCTGATGTCCCGCTATCAACTGTTCGGCGCGAATCAAAAGTTCCATTCCGAAAACAATATCGAGCTGTTTTTCCGTCAGCGACATGCTCCCGACCTTTTCGAATTTATCAACGAAAGCTTTCATCCGGTCATTCAGAGTTTGAACTGACCTTGCGATCTTGGTTAATTCCGCAGAAATATTGTTTATAGGGTCTCCGGCGGTGGTTGGTGACTGACCAAATGCACCTGTTATTCCCAGCAGAACGAAGGCAGCGGTCAATGGAAGCAACTTTCTCATTTTACAGATACTCCTTTAGATTGTGATTTCTGAAGATATCACACCAACGAGCCATTTTTGTTGCAGAAGTTTTGCGGGAACACAGAATTCGCCTCGCTCGACCATTCTTAGCACCTCGCTAAGAGCAGCGCTTGAATTTGAAAAGACCGTCGGCGAGTATTTGTAGGTTATTGCGTTCTGCTCAAACTCGTCCCGATCCAGGATTTGCACATCTCCGTCCGGCCAGACGAGGACATCGATATCCAGATCTATGTAATCGAGCACGCGATCGGAAAAATGAGGCGGCATTGTGATATTAAAATAGTAATTTCTGAATTCACCATTTGGTTCGAAAAAGTAAAACGCGTTATACCAACGATCAAGCCAAAAATGTTCAACGGAAAGTGTCCCTTTGTGAATCCTGCCAAGATCGGAATGTTCGACATCCCGTTCAAAAGTGCCTAGCAGTTCTAGGTTATTGCCGGAATGTTTCAGCAACTGGCAATCCCAGCTGCGATTAATCGAGTGATCAAACTTTCTAGAGTTTACTTTAACCTTCATCAGCCATTCTTACGACCAGGACTGAACATGGAGCATGGTGAACTACAGAACTTGAGACCGATCCTAAAAGAATACGTTCCCACTTTTTATAGCCGTGCGATCCGAGCACGATCAAGTCCGCTCCGATCTCTTCGGCTGTCTCCACGATCCTGCTTTCGGGCGAACCGAACTGAATATCAGTCGAGACATCGACTGCCGCGTCCGCAAACATGATGTCTAGTTTGGTCTTAGCATTATCCACAGCCTTCGCGGCACTTTCTTTGGCAACTTTTTCGAGTTCGCTCGTGTCCGGCAGATAGCCGCCGTAAATATCAGCCATCAGGGGAAGCGACATGTCCACCACGCTGACTATCTTTACCAGATCTCCGCTCCCAAGGCGTAATTTTCCGACCATATCGGTCGCCGCATCGCCGAATTTCGTTCCGTCAGTGGCTAAGATGACTTTCATATTCCCTCCGTTTCCTCTTTCACATTAAAAGAACAATCACGAGCCTATGTTACACCCATATCAGTCTTCGTCTTCCATTTTTTGGCCGGTGTAGGTTCCGCGAAGTTTTTTTAATACTTCGAACAGGACAAAGCGATCGCTCGGCGAAAGCGGGCCGACGCATTCTGCCTCGACATCTATCCAGCGTTTTTCAACTTCGCTCCTGATCGTCTTTCCTTTTTGCGTCAGATGAACGCTAACCGAACGTCCGTCGCCCTTCGTAGGCATCGACCGAACCAGATTTATCTGCTCCAGGCCTTTGACCATGTTATTGACCGTCGGAGCTTTTACGTTGAGGCGGCGGGCAAGATCGATCTGTCTCAATCCATCCTCGCGCCACAATTCTATTAGCACGAACGCCTGGCCGCTATGCAGGCCGATGCTGCCCATGTGGCGCTCGATCGCATTTCGATATGCAGTCGTTACTTTTGCCAATAGGTAGCTTACGGTCTCTTCAAATACGATCGGCTGTGACATGAAAACCTCATTTTAAACGATCTTAAGCGCGGAATTAGGGCGATAATAATATTCCCGTAGCCTGCTACTGAATAATTGATAGCGTGCTAACGAATAATTATTAGCCTGCTATCAATTAATTAGTAGCGTGCTAATGAAATAAAGTTAGCACGGTATGGTGTATTATGAAAGCAGGCTATTTACTTAATATGGAAAATTCTCAAAAACTAAAAAACGCCCGCAATTTACTGCTAAAACTGCACAAAGCGATGCTCGATCGTGAGCGGGAAATATACGAAGGGGTAAACGGTCCGCAAAGCGCTACGCAATACTTAAGCGTTTTGCTTGAGGATGAGGATTTCGGTTGGCTGCGAAAGTTCTCGATGCTTATCGTCGAGATCGATGAGCTTTTTGCACAGAAAGATGGGATCGAGGCCGGGATGATCGAGGCAAATCTCGACAAGGTCAGCGAGCTCGTGGAGATGAGAGAAGCAGACGAATACTTTAAGGCAAAATATCAGAATGCGATCCAGAGGGACCCTGACTCGGCGAGCCTGCATTCGGAACTGAAAACTCTGATGACGGACTGATGCGTCCGATAATGATCCATGTTACATAAAGAAAGGCCGTCGGAAGTTTTCCGGCGGCCTTTTCTATTTATGATGAGCGATCTAGCTTCTTCCGCTCTTTTTCCAATCGGACATAAACCCTTCGAGGCCTTTGTCCGTTAGCGGATGTTTGACTAACTGCGTGATGACCTTGAATGGGATCGTCGCAACATCGGCTCCGGCTAGAGCGCAATCTACTATGTGCATTGGGTGGCGGATCGACGCCGCAAGAACTTCAGTTTCGAACTGATAATTTCCGTAAATATGCACGATCTCTTCGATCAGCTGCATTCCGTTTTGTCCGATATCATCGAGGCGTCCGATGAAAGGCGAAATGTACGACGCTCCTGCTTTTGCAGCAAGCAGGGCTTGAGCGGCAGAGAAGCACAGAGTTACGTTTACCTTGGTTCCTTCTTCCCGAAACGTTCGGCAGGCTTTCAGTCCATCAAGAGTCAGCGGAACTTTGATAACGACATTCGAAGCTATTTTGGCAAGTTCGCGGCCTTCTTTCAGCATTCCCTCGGTGTCGAGAGCAGTAACTTCGGCGGAAACATCGCCTTTTACGAGGGAACAGATCTTGGCGATATGTTCCTTAAAGTCCACATCGCCTTCTTTGGCGACCAGGCTCGGATTTGTCGTTACTCCATCGATCAACCCAAGCTCGTTTGCCTCTTTGATCTCGTCTAAATTTGCTGTATCTATAAAGAATTTCATTGTTTTATTTGATTGATCGTTGATCGCTTCTGTTGCCAGGGAAATAGGAACTTTGCGTGCAAATATTCGGGCTATTCCTGCTTTTCGTCTTCGCAGCTTCGCGTAAAAGACCTTACTTTACCGTATTTTTCAGTATCCCGATGCCCTCGATCTCTATCTCGCAGACGTCTCCGCTTTCCATTTTCGAAACTCCGGAAGGCGTTCCGGTGGCGATAATGTCGCCGGGATTCAAGGTCATCATGTTTGAGATATATCGTATCAGAAAATCGACAGGGAAGACCATTTGCGAGGTTCTTCCTTCTTGTTTCATGACGCCGTTGACCCGCACTGAGACCTTTATATCCGCAACATCCATATCTGTTTCGATGTGCGGGCCGATCGGGCAGAAGGTGTCAAAGGATTTGGCTCTTGCAAACTGTCCGTCCTTTCGCTGCAGGTCGCGGGCGGTCACGTCGTTGAGACAAGTGTATCCGAGAATGTAATCTTTTACATTAGCATCATCTGCTAAGTCCTTACATGTCTTAGAAATAACAACCGCAAGCTCACCTTCATGTTCAACTTGATCTGAAAGTGTTGGTTTAACTATTTCATCGCCATCAAACACAACTGCCGAAGGTGCTTTAAGAAATAAAAGCGGTTCCTTCGGCACCTCGTTACCTAATTCAGCAGCGTGGTCCGCATAGTTTCGTCCGACACAGACGATCTTTGACGGGGCAAAGTTCTTTTTGATCTCGATTTTCATTTCTCAATGATAGATAGTGTTGGCAAAAAGGGAAAATCCGGCGGCAAACTTTCGAAATACTAGCGGCTCTCTAAAAAAAGCTTTTATTTTCAATGCATTTCGTGGCACAATTCCGATGTCACCGGGAGAATGGCAATAAATGCAAACTTTATTTGATCAAAGCGAGCCGGCAAAGCCCGGCTACTCTCCGCCATCCAAACCATACAAACTTTACTTCGCATCGAGGGAGAAATATCTCTACGCTTTTGCCTCTGGCAGGCTGGATGTTACCGAAAATCGTGTAGATTGCTGGCGCGAGATACTCCAACGCTGTCGTGAAGAAGAGTATTTCGATCTGCTGGTCTATCAGGAAAGCCCGCTCAACACATCTCTCGCCGAGCGTTTCTCTGCCGCGTCGGAAATTGTGGCTCTCGGTGTTTATGGAATAAGGATCGCGTATGTTGATGGCGATCCGGAGTCATTTGAACACAACGAATTCTGTGCTCTAGTAGCCAAAAACCGTGGAGCAAATATCGAGATGTTCCATACCGTCGAAGAAGCTCATGATTGGCTCGTGAAGTAGATAATAGTTAATAGTTATTAGTGAATAGTGAGTAGGTAAGACAAGAAAAAATCGCGAACCAGGGAATTTCTTCCCGGATTCGCGATTTCCTATTTCCGATTAACGTTCGCTAACCTATTTCCTATTCACTATTCACTATTCACTAACTAACCGTTACCGGATAATCGGCCGAGTAATTACCAAATTCGGCGTTCTTTTTGATGTAAACGGCGCGGATGTGGCCGGTTTCGGGCTGGTTTGGGTTTTCGGGTGAGAGGGTAAAACCGCCTGGCGTGTTTGTCAGGAACGCAACCGTCCTAAAGCTTCCGCCGTTCGGAGCATATTCGACACGCATAGCGTCCATTCCCTGCATCGAGCCCGCAATATTGATCGTCGAACCCGAAACCGTTACCGACTTAAATTGCGGCTGTACCTGATCGGGTGAACGAGGAATTACCGTCGCTCCGACTATTCCCAGATCCTCGCCGATCGCCTGTGTGTAACCTGGGCTTGCCACGATCAGATCCCGCAGCCTGAAAAACTGCGTAGCGGGTTTCAGCATGTAGCCACGGGTGCAAGCCCGTGGGAAATGGTCAGGAAAATGAATTGAGCCCGCGAAGCGGGTGACAGCGGAATGAGATCGTTTCGCTCTGTCGCCCACTTCGCGGGCTTCACTCTTATCTGCTCACTGCTCACTGCTCACTTCCAACCGCCCACTTCCCACTGTCTAAGGACTCACCGTCACCGGAGCCACGAGCGAAGTCTTGCCGTAGTCCTGATTGCTGCGTCTCAGCTGAACGCGGATCTGGAGTTGGTACGGCTGCGGGTTGTCCTGATCGAGCGGAGTGTAGACGACGTCGGTGGATTTGCCGGTGGCTGAGGCGATGAGCCTCCATTTATTCTCGCTGGCGAGCGTCGCCCAGACCTGCCACGAGTCGGCGGAGCCGCGTTTCGACACGACCACGGAGAATTGGTACCCCGAGGTCGACGGAATCACCTGTATCTCGGGCACGATCACGCCGCCGATGCCCTGGACGCCGCTGCTTTCGCCGATTATCCCGAGCAACGCTCCGTCCGCCTCTGCATATGACGAATGCCCCTTGATATGCCTCGCGATCTCGCGCACTCGAAACTCAATTCCGGGCGGAACCTCAGCTGGCGGATCGACTTCCGCGAAAACCGGCGTCGCGGGCGGATCAAGCGAGTTGTCCGGCCCCGACACCGAGTTAAAATACGCCGACAACTGCGAAGCATAAGCCGCCGCCGCCGCCCGCCGCGTCACCCAAAACTGCATCCACGCATTATCCGCCGCCACCGCCGCCAACTGCGCAGGCGTAATATTGTACTTAGCCGCCAACCCCGGCAAATTCGCCGCATAGATCGAATGCCAAGCAGCCCTGCCGTCCATACTAAAAGGATAATAATCCGCCATTCTCGCAAACCTCCTAACTTCTAAAAGCTCCCCTCCTTACCCGTTCACCAGACTCCCAGCAAAGTTCTTTAAACTCCCGACAAAGTTCACCGACTTCTTTAGGAGTTTAAACAAACTCCCAGCAAAGTTAATCAAACTCCCAGCGAAGTTCTTTAAACTCCCAACTGAGTTCACCAACTTTCTCAGGAGTTTAAACAAACTCCAAGCAAAATTGACCAAACCCCCAGCAAAGTTCTTTAAACTCCCAGCAAAGTTCACCAATTCTCTCAGGAGTTTAAACAAAATCCTCCAAACTCCCGCCAAAGTCAAGCAAACTCCCCGCAACCCCCACAACCCGCCGACAAAGATCCCCAGCGCGTTTCGTTCGTGAGCGTTCGTTAGCTCGGTCGAAACCCTTTCTCGATGACGAGCGTCACATCGCGCTTGTTGGCCCTTCGACCCCAGTTCAAATTAATTCTTTTTTGAATCCCCTTTCTAGTCAACGTAAGAGTATCGGGTCGATAAGCACAATCATTCAACATACTATCGGGCTGATTTCTTGGTGGATCAACCATGACTAGAAGAAATTTCAACAAGCTTAGATCGACGATGCCACCATCGAGCCCAGCGACCGGATTATGGACGCCAACCACACCGAATCTTGAAGGAATGGATTCTGTCACCAGACTATTTAGCTTTGTTGGGAAGTAGAGTCCCCACCCCCTAGGAAACCTACGCTTTCCGAAGAGGACTTCGATAATTTGTTCGTTAGGAATGAAATCGCGAACTGCCTCGCCTGACGC
Source organism: Pyrinomonadaceae bacterium (assembly GCA_041737885.1). Taxonomy (GTDB): domain Bacteria; phylum Acidobacteriota; class Blastocatellia; order Pyrinomonadales; family Pyrinomonadaceae; genus OLB17. Next base: position 123,276 of record JBGSQW010000121.1, on the reverse strand, counting down.
CCGTGCCAAATTGCCGGAGAATGCAGCGCCGACAATGACTTTCAGTAGCCATCTTTCCAATTGAAAACCATCGACTGCGAAATTCAGATCGGAGGAACCAGTATCATCCTCCGTTAGTTCCATATGAAATCGTTCAACCGTCTCGACTATTGAACCGGCCATTGCATCGAGTCCGGTTAACTGGGAATTGTGATCCCCGCAAAGAATTTTCGACTGAAAAGTATTTATTGAAATGTCTTGGGATTTGCCTCGCGGTTGCCAAGAGAGCCCCTGAAAGGGTACGGTTTTCCCGTCATCGGAAAGCAACTTTAGAACACTTCGACTTATGTAATGTTCGCCGGTAAGACTTCCGGAGCAATTCCCTAGTGATTTCGCATAGCAACCTGGGAGTGGGTGTCCCAATTCGGCATTTGCGCGTGTCTTTTTAAGCTGATTTCGTTTGAAACGGCTCATCCTTTTGCTTCACTAGCGATAACAGTTCAAAATTTTGTAGTTCACTGTGCCTTTCAAAGCATTTCTCCGATTTTTATGAGAGTATTTTTGGCCCAAGACTCGCTTGAACCGTAAACGGCGTAGTGTTGGCAAGATAGATGTAGCGGGAATCTGCTCGAAAGGTATCTTGTGAAGATCTCATCGACCAAGCCGCCGAATAATATGAAATGAGTTCTTCTATCAGCGCCGATATTACTCATCTCGATTTCGAAAGCCTCAATGTGTTTTTGAATATCGAGTTCCCCGCTTTTGATTCTTTTCTTTATGTTGTCCGAACGAACTTCAACCTCGCCTTTGACGATGTCCGTCATATAGGCTCCGCGATAAGGCCCTTGGTTGAAAGCATGGATCAATTTCCTGTCGTTCCGCCCGATCCTGAAGTTTGCCCATGGATACGGAAGCGGAGCCGAGACATTCAAACCGACCATCACGATCCACGGCTTAAGGTCGCCGAGGTTCTCACGCATAATACTCGCGTCTCGCGGATCATTCGGATTCCAAATCGCCCAACTTGAAAAGCCGCCGTACTTTTTTTCGAGTTCTTCGAAATGTTCGAGAGAGATTGCCATATTTCCAAGTACAACTTTGAGGGAGAGCAAGGGAGCCTTATTCGTCCTGGACAGACCCTTCGCGTCGTTCGGCTACATGCCAGAGGACATCGCTGGGGTCGACTACGTAGGCGATGCGGAGGCCCCAGGGTTGTACGGCTGGTGGGCTTGGGGCTTTGACACCGAATTTTGATGGCAGGTCGAGGGATTCGATATGCTGAAACCATGCGTCGAGGTCGTCGACCATAAGCTGCATCATGAAATTCTCAGCCCAGTCCTTCTGATAGTAACGCTGCAGGATAAATCCACCCGAGCCCACGTTAAAGATCGCCACCTCGCTATCAAGCACTTTCTCAAAGCCGAATGCCTCATAGTAACTCTTAGAAAGATCAAAATCCTGAGCAGGCACAAATGCCCGCATACGCTCAGTACCGGCGGGAACAGTCCTCATTGTTCAAAATCTCCCGTTTGTTAAGCCATCCATGCTCAGCAATATCTTTAGATTGTCGCCGTAGTAGAGAGTGTTCATCTGGGAAGAATGTTCGAAAAATTTAGGAGTACATTAACATAGATGAATAAAATGAAGAAACGTCTAGTGCTCCGATTCTCTTTTGAGCCGCACTTCGAGTTCGTCCAAAAACGCGATCTGGGCGGGGTTTATTTTTTCGCGGGCTTGTTTTAGATCGCACCAAAGGGCGCGGTCTATTTCGGGGAATTGTTTTAGCTGGCCGGAGTTAGGCGGCCATTCTATTTCGAAGGTATTGCTTACAACTGTCATTGTGTTGAGGTCGCCTTCGACGGCGTAGGCGTGGACTATTTTGCCGGCCTTTTGTCGGACCGCTTTGAGCAGGATAAATTCGCCTGAGATGCGTGTGCCGAGTTCCTCGTGGAATTCGCGAAGTGCGGTTTGCAGGATATTTTCGCCCAACTGGAATTCGCCCTTAGGAATAGACCATGCTCCGACGTCTTTATTAACATTAAACGGCCCGCCCGGATGCACGATCAAAACTTCCAACCGCTCTTCGTCATTAAAACGATACATCAAGATCCCCGCACTCTGTTTTTGCATAACTTTGAGTGAATTATAAACCGTCAAATTCCATTTAGAGCGATCTGTATTTCATTTAGAGAGATTCATAAGTAATTTTCCGGGGCTGGAAAGGGGAAAAGGGGAATTACGAATTAGGAATTACGAATTACGAGTTAAGGATTGAGGGCGGGAAACGATTTATTGGGATCGATAAATGAAATATATAGATCCATAAGTGACTTTTCAGGGCGGGAAAGGGAAAAATGGAAGTTACGAATCAGGAATTACGAATTAAGAAATGAGAATTGAGAATGCGGAAGTAAGATTGCGGGCGGGAAAATGAGATATAGAGATCCATAAATGAGATATGAACGTCAATAAATGATCTATGAACGTCCAGGACTCGGATATTTGGGTTTATTTGTGATGTATTCGTGTTGATCTTTGGGTAAAAGATGATCTTTTTGCGGCGAAAGTAGCTGATAGCTCGGAAAAAGATGGCTTTATAGCTTGGTGTGGAGTTTTGGGAAGGTTTCGAGGGGCGATCTTGGATAGGATGCTGGTTGCGGGGAAGTGTTTAGCTGTTGATCATCTCAGGCCGGGGTCGCGGTGCCAGGGGAATTTGAAGCGGAAGACATTTGCTATCGTGCGGGTCGGGTTGAGGAGCATTCGGGCAAAGATCCTGACATACGGGTTTTTGGACCAGTTTTCGAGCCTTCGGATGAGATATTGATCGAGAGCGTCTTCGGTAACCAGCATCATTATTCCGACCGTCGGTGTGACTACGATGTCTACGTAGGTTTGTTTGCCTTTGAGGCCAACGTTTCCGATAGATGCCTGGCTGATCGGACCGAGCTCAAACTGCGTGCTCCATGCCGCAGACCAGGCTAAAGCTTTCGCACGGCTTTTCCAATAGGCGGGCGAGTTGCTTATCTTCAATCCTTTCCCTCGCGGGTCGTTCTGCACCTGGATAAAGCCCAAGAAAGAGCCTTGCATCGGGTGGGCAACGTAGTTTGTGAAAAACTTTCCGCCATCGCTCCAACCGCCGAGCGACTTTACTGAATCGAAATAGTCTCGGAAAAACGGGCCTTTCAGAGCCCTTCGCGTTTTTGCCTGGCCGCCGATCGCATAGCCGTGCTGTATTGCCAGGAACATCAGAGATTGATTCATCGCAGCGGACCAATCGAATCCCGCAGACTCTTCTTTTGACAGGTCCTGAAGCGTTTCGGCCGGAAGATCCGGGACTTTAAGCTGTTTGGGCGACGTGTCAGAGAGCTTTTCAAATTTAGGAGCCGCTAGCTTCAGCGTTTCGTATCGAAGGCTGAAATTCGCGCGATAAATATACTCTTTGATTACGGGAATTTCCGGAAGCGAATTTTCCGGTTCTAATTGCGTTACGACAGCGGATGCGAGAGGGCTATCAAGATCAGGTATCGCCACTGTGGCATCCTGCGAGCGCACAGCGAGACTCGCGGTAGCTATTGTCAATACCGCAAGCAGCACGGTTTTTTTCATTGATTCCCCTTTTGTGTCCGGACAGAGTTCGCCTGTATTAGATATCTCTAAGGATATTTAAGCAAGTGGAAACGGTATGTGCTCTACCGTACATTTGATCTGTTTTGAGTGGGATCAGGGAACGGTTTCCGAAACGACTTCCGAGGCGGGGCTCGTATTTCCTCGAACATCTATCGCCGTTATGAAGTAGAAATACTTCTTACCGGGCTCGACTCGGGTGTCCTGGAAGGTGTTTGTTTTCAATAGTTCAGGCGTGATGAGCTGCCATTTTGCTTTATCTTCGGTCTCGTCGGTCGAGCGGTATATTTTATAGCCGGCGATGTCTTTTTCCGGGTTGACGGCGAAGAAAAGGGATATTGAGTTTGGTGAAGCGGCGACCGTAATTGCTGTCGGGGCCGTCGGGGCGAAGGTGTCGATGGGTTTGAACTTCAGAATGTTCGACTCCGAGCTTTCGACCGGTTCGGCCTGGGCTCCGAGCGAGACGGCACGTATGAAATAGTAATATTCTTTGCCGAATTCAAAGAATTCATCGTCAAAACTGGTTGCGGTGATCGGCGTAGTGTTTAGCGGCTTGCCCATTTCGCGTTCCGAGTTTGCACGAAAGACGTAATAACCCAATAAACTGACCGGCGACGAACCATCGACGTTTGTGGTAGGTGCTTGCCAGCTTAATTTTACCGCTTCCTGTGTTGGTTCCGCCGTTAAAGCGGTTGGCGAACTCGCGACGCGGGCCGTTGGTTCGATCAAAAGGGAATTGGAGAAACCCGCCTTTTGTCCCGAGGCATTAACGAAACGAATCGCATACCGCAAACGGGCCGCCTGGCCTGCAAACTGAAGCGTGTCTCGATATGACAGCGTTTTGAGTGCAAAATCGGCATCCGTGATCGGCATCGCGGCGATCAGCGTCGATCGATTGGCAAATTCCTCTTCGGATAACTGCAGCGGAGCGCTTGCGGGCTCGGCGAGGCGATAGATATCGGCCCGGCTGATGTTCAGCGTACTGTTTTTGGCCGCATTTCTAGCGGGCATCTGCCAGGAAAGTATCACCTGACTGCCGCGTTGGTATCCCGAAACCTCGACGCGCTGTAAAACACGTTCTTTCGGCGGCGTCGGAGCCCCGCGTTTGCCGCAGGCTAGACTTAAAGCGACGAAAGAGAGAGCGAGAAGAAGTTTTACCACATAGGACACATAGGGAACATAGGAAGAATGGATTCGGTTTTTAAGAGATCTTTTTCCCATCGTTCTGTAAATCGCAGGTTTTTCTTATCCTAACTATGTTCGCTATGTTTCTATGTGGTAATAGGCTCTCAAATCACAAAATATACTGCCGCAGATCTTGATCTTCGATCAGGGCGTTTAGTTTGTTGTCCACGTATTCGGCATCTATGATCTGATGCTTCTGTTCCAGTTCGCTGCCGAGGAAACTAATTTCCTCAAGTAACTTCTCAACTAATGTGTGCAGACGTCTGGCACCGATATTCTCGGTTGTTTTATTGATCTCTGCGGTCATCTCAGCTAGCCGGTCGATCGCGTCTTCGGTAAAAGTTAAAGTAATACCTTCGGTATCGAGAAGGGCTTGATATTGTTTTATCAGGGAATTCTTGGGCTGAACAAGAATGCGTTTCAGGTCTTCGATCGTTAGAGCTTCCAGTTCCACGCGGATCGGAAACCGGCCCTGAAGTTCCGGGATCAGATCCGATGGTTTAGAAACATGAAATGCACCGGCGGCGATGAACAGGATATGATCGGTCGAGATCATTCCGTGCTTGGTGTTCACATTTGTGCCTTCGACGATCGGCAATAGGTCGCGCTGAACGCCTTCGCGAGAAACGTCAGGATTACCGCCGCTTTCACGGCCAGCGACTTTGTCCAATTCGTCGAGGAAAATGATCCCGGCGTTCTGCGTGCGCTCGATTGCTTTGCGTGTAACTTGTTCGACGTCTATCAGGCTTTCCTGCTCGTCGCGGATCATGTAACTGCGGGCTTCGGCAATGGTCAATTTACGCGAAACGGTCTTGGTAGGAAACATATTTCCCATCATGTTTCGCAGATCTACGCCCATTTCCTCCATTCCTTGCCCGCCGATAAAATCTATCGTGGTATTAGAACGGTCGGTCGTCTCGATATCGATCAGACGTTCGTCGAGATCACCGCGACGAAGCTGTTCACGAAGCTTTTCTCTTGTGCGGCTAACTGAATTCTCGTGTTTCTCGAGTTCCGCGGCCCTTTCATCATCGTCCTGAGCCTGATAGCGAAAGTCGGAAGTCGGCAAAAGAATGTCGAGCAGTTTTTCCTCGACATTTTGTTCGGCACGCGGCAAAACTTCCTCAAAAGCAGCTTGTTTCGCCATATCTACGCCGACATCGGCGAGTTCGCGGACCATGCTTTCCACATCGCGGCCGACATATCCGACCTCGGTAAATTTGGAAGCCTCGATCTTAATGAACGGGGAATTTGCCAGCCTTGCAAGACGACGCGCGATCTCGGTCTTGCCAACGCCGGTCGAGCCGATCATAAGGATATTCTTCGGCAAAACATCTTCGGCGATCTCGGCGGGAAGTTTCTGCCGCCGGATGCGATTGCGCAGGGCAACTGCAACTGCCTTTTTCGCAGCATTTTGCCCCACGACGTATTTATCCAGTTCGGCAACGATTTGTCGCGGCGTTAGATCGTCAAGATTTGGTTTCGCGGCTACGGTCTCGCCGCCCAGATAGATGGCCATCAGCTAATGGTAAACGAAACGACACCGCGAACGCACGTGAAGTCTGGTTGTTTATTTACAGATACTTGCATTTTCCTATCCATCATCGCCATGAGGTTGGGATTTGCACATGAGATATATTGCGTGTTCTGATCCCACGCCCGGCATATAGGCGGAGAGAATACCCAAACTTTCGCAAGCTCTGTAAATTGCCGCTGCAAATGATAGTTATCTACGAGGGCCGATGAGCCAATTGTGGGCTTCGGCTTCGGTTGTGAATACCTTGGCAAAGGCTCCGCGGTTTTCGGCGACAAGCTCGCCAAACTGATTGTTCTCGTGATTTGCCGGGTCGAGATCGACATAGGCGATCTTTATTCCGCTGAGCCCGAGAGAGACGATCTGCCGCGAAGAATCGAATGCGTCGATCTCGCTCGTATTCCCGGGCCCGTCCAGCACGGTCATCAACCTTGCATGCCCGCTTTCGCGGCAGCGGTCGATGATCTCGGCCCAGACTTTGACCTTTGTCACTGTTTCAGAAAGATCGCCCATGATAAATGCACGTAAATATTCGGGCCGAATGTCGTAGGAAATATCGTAAGGCCGTTTAGGATCGTTCATCGTTTCGCCTCCCGTCGAAAAGATAAGTAGGAGTTATAATTCTATTATTTTTTGCGTTGAGGATTCAAGACGGCTGGGAAATTACGTTTTCTCCCGAAACGAAACCAGGAATTGCACAGCTGCCAACAAAAAAAGGGAACCGTTCGGGCTCCCTCGTTTTTATTGATTGCTTGTATCTATTTATAAAATAACCGAAGACCGTCTTCGGCGGCCTGCGGCGAAGAAAATTGGATTCTTGCCCGCATAAGCGTCAATATCCACGCGTCTCGAAACTCGGTCGTCGATCGGAACTGCGGTCTCCACCGTTTTAGATTCCATCTCGGCACTACCTTCTGCATCTGCCACGTTTAGGATTCTCTGTTCGTTCTTTGTAAGGATCAAATCATTCGTCATTGCGGTACTCCTCGTTAAAACTGCTAACTCCGCGGCCAATGTTTCAGGTAAGACCCGTGGAGATCCGGCCCATATAAAATACATATAAAACCAGACCAAAACCCCACCGATCTCCCCACAGCTACTCGTACTCTGCGATAACTCAATTATAAACTCACTACACCCCAAAAGAATGTACGCCAGAACACAATAGCCGTTATATTGAACACGCTGGAAGGGATGGATTTGTTGCAGAGAGATTCTCTAGACGTCCTTTCAGGCACCTGAACGTCGGCGGGCCGTTGCAATTTCTAGATCTCTTCGACGATCAGGTTGCTGTTGGTGTAGATGCAGATCTCGCCGGCGATTCTGAGGGATTCTTCGGCGATCTCTTTTGCTGAGAGCTGTGTGTGTTTCATCATTGCTCTTGCGGCAGAGAGTGCGTACATGCTGCCCGAGCCTACGGAGAGCAGGCCGTCGTCTGACGAGATGACGTCGCCTTTGCCTGAGATGAGGAAGGCGTCGGTTTTATCGGCTACGATGAGCAGGGCTTCGAGATTTCGCAGGTATTTGTCGGTACGCCAGTCTTTTGAGAGTTCGATTGCCGCCCGCTCGAGCTGCCCTTGAAATTGCTCCAGTTTTGTTTCAAAACGAGTCAGTAGCGAAAAGGCATCGGCCGTAGACCCCGCGAAACCAGCGAGAATATTGCCGTTGGATATCCGACGTACCTTTCGAGCGTTGCCTTTTATGACCGTATCGCCGAGCGTGACCTGTCCATCGCCGGCCATCGCTATCTTTCCGTCGCGTTTTACAAGCAAAACCGTGGTGGACCGAATTCGCGGGCTGAGATCTTCTGTTCGCATAGCATTAAATGATAAGTGTTTAGTTTCAAATCCTCAAACGGCGGATAGTTTGGAGAGTTTATCGGGTTGTAGAGTTGAGCGTGTGGGTTAGATGGTTTTGCGGATCGCGGTTTTCGGAGTTTTTGCACCCCGCGATCACGGTTAAAAAACTCTGCAAACTTTACAAAGACAACGAGATATCTGAACATTAAAGGGTTTTATGAGTAAGCGACCGAAGATCGGCATAACGATGCGCCTGGAAATGGAAACGCGTCGATTTTATCTCGGCCGCGATTACAGCGAAGCGATCGAGGCCTGCGGCGGCGTTCCCGTGCATCTCGGGCTTATTCCGAAGGCAGATTATATTGCTTCGGCTCTCGATGGGTTTGATGGGATCTTGTTACCGGGTAGTAATACCGACACAGATCCCGCCTATTACGGCGAACAGCCACATCCAAGGCTTGGGACGGTTATTCCAGAGAAAGATCAGACCGATCGTCTGGTTATTGAAGAAGCAGAAAGGCTGAATTTACCGCTTTTCGGCATCTGTTTTGGAATGCAGGCTCTAAACGTAGCTCGCGGGGGCAGTCTCGTGCAGGATATCGGCTCGCAGATAGATGAGACGGTCAAACACGATCAGGGAAATCCGTATGACAGGCTGTCTCACAGGATTTCGATCCAGTCGGGAAGTATGCTTTCAGGTTTGGGCGCGGTAAGCGATGCTGCCGGTGATGTCCGAGTTAATAGTTCGCATCATCAGGCCGTAAAAGCGGTCGGAGATAACCTGAAAGCCGTCGCTTGGGCGACCGATGGCGTGGTTGAATGCATCGAAGATACCAGGCCGGAAAGTTTTGTCCTCGGCGTACAATGGCATCCGGAGATAACTTTTAAGTTTGATGCACTCTCAAGAGAGCTATTTGAGCTTTTCGTGAGTAGATGTCGAGGATAATAGTCGGAACCGCACGCGGCGATTTGAACGTAGTAGTCATTAGAAGTTTAGGCGGCGTATTTATATTTATTCAGAGTAAATAATCGATGAACAACCCTGTCATAGTCGGTCTCATTGCCTGGTTTTTGCCCGGCGTGGGTCATATTCTTCAGAAACGTCCGGTGCGTGGAGCATTGGTGGCTATTATCGTTTGGCTGATGTTTGCGATCGCTATCGTCAGCGGCGGAGCACATTATCCCGGCTTTGAATTCAAGGACGGTTCGCTGCTGTTTCTTCTAAATATCTTTGCAAAACTCGGCAACGGGTTAGGTGCATTTGTTAGTTTGATAATGGCAGGCACGCCTTCGCCGCAGGTCGCTGCTCTTGCCACGTTTGAATACGGCGGAAGATTTTTAGAGGTCGCCGGCCTGATTAATTACCTTGCTGCAATGGACGCCGCAGATATCGCTGTCGGGAGGAAGGAATGATCCACTTTTTATACCTTGTGGGATTTGCCCTCTTTGTTTCTGTAGCTTTCGCGACATTCTCGGATGGAACGCCGAAGGATCGGATAATCTACGGGCTCAAATCCTTTGCCCAGTTCGTCGTTGTCAGCCTTGTTTTGGCGTGGATACTCTACTTTATTCCTTGGTAAACCGCCGGAGATCATTTATACAATGCCGCTGGTCGAGACCGAGAGCGTGGTCATCAAGAGTTATAATCTGGCCGAGGCTGACAAGATAGTTGTGCTTCTGACGCGAGATCACGGAATGGTGCGCGGTGTTGCCAAGGGTGCGAAGCGGCTAAAAAGTAAGTTCGGAAGCGGCCTAGAGCCGTTTTCTATTGTTCGAGCCGAATATTTTGAAAAAGAATCGTCAGATCTTGTCTCGATCCAAAGGATAGACCTGGTGCGATCTAATTTTGTGGCCGCGAGTGATCCCGATTTCCTTCAAAAGTTTTCTTATCTCGGTGAGATCCTCACTACGTTTTCGCCACCACACGATCCCAACGACACGCTTTACCGAATGGTGAAAGCGTGTGTTGAAACAGCGGCGTCCAAAGGTGCGACCATTGCGGGAATCGGGGTTTATTTCGAGCTTTGGCTGTTAAAACTATCCGGATATCTACCCGATTGGAGCAAATGTGATGGATGCGGGCGAGTATTTGCCGATGATGAGGACACGGGAATTCAGGCAGATTTGCATTTGAAATGTGAGAATTGCCGACGATCGCACGCGAAGGTGCTAAATGCCGAAACGCGTGTCATAGCGGCGTCGGCAAGACGTCTTTCTCCTCAGGATTTTGCATCACTAACGCTTGAAAAGGTAGAGGAGTTGAGAACGCTTTCGGCAATTTTCAAGCAGGTGATCTCTCAATCCATCGGCCGAGAGGTGATCGGGGAAAAATCCCTCGCGATCAATACCTAAGATAATGAAAAAGATCAGCTGGCTCATTTCCCGGTATCTTGTCGCGACGATAGTTCCGTACTTTATCTTCTCCTGGCTTTTGCTAAGCGTTATTTTGTTCGTTCAGCAGGCAAGCCGCTATTCCGACATCTTTTTTAGCGTAAATATTCCAACCAATCTGATCTGGCAATTGTCTGTCGCACTTGTGCCGAACGTCATCGCGTTCACCTGTCCGATGGCTATGCTAGTCGGAACGATCATTGGACTGACAAAGATGCAGGGCGACAGCGAACTCGTCGCGATCAGGGCATCCGGTGTTGGAAACATACAGATCGCAATGCCGATCGTATTGCTAGGGATCCTCATGTCGGCATTCGCGTTCTTCGTCAATCTTGAAGGCGTGCCGCTAGCCGCATCGCTTGTTCGCAGCGTAGCTTTGCAGACCGCGATCAAAAAGCTTGAATCTCCGATAGAACCTGGTGTTTTTAATACCGAGGTTAATGGATACACGATCTATGTAAAGGGTGGTGATCTGGAAACCCGCACCTGGAAGAATATTTTCATTTACAGCGAAGACAAGGCGAATAACAGTCTGCGTCTGATAACGTCACGGAATGGGCGTGTCGATACTACGGGCCAGCAATCTGAACTTGTCTTGGCAAACGCCACGATCTCGACACTGCCTTTAGTTCCCGGCGAAGGTAAATATGTGTCGGAGAATATCAGCGAAGTAAGATATGCGATCAAGACTAAAAGGAATGAATTGATCGATAGATTAAGCCTGACCGAGCTACGCCCCGATGAACTTGGCCTTCAGCAGTTATCTGATTACGCATCAACAAAAGACGGAGCGGAGAAGATCGAAGCTCAAATATTATGGCAGCGTCGAATAATATTATCCGTCACCCCGCTGATATTCTGTCTACTCGGAACCGTGATCGTACTGAGATTTAATCGCGGCGGCCGCGGATTTGGAATCGGTGTAGCACTAGGCGTACTAGTTGGATTTTATTTGCTCACCTTCCTCGGCGAGCAGCTCGCGAGAGTTGGAGCGATCACCGTGTTCGCAAGCAGCTTCATACCTCTGGCCGGAAGTGTCGCTGCAATTGTTTGGCTTAATTATTCTCGCCGTATTAGCTCGCTCCGGAACATAAGTGATTCAGTGTCAGAATTCGCCGGCAATCTTAAAAGCCGGGCCGGTGGATTTAAGGCCCGCAACATCTTCGTGGATCTCACGACCGGACTGCGCGATTTTGATCTGATCCGAAATCTCATCTTAAACTTTCTTCTGACTCTCGTTTTTCTCTCGTCGATCTTCTTGATATTTACGGCGTTTGAACTGTGGAGGTTTGCCGGCACGATAGATGGCGGCTTGTTTCTCCTTGGCAAATATCTGTTTTATTTGCTGCCATTTGTTTATCTTCAGATCGCACCATCCGCCGCAATGGTCGGAACGCTCGCAACCTATGTGATCAAATCGAGGAACAATGAGATCGTAACCTGGACATCTGCGGGGCAGAGCGTTTATAGGTTATTGCTTCCGTGTTTTCTTCTCACCTTACTTCTTGGAGCAGGGAATTGGCTGATCCAGGAAAGGCTGCTTCCGACCGCTAACCGACTTCAGGACGAGACCCGAACCCTTATTCGGAATCGTGGAGTGCCTATTCGGCAGAATTCAAAGAACTGGGTCGCGAACGATAAGCGAATCTATTCGTTCGAATTTGCCGATGCTGCAGGCGGTCAATCTTCTGTCAACGGAGGGCGGCTCGTCACTGACGAAGTTGCGTCTGATAACGTATTTGGCTCAGGGTTGCCATATTTCCGAGAAGCGAGGGGGTTACGGAATGCCGCGTCTGATAACGAAATACGCGACGAAGTAGCGAAACAGGGAAGTGTAATTCCTCCGGCGGGTGTTGCCGTTAACCACCATTCCGGGAACGGACGATCGAATTTGATCTCGCCTGGAAGGTTGGCATTTATCGGAAATCCGGTCAAAACAGCTTTTGCGTCTGATAACGATAAAGCAGACGTTAGCTGTGCAGAGCGTTGTGTGAAAAATCTCGCTATATATGAATTTGCGGATAACGGCGAGAGGCTGCAAGTTGTGTACCGTGCAGATCGCGGCGAATGGCTTGATGGCCGATTGAGGTTCATTGGTAAAGTTGAAAAAAATAATCTCACCGAGGGCAAAGTCGTTACTGAGATCGTTTCGGGTGGCGAAATCGTTGAAACGCTAAACCCTTTCACAGAGTTCCGAACGAAGCCCAGCCATTTGAATACTCCGGAATTGAAACGCCAAATTGAAGTGGCGGATTCCGAGCTTGAAAAGAGAAGCCTGTCTGTCGGGCTTGAAAAGAAATACACAACATTCCTTCTGCCACTGGCGATGGCATTATTTACAGCTCCATTTGCTCTGAACCTTAGCCGAAAAGGGAAGGCCGCTACCGTAGGTTATGCTATCGGTCTTTGGCTCTTGTTCACCGGAACGAGTACGATATTCGATCAGTTCGGACTGAACGGGTTGCTTTCACCGGGGCTCGCGGTTTGGTCGCCACTGTTGATCTTTACTTTTCTTGGCGTTTTTCTCCTTTCAAAGGTTAGAACATAAGTCTAAGCCTCACTATACTTTACGCCATGTTCCTTCATAAACTCTTTAATTGGGTCTAAGTGTATACAGCCGCCAACATGTAAAAATGCACTGTCCTGGATCTTCTTGATCTTTGTACCACGCTGAAGTTCAACGTCGATGTCAAAATCCAGATCGAGGTGGCGAGTTAGCGATTGCATTCCCCAGACGCGGCCATCGACCCCGAACGCGGGCCCGCCGCTTTGGCCTCTAATTCCCGGCGTGCTTAGCTCAAACGCGATGATCTTGCCGGATTGGTCAGCGACGTGCCGCGTTAGCATTCCGTCGATCGGGAAACGAGGTGTAAATTCTTGCCCTTCGTTTGTCCACCCGATGGAGTCGGTCAACTGGTTGTAACCATAATTAGAGAACTCCGGAAAAGGGAACCCAAGACGACATATCGACATTCCTTGTTTCAGATCCTCGCTGTCGCGTCCAAAAACCGGAAAATTATCACAAAGTATCTTTGATACCCCGCGAAAATGCAGCAGAGCCAGATCAAGAGTGCCGTGTATCTTGATATCCAGCTGAAGGTCACCTTCGACGCAATCGACGAGTCTCGTGTGCAGCTCTATCGTTTCTCCGGCTTTCATGCCGAATTTTCGTTCGAGCTGGTTTAGGGCATTTCTCTGATTTTTATCCGCAGGTATGTCGGCCCGCTCGTCCTTAAACGCCTCAAAATTATTGGCGATCCTCGTTCCATCAATGATCTGTTTGGCAACATGGGCGCATGTTAAAGCCCAGCCGTCAGAGTTGACAAAAAAGAGAGTCGCCGACCCGGGAACGATCCGATTTGCTCCCCAAACCCTCTGTAAAACGTGTATCGCCTTGGTATAGCCGCTAACTTCTTCTATTGCTTTTACGAACATTTTATTATTCCTTTCGATCTTCTGGTAAAAGAATAATCGTTCGAACCAGCAGAAACAAAAACAGCTGCTGAAAATAGGGTGACCGTCTTTTAAGTTTGGCTAGCTCATCAAAAACTCTTTCGGAAAAGATATGACATCTTGATGAAAAAACTCCTTCCATTTCCGCTCAATCCACGTTCTGCCTGCCCCGTGTATGGATTAAATCCGTTGTAGTTCAGATCATCGTTATAGCCGGCGTAAATGGCCGTTCCAGGGCTTGGAGTCCAACCGAAAACAAATTGGGGACGAATACGGCTCGCCACGTTCGAGTAATCCAGACGCATTCTCGCAAAGACATTACGGGTGAACTGGTACGTCGAGCGAAAGCTCAGGATATTATCGTCAAATGCGACGCGTCCCGTGTCGTTTCGTGTTAGCCGCGAACGGTTATAGTTAACCTGCATCTGAAATGCGGTAGTCGGCTGATAGCGAACCGATGACTCGATATAGGTCAGATCACCGGCACCCGGATCCTGGCGAGGGGCAGGTGTTGTGCAGACCGAACCGAACTGGCCACAGGTTTCATACCAGTTAACATATGGAGCACTGACGCGCGGATATTTTGGCCCGGCCCCAAAATCGTAGTCCAGGCTGCCGTAGTTTTGGCTTAGAACTAGCAGGAAGAACCACTGCTTCCACGGTGAGGCTTCAACGAATCCATAGATCTCTTTCCGGTGCGCGGACCGTTCATTACTGTCGCCGAAAAATGCTCCCTGCCGGGTTGCAGATCTTCGAGCTCCAAACTCGTGCTCAAAGACGCGCTCATAGCCGTATTCTAGTCCCGCACCGACAAAGATCTGGCGTTGAAACGCAAGCATTCCTTGTGTATTCGATTGTGCTCCCTGCGAACGGCCTTTCCAGTCATAAATGATATTTGAGTTGTTGAAGAGCCGTTTGAAGATGATCGTATTCTTCGGGCTTCGGTCCGTCTCGTACCTGACGAATGAGCCAATTGAATTTGTATCGGTGCGGCTTGTAAAGCCGACATCGGCTCGATAGTCTGCGGTTCGCCCACCTGCCGCTAGCTCCATGTACAAATTGCGATCGGTTCTCTGGATAAAAGCGCGATAACCAAATCCGTTGCCGGTTCGGTACTGATTCTGGTCGAGATCAGGGCTGTAAAAATTTCGGCGTGAATTGGTCCCGAGGATCTGAAATTCGGCGACAACTTTTGGCGTCAGCTTGAATCTGCCGTCGAAGCCCGCAGTGTGGTTGTGTCTGTCCACAAAATTATACGTCGTAGCAAAAAATCCAAGGTTGTGGAAACTGCCAACGTCACGTTTGACACGGATCACGCCGATATCTGCGTTTTCATCCATAAACCGCTCGGTCGAGCAGACGATGCCGGCGGTCGGGTTGGCCACGCGTCGGTTCTGGCATTGCAATAGGCTCTCGCGTTCGTCAACGGAGTAGTTGCCCGGGGCGTTGTCCGACGCGTACATTATGCCGAACGTATTCTTGCCGCGGCGTCCGGTTAATTTAAGAGCCACGTCCGGATCGACGATCGCTCTGGTATTGACGACATTCATCCCGCTCTGAAAAATATCGATCCGCTCGAGGAAGAACGGCCGTTTTTCGGCGAAGAAGATCGGGAACCGAACATTGGCGGTGCTGACAGGAGCATCGGCCTCGACCTGCGCGAAATCCGGATTATAGGCAAAATCCAAAGTAACTGTAGGCGAAATGCTAAACTTCGCCGTCATCCCAAAATCGGCCTTTACTCCTTCGTTCACATATCGCCCGGCCGGGTTTCCGTCAAATGTAAAACGCGAACGTCGCCCGGTTTCGCTGACCGTCAGACTCGGGTTGATCTCAAGTTGTCGGGTTGTTTCCACGCCTTCGAGCCCTGTGATATGCCCGGATTGGGTCAGGGAACCATTGATGCTGCGGTTATTCGGCATCCAGGAATCGAGTTCGTTGTTGTTGTATTTGACGCGGCGAAACACGTGCAGGCCCCAATTCTTATTCCTGCCCGCCTCGTAGCGCAGCGATTTGAATGGAATCGCAACCTCGATGTTATAGCCGTCGTCGGTTAGCACGCCTTTCGATTCCATGATGATATCGACACTATAGTCTTCGCCGCGACCCTCGGTCATGGTTCCGTCGGCCTGAATGCCCAGCGGATTCCAGCCGAGAGCGTAGGCCTGACGCTTATCGTTGAACGTGTCCATGTACATGATGATGTAATCGTCGTTCCAGATATTGTCGCGGCGAGCCACCGTCGCACGTATCGTCGACCGGTCCTGTTTTATCCTGAACGCAAAATACAGGTGCTTGGCATCATACGCCATCATGAATTCCGTGTGGTGTTTGGGTGCGACATTGTCGCCGGGTTGCGTTTGGACAAAATCTCCGAACAAGGCAGCATTGCTCCAAACTGCATCGTTCAACAGGCCGTCGATCACCGGAGCCGTCTCCATTTTTGGTATGCGAACCGGGGCATTTTTAGGAACGTACTTCGATGATGGTTCCGCCGGAGAAGTGATCGCGGGCCTTGAGGCGACTTCCTTTACTGCGGGTTCGGATCCGGCCGGGCCGGCATCCTGAGCGATCGAAATAAGTGATAAAAGGGTTACTAGTATGGCGGTATAAAATGGCCGCGTATGATGGAAAAGCTTGTAAAACATGGTATTCAGCTCCGAATGAAGGGGTACTACGTCTCAAAAGATATAAATGTTTGAGCGATATTGTCTCGACTAGGAAACCCCGCGGTCGTTTATTTTGTGACGAGAAAAAAAACAAAAATGACTAAAAAGCATAAATGGTCAGTGAAAACGGGCTTAGTTCTCGTTTGGTTCCCTGGAAAAAATTGAGCTGAAAGCAGATAAAAAAGGTTCAAAATATACGAAAAAAAAATATCGCGATACAATGGAAAAACTTCGCAAACCTGACATTTGAACCGATCGAACCTATGAGAAAACTAATTTTGCTGGTTGTCCTTCTGTTGTCGAGTACCGTTTTTGGCCAGGCTCAGAATGCCGAGCTCACACGGTGGCAAAAGCATGCGGCTAATGTGATGATCACCCGCGACAACTGGGGGATCGCCCATGTCAAAGGGAAAACAGATGCCGATGCGGTCTTCGGAGCAATGTATGCCCAGGCTGAGGATGATTTCAACCGGATCGAGGTCAATTACCTCAATTCGATAGGTCGCATGGCCGAAGCCGAAGGTGAGAGGGCTATCTGGAGCGATCTGCGGCAAAGGCTGTTCATAGACGAGCAGGAAATGAAACGGTTATATCTCGAAAGCCCCGAATGGCTGCGTAAACTGATGAACGCCTGGGCTGACGGGCTGAACTATTACCTTGCGACGCACCCGTCGGTTAAGCCGCGAGTGATAACAAAGTTCGAACCGTGGATGCCGCTTACGTTTAGCGAGGGAAGTATCGGCGGTGACATCGAATCGGTCAACCTCGGCCAACTGCGGGCGTTCTATGACAAAGGCTTTGTTGCGGTCAGGGAACCGGAGGATCTCACCAAGGAACCGTCCGGGTCAAACGGTATAGCGATCTCTCCGTCGAACACGAAAGGAAAAAAGGCTCTACTGCTGATCAATCCGCACACCTCGTTTTTCTTTCGCTCCGAACTGCAAATGACGAGCGAAGAAGGCCTCAACGCCTACGGAGCTTCGACCTGGGGACAGTTTTTTATCTATCAGGGCTTTAATGAACGTCTCGGCTGGATGCATACGACGAGTGCGGCGGACCGAATAGATGAATGGCTCGAAACCGTTGTCAAAAAAGAAGATGGGAAGTTCAATTACGTTCAGGGCGGTCGTGAAAGGCCTGTGACCGGAAAGGACATCACGATAAAATATAAGTCCGCCACCGGAGCAATTGCAGAGCGTAAGTTCACCGCCCTTTTCACCCATCATGGCCCAATCGTTCGCAGTGAAGGAACCAAATTTGTGTCCGTCGGCTTGATGAACGAACCGCTCAAGGCGTTGATGCAGTCCTTCGGAAGGACGAAGGCGAAGAACTATAACGAATTCAAAAAGGTCATGGAGCTGCAGGCGAATTCGTCGAATGCTACGCTCTATGCGGATGCCGATGGCAATACTGCCTACTTTCACACCAATTTCGTCCCTCGTCGCGATCCTAAATTTGACTGGACGGAACCGGTCGATGGTAGCGACGCGGCTTCGGACTGGAAAGGATCACTTTCGTTCTACGAGCTGCCGCATCTCAAAAATCCGGCGAGCGGTTGGGTTTACAACAGCAATAATTGGCCTTGGTCGGCGGCCGGGCCGAGCAGCTTAAAGCAGTCGGCCTTTCCAAAATATGTCGATTCGGGTGTGGAATCAGCTCGCGGTTTGCACGCGATCCGCGTTCTCAGGGACAAGAAAGACTTCACGCTCGAATCACTTAACGACGCGGCGTACGACAGCTATCTTCCGTGGTTTGAGACCACAATTCCTGCACTGGTGAGAGCTTGGGACGCATTGCCCGCAAATGATCCGATGAAAGGAAACCTGGCCGAACAGATCGCGGAATTAAAGAAATGGGATCTGAGATGGGCGGTTGGTTCCGTGCCGACGTCGCTCGGTGTTTTCTGGGCAGACGATCTGGTGCGAAAAGTCGGGCCGTCGGCAAGACAGGCTGGCAATTCGCTGGAAGAATACATCGCAACTAAGGCCAAGTCCGAACAGCTTTTACAGTCGCTGCTCGCAGCATCAGACAAGCTCAAGGCTGATTTCGGCTCGTGGAAAACAGCCTGGGGCGAGATCAACCGTTTTCAACGGATCACGGGCGACATCGTTCATCCGTTCAGTGACGCAGCTCCGAGCATCCCGGTCGGATTTACGTCCGGCAATCTCGGCTCGCTCGCTTCGTTCGGAGCACGGCCATTTCGCGGCTCGAAAAAATGGTACGGCACGAGCGGAAACAGCTTTGTCGCGGTCGTCGAATTTGGGCCAAAGGTTCGTGCCAAAGCCGTCACTGCCGGAGGCGAAAGCGGCGATCCCAAATCGCCCCATTTCAACGATCAGGCTGAGAGATACAGCACCGGCAGTTTGCGCGACGTCTATTTTTACCCGGAACAATTGAAGGGCAAGACAAATCGGACTTACCGCCCCGGCAAATAATGTTGCGTCTCTGGATTTGAGTTTTCAAAGATCGAGATTTTTGTGGTTAAGAAATGGTGAATAGCCGAGTGCCGCGTCGCTACGGGTGAGCCGCGTCCCCGGTTTGGGTGTGAAGTGGTGAGTGAGACGTTCCCCAAAGCCATTCGCCTGCCAATCGCCCGACATGGCGACGGCGAGAGTGCGAGGAGCATTAGATCTTGAGCGTCGCTGATGGGTTCTGCGTAGAATCTCTTCCGATGCAGATCCATCTCTACCACTCGTTCTGCGTATCGATTTTCTCCTAGTGTCGGAACCGGTTCCGAGCAGCAGCCAGGTCCAAAACGGCTCTCGATCAGCAGGTCAAGGACGCGGTTTATAGCTGGCAATCGAACGTCCGGGGTTAACGGGCCGAGATGACAATTGAGACGGTTCGAGCTGCATTCGCTGATGGCACAAGTATTCATGTGTCCAACTTATCTCAAGAATTCCAAAAAAGAAATACGAGTTTGCCTAGAAAGACACAAAATGCCCAAAATGACGTACTTTGCGTAAATTGTCGTATTTTGCTCGAATCGACCTATTCTGCCACCCGCTTGAGCCTTTACAGAAGGTCTTAAGTGTATCGAAGCATACAGACCCGCCATTGTTTGGAGCGTAAACTATCCATGTAATGTAAAAGTAAGTCCAAACGACACGAATGGAATAGGGGGAATTATGAATGCCAATTTATCCAGAAAGTTTCGAACGAAAGACGCTGTCATCGGGGTCGTCGTAATGTCGCTTTTTGCTCTTAGCGGGTACGGACAGGCGACCGGAAGAGATGCTCCGAAACCGGCGCCAGCCGTCTCACGCGGCGGCGGCGTAGGGGCAGCGAACGGTAGTGGCGTGGGTACATCCTCAGGAACCGCAGTAGGAGGAGCCAATGGCTCAAGCGTCGGAAGGCCGGCGACGGTCAACATAGTCATTTTGCCCTCGGAAATGCAGCGCGTAAAAGCATCCAATCGCAGGGTGAATGCCACGGATCTTAAACTCGGATCGGGCATCGGGACGAACGCAGGCCGCGGGATAGCACCAGGGGAAGCAAGTGTTACAACCGGTTCCGGGACCGGATCTGCGTCGGGTAACGGCACGGCCGGCGGGGGAACTCCGGTTTTTCGCGCTGAGCCAGTTACAAAAACATACATTCAGGAGCTCGACGGATCGTGCTACTACGTAACAAATCTTGGTGCGAAACGATATGTTGCGAAGGCGAAATGTTCGATCGAGTAACGTTTTGTTTGTTGGTTAAGAACTGTACTTTCCCGTATAGCCTCCGGCGGTTTTTGGAACTCCGTGCGGCTTTTTGACGAGGCCTTTAACCGCCGCGAGGCTGGCGTCGAAGGCTCCTGAGTCGTTCTGAGGATCACAATGGACCGCACGGTCGTCGATGAAGGCGGCCGCTCGCGGTTTTCCTTGGCCCGTGTAAACGTCGGTATAAGGGAATTTGTGCTTTTCGAGCCACTCGATGACCTTGATTCGCAGCTGTCCGGGCGTGATTCGCGAACCCTCAAGAACATCTTGCGCACATCGGGATGTGAAAATTGTAATATCCGCGAATTTTGCTAATTTGGTCGCAAATTCCAGGGCTCCCGGTACCGGATCACCAAAATGATCTACACCCTTCCACTTGTCATATTTGGCGAGAACGCCGTCCAAATCCACACAGACACGCGGTTTCTGTGTTTTAACCGCAACCTTCGGCTGGGGAGCGGGGACGAGATTCTCATTCCGTTTAGTTTTCGCTATTTTGGGAAGCTTTGATAAGCGCGTCGCTATGATCGCTTCGATCGCTTCGCCGCCCTCAAGCCACTCGTTCTCGCCGTCAACTGCGTCAAAATTATAAACCCGCGTGTAATGATGCCGAGTATGATGGCGGCCGGGCGTTCGTAGCGTGTATGGCAGGTCGTCCGGCCCGACGACGCGCTTAGGAGGGAATTGCTCGGGCTTTCGTTCGAGATCAAACTCTTTCCAGTCCGAGCGAAGATTGTCCGCGAAGTCGTAACCATCGGCAAGAGGATATTCCTTATCCAGCAAAACCCACACGTGATAGCCGCCGGCACCGTTCGAATCGAACAGCAACGGGTCCATTCCTATTTCACGCAGCCGCTCTGCCCAATCAAGCGCAGCCTCAAAATTTGCCGCCGCGACCTCATCCGCATTCGGCATACTCGGATCGTGCAAGTCCACGTCGATCGCAAACCATTTACACGTGGAATGATCGCTGATCGAATGCAGCCCGATCAGATGAGCCGGCGATTTAGCGGAAAAATGGCGGTTAAGCTTATTCAGCGTGACCATGTCGGTGCCGAGTTTACGCCGCTCGGCGATCGGCAGCATCACAACACTGATCTTGCCATCCTTGAGCGTGTACTGGCTCCAGACGTCACGGCGATTGACCAGCCGCTCCATTGCCCACTCAGCCAGATCGTCCGCATAGCGAACCCACTCCTGTGCAATCCACATCAGGCGTTTGTTATCGGCAAATTCGTAGAATGGTGCGGCCATAGACTGGAGTGCAAGCGCCCTTACTTGCCCGCGGCGAACAGCTCGCGGATAAATAATGTAAAATTCTATCTCTATCTTACGAGCAAGCAAGGGGGCTTGCTCTCCAGTCAACTGGCTTTCTCCCAGCCTGTGATGAATATCTTCTTCCCCCAATCGTCAAACATTTGCTTCGCCGTGCGTTCGCTGTTTGAGATCTTTATCTCGCGTTCGAGCGGCGTTTGGCGGTTTGGGGAAAAATCGGTGAGATAGACGACAAAGCCCGGATAATCATTGCGGTCTTTTTTGTTGGTTTTCCAGAGCAAAAGCTTGCGGACCATCGTGTTGCCTTTCATCACCTTGGTGTAAACGAGGCGTTCGAGCAGCTCGCTGGGCGGATCGTCGTCTTCGTGGACTGATTTGTCTGCTTCGGGTACGGCTGCGAGGTCGGTGACCTGGCGAATGCTTACGTCATCGACGACGGCTTCTTTATCGTCGCGAATGCGGATAAATTGCGGTGAAATGACGCTGACGAGCGGCATTCGCGTGGTCGCGGAATACTTTTTCCCGTCCCAGTCGAGCACCATTCGCTTGACCGGACCGCCGCGGGCTCGTTCGGCGATCATGTCGAGACACGAAATCTCGATAACCATGCCGGGTTTTACCATTTCGTAGGCGACGTAATCATTATTGACCGCGACGTAATCAGACGGCACGATCTTCTTTTTGAGATCAGTGACGATCGATTTACGGTCTTCGTCAGTAAAACCGCCGCCGACGCGGGTGAATTCGTGAAACGAACCGTCACTTCGCATCACCGCCACAAGCAGGTCGTGAAGCATTCCTTTTCGATGATCGGTACCCTCGGAATAGCCGATGACAGCAACATCGAGGCTGTGACGCAGCTTGACCTTGAACCAACCGGCCTGATCGTGGCGAACGACGACGCCCTCGGCACCTTCGCCGACCACCCAATCGGTAAAGCGTTCCATTATCGTGTCAATACTGTCAGCTTTTTCAAACTCGACCGAGTGGATCTTTTTGCCTTTATCAAACCACTTCTTGAGCGTGTCAAAGACCTTCGCGGCACTATCAACCGGTTTTTCGTCCAGCTCGATAATGTCAAAAACGGCGATGCCGAGGCGTTCAAGATCCTCTTTTGACGGCGGCGAACGCAAAATGCGAACGACTTGCTGCACCGGATGAGCTTTGGTAGCGTCTTCTTTTACATAGATCTCAGCCCCAAGAACGCACGAGCCGACCTTCGCCTTTTTCAGTAATTCCGCCGCTTCTTCAAACGCCGGCAGCCCGATCCTAGCGGTGCCGCCGGGGTTAACGGAGATCATTTTCTCACCGTCAAAGAACAGCATCGCGTTCTCGCCGTCGTATTTGCGGCTGACGAAATAGCCTTTCGCCTTCGGCAGTTTGAACGCGTCATCAGCCGAGATCGCCTTCATATTGCCGCTGACGCGACGTTTGTATTCCTGAGCCTTTACGTGCAGCGACGGGTCGGCCAGATCAGGAGCCTTGCCCGTGCAGTAGCCGAACTTGCAGGTGAATTTAGCTTTGTCGAAACCAAGATCAAGCATTTGTTTGTTTTAACGCAAAGTCGCTAAAATGCAAAGTCGGAAAGGGAAGCGAAGGAAAGATCTATCTTTGCGTCTTTGCCCTTTCGCGTCGTTGCGTTAAGAATCTTCCGCGACGGTGACTTTAGGCCGCTTAAGTTCCATGTTCGAAAGGTGCAATATCAGGCAATACGAGTCGTCCTTCACGCGGCCTTCGAGAAACGCATTGTATGGTTTGCCGCCGCGGTTCATCACAAGCGGTTCATTACCTTTTTCGCCGCCACGGACGAGTAACAGGGCGTCGCGTTCGGCGAGATCTTTCGCCATCTCAAACAGGAAATCGAAGGTCAGGCCGTTAATATGGACGAGCTGCTTTTTGTTCGTAAAAACGAACTTGTGAGCCGCTTCCTCTTTTTTGATAAATTTCCCGGTCCAGCGCATCGGGAATTCGCCGTTCATGTTTTGCAGCTCCTTTTTGCGCGGTTGACGTTTGCGCTCGGTCCCGTCGGCGTTGTAGGTGACCTCGATCTCTTCGACGAGGTGAATAATGCCTTTTTTCGTAACGTAAACGCGGGACATGTCGGTCAGAAACATCCCGAACCGCTCAATATCGATTTCCGGATCGCCTTTGATCAGGCTGTCGGAAACTTTTTCAAGCTTTTTGTCCTTCTTGAGCAATTCCGGCAAGTCGTGCGTTGTGTCGGTTTTCAACAACTTCCGCGTTGAAATCGGCCGCCCCTTTTTATCCGTGTAACGCATCACGCGCGTGGGATTCAAAGCCTCGGCCGCTACGACGGCATCACGATTCTTAGAATTTAGTATGTTTATTGGCATACGGGAGTGCGGACACTCCTGTCCGCACGTATTTTCTCACAGGCGGACAAGAGTGTCCGCGCTCCGTCACATCAGATCGAAATCAAGATCATCGGCTGAAATTTCCTCTTCCTCTCCGGAATCCAGCACGGCGGCCTGATTCAGCTTAATGTACTGAAAATCCGCCTGTTTTCCAACCACCATGAATATGTCGCCGCCTGTACCGATCAGGTAGGCGTTGTCATACTCGATCCCGCCACGCCAGCTAAAAGGGAACCAGTACATCCGCCCGTCTGACAAATAGTCGTGCAGTGCCGAAATGTCGTTGGTCTCAAACGTGCCGACGAGATAAACGCTCTTAACTATCTGCGCAAAATAGTCTTCCACAGTCGCCGGCGACAGCACATTCTTCTGCCCGAACGAGGAAGGCACCTGAGCGATCGGCTCTCCATCAGGGGTAATTGGAATCAGTTCATTCCGCTCGACAGAATCGCCTTTGTCCGTCACCGTCGCAAGAGCAGTTCCGCCTTTGTCGATCAGAGTCTTGCCGTCCGCCGCCAAAACCCTGAGTGAAGCCTCAAGCCCTTTCTCATCATAAGCCTCGATCTCGACGCGCCCGTAGAGCTTTTCCCGGTCGATCTTGACGATCGTAACCGGAAAATCCTGCCCGTCCAGCGATAAGATCAGAGGTCGTGCCATAAGAAAAGTTAACTTAAAGCATCTTACAATATCCGATAAAACACTGCGAGTAAAAAGGTTCCGTAAACAAAAAAGCGGGTGCCATTTTAGACACCCGAAGCAAATTCCTGACTAAGATCTAGCCATTTGGATCGGCAACCTCGGTCACGCTTTGTGGGCTGAGATTGAGCATGTTGTCTCCAGCAATAACGGAAACAGGCGAATTCCAAAGTGCGAATCCCCGACCGATCTTCGCGATCCCGAAAAGGTAATATCCCTTCGGGTCGACACCTGACAGATTGGCGCCGCCGCTGCCATTCGTTGTTGCCGAATATTTGGCCTTTGCGGCAATCGCACGCATGGCGGCACGCTGAAAATCGCCATAACGATCAGGAAAAACAGCTGCGAGGCCGAGGCTTCCGGCCAGAGTATTGCCTTCGATCGGCTCAACACGAGCTTCGCGCAGAATTGTCTCTACATCTTCTTCTAAAAGATAGAACTTCGTTCCTCTAACCGCCTGCGTTGATCCGCTCGATGAAGTCGCTTTTGCGTTCAGTACGACCGTGCCTTTATCAGGAACTGGAGCGACCGGCGGTGCCGTCGAAGTTCCCGGAACCGTTGTTGTCTGCGAAGGTGGGGGTGCTGGAGCGGAAGCGGGAACGCTGGTGGAAGGTACTGTCGATGTCGTCGTCGATCGAGTGTCGGTCGTTGGCCGTTTGCTCGCGACGTTGACGTTCAAATTCGTGCTCGCCGTATCATCGCCACCGCGAAAAGCGAGATAGGCGACAAACATTAGCACCACGCCAAGCAGCCCGATCGGTATCAAAGCCCAGGTCGGAAAGCCGCCCTCACGATCGACCGGTTGAGCAACGACCACCTTTCGCTCGGCCAAGGGCGGAGCGTGCATCGGCCTGGCACAATTCGGACATGCAGCAGCAGTGGTCGAAACTTCATGACCGCATTCAGGACAAAGGATCAAAGACATAACAATATTCTCCTATGATTTCAAAAAACTAACCCCTTGATGTTAGCCTCCGAGCAATAGCTTGAATGTTATGTAGCAAACATAGACCCAAATAAAAAAAGACCAGCACGAAAGCCGGCCTTTGAAAACAGACGTCAAGTAAAAACTACTTCTTAACAACCGATATAACGACCTCCGCCGGATACTGTTTTGAATGGTGAACCGAATTCCTTGCGATCACGCCTTTCGTTTCATCCCAATTATTCCCGCCGGTGTTCATATTCCTATCAAAACGGGGGAAGTTGCTCGATGAGATCTCGATTCGCAAACGATGGCCTGGGGCGAAGTAGTTGCTGGTGGTCATTGGTTGGAACTTGACCTTGTAAACCTTGTCGCGTTCCATCCAGACGAGCGGTTTGTCGTAGCCGTCGCGGTATCGCATGCGTTGGATGGTTTCATCGAGGTTCCAGGCCTTGCCGGTTTCGTCGACGTCGATCAGTTTTACGGTGAAGTCTGTATCTTTCGCATCCGACGAAACGAAAAGCGTGATGTCGATCGGGCCGCTCAGCTCAAAACCTTCTTTCAGAACATCGGTCGAGTAAACGAGAATATCGCTTCGCTCCTCCATCTTCGTTTGGTCCCAGGAACCGCCCTGAACCGCATTTCCGGTACAGCAGACGTTACCGCCATAGGAGGGAACCGGGTTCATCGGGTCATAGGTGAATTTGTCGGGCGAATCGGTCGCGGGCGGTTCCGAGACGAGTTTGCCGTCTCCCGCACCAGTGTTTGCCTTGCCGCCACTCGATAGGTAAAACTTCATCGGTTGGGCACCGACCGGCGGCCAGCTTTCCGATGAATTCCACTTGTTGCTGCCCATCGTGAAGTACTGCACTTTTGGGCGTTTGAGCACGTCGTTCTGCTCGCCTTTCAGGAAATGATCGAACCAGTCGTACGTCATTTTGCTGTAATCGAGCCGCGCGTCGCCCATGCTTCGCTGGCCGACGACGGTGTTTTCGGTCGCACGGGTGTAGCTGCAATGCAGAACGGGAGCGATCACGGCGTACTGTTTGTCCGCGATGTCTTTGTCCGCGGTTTTGCGAATGTGGTTGTACATCGCGAGGTTCGGGCCGGTCGAAACGTCATACCAAGACATAAAATAGAAGCCGGGAATATTGACCTTCATGCTGTCGTTCCACAGGCCGCCTTTGTACCATGCTGGGTCGTTCGGAGTGCGTTTGATCATTGCTCCGCCGGTCGGAACCGGCATTTCGTCGGCGAAGATGCCTTTCGGGCCATCAACGGCGGTGAAAATATCTTTTACAGGTAAATGTCTCAGAGCCTTTGACCAATCGACCGACGGAGCCTGTTGAGCGAGATCAAATGATTTCGAAGCCCTGATCAACTCTTCCTGCGTAGTTTTCGGATCGAAAACCGGCCGGACCTGATTCTGCTGACCATAGAGCCACGCAATGAACAGCATCTGCACCGCTCCGCCACGATACCAGTTGCCTTGCTCGTAATACGGCCCAACGCGGCCGACACCTGCGCCAAAGCCCTGTGCGATCATCGTCGTAAACGCCGGATTCCCCTGAGCGGCGACCGCCATCTGCCATTCGGCCGTGGACGAACACCCGATCGCTCCCACCTTCTTATTCGACCAACTTTGCGAAGACATCCACGTTAGTGCGTCGTCGCCATCGGTAGTCGGCGGTCCGAGGATGTCGTAGTTTCCCTCGGAAAAGAACCGCCCGCGTTCGTTCATGATGATGTAAGCGTAGCCCCGTTTAACCGCGTCGAGCACCGTAGTCATATCACGCGGAGCACCGAGCCTAACATCCCACCAATTGAAGTTATAGGGCGTTCGCGACAAGATGATCGGATATTTTTTGCTCGAATCTTTTGGCCGATAAACGTCAGCCTGCATCCGCTTCCCGTCACGCATCGGCACCATCACCTTGCGTTCAACGACCGCGATAGACTGCAGCTCGGCCTCGATCGCATTCCGCCGTGCGATCATCTCCGGCGTCGATGTCGCCTGCGGCTGGCCTAATGCAGTTGGTATCGCTGCGAAAAGTATTGCGGCGATGAAGATCAGTTTATTTCTCATCATATTCCTTATATTAATCGAACGGCCATTATCTACGGCACACGCCGCAATTCCAGCCTCTGTATTCCTTTCGCAAGCATCGGCAAAACGCCGCTTGTCGCAGGTTTGTCATCAACTGTAACGATCTCTTCCTCTAACACGTCGCCGCGAAGGCGGACTGTCGATATGAGAAGTGTATTGTCGTATTTGAAGGGCGAAACAAGGGAATCGCCGAGCAGTTTCGCGGGTAATTTTATGCCGTTATTCTCGTCGATGAAAAGATCGGCCGAACCAACTCCGCGGCAGAGTTTGTAATCCTTGACCTGCTTGACCACGCCGCCTTCAGAATAAGTCGTTTTCCACATCGTGCACGTGTTGTCAGCGGCAGGGAACGCACCGATCTCGCGGGTTACTTCAACGGCCGGAGCATTTGGCTTCGCGGGTAAATTGGTCAGCTTACCGCTCCATTTTCCTTCCCAGGCAAGCAGCGGGGAACTCGGCGTTGGGACGATTTTCTTCACGTATTTGTCATACCACGCAAGATAACGTTCATAACGGTCACGTTGATAGCTCGGTCGCGAAATGCCGTGGTTCTCGTTCGGGTAAATTATCAACTGTGTGTCGATTCCTAGACTACGCAGGGCCTGATACATCTGTTCGCTACCGGAGATCGGCACGTTGAAATCATTTGCACCGCCGAGGAAAAGCGTCGGCGTTTTGATGCGGTTTGCTTGTAAAAACGGGTAGGAAAGTTTCTGATACGTTTCCCATGCTTTCGGATCCCACGGCGGCCCGATCTCGTTGTCGTATTGCGTGATATATTGATCCGAGCCGTAATATGACACTGTAAACGCAGTTCCGGCACCGCTTGTTCCGGCTTTGAAGCGATCGTCGCTCGCGATCAGATAGTTTGTCAGGATGCCGCCGTAGCTCCATCCACCGACACCGAGTTTGTCCGGGTCGGCAACACCCATTTTGACGACGTGATCGACACCAGCGTGCAGGTCCTGAACTTCGAGTTGTCCCCAATTGGCAAAGATCGCCCGCGAGAATTTTTGTCCGCGTCCCGATCCGCCGCGATAGTTGACCGCCAAGACGGCATAACCGTTCGCCGCAAAAAATTGGCGTTCGGCGGCGAATGAATGCTGATCCTGGCCATTCGGGCCACCGTGTATCCTAAGCAACATTGGCACTTTCGTGCCTTTCACGTAACCAGCTGGATAAGTTAGCAAGGCACTGACCGATGTTCCGTCTTTGCTGGGGAACCGGACTTCTTCGGTCGTGGGCCAGTTGATCTCGGCGAAAAGTGTGTCGTTCTGTCGTGTAAGCTGTCGCAGAGCACCATTCTCGAAAGCATAGACCTCGTTCGCCTTGTTATCGCCGCCTGACATCGCGACCACGCGGCTACCATTGTGATCCCAGCCCGACATGACAACCGGCGAGGCCATCAACCTTTCTGCTTTTACATCCGTAAGCCCGGCCTTTGCGGGATAAACGGACATGTCATCTGTCACCAAAAAGTGTATCGATCGCCCGTCAGCCGAAAAGTATGGGTTTGAAACCCCACGGTCGAGATCTTCTGCCGCATTGACCCTAACCGGTGCCGAAATGCCATCTGATGCGACAGTTGTCAGGTGATTCATGTTGTAGGCGCCGTATTTAAGTTCGTCAGATTCCAGGAAAACCAGCGTTCTGCCATCCGGACTCCATTCGGGACGACTGCCGCGACTGGAATCCGGAGTTACCTGCTTTTCAATCGCTCCGGCTTTTGATTCGGCAACGTAGATTCGCGAACCCGGATCGCGGTCCGGATCTGCTTTGCGGTTGCTCGTAAAGGCGATGCGGGCGCCGTCCGGCGACCAGACGGGCGTGCCTTCGTCCCACTTGCCTTTGGTCAGGCGGTCGAGCTTTTTCGTTGCTATGTCGTAAAGATAGACATAGCTCTTTCTCGTACTACTTAGATAACCCTGACCGTCCTGTTTGAATTTGTAACGGTCAAGCACGATTGGTTTTGGCGGCGGAGCAGTCGCCCCTGGAGCGGTTTCCGTCGGATCGGCATCTCCGATCACCATCGCCATCCGTTTAGAATCAGGTGACCATTCGTAGCTCTGCAAACGCCCTTTTATCTCGGTAAACTGCATCGCTTCGCCGCCGTTTCGATCGAGCACCCAGATCTGACTGCCTTTATTCGGTCCGGGGCGGGAAGACACGAACGACAAATACTTGCCATCCGGGCTCCATCGCGGCGATGTCTCGCTGTCGACTGAAAACGTGATCTGACGCTGAGTATTCCCGTCAAAACTCACCAACCAGATATTCGAGTCCGACTTGTCCGCCTTAACGTCTATCGACGAAACGGTGTACGCAACCCATTGCCCGTCAGGCGAGATCTGTGGGTCGCTGACGTTTTTGATCTTAAAAAGATCGTCGAGTTTTAAGGAACGCAGGTCCGCTTGTCCGTCAACGGCAAGCGCGGCAAAAAACAGCAAAATCAATGACAACAGCGAGTATCGACGCTTCATAATTTCGATCCTGATCGAGAGGGGGACGTGTTTCTAATTTTTCGGTGAATCGAAAGAAGAGTAACATCGCGAACGGCGCAAATCAATTTGGTCGCTCGAACCGTCGATCGTAAATACGAATGGCCCGACGTTTCCGCCGAGCCATTCGAAATTCGATACTCTGAATCTAACTACGTGCCTGTTTCCCAGCTCGTCATGTATTCGAGCATCTCCGGCGTGAGGATGTCCATTTGGACGCCCATGGCGTGGAGCTTGAGGGAAGCGATCTCCTGGTCGACTTCTTTTGGCAGGACGTGGACGCCAGCGGCTAGTTTGCCGTGGTTTTTGACCAGGAATTCAGCCGACAGGGCCTGATTGGCGAACGACATATCCATGACCGAAGCCGGATGGCCTTCGGCAGCAGCGAGGTTGATCAGGCGGCCTTCGCCGAGTACGATCACGCTGCGTCCACCGCTTAAACCAATGTATTCTTCGACGAATGGACGGCGTTTGACTGCCTCAGCCGACATTTCGCGAAGGGCATCGAGGTTAAGTTCGAGGTCGAAGTGTCCGCTGTTGCAGACGATCGCTCCGTCCTTCATCACTTCGAAGTGTTCCTTGTCGATCACGTGGCGGTTGCCTGTGACGGTGACGAAGAAATCGCCGATCTTCGCAGCTTCTTTCATCGGAAGCACGCGGAAGCCGTCCATGACTGCTTCGATCGCTTTGATAGGATCGATCTCGCAGACCACGACGTTCGACCCGAGCCCGCGGGCACGCATCGCAACGCCTTTACCGCACCAACCGTAGCCGACAACGACCATGACTTTACCTGCGAGCAGGATGTTGGTCGCACGGATGATACCGTCCAGAGTCGACTGGCCTGTACCGTAACGGTTGTCGAAGAAATGCTTTGTCTGTGCGTCGTTGACAGCGATCGAAGGGAAGGTGAGCACACCGGCTTTGACCATCGCGTTGAGGCGAACGATACCGGTTGTGGTTTCTTCCGTTGTTCCGATCAGCGTCGGGATCAGCTCAGGCTTTTCCTTGATCATCGTAGCAACAACGTCAGATCCGTCATCAATGATGAGGTTCGGATTTGTATCAAGTGCTGCTTTAACGTGGCGGACGTAAGTCTCTGTAGATTCACCCTTATGAGCCATCACAGGAATGCCCCAATCAGCCACAAGGGAAGCCGCTACGTCATCCTGCGTTGAAAGCGGGTTCGAAGCGATCAGAAGCGATTCTGCTCCACCAGCCTGCAGTGTTCGGGCCAGATTCGCGGTTTCGGTCGTAATGTGAGCGCAAGCGATAAGCTTGACGCCTTTTAACGGCTTTTCAGCCTCAAAACGCTCGCGGATGAGGCGGAGAACCGGCATTTCGCGGTCAGCCCATTCGATGCGTTGTTTACCCTGCGGTGCAAGGTTGATGTCTTTAATATCGTATTCCATTGAAGTTCCTGCGTTAGCCATTTGTTGCGACTCCTTTATGTTCCTCAGCCGCTGATCTCAGAGCTTCGGCTTTATCTGTAACTTCCCAAGTAAACTCACCGTTCTTACGTCCAAAGTGGCCGAAACGTGCGGTTGCTTTATAGATCGGGCGGCGGAGGTCGAGAGCTTCGATGATCGCCTTTGGCGTCAGCGTGAAGTTCTCGCGGACGATGTCCGAGATCCGCTCGTCATCGATCGTTCCGGTGCCGTGCGAATCGATCAAAACTGAAACCGGTTCCGCAACTCCGATAGCGTAAGCTAACTGAACAGTACACTTATCGGCGAGGCCGGCAGCAACGATGTTCTTAGCAATATAGCGGGCCATGTATGCAGCCGAGCGGTCGACCTTTGTCGGGTCTTTACCCGAGAAAGCACCGCCGCCGTGCGGGGCATAGCCGCCGTACGTGTCAACGATGATCTTACGGCCAGTCAAACCAGCATCGCCCATCGGGCCCCCGACGACGAATTTGCCGGTCGGATTGATGTGGTATTTGGTGTTTTCGTCAAGCAATTCAGCCGGAATGACAGGCTTGATGACTTTTTCGAGAATGTCTGCACGGATCTGCTCGATCGGAAGGTCAGCGGTCTGCGACGAGATGACAACTGCCTCAACGCGAAACGGTTTGCCGTCGCGATATTCGATCGAAACCTGCGATTTACCGTCAGGACGCAGATAGGGAATCGTGCCGTCACGGCGAACCTCGCTCAATTTGCGGGTCAGGTTATGAGCCATCTGAATCGGCATCGGCATCAGTTCAGGCGTTTCGTTACAAGCGTAACCAAACATCAAGCCCTGATCGCCAGCACCGCCGGTATCAACGCCCTGGGCGATGTCAGGCGACTGTGTGCCGATAGCATCGACGACGCTACAGGTGTTCGAATCGTAGCCGTACTCAGCATTGTCATAGCCGATCTCTTCGATAGTTTCACGAATGATCTGCTTGTAATTGACCTTTGCCGAGGTTGTGATCTCGCCGGCGACAACTGCCAGTCCGGTGGTCACAAGCGTTTCGCAGGCTACACGAGCCGTCGGATCTTGTGCCAGGATGGCATCAAGTATCGCGTCGCTTACGTGGTCCGCAATTTTATCTGGATGGCCCTCTGTGACCGATTCCGATGTGAATAGAAAATTTCCGTTACTCAAGTGTTTACGTAACTCCTTTTATAGGGCTGTACTAATTGGAATCTGAATAGATAACAAAACGATAATGATAGCCTTTTACCATAAACGTGTCAAAAGCAGGGCGTTTCATGTTTTTGGCGTAGTCGCGACCCGTCTAAAATCGTCTCACTTGGCAGGACAAAGTGAGACGGGTTAAGTGTAATTCGATCAACGATATGCGGCGAAAAATCGTCTCACTTAGGAAAAACCTTCACCGTAAGTGAGACGGTGCGAATTTTTGTTATCCTTCTCCCAACTCGAGTGTGTAAACC
Organism: Pyrinomonadaceae bacterium; assembly: GCA_041737885.1. Classification (GTDB taxonomy): domain Bacteria; phylum Acidobacteriota; class Blastocatellia; order Pyrinomonadales; family Pyrinomonadaceae; genus OLB17. The sequence continues at coordinate 90,177 of JBGSQW010000121.1, read as the reverse complement.
CTTACAAACATAGCGTTTGCGAGTGTAGCGGCCGTTTATTTGCCGCATTTTGTACTGGGGAAAAATTCCCCACAGGCGGATAGTTGATTTTTGGTCTGATCGCGCTAAATTCTCCTACCCCATCCTACCTTAGGTGTGTACGGATGGCAAAACGTTGCATAAATAAAACGGCGGCTTAGTTTTTTTTACGCGAGTCTTTCGGCACTCTGGCTGCGGTAAATGCGGTTGATGAGGATGGTTGCCGCCAGGGAAAGGAGCGTGACGAGGATCAGGCTGTAAAAAGCTCGTGTGTAATCGCCGCCGTCGGCGTCAGCGATCTTTGAGGTGATTATGGTCCCGGAAGACGCTCCTAGCGTTTCGATCAATATGACGGCGCCGAGTATCTTTCCGTACTCTTTAACGCCGAAATGTTCTGCGACCATCAATTGGAGCAGAACGAACATTCCGCCGTAATTCAGGCCGAAAAGTACCGCGAAGACGTAAACGGTAACGTGATTAAAGTAGAGAAACGTGAGAGATGACAGCACCATTATCACGGCTGATGCGAGCATTACTCTTGAGATAGGGAAACGGTCGCTAAGAAAGCCGTAGAGGAATTTGCCGATGACGCTAAGAGCGAACAAAAGGGACTGAACACCTGCGGCTTGCTGCGGCGAGAATCCGAGCTTCGGGCTCTGCAGATATAGATTCAACTGCTGAGTGACCACGAATATCGTGTAGAAAATGAGAGCGGCCGTTACGCCAAAGATCCAGAAAATAGGCGTTCTGAGAGCCTGAGATAGAGTCAATCCAGATGCCGGAGCCTCTTCGGCATCCGCATCGATCGTGGTCGAGGCAGCTCCATCAGGCAGCGAGCCGATGTCAGACGGTCGATCTTTGACCAGAAATATTACGGCTGGCAGCAGAATGGCCCAAACCAGCAGGCTGACAGCTATCATTGCCGTACGCCAACCGTATGCCTGGATCAAAGGGGTTGCGATCTGCGGTATCAGAACGCCGCCGAAGCTTGTGCCGGTCAATACCAGGCCCAGAGCCGTGCCGCGTCGTTTAGAGAACCAGCTCGAGACCAGCACAGTACAGACCAGGACCCCAACAAATGCCAGCGAAGCTCCGAGCAATGCGTGGGCCAGATAGACCATCGCGACAGAACTGGCCTGAGAATAAACGATCACGCCGCTGCCCAGCACGAGGCAGCCGAGGATCATCATGAACTTCACAGACAGCCGCTGAAGCAGATAACCGGCCAGAGGTCCGAGCAGCCCGGCCAGAAAGAATGTGATCGCCGGTGCGTAGCCGTAAACGGATTGAATACGTTCCTGAGGCACGGAACCGTTAGCGACCAGCTCGTTTTGAACAAACTTGTAAAATACCGGGATCCCGCCAATTGAAAGGCCGTTACTTACCACGAGGGCAAGCAAACAGATGGCAACGATGTACCAGCCATAAAATAACTTGCCGGCTGGTTTCGTCATAAGGTGATAGATGGGAAGATGTTTATACGCAGATATTTACGATAATTTGCTATACCTGTTGCGTCTGATAATAGAGATTATGTAAGATTTATCCGATCAACTCCGGCCATTCATCGGTCGGCGTTTCCGGATCGTCGATCGCGGTATCGCTCGGCGTCGTTGACGCGGACAGGTCGATTACCTTTTGATCGACGTAAATAGGACAATCGAGACGCAACGCGAGTGCGATGGCGTCGGATGGCCGGGCGTCGATCATTACGGGATCACCGTTTTTATCCTTTAGCTCAATACGGGCGAAAAAGGTGTTTTCGAGCAGATCGGTTATGACGACGCTGGCGGCCGCGAGTTCGCATTCGATGATCAGGTTTCTGAGCAGATCGTGTGTCATCGGCCTCTGCGGCACGACTTTTTCGATCTCGAGGGCTATGGCGTTGGCTTCGAAGGCACCGACCCATATTGGCAGAACCGTTTCGGAATCGGTGCCTTTGAGCACAACGATCGGCGTATTCGTGTTTGGATCCATTATCAGGGCTCCGATCTTAACTTCGATCAGGCTTTGGTCGTTTGTCATTTTTATCCTCGGATCACTCCAAATAACGAATTTGTTTTAATGTCGGTTATCTCAACGTCAACGATCTGGCCCAGCAGATCGCTGGAGCCTTCAAAATTTACTACCTTGTGACAGGTCGAGTGGCCGGTCAATCCGGTTTCGTAACGGGTCGATCTTCCTTCAACCAATACTTTACGTTTTGAGCCGATGTATCGCTGTAAACGCTTATTTTGCACTGATTTCTGAACTCGTTCAAGCTCCATGAACCGTACGGTTTTCTCAGCGGGCGAGACATCGTCTTCCATCTCGAATGCCGGCGTGCCGGGCCGCGGCGAATACTTGAAAATATATGCCATGTCGAACCCGCAATATTCTACCATTCGGACGCTCTCACGGAAATCCTGTTCAGATTCTCCCGGAAAGCCGACGATGATGTCGGTTGTCAGGGCGATATCGCGGCTCGATGACCGCAGGCGGTCGATCTTTTCGAAATATTTTTCGATCGTGTGTCCGCGTTTCATCAGGCTGAGCACATTATTGCTGCCGGATTGAACCGGCAAATGTACCCAATTGCAGAGGTTCTCGTTGTCCTCAATAGCATCAACGATATCTGATCGAAAATCGCGGGGAAACGAGGTGGCGAATTTGATGCGTTCGATACCGGTCGCGGCGACGGCTCTCAACAGCTTTGTGAACGCCGACTTCCCTTCAAACCCTTCAAGTCCTACATTAGATTCTGGCCTGTAACTATTGACATTTTGACCGATTAGGTGGACTTCCCTAACGCCTTTTTCTTTAAGCTCAATGACCTGTTCAACGAGATCGACGGCGTCGAAACTTTTCTCACGGCCTCTCGAAAATGGGACGATGCAATAGGTGCAAAACTTGTTACAGCCCTCGATTATCGGCAAAAAGGCGACGTATGGCGAGTGACGATGCGTGTCGGCTACCGTCCAGTCATATTCGTCTTCACGTTCACCCACGTCAAGCACCTGTTCGCCGGTCCGCATCGTTTCCTTTACGGCATCGGCAACGCGTCCGACAGCCCTCGTTCCAAGCACGAAATCGACGCCCGCGATCTTGTCGAAGAGCATTTCGCCCTCTAATTGGGCCACACAGCCCATAACGCCGACGACGGGCATTTTTTTAGCGGCCTTTTTGCGAAGGCGGCCAATGCGCGAATACAGCTTGTGTTCGGCTTTCTCGCGTACTGAGCAGGTATTTATGATGACAACGTCGGCATCGGTATCGCTCTCGGTCATCTCAAAACCGTCACGAGCAAGCGTCGTCGAGATGCGCTCTGAATCAGAGACATTCATTTGACACCCGAAAGTTTCGAGATAAACTTTTTTCATATATGGCGCAAAAAGTGGAACGGCCGGTTTTTGGGGCGAAGGATTTCGTTCACCTGCATTTACATACCGATTATAGCCTGTTGCAAAGCACAATCCAACTAAAGCCTTTGGCCAAGCGGTTAAAGGAGTTGGAGATGAAAGCGTGCGCGATAACCGATTACGGCAATATGTACGGGGCCGTTTCGTACTTCAATGTGATGTCAGGCAGCGGGATCCAGCCGCTCATCGGAATCGAGGCTCATTTAACGTTTGGCAGCCGCGTTGACCGCACTTCGTCGGTTGCAGCCGGCGAACGCGGGTTTTACAACATTATCCTGCTTGCCCGCAACGTCGAGGGCTATCAAAATCTGATACACCTCTCATCGTCCGCCTTTACCGAAGGATTTCATCACAAACCCAGGATAGATGTCGAGCTGCTTTCGCAGCGAAGCAAGGGATTGATCGGCCTCTCGGCCGGTGTTGATGGAGCAGTTTCTTATTTCCTAATGAACGGAGACCAGGAAAAGGCGCTGGCGAACGCGAAATTGTTTGAGGATATTTTGGGTGCGGGCAATTACTTTCTTGAGATACAGGACCGTGTCGACGAATACGGGCAAAAACTGACCGCGGATATCGTCGAGCTTTCTAAACGAAGCGGTATCGAGCTGGTGGCCACCAACGACGTTCATTACATGAATGCGGACGACGCCAGAGCTCAGCAGGTGCTGATCGCGATCGGCGAAGGGCGAACCGTCGGCGATAACCGCGAAACGGCGTCAGCGATCCGCTATCTGCGTTCTGCGGAGGAGATGTGGAACATCTTTGGAGCCGAACTGCCGCAATCGCTCAATAACACGATGAAGATCGCCGAAATGTGCGATCTCGACATCCCGCAGGGCGACGATGTCCGACAGCTTCCAAATTATCCGATCCCGGTGAGCGAAGGCGATATCAGTGTTGACGATTATTTTGAAAAGGTCCTGTGGGAAGGCTTTGAAGAGCGGAAAAAGACCGAATGGGAGCCAATGCGTGAGCTTGGAACGCTTAAGCACACGATGGAGGAGTATGAAGAACGCCTGCGGATCGAGATCGCCACGATCAAGCGAATGGGCTTTCCGGGCTACTTCCTGATCGTGTGGGATTTTATCGCGTACGCCAAGGATAAGGGCATTCCGGTCGGGCCTGGACGAGGTTCGGCGGCCGGTTCCCTCGCGGCGTTCTGTCTGAAGATCACCGACGTAGACCCGATCCAGTACGATCTGCTGTTTGAGCGATTCTTGAATCCTGAACGCATCTCAATGCCCGACATCGATATCGATTTTTGCATTCGCGGACGCGGCGATGTCATCAGCCACGTGACCGAGTTTTACGGCAAGGAATCGGTTTGCCAAATCATCACGTTTGGAACGATGGCCTCGCGAGCTGCGATCAAGGACGTTGGGCGAGCCCTGAACATGCCGTACGGCGATGTTGAAAAGATCGCGAAACTCATTCCACCGCCGATCCGCGGTCGAAATGTGAGCATCTCGCAGGCACTTGAAACGGTGCCAGAGCTTAAAGCAGCGGTTAAGGATGCAAAGGTTAAAGAGTTGGTAGACCTGGCTTTAAGGCTTGAGGGTTGTTCGCGACATACGTCGGTTCACGCTGCTGGCGTTGTTATCAGTCCTAAACCTCTACATGAACTCGTTCCTGTTGCCTTATCGGGCAAAGACGAACTTACGAGCCAGTATCCGATGGGCGATCTTGAGAAGGTCGGGATGCTCAAGATGGACTTTCTTGGGCTGACGACCCTCACGGTTATCGCCGATTGTCTCGCCTCGATGAAGGAAAAACTCGGCGTCACGATCGACTGGGCGAAGATACCGACCGACGATAAGAAGACAATGGAGCTGTTCGGTGAAGGCCGAACGGAGGCGATATTCCAGTTTGAATCGTCTGGAATGGCCGACATGTGTCGCCGTCTACGGCCAAAGGAACTCGAAGATCTCTCGGCTCTCAACGCTCTCTATCGTCCGGGCCCGCTCGACGGCGGCATGATCGACGATTTCATCGACCGCCATCGCGGCTTAAAGCCCGTGGAATATGTGCTTCCGGAGATGGAAGCGATACTCGGAAACACGTTCGGCGTTCTCGTTTATCAGGAACAGATCATGCAGCTCGCTCAGCGTCTCGCCGGCTACAGTCTTGGCCAGGCCGACCTGATGCGGCGGGCGATGGGTAAGAAGAAGATCGAGGAAATGGCCGTTCACGAAGCAACGTTCGTTGACGGTGCTGTGGCGAACAAGATCCCGAAAAAAACGGCCAAAGAGATCTTTGACCTGATGGCGAAATTTGCCGACTACGGATTTAACCGCAGCCACTCGATGGCGTACGCAGTTCTTGCCTTTCAGACAGCGTATCTGAAAGCCCATTATCCCGCTTACTTCTATGCGTCAGTCCTGTCTCACGAAGCCCAGGACAGTGCAAAGGTCTATAAATACTCGACCGAGCTCAAATCGATGGGCCTTTCCCTGCTGCCGCCGGATGTAAATGAGAGCGGCGATGGATTTACGCCGGTTGACGATACGGTTCGTTACGGATTGACGGCGATAAAGGGCATGGGCTCATCGAGCGTCGCTGCAATTGTCGAGGCTCGAAAGACGGGACGTTTTACGTCGATCTTCGATTTTTGCTCGAGAATGGCTGCGGGAGCGGTTAATCGACGTGGCCTCGAAAGCCTGATCGCGGCGGGAGCCTTTGATTCGATGATGACCGATGGCGAAGAGGTCGGATCATGGCGTGCTCGGCTGAATGCCGCGATCGAACCCGCTTTGCAGCAGGGACAGCGAATGGCCGAGGATCGGCTACGCGGACAGAGTGGCCTTTTTGGTGCTGTTGAGGACTCGTCAGATGAGATCCAGACACTTCCTGATGCGGTGGCGTGGACGCAGGCCGAGCAGGCCTCTCGCGAAAAGGCGGCGATCGGCTTTTACCTTTCCACGCATCCGCTCGACAACTACAAAGAGCTGCTTGACGGCATCAGCCTTCGGCAGATCGCCGACCTCGAGGATGTGCGGTCAGGCGACCTGGTGACGCTTGCCGGGATGATCAGCGGATTACAGATTCGCACCAGTAAAAAGGGGAATAGATTTGCGATGTTCCGCTTCGAAGATCGTTCGTCAGGTATCAAGGCGGTTGTGCTCGGAGAAAACTTCAACAAGCTCTCGCCCGTGCTTGCTGACGATCGAATGTTCATAGCGGACGGAAAGATCGAGGCACAGGACGGACAGGAGCCTACGATGATGATCAACGAGCTAACCTCGCTCGATGACACTTTTCTCTCGCGTGCCCGAGCGGTAAGTATCAAGGTTCCGTCAAGCTTTTTTGATGAGACGTCGCTGGAAGGCCTATATTCAACGCTTGAACGTGAACGCGGCCGATGCCCGGTCATTCTTACTATAAATGTCGGCGGGACCGAGGTTAAGATCGAGGCCGGCGGCTTGAGCGTCGCGGGCAGCAGAACCCTTCAAAGCGAGCTTGAAGGCAAGGGCTGTGTTGTTGATTGGCTTCGCTAAAAGGTATCATTGGAGACTATGGTTGCAACCGCTTTTGAACGCGTTCAGATGGCACGACATCCGGATCGTCCGTATTCGATGGACCTTTTTTCGACGATCTTTACTGATTTTGTTGAGGTTCACGGTGATCGACGGTATGCTGACGATCCGGCCATGATAGCCGGATTTGCTCGACTGGATGGGATAGAAGTGTGCGTGATCGGCCAGCAAAAAGGGCGTGATATCAACGAGCGGCGCCATCGCAACTTTGCGATGTCCAAGCCGGAAGGATACCGCAAAGCTCTGCGATTGATGTATTTGGCCGAGAAATTTGGGCGTCCTATCATAACGATCATTGATACGCCGGGAGCCTATCCGGGGATCGATGCCGAAGAGCGTGGTCAGGCAGAGGCGATCGCCTTCAATCTGCGTGAAATGGCGGGCCTGAAGGTGCCGATCATCGTGGTTGTGCTAGGTGAAGGCGGATCGGGCGGGGCGTTGGCTATTGGTATAGGCGACCGCGTGCTGATGATGGAAAATGCCGTTTACAGCGTGATCACACCCGAGGGTTGTGCGGCGATCCTCTGGAAATCTGCCGAACGAGCTCCCGATGCAGCAGAAGGATTGAAGTTGACGGCTGTTAGCCTCAAAGAGTTTGAGATAGTCGATGAGATAATACCTGAAGCCGAACCGTGGATGATTCCGGTCGATGGCGATGAAAAGCGTCAAAAGGCGTATGACAACATTTGCGATTCGCTGAAGAAAACCTTGCTCAGAGAGATAAAGGCATTATCGGAGATGGATCAAAAGACACTTCTGGACGAGCGCTATCAGAAATTCAGAAAGATGGGCGAGTGGCTATAGGATCGTCGGCCTTTAACATTTAGCACGGAAAAGAGGCGTTGCTTGGTGTTCAAGCAACGCCTCTTTTCTCTAATTACAGACTAGTCTAGAACGGAATATCATCATCTGCTCCTGCCGGAGCCGACACCGGAGCTGGTTTTGCACTGCCAGCCGATGCTCCAGCGGAAGAACCCGACTGCGGCGGACCACTGTGCGTGTCGTCATACTCGTCACGCCCGCCACCGCTGTACTCGCCACCGCCGCCTTCGCCACGAGCACTAATGAACTGCATGTCTGTCGCTTGTACGCCCAAAGTATAACGTTCCTTACCGTCGCGATCTGTCCACTCTTCTAGTTGGAGTCGGCCCTCGATATAGACAGGGCTGCCTTTAGAAAGGTATTTCGAAGCGTTTTCGGCCTGTCTACGCCAGAGTGTTACCTTAAACCAGGTTGTGACATCCTGAAATTCACCTGATTTGTCTTTTTTGCGCTCATTGGTTGCCATTGAAAAACTGCAAACCGCATCGCCTTGGGGGGTATAGCGAAGTTCCGGGTCGCGACCCAGGTTACCGACTAGAATTATCTTATTAAACGACATAAATATTCCTCTAAAGTGTATTTTTTAGCTAACTTATCTTTACTGTATGGCATCAATATAACACGACACACGCGTGTGCTAAAATCGTCGTTTTGCACAGATCGCATGTTGCCTATTTTAATGTATTTTTTTCCGCGTTTATTTGCTTCCTGCCTGGTCTTTCTGATCCTGATCGTTTCGCCTAGTCACACGTCTGCCCAGGAATTGGCGGACCCGGGTTTTGAGCTGGAAAAGTGTTGGAAATATCCCGTGGAAGATGCCGGAAGGTCGATGATCGCGGACGATGCGGTGATCTATGTGGGGTCAATTAATGGAAGAATTCTGGCGGTCAATTTCAATGGCGAAAAGGCCTGGTCGACGGAATTAGGCGGCGAAGTTGTGTCGAACCTTGCTTTGTTCGAGACCGGCCTTTTCGCAGTAACCTCACCGGCTAACAATACTGCGGAAGCGACAGGTTCGCTGCTTCGCAGGATCAGTAAAGATACGGGCATCACGGGTTGGACGCTTAGGCTAGCTGACGCAGAGAAGTTCTACATCGCTGTTCGTGGTGACGTCTTGTTTGTCATTTCTCAGAAAGGGGCGATCGTTGCCATCGATCCGCGGAGCGGCCATGTCATATGGCGGCAGGATATCGCGGCGGAGGTTACGTCAGAACCCGTGTTTGCAGAGACGAATCTGATCGTGCCGGCACGCGGCAAGAAGGTTCACATACTGCTGAATAAGACCGGTGAAGTGACGACGACCAGGACGACGCAGTACGAGATCACGGCGATCACACAGTCGCGCACCAACGACATTATCGTCGGGGATGACCGAGGTAATGTGTCGATCTTGAATGGCCGGGAAAAGCCTCTGTGGAAGTTCAAAAGCGGCGGTCAGATCTCGGGGATGATCACATTCGACGATCACGTCATCGCTACATCCCACGATAATTTTGTCTACTTTCTTTCGCTGCGAAATGGCGATGTTGAATGGAAAAAGCGACTCGCCGGAAGGACGACACACTTTGGCTCAGTTGGCCGTAAATACATCTCTACTATGAGCCTCGACGAAGATATTGCGACCATATCAGACATAGCCACGGGAAAGACGGCGGGCCAGCTGATCTTTAGTGCGGATGAGAAAGTGATCGCGTCTCCGATCCAGATCAGTGGAAGTTTTGCGATGCTTACCGGCTCAGCTATATATAAGTATTCGAGAAATGGTGGATGTAAGGAAATAGGCCAAAATAAATGAGGCTATCCCGGCAAGGATAGCCTCTTATCTATACTAAAAAGCAGCGTACAAATTTCTAATGAGAAACCGTATGCTGCTGTAGAAACGAATATATCTCGTCTTTGATCAATAATTTCTTTTTCTTGAGGGTTATTTCTTCCAACTGTTCGTCGTCGCTAGGGTATGTAAGGTGGGCGAGTTCGTTTAATCTTTCTTCAAAATCCTGATGCTGGTGAACCAGATTTCTAAAAGCAGAATTGCTTTTTAGCAGTTCATCTCGTACCGGATCTATTGTTGACATATCCATATGGGCTTTTTTCCTCACTTGTCAAAATTCCCCGTTACCCATGTAACAAATACGTAACCGGGTAAATTCCATATTAGTCCTATAGATAGAAAGAATCAAGCACGGAATTCCCGGTCGGAATTAAACCAGCACTGTTCGCGTTAAAACGCCTATATGATGCTTACCTTCATTAAAATCGCGTGTTCACGGGGGTTTTCGTAGAAATGATTGCGTGTCTGAACCCTTTCGAAGCCATTTCTTTCGTAGAAAGAGATGGCCTTACTATTTGATTCCCTGACTTCGAGCCAGATATTTGATGCCCCCATTTCGAGGCACGATCGGCGAAACGCATCGAACAACATCTGACCGCGGCCGCGGCCGTGTTCGCTTTCCTTAACAGCGATATTGTAGATCTCAGCTTCGAGGATAGACTCGGTCATGCCAAGAATTACTCTGCCCACCACGAAACCGACCGTTTGATTTGCCTCGTTGACCAGCCGGAGCATGATCGAGGTTTCGTTCTTGATCTCCTCCAGATAGCTCTGTGCCGACCAGTGACTGAGATTTGTCTCGTCAGCGATGCTAATGAGCTCGGCGATGTTTGAGGCGTCAATTCCCTTGATACGCACTGGCTCGATGTTGTTGTCGATCACTGGTTCGTCCATTAAAAGCCTTTGCTCAGAAAAATCGGCTCGGCTGTGCCGGGCTCGTTTCGGCAGAACTGGCCGATCAACCGGGCAAGATTGGACCCGATGTTGATAATGTTATCTGATGGTTCGAGCATGCTAAAGAGGCGATCGTGTATCAGAAATATTTTATCCGCTCCGTCGTGGATCAACTCGGAAAACTGTTGTTCGCTGATGCTCGCTGCCTCGGTATTTTCGATACATTTGCCGTCTTCGTATCTGAAACTCTGAACACAAACCGCACTTCTTCCGACCGGCAGGGCTACGTGCACGATGCCGGATGGCATATCGGCCGTAGCGGCGACGGCTTTTAAAACCGAACTGGATGCCATCTCTATTCCCAAACCTGCTTTCAGCCCGATCGCTGTCGCAAGACCTATCCTGATACCGGTGAAACTGCCGGGGCCCGCCGAACAGGCGATCAGGCCTATCTCGTTTTTTTTGACGTGCTGGCGGGCAAGCAGTTCGTCGATATTGAATAGTAGATCTTCAGCCTTTGACACGTCTGCGGATCCGATCCACTCGGCTAGCTGTTCGTCGCCGCGCAAGAGTGAAAGGCTGCCGCCCGCGACAGCAGATTCGATCGCTATTGTGAATATCGGTGATGCCATTATGTATTTCGATGCCTGATCTCGCCTGCCACACGCCTTATGGATGAGGGGATGCGATAGAAGAACAAGCCGAACTGGTAAAAAACTCGTGTTCTCGCGTCAAAATCTCCTTCCATTTGCACGGTCGCCCAGATCGGATTTGGCTTGAATCGGGATCTGATCTGCTGAAGGAGCATGCCCTTGTCTTCAAGCACGGTTTCGAGCGGGCGGTCGTGTTCCGTCTTTTGCCATTCCTGTTCAACTGTTTTGATGAGCCAGGGCGGCAGGTCGCTAGCCTCCGCTTTGATCGGGGTGTCCGCGAGGTCGAGCCCGAGATATTTATGGGCGAGACCGATAGTGCATATCAGCCAGCGGCTTCTTTTTGGGCTGACCGTGTTGAGGAAGCGATCCCAGTCGAAGTTCCCAGGTCGTTTCTCGATCGCGTAGTAGATATCCCACAACCGGTCGCGGTTGCTACCGCCGTCAGTCAGCCAGTGAACGCACAGTATTCTCAGATGATCTTCGGGGCAAAGTGTGCGATATGTACCGTCTGCGGTCTCAATAACGACCGACCTCTGGAATAGCTCTTTCCATTCGAGCGTGTCGAGGTGGCGAAGTTCACGATGAAGATCGATCGCGAGCCCGTCTTTATCGAGGCCAAGGAGAAGTTTCTGTGCTGCCGGAAAGTCTTTGGCCGCGACGGCGAGGTCCATGTCTACTGATGACCGGAAAACTGTACTTGGGTAATTCACCGCAGCCGCAAGGCCCTTTATCAGGATCGGTTCGACACCGTGTTCACGAAAGATCGCAAACGCCTTCGCTGCGTTTCGCTCTTGGAGGCGGCGTTGCAGTGAGGCCCAGCGAGACGGGTCGGAAATGGGCTCAGATTGTAGGGCTTCTGGCGTTACCACAATAAAAAGAGTAGCAAAGACACCGAGTCCTTACTACTCTCTACAAACTTAGTGAGGTCTAGAATCTAACCAATGTTCGGGAAAGTAACTCTCCTTCACGTTGATGTCGTCCCGCCGTTTTTAGTTAGGCGTTAGGGGCACAAAGGCCTAGCGGGTTGCAATTCGTGGTTGACGGGCAAGCACGTGTTGCACACTGCTGTGTGGTGGTGCAGGTGCACGAAACTGATGCCAGAGCATTAGCAGGTGCGACGAGCGAAGCGATAACAGGCAATGCGACCATCGAAGCAAGACCGATCGTTTTGAGAACCTGTCGGCGTGACTGGCCTGCGAAACGTGGAGCAACCTCATTCGAGAGAAGTCCGTTCTCGTTCAACTGATCGATGGCGAGCCATACGAAATCTTCGGTGACCTTGCCGTCAAACTGTTTGACGATGTCAGCAACGGTGTTGGTGCCGTCGCACGATTTCCAGACTTGGGCAGCCGAACTGTTCAAGCAGTGAGCTTTGTTGCTGTCCAGGTCATAAACTAGTACCTCATCGGGCATTTCCTGGACCACAATGCCATTCTGGCGGGCCATCGGATTGTTCGGGTTATTCATCTTCTTCCTCCAAGCGAATAGGTTAAGCGTATGCAAAATAAAGTCAAAGTTCTCGAGTCCAGTGGTTTGGGTTAAATCACCGATCTCGATAAACCAAATATTTTAATAATTCTATCTCAATTTCCCTGATTGTCAACGAAATCGAGCAGTGTTCTAGCAAAAGTTTCTGCGGAACCCCTAAGACTCGATATGATTATGGCATGGCGGGCTATTTTATGCAAGACCCCCATCGAAAAATCAGGCCTATCTCTGATAGAAAGTGTAAAGGGTACAAGCTTTAGCACGCCAGTTCCCTGCGACTCGATCCCGGGCTGCCATTCGGCACCTTTTTCGTATCCAGTAAAGAGTATCGTACCTACCGCTATCGGGTCAATTCCGGTCTTGCCGCCCAGATCTTCGACGCCGATCTCATAGGTTTTGAAATCGTCTGTTCGCATCGATAAACGACGCGGATACGGGTGTACGAGCCCTTCTTCGTCGATGACGGCAAAATCGTCGGAGTAATAGTCGGCTCCATTTCTGACGAGTTCGGCAACGAGCGTCGATTTTCCGCGAAAACTGTCAGCAGGCATCACGATCGCCCTTCCCTTCCATCCGACAACACCGGCATGCAGGAAAACTTTGCCCGGTGCGACTTCGCCGACCGACACACGCAAAATGCTGTCAAAAAAACGAAAAGCCTTAAGATGTGTATCGGATGCTCCGAGATCGAGGCCGTTTTGCGTCAGCATAATGTGACCGTCTGACGTTACATCGAGAGTGAAAACATGGTTGAAATCATCTCTCGACACCTCAGTTACCTTGCCAAGCAAAGCCCTTTGTGCAACCAGTTTCGCACCTTCGAAAGCTTCGGGATCGTTGCTCTGGATCCGTACGAAAACGCCGTACGATTCGAAATCGAACTGATGCCGCCCTTTGTTCTGGATAACCGTTTCGCTCATGTCAGCACCTTTTTCTTGAGGCAAAGTGCCAGAATTACAGAAGTTAGCACGATAACGACCGGAAACATCGCGAGGCCGATCTCTTCGCGGTAACGTACCGATATCAGAACCGATATCGACAGAAGAGACGCGAGCACGCCGTACAGGATCGTGACGCTGCGATGCGAAAATCCGGCCGAGACTAGCCGTTGGAACAGGTGTTCGCGGTGGGCGATCCAGATCTTTTCGCCGCGGACCGCCCGCCGCAGAATGGTCACTACCGAATCGAACAAAAAGAACCAGACGAACAGCACCGCCGCGATCGGAAGCAGATCGGGCGATTGGGTTACCGATGTCCGTGCCATCAACGGCAGAGCGGCGAACGTAAAGCCAAGGAATGCGCTGCCGACATCGCCCATGAAGATATGAGCGGGATTCCAGTTATGCAACAGGAATCCGAGGCTCGCGGCCGCGATAACACCGCTGAACAGATAGATGACCGGCATTCCCATCAGGATACCGAGACAGAGCCAGCCAACGCCTGCGACGACAGCCTGAAGCCCAGCGAGGCCGTCGATGCCATCCATAAAGTTATATGAATTGACCATCCAGACTATCCATAGAAAGGTGATGACGTAACCCCAATTACCCAGCTTGACGTTGCCGAGCATCGTGATGCCGTGCCACGTTTCGGTGTCGGCGATCAGCAGGACGGCGGCTGCACAATGAACGATCAGCCGCAGCGGAAACGATATCGACCGGATGTCGTCCAGAAAGCTGATGAGAGCGATCATCACCGCACCGGAAATGTAGCCCCACGAGAATGTTCCGGTCACGGCCAGCGAGATCGGCACGTAGGTCAGCAGGCAAATAACGACGATAACGATCCCGGCGCCGTGCGGCGTGGGTTCGTTATGCGAACTTCGTTCATTCGGGATCTTTAGGAAGTTTTGCTTGATCGTCCACTGCCGATACTTCGCCACTGCAAGGTACGATATGCAGAAAACGGCAGCGAAGATGACGATGTCGATCAATCCAATCACAAAATACAAGCCGCAATTCGCGGCGTCTTAAGGGCAATTATTTTACAGTCTAGCCGGAAAGTAGTTGCGTCAAAAATTCCTGCGGTAAATCCAATTGAACCTAAATTCCGGCCACCGTGTCAAACCTCAACGCACAATGTCCTTTTCAGGCCGTTCCGAGCGTTCCGTTCCATCGTTCCACAGTTTCCTAAGTTGATAATTGCTAAGCTTCGCCGAGGCGGCCCGATGTGCAAAAGTTCGTTCCGCTGACCGTTCCGTTCCATCGTTCCACGGTTTCCCACGTTGATAATTGCTGCACGATCGATGTGCCGCCTGCGAGCGATCGATACAGCCGTGTGATATTCAAACATCTCGGCGGTCGATGCTTTGATGTGTGAGGATGCAAAAATGTTGCATCTGTGAAATATATTTTACTTCAGTGCATTTCGGTAAGCATCGACGGCTTTTTCCGTCGAGTATTTGGCGAGAGCGGCCTGTCTTGCTCGGTTTCCTAATGCGGTCAGCGAATGCCGTTCGGCGTATGCCTTTTCGATCAGGCGTGAAAGCTCGGCAGCATTGCCGGGGACGATGTGCCAGCCGATCTCGTCTTCGTCTATCACGCGGGCGAGCTCTGAGCCTTCGTCGGTCAGAGCGATGACCGGTTTACCGGCGGCCATTATATTGTAGGTGCGGCTCGGCATCGCGGTTCCCCACATTCCCTTGATCAGAGCGACGAGGCCAACATCACAGGCGTTGAGGAAAATATTCTGCTCGGAACGCGGGCGATAATCGAGGACGGTAACATTTTTCAGGCTTCGTTCCCTGACCTGTTCTTCAACCCACGCCTTTTTGACGCCCGCACCGATGAAAACAAAATGAATATCCTTGTTTTCCAGAAGTTGTTCAGCACTTTCGATGATCGTTTCGACATCGGTCGGGTGGCCGATGTTGCCTGCGTACATCAGGACGAACTTGTCCTCGATGCCGAGTTCGTTCAGCAGCGGGTTCTGGTCACGCGGCGTCGGGTGAATGGTTTCGAGGTCGGCCCAATTGGGTATCGTCACGATCGGAATGTCGAGCCCGGCGGTTTTTCGCAGGAAAAGCTCATTCATATCACGACCCATGACGATTATTTGTGACACATGTTTATAGACCCACTGATTAACGAAGTGGGCAAAGCTAACGAAAAATGAATCAGGTTTTGAGGCTCCGACGGCGACGAGGATCTCGGGGTAACTGTCCTGCACGCAGATCGTAAGCGATGCACCACGGATCAGACACGCGAGAGCGGTGGTAACTGGCAGGCTCGGCGGAGCGGTGACGACCATCACCTGATCGCCTTTCTTAAACAGCTTTAGAGACCGAAGGAATATCGAAATGCCGATCGTCAGCATATTGACGAGGCGAAAGACGAAGACATTCTTATCGAGCGTCGTCCCGCCAGCCCGGAAGATCTCGACGTTATTTCTGACCTCGTATTTAGGAGCCAACTGTCCGCGGGACATGTGTTTGGGCTGGCCGGTGATGACCTTGACGACACGATCCTTTGCCAAACCTTCCGCGATCTCGGTCAAGTAATAGCCCGTAGAGATCTCTTCGGGATAATAGACCTCGGTCAGGATCCAGAGGGTGTTTTGATGGATGGGGTCTAGCATGTGAGACGGGATCTAACCACAGATGGAGACGGATAAACACAGATAAGAACAGTACAACTTATCCCGTCAGTTTTTTTCTATCTGTGTTCATCCGTTTTTATCTGTGGTTAATATTCATGAAATGTGCCGTCTGAGACTCGTATACCCAAGCATTATTTTACTGACGGTTTGCGAAACGTTGCTGGCCAACTATTCCGGCGGGGCGGTCCATGTGGCGGGTTGAGCGATGGCGAGGCCGACGGCTTCGACTATCGCATTGGTCTCGGCACCGGCGAGGATGTTGCTGCCGCATTCGATGGTCTCGGGCCGCTCGGTAACGTCGCGGAGCGTTATATTTGGAATGCCGAATATCGCACATTCTTCCTGTACGGTTCCGCTATCGGTGAGGACGGCAAGCGAATTTTTCTCAAGCTTTACAAAATCAAAGAATCCGAGAGCCTTGAGCAAACGGATATTGGCGGAGCCCGGCCGGATGCCGTGCTGTTCGAGCTTTTCGGCAGTTCTCGGGTGAACTGAGATCAGAACCGTCTTGCCAAATTTTGAGGCGACCTCGCTCAATCCGGCAAAGATCTTTCTAATACGCTCCGGCGAATCGACATTTTCCGCCCGGTGCAAAGTGACGAGAAAATACTCGAAAGGAGCGACGTTCAGTGCCTTCATCACCTCGCTCGATTCGATATTGTCGGCAAAGTGGTCGAGAACTTCTTTGATCGGATTGCCGGTGACATAGATGCGGTCGCGTTCGATTCCCTCTCGCACGAGATTATCCTTGCTGCGTTCGGTGTACGGCATCAGGATCGTGCTCGAATGATCGATGATGCGGCGGTTGATCTCCTCGGGAACGCGGTTGTCATAGCAGCGGTTTCCGGCTTCCATATGAAAAACCGGTATCTGACGTCTCGCTGCGGGAATGGCAGAAAGTGCGCTGTTCGTATCGCCGAGTATCAGAACGCGGTCGGGTTTGTGAGCGTCGAGAAGTTCGTCAGTTTTTGCGATTATCTGCGATGCCTGATCGCCGAAACTCTTTGACCTGATACCGAGATGAACATCAGGCGTGCGGATATCGAGATCGCGAATGAAAATATCGCTCAGGCTCTCGTCATAATTCTGCCCGGTGTGGACGGTCACATGCTCACAATGCTGATCGAGCACTCTGAGAACAAGGCTTAGTCTGATGATCTCCGGCCTGATGCCGAAAATGGTCATTATTTTCATAATGTTTATATGTGGGAAGCGTTTTAACGCAAAGTCGCTAAGGGCAAAGACGCAAAGACAGCCATTTTTTACACGAAGAACGCCTCAGTTATTTTTTTCTACTTTGCGTCTTTGCCCTTCGCGTCTTTGCACTGAAAAAAAAGACTACGCCAAAAATCTCTGGATGTCGTCACCCGCTTGCGATAACAGTTCTCGCAACTGCTCGCCCGAAATATTGTTGTCTTTTGACGAATACTCGCTCGTCAGAGCATTCTCCGATGTCTCGCTGTCACGCAGTTCCGGCAGAACGGGTTGGATGACGTAGTAATCTCCGCTTTCGACGGTGCGGAAACATTCTTCCTCGGAAACCATGATCTCGTGTACTTTTTCACCGGGGCGAATGCCGGTGAATTCGATCGGAAGTTTTTTGTCACCCATGAGAACGTCAGCGACATCGACGATCTTTGCGGAGGCGACCTTGGGGACGAATGTGAGTCCGCGGCCCGTACTTTTCACAGCCTCAAAAACTGTATCGACCGCACGGTCCAGGCTCAGTAAAAACCGGGTCATTTCCGGCAGCGTGATCGTCAGTGTTTGTCCTTTTTTGATCTGATCGACAAATAGCGGCACGATCGACCCGCGTGAAGCGATGACATTACCGTATCGAACACAATTGAATTGCACATCTGGCAGGTCGCGGTTTGCCTCGATCAGGACGCGTTCCTGCAGGGCTTTGGTCATGCCCATGACGTTTATCGGTTTGCAGGCCTTATCGGTCGAGATGCCGATCACCTTGCTGACGGGCAAGTCATTTTCCCTGGCGGCACGAACGAGATTGGCGGCTCCGTTAATGTTCGTCAAAACGGCTTCCATCGGGAAATATTCGCACGATGGCACCTGTTTAAGGGCGGCGGCGTTAAAAACAACATCAACCCCGCGCATCGCTGCGACGACCGCCGAATGATCGCGAATATCGCCGATGCGGAAATTAAGCCGGTCCTTAGAATTCTGATAGATCACGTCATCGGTTGCCGTCTCGCGATGCATAAAATCGAGCCGCATGTAATGCTGCTTCGCTTCGTCTCGCGAAAAGACCGTGACCTGTTCGGGCGTGCCGAGTTCGCCGGTCAACAGGCGTTTGACCAGCACCTGGCCGAGCGATCCTGTACCGCCGGTCACGAGTATTCGTTTGCCTTCTAATTCATTCATCGCGGGTCGTAGTTATCCTAATTACTGTTCAGAATTTTAGCATCGGCGAAAGGATAGCCGAAATCACGCCGGTCTAGAGTTTCGCACCATCTGTGAGCATCGCAGCGTTGGATGCTTCGATACCCGGATCGGAGAGCCATTCGACCGCGAATTCGCGAGCCGTCCGGCGCATGTTCCTATGTGCGGCCGGGGTCATATCGATACAGCTTTGAATGACATTTGTCCACTTATTCGGCTCTTCTAGTGGAATATCCCAGCCGATCCCTTTCTCGGACAGCCTGCGCCAGGGCGTACGGTCGCTCGTCACTAACGGAAGCCCGGCGGCAAGGGCTTCGATAAAGACGTGGCCAAAATTCTCGCCGAGTGTTGGCAGCACGAAAAAATCATAGCTGGCAAGAGTGTCACTGACCTTTTCGTGAGCTATCGGGCCGAGTGAGCGGATCTGGATATTCTCAGGCAGTTCAGCGATCAGCGAGCGACATTCTTCCCAATAATCTGCCTCCTCGAGCGTGCCGCAAATGTCGATCGTGAGATCTCCGCTGATGGAATGCAGGTGTTCGAGGAGCCAGTTGAAATTTTTCTTCCGCATGAAACGCGAAAGGAAGATCATCCGGGCAGAACCGGCGGGCTTCTCGGGAAACTGGCTCACATCGAGCGTTGGCGCGATCATCTTTGGCGGCATGTTCGGAGCGACGCTGATCGAGGCTTTGGGGCCGAAGATCGCTTCGATATCGGCTCGCTCTTCATCAGAAGCCGCTTTCCACAGGATGTCTTTTGAGAGAAGCAGCATCCTGGCATTCGCGATGTAAAGCTTTTTACGAAGCGGGTTGAGCGACAGAGCTCCGGGCGAAAACTCACCTTCGGGAGCAAGGATGATCGGTGTTGGCTTAACGCGGCCAAATTTTGCCAGGGTCAGGAAAAGTATCGTCAGACGGCTGAAGAAGCTGTTCAGGTAGATCGCATCTATATCGAGACCGTCAATGATCCGGACGAGCGATCTGCCGCGGATCTGATCTTTAGAAAGATAATAGACCTGAGCGTTGCCGCCCTTTGTCCATTCGCCGGTTGTGACATTAGGATAGGGCGTTCGGACAGCCGTTCCGTCGTGATCGCGCGTGATGATACGAAAATCGAAGCGATCACCCAGACGCTCGACCATATTCGCCAGCGTGCGGACCGCTCCGCCGCTCTCGTATCCCGGCAAATAATAGTCGCAAATGATCAGTATTCTGGGTCTGTCTCTCATCTGATCAGCGAAATGTTTCATACGGAGTCGTATCGGCGGCCATCGCCGCGACCATCGATTCCCAGTCAGGCGGTATGAATCCGGTCAGAGAATTGAACCGCGTTGCGTCGAGGCTGCGGTCAACTACGAACTCGTCACTCGGCTCGATCGTGATATTCGCATCGCAATGTGTATTGACCAGGGTCAGGAGGTCGAATTTGCTGATCGGTGCACTTGCAATGTGAAAAAAGCCGCTCAGTTTAGGATGATCTGCGATTATTGAAGCGATGACGTCGGCGAGGATTACCGTCGGGAATCCTGAATAGACAGCTTTCGTATAGCCCGCGACCTGGCCGCCGCGATGTGACAGGAACCATTCGACGATGCTGTGTGACGTAAAGAGTTCGCGGCCGATGATCGATGTCCTGATCGTTAAAGCACGACCTTCGTGAACTTCACCGAGATATTTGCTGAGGCCGTACAGATCGCGAGCGTCGGCGGCATCATCCTCATTGTAATTACCTTTGCTTCCATCAAATACGCAATCGGTACTGATGGTTATGAGACGAAAATCAAATTCCGCGGAAAGCTCGGCCAGCTGATTTGGAAAGATCGAATTGATCGTTAGCGTTCGGATCTTGTCTGCAAGGGTCGGATTTTGCTTGACCACGCCGACGCAGTTGATCACGCACTCGGGGCGACAGACGCTGATCACACGGCGAACCGCGGCGATGTCTGTGACGTCGATCTTTGGGAAAACTGACGACTTCGAAAAGATCCCGAACTTTTCGATGGCATCGAGATCGGAGCGCACCGTTGTGAACACCTCAAACTGAGTGCTTAGACGCTGATATAATTTGTGGCCGAGCATTCCGCTGCCGCCGATGATCAAAACTGACATTTGATAACAAAAATGAAACTACGAAACGAGTTTATCATTGATAAAAAAGTAAACGGATGTGTCGCTTCCCGGTTCTTGCGGCTGCTGAACGAAGCCCAGGTCTTTTAGTATCGGCAGAATGTCGGAAGCCTTTTGTTCGGGGCGTTCGTGGATCTCCAATATCAGGTAACGGCATCTCGCTAACCTTTGATGCTGTGGCGATGACAGTATATCGAACTCTGCACCTTCGACATCCATTTTACATATATCGACGATCTCATCGGCGAAATAGCTGTCGAAAATATTGTCAAAACTAAAGCCCGGTATCTGCCGAACCTCGGCGTGATCACCAATGTTCTCTGCATAGATGTTATCCGAAACACTTCCCTTTCCGAGAGCGACGGACAAGACTTGCGTCTCGCCGCAAACAGCGGCATTAAGGGCAACGATGTCGCAGGTCAGGTTTCGCTGCAAATTGAATTGGAGCCTGATAAAAGTGCTCGGATTAAGCTCAAGGCTGACGACTTTCTTGAGAGAAAGACCGTTTGCGTGAAGGAGCAGCGGGAATCCGCCATTACTTGCTCCCAGATCGAGGATATTGACCGCGTTCGCGAGCTTCATTTTCGGCAGAAACCGCTGATACATTGGTGAAGTCAATATTTCGCGGGCCCCATTTGCATCGCCGCCGGCGTGGTCGGAAATGAACTCTATTCCCTTTGTCCTGTATATGTTCAGGTTTTCGCCTGGAAAAAAGACGCGGTTCATCGCCAGCCACAGACGATTGTCGAACTGCCAGATCTCTCTCAATCCTCGCAATTTTGTTTTCAGGCTCATCGCTCAAACGCTGACTATCTTTTCTTCGGACGTCATTTCCCTGCCGAAATTGGCCGCTACGAAGCGGTCAAGGTGAAATTTTACCGCATCTGCCGTGATGCCCTGCATGCAAGGGTGGCCCTCGACCGGGCATTCAAAGAGCCTGCATCCTGAGCATTGTACGGGATGAGACACGACCATATTTGTATCGCCCAGCGGAAACCACTGGCCCGGATTATTACGTTCTCCAAAGATCGAAAAACAAGGTTTCCCAGCCGCATATGCCAAATGCGTCGAGCCCGTGTCCAGCCCGATGTAAAGGTCGCATAACGAGAGCAGGATCGCCGATTCGCGTACCGAAAATCTACCGGTGGCATTGATGCCCTGGCCTAACGCCGCCGTAATCTCGGAGGCGACCGATATGTCAGGCGAACCGCCGACGAGAACGACCTCGAAACCACGTTCTATCAAATGATGACCAACCTCGACGAACCGCTCGGTTGGCCATTCGTTAGATCTTGTTTTGCAACCAGAAGCGAAGGCGACGAGCTTCGATTCGGGTGATCTTCGTCGAGAATCCAGCCAGCGAGACATTTCTGCGGTTTCCAGATCGGCAAACCTGAAAAACGGCAGTTTCAGAATTTCATCGCGATCTGAGATGACGCCGTCGCGCTCGATCCTGTCTAGTTTTCTGATCGCCTCGTGTTCGGACATGCGGGGACTGCCGTTATTCGCGACGGGATACAACTCGGCATCCGAAAACGCGTGAAAACCGATCAGTTGTTTGATGCCGCACGACCGAAAAAAAAGCCGGTCACGACGGACGCTACGTGCCGGCCTCTCGCTGATCACAAGGTAAACCGCCGCACTGAACTTTTCAGAGCGTATCTGCCGCCAGAGGCCGAAGTAGTTCTGCGAGCTTGTATAGGTCAGACGGCGATCGATCAGCCCGTCCGGCAGCACTTCCCACGCGGTGACAACTCCATCAGGTTGTGAATTCTCAAGCAAAACGATCTCCGCATCGCGAAAATGCACGCGAACGGCTCGCAGGGCGGGAATCGCGACCACCGTGTCTCCCAGCGAACCTATGAGATAGACGAGAACCTTGCGAGCCCCCTTATTTTTAGGCGGAGAGGTCATTGGAGGATCGGTTTACTGAAAACGGTTCTTCTCAGAGATCAGCATTTCGCGGGTTATCGGCGTCGTTCCGACCTGCTCGACAACGAGACCAGCCGCGAAATTGGCGATCTCCGCCGCCTCAAAAAAGCTCATGCCGCTGCCGAGAGCTACAGCCATCGTGCCGATCGCGGTATCGCCGGCTCCCGTTACGTTATAGACATTTCTTGCGGACGCACTTAATTGCAGGGGATCCGCTGAACGCTGGAAAAGGGTCATTCCTCGTTCGCCCTGAGTGATCAGGATCGCCTCAAGCGAAAGGTCATCGAGAAGCTTGTTTCCTGCGAAATTAACAACATCGGGTGAATGAGCATCCATTCCACATGCTTCGGCAGCTTCCCGTTGATTTGGCGTGATAATGGTCGCTCCGGAATATTTTGAATAATCTCGGCCCTTGGGATCGACCAATACGATCTTGCCCTTTTCTTTGGCGAGCGAAATGAGGCTCTTCACGAGTTCGACGGTCAGACAGCCTTTTGCGTAGTCGGATAAAACAACGACATCAGATTCGCTAACTAGCGGAGCGATCTTCCCAAGTAAGCTTTCCGCGTCAGCAGCACTGATATCGGCAGCGGTTTCCTGATCGAGCCGGGCGATCTGTTGATTGTGAGCGACTATTCGCGTTTTGACGGTAGTCTTTCGGTCGGTAACCGGGAAAAACAGATACTCGCCTATCCTGGTCTCCCTCATTACCTCAGGCAGCAGATCCGCTTCGGCGTCGTCACCGGAAATGCCGACAAGTATCGGTTTAGCACCGAGCCCCGCGACGTTCGCGGCTACATTCGCTGCGCCGCCGGCAGCCAGACTGGTCGAATCGAGAGAAACAACGGGAACCGGAGCCTCCGGCGAGACACGGTTTACCGTTCCCCACCAGTAGCGGTCGATCATCACATCGCCAACCACCAGGACCCGCGTTCCAGTAAAATCGTCTAAAATTCTCATTAAAATATAGGTTTAACCGATCACCGGATCGGTCTTCATCCACTCGTCAACCATTTCGCACCAGATGTGAGCTACCGTGATGTGAACTTCCTGGATGCGGGCAGTTCTGGAAGACGGAACTAAGATACAGGCATCAGACAGCGAAGCAAGTTTCTTGCCGCTTTCCCCGGTCATGCCGACGACCGTGCAGCCGCGATTCCTGGCGGCCATTACGGCCGCGATGACGTTTTTGGAATTCCCGCTCGTGCTTATCGCGATCAGACAATCGCCCTTTACTGCCAAAGCATCGACCTGCCGGGAAAAGATGCGTTCAAAATCGTAATCGTTAGCAAGTGCCGTCAGAGCTGATGTGTCGGTCGTGAGGGCGATCGCGGGCAAAGCAGCACGTTCAGTTTCGTATCGGCCGACGAACTCCGCAGCGATGTGCTGAGCATCGGCAGCACTGCCGCCATTTCCGCAGATGAGGACCTTGTTGCCTTTTCTCAGCGTTTCTATGATCACGTCGGAGCAATCGACGATCGCACCCTTCATCTGTTCGACGACCTTGTTAAATACATCGAGATGCTGCTGAAGCGAGGCTTCGATCACCGAGTTTCCTGTTGTTTCGCTGATCGGGTCAGACTCTTTTATCTTGTTCACAATATTAGTTGAAGAAAATCCATCGATCAGCGGCAGTGAGTGAACCTTTCCGCCATAGCTCTCGACAAAATCAGCTCCGATGATCTCATCGGGTTGCCAATCGCCGCCCTTTACCAGGATATCGGGTTTGACCTCATGGATCAGTTTCTCAGGCGTCAATTCGTCAAAGATCATCACTTCATCGACTGACTCGAGAGCCAGAAGCACAGCTTTGCGAGCTTCCTGATCCTGTATCGGACGATCGGGGCCCTTTATCCGGCTAACCGACGCGTCGCTGTTGATACCAACGATCAGCTTCGAACCCAGAGACTTTGCCCGTTTGAGCAGGTCAACGTGCCCGGCGTGAAGTATGTCAAAACACCCATTGGTAAATACGATCATTTGTTTATTCTACGCCCCGATCCGCCCGGTTTCGATGCGCTTGGCGATAATATTAACGATCAGGATCCCGATCACTGCGGTAAACCCAATTTTAAAGAAAACAGGGATTATCGTTCCGTAAAATCCCTCGTACGATACCGATGTCAGCAGCATAAAATACAGCGTAATGCGCCATATCGGCGGCGTTTGGCCTTCGATCAGCGAACGGTATATCAGACGGAGCAGCATACCGAGAACGAACATTCCTATCGGTATTCCGATGACCCCGAAGTTTCTCAGGAGATCGCCGATCGGCGTTATTGCATAGGACGAACCGGCGTAGTCGAAATAAAGGTCGCTGTATTTTCTCGGATCTGCCACAACAGGTTTATCCGGCCAGATCACACGCGGGATCATGAATGTGGTCAGGTCAACCCAGATATTGTCGCTCAGGCCGTAAAGTTCCTCGTACGGGGCAAGCTCCTCGTAATTTGAGACGACGACCGCTAACGTGCTCAGCACATCGATCCTCTCGGCAAAATTTACGGCCCCGAATGTCAGCGTATCAAAAACATCGCTGCGTCCCACTTGATCTACTGCCTGAAAGATGTTTTCCGTATATTGTTCGGCGCTCTGCGTTTCCTCGTTACCTTTTACATTGCGGAATGTCGTTCCGTAGATCATCCCGATCGTTAAGCCGACGGCAAGAAGCAGGCCGGCGATCGTACCTTGCTTAACAGAAAAACGTCTGCCAGACAGGATAAATGAGAACGTGAGGATGAGAAAGATCTGAATGATGTTTCCGCGACTACCCGAATATAGAAATTTGGTTAGGCTGGTAAATGCCAGTACCGCAACGATCGGCACAATGACGACATCCCATTTACGCCGGCGGAAAATGACCGACCAGAGGAGAACGCTGGCCTGCACCCAAAAGAGTGTCGTAAAAAAGATCAGACCGTCGTAGGACGTGAATTCGTTTGCCCGCTGATAGCCAAAACGCCCGAGAATGAAGGCGACGATAGTGTTGGCAACGCCGGACAAGAGCAAAAGGACGCCGGGCAATATCAGTGAATCGGGCGAGTAATCGGCCTTGGGGAGTACGTTCGAGATCCACGAACCGAGCTTGGCCCCGACCGGCAAAAGATAGCCCGCCGCAAGCCCGGCAAAGCCCAGGGCAACAAACGACACGGTAAGCGGAAGCGTATATTGCGGGTCCTGGATCAGCGAACTGAACGACGGGCGCGAAAACCCGAGAGCGAATGACAGTCCACCAACAACAAACGCTGGAAAAAAGTACGACAGCGTAGCAAAAACCAGTGGATCGACAAAGGTAAATCGCCCCTGATAGTAGAGATATACCAATGGAACCGCCATTAGCAGTCCGAGGCCTAGCAGCCATGGAACGAGATGTAAATTAGGATATCCCTCGACCGAATCACTGGTGAACAATATCGTCAGCAGGCCCACAACGACAGAAAGCGCCATCAGTGCTATTCCCGGCAAAAAAGATCTCTCTTTTTCCGGGTAGCGGCGACCTGATATGTGACCTGCTGCCTGCATCTTTAAACTGTTTCTAAACGACAGATCGCGATTACTCCATCAGCCCATTGCGGTGCGATCTTGACGCAAACGTCATTGATAGCATTGATGAACCACTTATTATGCGGCCTGTGTTCCCTGCCGATATCATAAAATAAAAACGAATCGAGGTGCAGCCCGTGGCGTTCCGTCAGCACCTTTAAGGTTGAATACGAATAGTAGGCGACGTGGTCCGGATGTACGAACTCATTTTTCCCCCGCTTACCGCGCAAACCGTACCAAACAAAGCGCATCCCGCAATAGGCATTGACCGTGGTTAAGACCAAGAGCGTCTCGGCGTGCATAAAACGTTTGATGCCGCTGAGAAATAGGCCGGGATTATTGAGATGTTCGATCATCTCACCTGCCAAAATCACGTCGAACTTCTCGGCGAGATCAAGGCTGGTGAGATCTTCGAGGTCTCCGAGCAGAAGTTGTTTAGACCCGCTTTCTTTTAGAAGTTCGATACCCCGTTCGTCCGAATCCATACCCCAAACGTCCGACGCGATATTCTCCAGGTCGTGATGCAGAAGCATCTTATTTTTGATGGATTCAGCCGTGTATGGATAGTTCGTACAGCCGAGATGCAGAACACGTTTGCCCGAACAAACCTCTTTGATCAGATCTAAACGTTGAACTAGGCTGAAGTCTTCGACCATCGCTAAATAGTAACAAATACCTTTGGTTAGCGGTATTTTGCGTAGGCGTCGGCGATCATTTTCTTTTCCGACGGGTCAACGAATCCGAGGCCAAAAAGGGCGGCAATGTAAACCGTTCCGCCGATCAGAACGGCTCCCAAAAAGCCGTGCCACGACGAAGGAAAGAGCGAGATCAAGATCAATTCAGCGATAACCGCAGGCACGCACGCTGCCAGGATCCTGATCAACGACGAACCCCAAAAACTCCAGGTTATCCCGCCGAGAAAGCGTTTCTCGATGTAAAAGATCAACGGTACGAAAATTATAGCTCCGACCATCCGGCCCGCCGCGACGCCTTCAACCTGCCAGACTCCGCTAAACAGGATCATTGTAGCGATCCCAACGACCATCCAGAAGATCGTCCCGTAGGTGTTAAGCGAAGCCGCTCGAAAGCCTTCCGCGATCTGCCAGCCGATGGTGTTCAGGGCAAGCATCGCGAAGGTTACGCTGTGAATGATGAGCAGCGAATAACAGGCCGCCGCATATTCCTCTCCGAGCCAAACGCCCAGAAACGACCGGCCGCAGACCACGATCGAGACCAACGCAAATGCCATAAGCATCACAACGATCTTGGTCGAACGCTGATAGAGATCTCGCAGCTTTTCGGGTTTGGTGAGCAGTTCGTTGACAATGGGAAACATCGCCAGCACGAGGCTTGCCGTAAACAGATGCAGGTATAGGGCAAGCGTCATCGGAATGGCGTAAAACGTCATTTCGGTCGCCCCAAAGGTACGCATTATCCAACCTCGCTCAAAAAACAAGAGCATCGTTCCAAAGAGCTGATAGCCCATGATGCTGAGCGAATACGCCCAAACCGCTCGCCATACTTCACGCGGAATCGAGACGGTAAACCTGAATTCCGGCAGGATCCTAACCATTGCCAGATACGAAAGTAAAGTCACGATCAGCCAGGTGATCAGATTCCAGGCGAGCAGTTCGACCAGGCCGTAGCCAAGCAGAACGATGCCGATGCTGCCCAGACTGAAGGAAATGCTCGTGAAATTTGCGAGCATCAGGTATCGGTCAAAGCGATGCAAACCCTGCAGTGCAAGCTGGAAAACCTGCCCGACGACGATGCTCAGGATCGTGGCACACGCGAGATAAAGTCCCGTTAATGCTCGATCTTGAAGGTCGGGCGGTATCGAGAGAATATCGACGACGATGACCTTGGAAAAGAGCAGCGTTAGCGTCGATCCGAGCAAGGTTATCCCGACTCCGAGAATGATCGTCGCCGAGATCATGCCCGAGATCTTTTCCGTCTCGCCTGTCGAGCGATATTCTGCAACGTATTTTGCCGCTACCTTTCCGATCGCCGTCGTGAAAAAGTAGCTTATGAAACTGATCAGCACGACGAGAACGCCGTATTGATCCTTGCCGAGCCGCTCAACGACGATCGGCGTTGCGATCATCGTCGGAATGATCGGCAGCAGCCATGACAGCAACCCGTAAATGCTGTTGCGGAAGAAGCGATCTCGTTCTGTCACCGATTCAGTCGGCATCCTTGAAACACTCCTCGTAATGGCTGATCGCGATCTTCGCGGCTTCGCGTTCGTCAAAATTTTCTATGACAAACTTGCTGCCCTGAGTTGCGAGAGCTTTGCTAAGCTCAGGGTTTTCCTTGAGCCGAACGATCGCGGCTGCAAGAGCTTTCGGGTCGCCGGCTTTGATCAGAAGGCCCGTTTCCCCATCAATAACCGCCTCAGGAATGGCAAATACATTCGTCGAGATGGATGATATCCCAAGCGACATCGCCTCAAGCAGAGCGATCGGAAGGCCCTCGACATAACTCGGGAGTGCAAAAACATCGGCGACGCGAAAGAATTCCAACACCTCTTCCCGATCCGATCCGACAGTTGACGATAACCGGATATCAAGGTTATCCAGCCCGTATGCGTCGATCTTTTGCTGCTCTTCGGCGTTCGGAGCGGTTGGCGTCAGCCAGATAAATTGAATATCCGGATGGCCGGTTTGAAGCAGTTTTGCGGCATCCAGGAACACCCAGCGGCCTTTGCGGTCGATGAATTGACCGACGCATAGAACAACGAAAGCTTTGTTAGATACGCTGTGTTTCGTTCTGATAGCGAGTGTATCGTCGGTTCGAGCGAGAACATTCGCGATCTGGACCGGATCGACGCACGTGTACGTTACGGGGATCTTTTCCCAGAATGATCTCTCCACAAGGTATCGGATCTTTGTCTTTGTGTCTTTGTTAGAGGCGAAAATATGAAAGCCCGGGAGACGCGTGACGAGATTCATACGGGCTGTCCAGACAAGTTCACGCCATTTTGCGCCATTGATCGCGTTGTGCATCGTAACGAACACGTTCGCCTTTCTAAGCGAAAGCAGCGTGAAGAATTGCCATGACTGCCATGGGGCTGCCTCGATATGAAGGATCGAATTGCTCAGGTCATACCGTTTCAGAAAACGGAGCGTGGCGATCTCGCATTCGATCCGGCTCCATTGACGTTCGATCTTCCGTCTCAATGTCGGAGCCTGGCCGAGGTCGATATGAAAATCGAGAAATTCGATCTTGACGTTGAGCTGTTCGAGAAAACGGATCATCTCCGGTGATGAGTTTCTCGGAAGCACGGTTGTGACGTCCCAGGCTTTAAGGGCTTCTTTCATGATCGCCATGAAATAGACCTGAGCTCCGCCCCATTCTAAATAGGTCCAGAAGAAGATCAGTTTTCGGCGTTCTTTATTCATCGACGACAGCCGAAGAGAAGGTCTCGCGTAGAGGGGGTTCCTGAGCGTGGCTGGTTTTTTTATAAGAATCAGTCAGGCCTGCCCTAAACAAAAATACGATAAAACCAAGCGCCCCATGCACCTTTGACGGGGCACCTTCTAAATAAGCGTAGAGCCGCCGCCGCAAATTATGGCCATTGCCAAGGTCGGTGATGAGCACCGAAAATGCCTTGCGAAGGCCTAGCTTCTTAACCCTTGCCGGGAGCGTATTCGGCAGGCAGAAAACCCTTGCACGCGGGTCTATCAACAATTTCCAGCCGAGTCGCTTTAGTTTTGGGGTGAACACGGCATCGCCGAAATTCGGGTACTTTTTCGAATCCATCAATCCGCCTTCTTTGAAAGCGGCGACCGGGACAAGAACGCAGTTCCCCACGATCGAATCGACATGCCAGGGTCGGTCAGGAACGGTCCAAACGGTTTGATGATGCCAATGCCGCCAATCGCCGAACCACGTATCCCAAACTGGAGCGATCTGAAAAAGTTTGTGTGGCGTGTCCCAGAGCAGAAGCAGCGAGCCGACGACCGAGCGTTCGTTCTTGGTGGCGGTTTCGACCATGAACCTTAGAAAATCCTGGTCAAATACGGCATCGTCATTGATCATTAGAACGAAGTCAGGATCGTGTCTCAAAGCAGCTCGAACGCCGACGTTCGTGCCCTCGGTGTACCAGAGATCGCCGCTGCCCTGAATGACCTCGACCCCTGGAAACTGTTCGGCGATCCCCTCGCTAGTTCCATCGGTCGAACCATCGTCGACGATAATGACATGCACTGTGAGCCCTGTCGTATCCAGCCGCGACAGGCTTTTGAGACATTTTAGTGTGATGTCTTTGCGATTATGGACAGGAGCGACGATCTCGACCCGGACGCGTTCGGTGCTCATTCGGCGGAGGTTCCCTTGCTGATGTTGTGATTTTCGCACCAGATCGAGCGCAAACGCTCGTTATTTGCTGAGTCACTCTCGCTGAGTCCGATACCGAGATACTTTATATGTGAATTCCCTTCAAGTTCGCTACGGAGCAGACGCCAAAAATCCACGACCAGGACCTGAGACCATTCGTTACGAAAGTCGTTGGCTGTCAATGCCTTAAATGCCGGATCAGGCGTTGTTATAAGAACGGCCTCGGCTTGCGATAGGCATTCTTCGATCGAATTCAAAACAACGATGTTTCGTCGCAACTCTTCGATCTGCATATCTTTCGACATCGGATCATAAGCAACGACACGGATGCCGTTTTTCGATAGCTGTCGAGCAATAAAGACGCCTTGCGATTCCTCGGTAACATGCGAATCCGGTTTGTAACTCAGACCAAGGATCGCAACCGTTGCGCCTTTTCGCAGCATCGGCAGCAGTCTTGCCGCTGTTTTCTCGGCGATAGAACGATTCTGCGAATCGGTCGTCTCCGCGATCTTCGATTCTACACCGAGTTGGTTTGCGATAAACGAAAGAGCGACGTTATCTCGTGGGAAGCACGGCCCGCCGTAACCGATCGAGCCTGTCAGATACTTACGTCCGATCCGCGAATCCATACCCAAAGCATTTGTGACAACATCGACATCACCGCCAGGCAATTTCTCACAGATATCGGCGAGCATGTTGGCGAAAGTTATCTTTGTGGTGACGAACGTATTGACTGATATCTTGGTCAACTCGGCATTTTCGAGGCTCATCCGGGCCGCCGGAGCGTGGTTTAGCGTGACCTGATCGTATATCGCCTCGAGCTGATCGCCCGCTCTCGTATCGATCTCGCCGATGAGCGAGAAATCGGGATTGAGAAAATTCCTGATTATGCTGCCGAGAGCGATGAACTCCGGACTATAGCAAACACCGAAATCACGGCCTGCCTTTTTGCCGGATTCTTTTTCGAGGATCGGGATCAATGCCTGACGTGTCGATCCGGGCAAAACGGTGCTAGTCAGAACAACGTTGTGATAGCTGTTCTTTTTGCGTAGGGCTTTGCCGATCTCTTTGAACGCCCATTCGGCGTACTGGAGTGAGAAAGAACCCCGTTCGTCGCTTGGCGTCGGAACGATGACGAAGGAAATTTCTGAGTTTAAGACAGCTTCCTCATGGCTCAAGGTCGCACGGATGCGTTCGCGGTTCTCACCGATCATCGCGTCGAGTCCGGTTTCCTGAACCGGAGCGTGACCGTCATTGACGGCGTCAATGAACGTCTGGTTCACATCGACACCTATGACATCAAATCCACGGCTCGCAAAGACCGCTGCCATGCTTGCACCGAGTTTACCGAGGCCGATCACTGAGATTGTTTCCAACATTTATTATTTTGGGTCGCCGTTGGCGACAAGCATTTGTAAGAGTGGTCCGCGAATATCAGACGCTCGTGGCAGCCGATGCCGATCGCGATTCCCGCACCTGGCCTTCGATCCATTTATACGTTTTTGCGAGGCCGTCTTCCAGCGAGATCTCTGGTTCCCATCCCAGAACCTCGCGAAGTTTCGAATTGTCAGAATTTCGTCCGCGCACACCGAGCGGGCCGTCAATATGTTTTTTTGTGATCTCAATACCCGCAGCTTCGGCGATAATGTCCGCCAGCTGGTTGATGGATATCATCCGATCCTGGCCCAGGTTCAGCGGATCGGCAAAATCGGATTGCATCAGGCGATAGAGGCCTTCGACGCAGTCGTCGATGTAGCAGAACGAACGTGTCTGTTCCCCGTCGCCCCAGATCTCGATCTCGTGGTTTCCGGACAGTTTTGCGTTTGCGATCTTGCGGCTTAAGGCCGCAGGAGCCTTCTCTCGTCCGCCTTCCCAGGTTCCGTTCTCGCCGAAAATATTATGAAATCTGACAGTCCTCGTCTCGATACCGTAATCCTGCATGTAGTGCATGCACAGGCGCTCGGTGATCAGTTTTTCCCAGCCGTAGGCGTCCTGGGGTTCAGCGGGATAGGCGTCAGATTCCTTGAGCGGAGTGACATTCGCGTCTTTCTGAAGATGTTCAGGATAGATGCAGGCGGAACTCGTGTAGAGATAACGGCTGACGCCATTTTCGCGAGCCGCTTCGAGAGTGTGGAGGTTGATCAGAGAATTATTGAATAGGATCTGCGCGTGATGGTTCGAGATAAAACCCATCCCGCCCATATCCGCAG
The DNA here is from genome assembly GCA_041737885.1 of Pyrinomonadaceae bacterium. Classification (GTDB taxonomy): domain Bacteria; phylum Acidobacteriota; class Blastocatellia; order Pyrinomonadales; family Pyrinomonadaceae; genus OLB17. The sequence goes on along the minus strand of JBGSQW010000121.1, from coordinate 57,394 downwards.
CCAGAGCGTAAACTTGATCGACGCCCTCGGTTGCCTTTTGGCAATTCTCCCAGCGGCGAAGATCCAAAAGCTCAAACTCATCCGCGTCAGTCTCGGCAAACTCCGGCAGTTTTATATCGACACCGCGAACCCAATATCCTCGTTCCCGTAAATACGTAACCAAATGGCTGCCGATAAAGCCGCCAGCACCCGTCACTAAAACTCTCTTTCCTGACATCATAAAATCAAAATTCGATATCCAAAAACTGTCTCGGGGTGACGATGCGAACTCCTCTGAATGGGTCGAGCACTAGAAGGTCGGGGTCTCCTGAGATCAAATAATCCGCATTCCCTGAGACCGCGAGTTCTAAAAAAATATCGTCTTTGGGATCGCGGCAGATCCGCACAGATTCTGTTATTTCAACTCGCACCGCGACTTCGGAGAAATTGTAAAGAAAGAACGACCTGGCATCATCATCGATATATCGATCAAACTTATCTCGATTCAAAACGCTTATCAATTCGATCAAGCTGTTATCCGAGACAAGTACATCGCCATTGTCGAATGCCTTATCGACCGCAGCCAGCGGAATTCCGCCAAAAAGGGTCGAACTAACGAGAACATTAGTATCGATGACGCAACGGAGACCGATTATTCATCCTCCAAAATTGACTGGAGGATCTCAGGAGTAAGCCCATTCGCTTCAGCCTGACGGCGCAAATTCTCCATCGCGGTCTTAAGAGACCGGCGATCAGCCTTCGCATAATGCCGCACGTTAGCTCCGATTAAAATACCCAGCTTTTTCTTATCCTCTTGCGAAGACTGCTTGAGATATTGAGCTGTTTCCGCATCGACCTCGATTGAAATAGTTTCGGTCAACATATTCAAATTTTACCACATCAATCCTCCCCACTATCCGTGTAATTATTTCGATGATAGTAGCTCTGATAATAGTAATAGTTATCTTTGTTATTCAGGTTCACGTTATTGAGAACCACGCCAAATATCTTAGCTCCTATCTCCTGGAGCATCTGTCGTGAACGGCGGACGACCTGCCGCGAGCTTCTTCCGGCATGAACGACCAATATTACGCCATCGACCATCGAGGCTATAAGTACTCCGTCGGTAAACGACGCGATCGGCGGCGAATCGATAACAATATGAGTGAACCGTGCCTGAAGCATGCTCAGGAGCGAAACCATCTGTTTCGAGCCGATAAGCTCAGCCGGATTTGGCGGAATCGGTCCTGATGTCATGACGAACATTTTTGCCTTTTCTTCGAATTTGATCGAGTTGGTTATCTCGTCGTCCGTTATCTCGCTCGCGAGTAACGAACTGAGGCCTGCACCGTTCGTCATATTAAATATCGAATGCAGCCTGGGGCGACGCATGTCGGCGTCGATGATCAGAACTTTGGCTCCAGTTTGAGCCAGGCTGATCGCGGTGTTTGTTGCGATCGTTGATTTACCCTCAGACGGCAGGCTAGACGAGACGAGCAGCGATTTAGGAGCGTGTCCAGCTGTTGAAAGCAAGATCGACGTTCTTAAATGCCTGTAAGCCTCTGCCAGAGAAGAGCGTGAGTCCGCGGAAATAAGCAGTGGTGACTGCGGATTTTCGTCTTCGCCTTCGTTCGCACCAACGAGTAAAAGCTTCCGCTTCGGAAGCGAATCTATCGACGGTATAGCAGCTAATGCTGGTAGCTGTAGATAATTCTCGATCTCTTCCGTCGTTCGGATAGTATCGTCTAAATATTCGAGAAATAACGCCAGCCCAATACCGAACAGCGTTGACAGAAACAAAGCACCAAGCACGCTCGTCAGCCGTCTTGGTGCTACAGCGGATTTCGGAGGGATGGCGATCTCGCTCACGCTGATGTTGTTATCCGAACCCGACGACGCGACATCGTTGGCACTGGACTGTTTTCTCAGATTATCGAGAAATGTCTTTTTGCTCTCGATGTTTTGCTTCATCAGCTGTACGCTGACAGCACTTTGGTTCTGGCCCTGAGCCTCGGTAAATTGCTTGTTGAAATCGACGCGGATCTTGTCTTCCTTGTCCTTTAGCTGAATATATTTGGTTCGCAGGTTGTCCAGCAGGACTTTAGAGGTGCGCGTGTTAAACGTCTCAATATCTTCTCGCGATTTCTTGAATGCGGCATCGAGTGAGTTTTGATAACTCTCGATCTGGACATCAATGTCCTTGATCTCTGGGGCCGTTTCGAGGAATTCTTGTAGCCTTAGCGTTCGAGTCTGCTTCAATTCGGCGATCTTTTTCAGAGTATCGATCTGAAGAGTGTTTAAGCTGCTCTGCTGCTGCGTCATGAATTGACGGGCTTCGGCCTCGGCCAGCGATTTTACCTTATCGGGGTCTCTGGCGACCGAATTATAAATGGCCTCCGCGTTCTTTCTTTCGTTCTCCGCGACTCGCAGATCCTGATTCAGGCCGCTTAGGCGGTCGCTGACGATCGTTTGATCGCCCTCGGTTTTCAAGATGCCCGCTTCCTGAGTCAGATTTACGAGGGCCTGTTCATCGCTTTTGAGTTCCGATTCGAGGTTGGCGATCCTTTCCTGTAGATAGTCGTTGGTCTTACGGCTTGTTCCGAATCGTTTGTCCTGATTCTGATCTGTAAATGTCTTAGCAATAGCATTCACGACAAACGCGGCGAGGTCGGGATCAGTATGTCGATACGAGATCGCGATCAGTCGAGTGTCTTTTACCGTGGTGCGTGATTCGCGGATCGGCTCGGTTACGAGGGTTCGTTTTATCGACTCGACATAGGGAGCAAGGCGAATGGCCTCTGAAACCTCTTCCGAGGTGCCGAGCGAAGCTTGCAGCGATTCTATTGAGCTGGATCTTTCCTTTTTCTCAGTATCGTCCGTCGCCAGCCCCAGCGAACGCAGAGCCGATCTCCACGCCGAGACGGATTCCTCGGTCTTTGTCTGCTGAAATTCTTTGTTCGAATCGAGATTGTGTTCTTTAATAACACGGCGGATCAGGCCGTCACTGCCGAGAAGCTGAAGCTGCGTGTTGATGTAAGCCGGATCCGAGTTCATCACCGACCGCTGTCGATCGTTGGTAATGAGGTCTGGATTTACTTGTTCGAGGTCGACTTGTACCTGGGCTCTCGCCTCGTAGATGTTGGGACGGCGGGCCATGTAGATCGCGGTTAGTGTTGTCACGAGTACCGCGATACCGATCACGAGCCATAGTCGTTTCCGCACCGCACGCCAATAGTCGACAAGCTGAAACCCTTCGCTACCTTGATTGTCGCGGTACGACGGATACTGGCCGACGGGCGATACCGTCGGATCGAACTCTCGCGCAAGCTCTGCGTCGTGGAGCGGATTTCTGACTATTTCACGAGGCTCTTTCATAAATGGGCCGATCTACGGGATACGGTAGATCGCATTCGGGATCGTTCCCTTGAGCGAATCGACAAATCCCATAAGGATCGATTTTGCCTTATCTTCCGACACCGCGACGATATCGTTTGGCAGAAGGTAGGGGTCGTTGGCTTTTCCCTTTTCGATCTGGTTGAGATCGACAATAAATTCTTCACGTTCTAACGAACCTTCTTTTTGGCGGAGGATGCGGATCTTGTCCTTTTTCGCCGCTCCTTTCAGGCCTTTGGCGGAGATAATTGCTTGAGTTAGAGTAATTGGCTCTCGCGTTTTGAACGCCCCTTGGTCATTGACGTTTCCGTAAACGTAAACTATATCTGAATCCAGGACCGAGACAGTGTCGCCCGGTTCTATCCAAAAGGTTGATCTACCTGCCAGCACATCGCGAACCTTGAATTCTGTGACCAGTACCGAGTCGTCGTCGGCTGGACCCGAATCCTTACATACCGACGTACTTCCCTGACGTGCAACGATCATTCGTGTGCCAGCTTCTTTATTTGGCCCGCCCGCCAAGCCTAAAACTTCAAGCAAATGCATTCGTCGGTTGAGATAGTAGGTATTAGGGGTATTTACAAAACCAAGAACCATGACGGGCTGAGAACGCTGTTCGGTCACCGAAACCCGGACGTTGGGGTTTCTGAGAATTTTCTCGCGGTAAGCTGTTTCGATATCGCTGGCCAGTTCGATCTCAGTCTTACACACGGCTACAAGAGTTTTCTTTATCCGAAGCAACTCTATCGTGCCATCCTGACGTACTGGCATGGACTGATTCAGGTCTGGATGCCGGTCTACCTGAATGCTGATAACGTCTTGATAACCGATGCGATATCGATCATTTCGCTGAGCCGACGCAACCGCCAGGGTCGACGAGTCCGGCTTTGGATCAATTGTTTGTGCAGAGACGATTCCCGCCGCAATTGATGCGGAAAGAGAGATAGAGATTAAAAATCCGAGTCTTCTCATAAACAGGCTCCTTTTTTGAGCAAAAATTGCGGGCTCAAAACGCACTCTTGTTCACTATTCACAAACGAAAATAATAACAAATGCTTATTACTTTGGAAACACAAGTTTTGAAAGTGAGTCCAAATTGGCTAAACTCTGAGTCACGCTCAGCACCGCAAAGATGGAAACCACGACGCCGATGCTTCGGCAATATCTCGAGATCAAAAAGCAATATCCGGGGACGATACTTTTCTTCCGGCTCGGTGACTTCTATGAGATGTTCAACGAGGACGCGATAGTTGGCTCTCGTGAACTCGACATCACCCTGACCGCGAGACAGAAAGATTCCCCCAATCCAATCCCAATGTGCGGAATTCCGCATCATGCTGCCGCAACCTACGTTGCCCGCCTTGTGAAAAAAGGCTATCGCGTCGCGATTTGCGACCAGACCGAAACGCCGACCAAGGGCGTGAAACTTGTAAAACGAGAGGTTGTCCGCGTGATCACGCCCGGAACGGCGATCGATCCGCAACTGGTCGAATCAAAGGAATCAGTTTATCTTGCGGCGATCTATGGTGCCGGCGAGACTTTCGGAGCTGCGTTTCTTGAAATTTCATCCGGACATTTTTCGGCGACTGAGATGTCTGGAAATGATGCCTGGACCAAGATCACTGCTGAAATAGAATCTTACGCTCCGCGTGAGCTTTTGTATTCTAAATCATTGGAAAGAATGATCATATCGGCATTTGGCGGATCGGCAAGCATCGCTTCGCAGACATTGTTTGGCGATGCGGCGAGATTTCGAAAACCGAGCGGTTCATCTATAACGCTGACACCGATCAATGATCAAAATTTTGATCTGAAAGATTCCGAACGCTTATTGAAAGACCAAATGGGCGTCAAGGAACTCGCCGGCTACGGCCTAGGCGGCAAGAATGCCGCGATTTCAGCGGCTGGAGCCTGTCTGCGATACGCACAGGAAACCCAGCGAGCGACTGCGGGTCACATTTCAGAGATCAAATACTTCGAATCGAGTGATTTCATGGTCCTCGACGCGGTAACGCTGAGAAACCTTGAGATATTTGAGTCTCGCGGTGAGAAAAGCAAGAACACCCTTTTCGGCGTCGTGGACGAATGCGTTACTGGCATGGGTTCCCGGCTTTTAAGGCAGTGGATCGCACGGCCTTCGCTAAAACGAAGCGAGATCCAAACTCGTCTTGTCGCCGTATCGGAACTTTCCGATTCGATACTTCGCGAGAAGCTTCGATTTTTGATGAAAGAGGTCAGCGACCTCGAACGGCTGATCGGACGCCTTAATTTCGGAACGGCGACTCCGCGAGATCTAGTTTCTCTGAGGCGATCCATCGGACAGGCGCCACTGGTCAACGAAACTCTGGCGGACGCTAACTCATTGCTTTTACAAGTGTTAGCGGAGAACATTCACGAACTGCCCGATATACGTGACCTTATCGACCGCTCGATCAGCGACGAACCGCCGACAAATCCGGCCGATGGCGGTGTCATCCGCAACGGATTCGATGCCGAACTCGATGAATTGCGTAATATCTCCGTGTCTGCCAAGCAGATCATCGCTGCATTTGAAGAACAGGAGCGTGAACGAACAGGGATCTCAAATCTGAAGATCAGATTTAACAACGTATTCGGCTACTACATCGAGATATCAAAAGGCAATATAGGTAAGGTTCCGGACGACTATGAACGTCGGCAAACCCTTGCAAATGCTGAGCGATACACGACCCCGCAACTCAAGGAATGGGAGGAGAAGGTTCTCGGTGCGGAAGAAAAGATCCTGCAGATCGAGACCGAACTGTTCAAACAGGTTAGGGCTGCAGTGTGTGAGGAAACGCGGGCTCTGCAATCGACCGCACGGGCCTTGGCAACACTCGATTGCTTGTGTGCCCTTTCTGAAACAGCCGCGAAGCGGAACTACGTATGTCCCGTTCTGCATGACGGCGACGATATCGAGATAAAAAGCGGCAGACATCCCGTTGTCGAGGCTTCACTCGGAAACTCTTTTATCCCAAACGATCTGCTGCTGAATAATTCGACCGACCGGATGCTGATAATAACCGGCGCCAATATGGGCGGTAAATCGACTGTTCTCAGGCAGATAGCGATCATTCAGATACTCGGGCAGATCGGCTCGTTCGTTCCTGCTTCATCCGCGAGGCTGCCGATAGTTGACAGGATCTGGACTCGTGTCGGTGCGTCCGACGATCTCGCCTCGGGACGTTCAACGTTCATGGTCGAGATGACCGAAACAGCGGCAATTCTCCACAATGCCACACCGCGAAGCCTCGTCCTGCTCGACGAGATCGGGCGAGGAACCTCAACCTTTGACGGGCTTTCTATAGCCTGGGCGGTTGCGGAACATCTTCACAATTCGCCCGATCACGCGGCGAAAACGATGTTCGCTACGCATTATCACGAGTTAACGGAGCTCGCCGAAAATCTGCCTGGAGCCAAGAATTATCAGCTTGCAGCGACGGAAAAAGACGGTGACGTCGTATTTCTACACAAACTGCAGCCTGGAAAGGCGTCCAAATCGTACGGGATCGCCGTTGGAAAGCTCGCTGGCCTTCCGCTGACAGTTATAGAACGGGCGAAAAGTGTGTTGGAAAAGCTAGAGAAATATGAACTCGCCGTTTTCGCCGACGCGAAAAAAGAGGGGCTTGCAAAAGCGGCTGGCGGGCGGCTGGCGGCACAGTATTCCCTATTTGCAGTAACAAATGAGACCGCGATCGACGAACTGCGAAATATTGATATCGATGGTCTTAGCGCCGAAGAATCGAAAGATCTTCTCTTAAAGATCCGCGACAAGATCGTTTAAACCAAACTCAGTAGATCTCTTTCGGCGCCTGCGGAACTTGAGGACGCACCGTGAGCCGCACGAAACCGCTATCGTCGCCTTTTACTTCGATAAGGATCTTTCGAACTACCTTTGTCCGCCAGGCCGAAGGGTTTTCGGATATCTGAGTTAGTGAGTTCGAGAGCCAGGCGTCGATGTCAGTCCATTCCGGGAAAATATTCGCAAGTACTGAGACAATTATGGCTTTTCGACCAGCATCAGGTTTCGCCGCGATGTCGATGACCGCCTCGGTGATCTCAGATCGGTTCCCATTTAGGGCGACCTTGAGTTTTTTGTCGGCCGAACTGCCATTCCAAAGGCTAGAACCTGACTCAAAATCTTTATCGATTGATATCGATCCCGAAAAACCGGTGAGAAACCTGTCCAACGGGACGCCGATCCCGGCGGTTGGTGCGGTCGAAGATGTTTTTGCTGCGGTCGAATACCCAAACCACAAAACAGCAAACTGTCCCTCGATAGCCACTCCGAGAGCGTCCCATGGCATCGGAGCAAACGTTCCTTCATTTAGAATGATGGATGAATGCAAGGAACTTTTTTTCCAGGCATCGAGGGCCGCATTGATGTTTACCTTATTGTTGGTCGTTCGATAGAGTGTTTCGTAACCGTCGCCGGTGTATCCCGTTCTTAATCGACGCGGTGCATCTATCAGGCAAGGCCAGGTTTTTTTGTCGGTTATGCTGTACGGGCAGTTGCTCCAGCTATGTGTTGTGACCTTGAGATTTTGATTAAGGTCGAGCATCCGGCGATTTCCGAGCAGGTTGAGGGGCGGTGACATCTTCAACGAAGGCTTGCCGTTGGCGACTCGATAGCTGTTTACTGCTTCGAACAAGGCCTTCTCATCAGGCGACGTTTCGTCACCGTTACATGCCGGTGATGAAAAGATCTTTTCACCTGTGCATGTCTCTTGAGCGGAAACAAGATGCCCGATACCAAGCAAAAACAGAATCGTCGAAACAGTTGTCAGGCGTCGCGATGTTGCAAGAGTCATGCTGCAATTTTGAACTATTTTGGTGTTTAGTCAACAAAAGTCCCCGCATAAACCGAATTCGGCAGCGGTTCGTATTAGAATGGAAATATGACAGATCGTAGAAAGTTTTTGAAAGGTGCGATCATCGGCCTACCGATAGCCGCCGCCGTTGGGTCTATTTCTGGTGCAAACGCTCCGAGCCGTTATGCTCGCCCGGTTGTTGTATCAACTTGGGATAGTGGAATGCTTGCCAATGCTGCTGCCTGGAAGACTCTTGCTGCCAAAGGTAAGGCGATCGACGCTGTCGAATCCGCCGCCAAGGCTGCTGAAGAGGATCCGAGCTGCTGCGTCGGCCTTGAGGCCTACCCTGACCGTGACGGATACGTGACGCTGGATGCATCGATCATGGATCACAGATCCAATTGCGGTAGCGTGATGTACCTTCAGCAGATCAAGCACCCGATATCCGTTGCCCGAAAGATCATGGAATCGACAAAGCACGTTATCCTTGCCGGTGATGGCGCGACGCAATTTGCTGTCGAGAATGGCTTTCCTAAGATCCCCAGGAAATTATCGGCTGATGCCGAAAAGGAATGGAAAGAATGGCTGAAAAAATCGGAATACAAACCCGTCATTAACATTGAAAATCGCAAGGTCAGTCAAAACGATCTCTCGGCCCCGACCTATTTTGACGACGGTTCCGTCAACCATGACACAATGGGAACGATCGCCTTGGATGCGGCAGGTGATCTGTCAGGAGCCTGCACTACCAGCGGCATGGCATTTAAGATCCATGGCCGTGTGGGCGATTCTCCGGTGATCGGTGCGGGACTCTTTGTTGACAACGCAATTGGGGCCGCGACCAGCTCGGGCGTTGGCGAAGAAGTGATCCGTATATGCGGAACTCATCTGATCATCGAGTTAATGCGGTTTGGCTATTCGCCGCTAAAGGCCTGCAAAGAGGCGATACGGCGGATCGTTGACCGTGATAAAAAGGCCGCAAAAGATATGCAGGTCGGGTTCATCGCCATCGCAAAAAGCGGTGAGGTCGGAGCCTATGCGATCCAAAAAGGTTTTACGTATTCTGTGACGAATGCGGTGACTAACAAGGTGTTCGATTCGGATAGCTATTTCAAATAGCTATTTAAGCCCTGGCTAAAATACAAAGAGCGTCCTTAGGATGAAGAATGGTCGGGCATCGTTTCTTGCTACCATTCCTGATCAGTTTTGTCTCAACGCGTTCGATTGGTAAACTAAACTTTTGCCGTTTTCACAAAGTCGTACGATGATCGAGCAATTCAACACCCTTTCGCTAGAGCAGAAGGTCGGGCAGCTATTTTTTATTGGCATTTCCGGCCCCGAGCTCGACGCGGAGACCGACGACCTTTTGAAGGAAATATCGCCTGGCGGCGTATGTTTGTTTGCACGAAATATCAAAGGATTTGACCAGACTCGCAACCTGCTCGATGGCATCCGCACTACCTCTCGAATCGAACCATTTCTCAGCATTGATCAGGAAGGCGGTCTTGTCGATCGCCTTCGACGGATAATGACGCCGACACCTGCTGCGAGCAAACTTCCCTCAGCCGCATCGGCTGCCGAACACGCGGCGATGATTGGCGAAACGCTCAGCATTCTCGGCTTTAACATGGATTTTGCACCGGTTGTCGATGTGATCGACAGTGAGCGCGGACAACATTCTAACGGTTTGTTCTCGCGAACCTACGGGGCTTCTAAAGAAGATGCGGCTGCATTTGCGGGTGAATTCCTGAAGTCTCTTCAGTCAAAAGGCATCATCGGCTGTCTCAAACATTTCCCGGGCCTCGGTGCCTCAAGAGTCGATTCGCACGAGGAACTTTCGGTCGTGGATATCTCTCAGGCAGAAATGAATGACGTCGATCTCTTTCCCTATCGCAATATCTCAGCTCGGGGTATTGTTAAGACGGTTATGGCGGGGCACGTTTGTTTTCCTGGTCACGAACTGCAGGAAAAGGATCGCGATGGCCGACTCTTGCCCGCCTCGTTAAGCTATAATTTCATCTCCAGACTTCTTCGCAGCGACATAGGCTTTGACGGCGTGGTCGTTACCGACGATCTGGAAATGGGAGCGATCCTTAAAAATTACGGCATGGCGGAGGCTTGTAAAATGGCTCTGACCGCTGGCGTTGACATGCTCGCGATCTGTGCTGACGCTGAGAACATAAGAGACGGATATAGCTCGGTTTTGCAGGCGGTAAAAACCGGTGAGATCAGCGAGGAACTCATCGACTCTTCACTGAACAGGATCGCGAAATTAAAAAGCGGCCTCGTTCCAACGCCCGAGTTTAACGTTGATCGGCTCAACGAACTGTCTGCTGAAACGGCGGCTTTTGCCGCAAGAATATCACAATAGAGGCCCAAGCCTGTTTTGGAGGAAAAATCGTTTTGCGTAAATTACTTTTGCTGTTACTGATCCTGTCCTTTTTTGCTACCGCATCTACTTGCAGACGCCGAAATACCGACGCGGTGACTGTTTCTCTCTCTGAGAAATTCACTGCCTTCGACACTCTTACATCGGCGGCGTCGGATGTTGCGGCAGAACGCGTCAAGACGTTGATGTTCAACGCTCTTGTCAAGAAGGATGCGAATTTCGACTATGTCGGCGAACTCGCCAAGGATATCAAAACCTCAGAGGACGGCAAGACCATAACATTTACGCTCCAGGACGGCGTTAAATTTCACAATGGTAAGGAATTTACCTCGGCAGACGTGAAATACACCTTTGACGAGCTGTTCAAAAGCAATGGCTTCAAGTCCGGGGCATTTTTTGATACCGTTCCAGACGATGCGGCGGCACCTGCTCCAAAACCGGCGGATAGTTCTAATACGGCAGTAAAGGCACCAGCAGAACCAAAAACCAAGCGCGTCGCTCACATCTCGTCACTCGAAACACCTGACGCCAAAACCGTAGTATTCACCGTCACACGACCTGCTCTGAAAAATCAGCTTCTTTCAAATCTCGTCGCTATTCCGATAATTCCTACCGATTCAGCTGCTCAACAGAAAGATAAGCCGATTGGATCGGGCCCATTCAAGTTTGTTGCATTTGACGCCTCGCAAAACATTGTGGAACTCGAGGCGAACACCGAGTATTGGGACGGGGCTCCGAAGATCACAAAACTCCGCGTCAAGACCGTCACCGATGCACAGTCACTGCAGTCTGAACTGCAGGCGGGAGGCGTCGACATTGCACCGCTTCCGACAAACTTGCCCCCGGACGTTCTGAAAGCGATGAACGGCACTGGCAATCTGAAGGTTGATCAGTTTGACGGATCGAACATTCAGTATCTTGTCTTTAACGCCCAGTCTGCTCCACTCGACAATATAAAGATTCGACAGGCGATCGGCTATGCGATCGACAGACAAAAGATCGTTTCTCAGCTCTTTTTCGATCAGGCGAAGCTTGCCAGCTCGATACTTCCACCGCAGTCGTGGGCATATTCCGCCGGAACGCAATACACATTTGATCAGGCTAAGGCCAAGCAGCTGCTGCAGGAAGCAGGCTATAAGGGCGAGCCGATTACGTTTAAGTACGGTGCTGGAAACGCTGCGACAAACCAGTACGCCCAGGTCATCCAGAGTGCTCTGAACGATGTCGGCCTCAACGTTCGCATCGAAACGCTCGAGGTCAACACTATTCGCCAACAGCTCGCCCAGGGACAATTTCAGATCTACACCGGTCAGTGGGTCGGCGGCAATCAGGATCCAATTTTCCTTCGAGACCTTTTTAGCTCGACAAAGATTCCCGGCGGTTCGGTATCGTGCTGTAACCGCAGCCGGTATTCGAATCCCGAGGTCGATAAGATCGTCGAGGAAGCCATCAACTCCGTCGATCGAGCCAAAGCCAAAGAACTTTACGGTAAAACCTGGGAGATCGTCAGCAATGAGATGCCCCTGCTGCCGCTGTGGTATCCGGGAAATATGGTCGTTTACAATAAACGTATCGGCGGGATAAAAGTAAGTCCGAGCGGTGACTGGAGTTTTATTAAAGATATTACCGTCAACGACTAAGCCGGCTTGACAAATGATTCTGAGTGGGTAAAATTATGGTTTGCCACGCGGGAGTAGCTCAGTGGTAGAGCGCGACCTTGCCAAGGTCGAAGTCGCGAGTTCGACCCTCGTCTCCCGCTCCAATTCGAAAGGAGAAAGGATATCCTTTCTCCTTTTTTAACTTCAAGACGGCGGCGTAGCCAAGTGGTAAGGCAGAGGTCTGCAAAACCTTTATTCATGAGTTCGATTCTCATCGCCGCCTCCAAGATAACTTAAACAAAACACTAGGTTTATAAGAACCAAAAGGACGATCAAATGATCGCCCTTTTTGCTTTTGTGTGCCAAGATGGTTTTCGGATGTCCTTTCGGAATTTCGTCGAACATTCTTAAGGCTCATCAGTGGCCACTGGTTAGATTCGACAATCTCGAACTGCAGCTAATCTGAAGGTCCTTAGCCCCAAACGTCCGTTTGAACTGTTGGATCTTTCTGCGCGAGTATAAGCAAGTCAATTTTTTGTAGCAGCTATCTCAGCACGGAACATTACGACAAGCAGAGCGATGTAGATGATCATCAAAACTGTTTGCTTGATCCCTATTTTCCATGCAGGTTCTTTAAAAAAACGATACGAGAAATAGATTCCGTAGCACCATGTTAGCAGCAGCTCGGAAATCAATATTGTCGTCCCGGAGTTGGGCATGTATTCCCGGATCGGCGCCGTCAATACGAGCATCAAAGTGGTTGCAAAATTCGTCTGAGATTCAAAAAACAAAGCACAGACCGCGAATTCGGCCAGATTTAGTTCCTTTTGCCAATAGAATAACCGCCAGGCAAGCCCCCACAGGACCGTCGTGAAGGCACCAAGTATCTGGATCCTCGTATCCGTTGTTATTCCGGCAGCGAAAGACTGGTCGCCAGTTAGCCATTGCATCAGTTGTCGGATCAGGATGTCAGCAATGATCGAATAGAAGAAGAATTTGACGGGGTTAATGTATCCTACCCGTTTCCCTGCCAAGTAGTCGTCGAGAAACTCTCCGGGACGTCGAAAGAGCTGCACACACGTCGCAAATGTCGCCGTGATGTCCACCCGGCGTATCGTATTATAAAGCTCCCTGAGAAGGCTCGCGAAAGCAAATCGCTCGGTATCCGCGGCCTGGCCACAGATGTTACAGAAATCTCCGACCGAGACGTTCCCGCAATTTAGACATTCGATCGGTGCAAGACACTCCGGCGACGGCTCGCCGGATGTCTCGCGTGCATGGATGGTCTTCTCAATTTCCGCCATACTAAGGGGCTCAAAGGCCGAAAACTCACTTAGTTAAGAAAAAATGCGGGTGAACCTATTCCACCCGCAAATCAATAAGTCGCGATCTCTTCCCTACGAAATGCTATTACGCGGTTACAGCATCAAACGCCTCGATCTTCCACGATCCGTTCTCTTTTCCCCACATCAGCCGAAGTATCCCGCCCTTTCCGTTGCCAAGAATGAACTGAAACTTGGTTATGTAGTATTTACCATAGGTTCTGGCGCGTTTCTCGCCGTCCTTAGAACTAACCTCTGAGGTTTTCGACGAGCATACAAAGTGGTCGTAGTCGCCGTCGGTTATCGTGGCGAGCATGAAAGAACTTTTTTGATAATGCTCAACCGGCTTGATGAATGGATCGACCGGAGCAATCGCCCTAATTGCATCTTCGAGCTTTTTAGGCTTCTTTAGCTCCTTGTTTGCCGCTTTTAGGGTATCCAGAAAGAGGATCTTTCGTCGGGCCTCGAGCATTTGTTTCTCTGGCGATTCCTTTAGATCAGAGCAGAACTTAAGCTTCTGCTGAAGAAAGGAAAGGGCTTTTGCTACATCGCGATCTAATAGCCACACCCTAAAGAAGGCGTCTGCCGTTTCGGAGACCTCCGATGCCCCAGGAGCACTAGAACTACCGGTTGCCGGCATGTAGCTGATGGGTCGCTGAGCGAAAACATTATTAACGAACTCTTTTACAAGGTCGGGAAACTCGGTGTCCCACCAGTCGACCAGGCCGGGCCATCTTCGTAAATGAGTCGGGTAATTCCCTGCCGCCCGCACGTCGGAATTTGAGGCACTAAGATGCCCGTTGAAAAGAGCACTCGGAAACGCACTTGACCTGTAGTCAACGTCAATGTCAGCCCGATCTCCGTCGGTTGCGATGGAATACTGCATCGTGGGCGGCGATCCGGCCTGGCGATAATTGATCGGGAATCCTTTGTGAAAGATCGTGTTGTCCTTTCCGTGTTGGAATTCCTTACTGAGCTCAAGCTTATCAATGGCACCGGGCTTCAATTTCACATACAGCCGAAACTGCTCGTCGCTTCCCTTTCCAACCTCTTGACCGGCGATCTCTTCAAGCGAATCAACCAGATCGATCGCAAATCCAAGCGGGCGCCCTTTAGGATCCGTTAGGCGCGTGTAAAGCAGTGCATTTGTCGCGGCCGCGAATGTCGATCGCCGAGAAATGGGCATCGCCTCAAACCGCTCACGCGGAGTGATCGATCGCCCTTCGCCCATGTTCTTCGAGTTCGACCATTTGTCGAAGAGGAGCCTCGGCCGCTCCTTCATCTGGCTGTACTGCGTCGCCCTTTGCTGAGCCTGAACGTTTCCTGCTATCACTAAAAGTGATAGCAGTATCGATGATATGGTGATGGTTCTTGATGATCTCATGGTACTTAATCAGGGATCCGGTGATGATCTATTGCTTCGGCTTGTTTTCGATAAAATGGACAAACTTCTTACCGTTCTGATCAATTATATGAACGGCTGCCATTATCTCTTTCACGGTCTTCTTTTCGATTTCTTGAGTTCCGTGAGTTATTTTTTTTCCCGTGCTCACAAGAGCGTGTTCGGAGACGTCATAAATTTGCTGAGCTTCGCCGGAAACCGCTAAGGCGACCTGTTTCGTGCCGTTCCCAACGTGCTTTACGACCACATCGACAACCTTGACCGTGCCCTGACCAAACCAATGGATACCTTTGATGGTGTCTTCCCCTGCCACCTTGAGTGAACGAATCACTACGTGGGCTCCTACGTGTGCGGCTCGATCCGTCCAAACGATGGCTTCCTGAATTCCGTGCGTCGTGGTCTTCTTTGTCCACTTGAATGCCTTGACTACGCCGTCCTTAGATTTGACATAGACCATTTTGGCTTCCGCATCGATCTTCTCAACCGTTCCAACGAAGGCGTCTTTGCTATCATCAGCTTTCGCGAGAACCAGCGTAGGGAAGGCCATAAATGCCATTAGCACAACAATGATCCTTATTCCTAGTTTCATATTTTGATATTTCATTCGTCTTAATCTCCTGGTTATACACTGGGTTACTCGAGCTTATCGCCCAGTATGGTTCTAGTTTTCGGGCATTGTATCGCCACGCTTCAGACCAGAGTACTTGTTCCCTGGGGTAAATGACGGCATCTTGTCAGCTTGAGCGATACGGTATCCAAGGATTCCCATCATGTCCGCGACAGTTTTGGCCCCAGGCCAATACCAATCTCTGTAAATATCATCATTTGGTTGATGGTATTTTGTTGCGTCAAAGTCGTTGAAGCGTTTAATGAATCCCTCTTTGGTTGACTCAGGCGAACCCACAAGCATAAGAGCCGGCACACCTCGAAGCACAAAAGGATAGTGGTCGGAACGCCCAAAAATGCCTTGTTCCGGTAGTGGGTCTTGCATGGGCGTGATGTTGTAGGACTTGGCGACATCTTGGAACATCGGCCCCAGCGTCGAATAATCGGCACCAAAGGCGATCATATCCTTGATCGGCCCCATTATCTCGGTGCCGATGCCGTCGAGGTTAAGGTCGGCAGCAATCTTCGTGATATCCCATGTTGGTTTGTCGGCGTAATACTTGCCGCCAATAAGCCCATATTCCTCAGCAGTTGTTGATATGAATATCAGTGACCGCTTTGGCTTCACCTTCATTTTCGAGAATGCCTCAGCCACCGCGAGCATTTCGCCGTTTCCGATCGCATTATCGGCAGCGGCGTTATAGATATTGCCATTGAGCACACCAAAGCCGTCGTAATGTGCCGAAAAGATCACCGCCTCCTTTTTGAGGACTGGGTCAGAACCTTCGATATATCCGATAACGTTGTGAGCATTTCCCGGAGTCTGATTAGATTTGAGGTCGATCTCGAATTTCGCCTTCAGGTCTATCGGGCGAAAATCGCTGCGATCTCCCGCAGCCATCGCTTCCTTAGCGGTCATTCCGGATCCGGCAAACAGTTTTTCCGTCGCCGCCGAACCCGTTATGAGGACCGGGATCGGGGACCTCGCTTTTGCCTTGTCCTCCGGGGCGATGTTGCGGCGGCCAGTTTGATTGACCAAAAAGTCAGCCTGGTACAGCCCACGGCCATTAGTGACGACAATGATCCCGACCGCTCCTCGAGACAGAAGCAAAGGAATAGCCGGTGATTTGTCTGCGAATGCTTTCCACTTCTCCAAAGAAGTGCCGATTGGAGGCCCTTCGTCCCAAACGGCGATCTTGCCTTTCAGATCAGCATCCTTAAGATCGTTGCGGCCGATCTCATCAGATACGACGCCGTGGCCGACGAACACCAGCGGACGGTTCACGACCATATCGCCGAGCAGAGTTCCCGCACTCCAGTCCTTTCCGTAGACCTGGCTTTCACCGTTTATTTTGATCGAAGCCTTATCCGTGAACGCTGTTTCGTAAAGCGGAAAAGACTGCAGGTATGTGCCATTGTCGCCAAGCGGTTTGAGGCCCATTGCTTTCATCTGATCCGCGATCCAATTTGCGGCCATGTCGCCGCCACGCTGCAGCGTGCCGCGACCCTCCAGACGATCCGAGGAAAGTTCAGATGTGACCCGCTTAATGGTCGCGATCTTGATCGTCCCAGTCAGTTTCTTCTCGTCTCTTGACAGTGTTGACTGAGCGGAAATAGCGGTAGACAAGACAGCCGTGAGCAAAACCAAAACGGCGATCTTTCTTAGGTTCGTTATGTTCATAGATCTCATAAAATTCCTCTTTCTATCAGCGGTGCCTAACCGCCCCGTGTGTTAAACGACCTCTCCTTCAGGTAGATCCCCAACGCGGCGAAGCAGCCATGGAGAGTACAAGAATGTCGGTAGTACAAAAACGATCGGCATCAGAATCTTTCCTAGGCCCGTTGAAACTACAGCTTCCCCATCTGCAGGGTCAGGCGGGCCGAAAGATGTTAGAAAAACGCCCAAATCCCAAAGAAAATGAACTGTCATGCCGGGATCCAAACTGCTATGACGATCACGAGTTTCTTGCTCATCGTAAATGTTGCGTTTCGCTTCACTTCAAGCTATCAGTTCTTCATTGCCCTTCGCCCCAACGCCACGCAGGAGCCACAGTGCGTAAATAAAATTCGGCATCGCGATCAAAACGGGAATAACGACGTTCCACAGGGACGGCGGGTCCGCCGCCGGTGCCATCTCATGATGAGTTCCTGCACCAATGGTAAAAATGCTGAGATCCCACAACCAATGGGTGATCATCGCCGGAATGATCGATCCCGTCCTTATGAGGATGGCGATGAAAAGCAGTCCCGACATGCCAGCCGCAATAGCCTGAACGCCCGCCGCGAACCAATCGCCCGTTTCGAATCCGTTGAGAGCGTGGACCGCACCAAATATGGCCGACGTAAATGCGATCGCACCGATGGGCCGAAAAACAGACCGAGCCCCGCCGAACAAGATCCCTCTAAACGCCAATTCCTCGGTGATCCCGACGATCAGGGTATTTGTCCCAATGAAAAAAAGTACCTGGATAGTTGGAAGACCGACCGCCAAACCGACGGCGAAGAAAGCAAGAATAAAGAGAATTGGTAGCCAGAGTATCAATAGGCTCTTGCTGCTTCGAAGCGGGTTCAAGCCGACATCGCGCCGCCATCCGAAAAAGGCCACAACGCCGGATAAAAAGAAGAGCGCGACGACCAGCCCATAAGAGATCTGCTCGCTTACCATCTCAGTAAGGCTCCGGTCACCGCTTCCGAGTTGAATCTTTGGAGCGACCAGAATGATCGCCATATACACGACCAAAATGATCAGCGAAATGACTATTCGTCCCTTCATAGTCAGGTTCCTCCTTTATCGCGATCCCTGTTATCAGTTAACGCTGATACGCAAGCTAAACTTTACCGGCGTCTTGTTTCTTCGAGCCTCGGCTCGTACGAGAAAGACACGAACAATGTAGGTACCGTCTTCAGGCAGCTGGCCTGACCACTTGGTCGTGTCACGAGCATCATCAGCTATCGCTTCCGGATTCTCTGGATCGCGGATAATGAGAAAATAGAGAAACTTATTCGAGGAAGTAAGTTTCGCATTCATTTGCTGCCCGCTTTTAGCGGAGACGTAAAAATCGGCAGAACCGTAGCCAGTAACTGTATATGAATAGGTTCCGCTAGTAGCGCCTTTCCGAAACTTAACATCGATCCGCTTAACCTAAGCAAAGGTGGCCGATACACCAGCCAGAACAATGACGATTAATGCCAATAATAATTTCCGAGTAACCGACGTCATACTGCACTCTCCTCTTGAAAAGAAGGGGCGGAACCAACCGCCCCGTTACCCCCGGAACCTAACGGCAATAGGGTGAAGAACCGATATCTTTTACCGATTCGTAACGGCCATCCGAAACGACGACCTGAATGCACTGGCGGGTGCTGGCGTTCCACCAGATCTGATAACTGGCATCTCCCATTTTAAAGGTATTCCTGTTGTTGAAACCTCTCTGCTGCATTGACGATTCGGCACCTGCGGCTCGCGAACCGACGAGGTCGTTCACATACTGATGAGCCTGATAACCGCCCCAGCCTGACGAGTGACTTGTTTCTTCACGTCGCTGACGCACTCCGGCTGAGTAGCCAGAACTGTAATGGGTCGAATTATTCCAATTGTGATAGGTGCTGTTATACTGCCCATCACGGAAGCCCCTTTCGTAATCAGATTCCTGATTCGAGTCTTCGAAATGCTTATCGTCGTCGTGATTGTGTGCTTTGTGGACGATGGCAGCGGTTCCGCCAACGGCAGCCGCAGCCGCAAGTGCGATCGCGATCTTCTGTCCTGTTGAAAGTCCTGCTTTTTGTCCGCAGTCGGCGGGTTCCGCGTCATTGATGCGAACGTACTGCCCGCCCTCGGTCTTTACCATGACGCATTTCTTCTTGCTCGAGTTCCACCAATATGTCCACACTGCCGATTCTTCCTTCGAAGTGTGATGTAAGGCATAACCTCGCGACTCTAAGTCGCTCTCAGCGGCACTTGCTCGAACTCCGACCAGATCCCTGAGTGTATTTGCCTGCCCAAACGCCGACATAGCGAGAGCAAACGCGAAAATGATCGTGAATAGTACTTTGTGTGTTGTTTTCATCTTTGTCTCCTACAAATTCCCTGCGGCCTGCCGCTATTCGATAAGTGTCTTCCAATCGGTTCCCTCGAACCAGTAACTTCTCTGCTTCTCAAGCCACCCGTTCCGCTCGTTGTAACGAATCCAGGTATTCAGGTAATTGAGAAAATCGACATCGCCTTTGCGTATGGCAAACGACTCGTCCATCTCGCCCAGTGCCTTGCTGAATGGCTTATAGATCTTTCCGTTTGAGTTCTTAACTGCGAATTCCGGACCCGGCTTCGATGCGATCGCGGCCGCAATTGTTCCATTTGCGACGGCCTCGATCATCGCGGCTTCGTCGTCGAAGAACTGAGTCTTCGCTTTTGGGAACTCACTGGCAGCATAATCGCCATACACAGTTCCGGAAATGATCCCGATCGTTACTGAGTCATCGTCGAAGTCCTTCTTCTCATCCTTTCGCCCCATTTTGTCGCGGCTTGCGATCAGTTCGATCTTTGATGTCGAATACGGCTCTGAAAAATTTGCGAGAATAGCACGGCTCGGTGTCGGGTACATTCCAGTTATCAGGATGTCGTAGCGTTTGTTCGTCAGATCCGGCAGGAGCGATACATGCCCGGCAGGCATCAGATTGAGCTGAACGCCGAGATCGGCGGCCAGTTTCTTTGCCACCTCGACATTAAAGCCGATCAGATTGCCATTCTTGTCATGCATTGCCCAGGGAATGAAGCTTGCGAGCCCCACATCAAGGCAGTTTCGACGGCGGATGATCGTCAGCGTATCCTCATTAACGAGAACAGCGGCGCCGACGGCGGGCATTTTCGCTGGAGCCGCTTTTCTGGCCGGCGTTTTTTGCGCAAGTCCTTCGCTGACCGAAAACCCTGCGATGACCGCTAAAAGAAGTAACTTGCCGATTCTTTTTGTTCGTTTCATTTTTACCTCCAAACGGCCCCTACCTGATTCGAAGGTAGTTATAAGTTTCCCGGCTGCCGTTTCTAGCTACAAATCCATCTCCGTTACGCTCAACCTCATACTTACCCCACGGGAGTTTGATGAACCCGTTGTCATAGCGTCCGTTCTCGTACCGGCCGTTAGAGTTGCGGATCGAGATCGCACCGCTCGGACCGACCGTCAGATCGGAATACGCCCCTTGGTCCGGATTCCATCCGCGGAAAACGCCAACGAGGTACGAAGGAACGTACTCATAGCCGCTGTCCCACGTATCGTTGTTCGCCGCTTCCTCTTCTTCTCTTTTCTTTTCGGCATCCTTCTTTTTCTTCGCCGCGACTGCCGCAGCGATGATCAGGCCTCCAAGAACGGCTCCGCCTGCGATCGCAGTCGCTTTGCCGGAACCTCCGCCACCGTAAGAGAATTCAGCTCGGCACCCGTTGTTGACCCAGATGCCCCTGCCGTCATATCCCCAGTCGTAGCCGTAATTGCAGCTCGACATGGAGAGTTTTCGATCCAGGCGAACGTTGTTACCGGTATTAGCTCGGCAGTAATTGTAGTTATTGTTGTTACTGCCGCAGGTTAGGTAATTTGACTGAGCGACCGCGGGAATGGTTCCCAACGAAGCGAGTGCGATCACGATAGCTACTTTTAATGCAATGACTTTCCTAATGTTGTTCATTTGATCTCTCCGAGTGTTTTAAAAGCGCTCAGCGGCATCGCGCGTGATATCCAATGTCGTTGACAGAATCAAACCGGTCATTCGCAATGGCCACTTGTATGCATTGGCGGCTGGATGCTCGCCAATAGATGGCGTAGGTTGTGCTTCCTATCCGCGAGACGTTGACCTGACGGAATCCGCGTCGGACCATTTCCATGCTGCCGGCGTAATTGCTCATCCCGTTCAACCCGTAGATGCTGGCGGCACCGCCGTTTCCGCCATTCCAGTTGTCGTTATTGCCCCAGTAACCGCCATCGTTGTTGTTACCCCAGTTTCCACCGCCATAGACCCGTGTCACCTCGATATACGAAGCCTCGTCATTGAGTCTCAGGTTATAGCTGCCGGCACCGTATTCATCACATCTTCCGCTGCCGTTCCCGCTTCCCTCACCTTCACAGAAGCGGACTTTATAGCCGTTGAGAACCACGACCGAGGATGCCTCGTCATTTCGCAATGCTCCCAACTGTCCAGCGTTATTCAGATACCGTCCCATACCGAACGACTGCGATGAACCCCTATAATTTCGATCGTCGTAAACGGTAACGCCCGGCTTGCCCAATCCAGGCACATTATTTGGCTTTCCGCCGCCCCAACCCCAATTTCCGCTATTGTTGTTGTTATTATTGTTCCATCCGCCGTTGTTCCATCCACCATTGCTGTTATTGTTCCAACCGCCATTGCCGCCGGATGATGAGCCGCGATTACAATCCTCCGCCGGACCGCTCACGATCGAGTCGTAAATACCATCAAGCGTAGCCACGGTAATGCATGTACGGCTTCCGTTATTCCACCAGTTTGTCCATTTCACATTGTCACCGGTTGTCGTTTTCACGTAGAGATATCCTCGGCTTCGCAGCTGAGATTCGCCGGACGAAGCCCTGGCTCCCACCAGGTCCCGGACGTTGTATGGTGTCTGTTGGGCCATCGCATCTCCCGAAATGAAAAGGACGATCAAGCTGCTAAGTACCAATAGTCTGTTTTTCATATATTCACTCTCCGTTTTGGCCTACTCGCCTAATTTGAAGTCCATTTGTTATCCGCCGGATTTGCATCCATGAAGATACCGCCATCGAGAACTAGCGATTTGACCGTTTTTGGCACGTTGATCGTGACCTTGGTTTCCTTGAGGTTCAATCGCCAGACATCTGGCCCTTGATGGATAACTTCAGTCGCTCCATCAGTAAATGTCACGACAAGATCGGCCGGTGATGGATATCCTCCGATATTCTTGATGGTTACCATCGTGTTGCCGTTCTCGGCCTTGACGTCTGTGATAGCTTGATCTATGTAGCTGTGCGAGAAGAACCATGCGTTCCAGAACCAGTTAAGGTCCCGACCTGTATGGGTGTTGAAGGAAAAGAACATATCCCAAGGGATCGGATGTTTTCCGTTCCAATCGTTCATGAAGCCGTGCAGCCCTTTCCGGAAATCGGTATCTCCGAGCAAGTCCTTGAGTGCAAGGTAACCTAGTGCGGCTTTACCGTATTTGTTATCGCCGTAAACCGGATAAAGTCCCGAAATAACGTGCTCGGGCGTCATTATCGGCAGATCAGTTGCTGTATCCGTGCCGTTGATCCAACCGTTGACGCGGTATTTAATGAACAATGGGTCCGTGAATTCCTTGCCAAATCGTTTCAAGTTGAAGCCGTACTCGAACGCAGTGGTCCAGCCTTCTTCCATAAACGAGTACTTGCGCTCGTTTATACCCATATAGAATGGGAAATAGCTGTGCAAGATCTCGTGGGCAGCGATAAAATGCTGCATCTTCGGATCGGCCTGCGAGCTGTCATTTGCCATCATCGGAGCTTCCATGTCGGCTGTTCCGCGAAAGATCGTCATCTTTGGATACGGATAAGGAACGCCCGGCCAATCGTTTGACGCATAGTCCAGAGCTGACTTAATGTACGTCACCATATTGGCGAAATTCTTTGACGGCTCGTCATAGGCGGCCTGGGTACTGGAGCGCCGGCCGGTCTTTTTGTCGACAACGATGCTGCCGGCGTCCCAGATGTAATGGTCGCTGAGTCCGTAAACAACATCCGAGACATTCTCAGATCTCCATTTCCATGTAACGGTCGGCGTTTGAGCGGTAACCGTTCCGGCCCTTACTTCAGCGAGCGACGCGACATTGATCACTTCGTCACTGGTAAATGAACGCTTTAGGCGTTCGGCGTGCTTTGGCTGCAGCACTTCATCGATATTGGTTAGGGTTCCGGTTCCCCAAACTATGAAGTTCTTAGGCACCGTGACCTCGACGTTGTAGTCGTTGAAATCGCCGTAAAACTCGTGGCCGCCGAGCAAATGGGCATCGGTATCCCAAGTATTCACGTTGTCTATGACCGCAATGCGAGGGTAAAAGTAAGCTATATAAAATGATGTCGAGTCTATAGCCCCGTCACGGTCAGGTTTGGCTGCAAGGTCGTAATGCCATTTGAAGCCGAGGGTTATTGATTCTCCGGGTGCAAGCGGCTTCTCGAGGCTCTGAGCATTGATGGTCATTCCCTTGAATTTAATGAGCGGATCGTAGGTTCTTACCTTGCCGTTCTCCGAATACTCGTCGATCACAACATCGGCCGTGAGCTGCTCGGTCTCAACCTGTTTTTCCCGCGTAGCCTCCGGGGCATGGGCGTTCATCTCGAGCCTTAAGATCAGCCGGTCGAGCGGGAATGGAGTATTGTTTTTATAAACGATCTGCTGAGTGCCCGTCACCCGTCGGCTAGGCGGGGCGACAGAGATCTTGATGTTGTGCGTCGATTTGTTCTGGAAGTACTTAGCCGATGGTTTTCCATCCATCGAACGCAAGCCCGCTTTATATGCGGCTTTCACATTGCGCGGCATGTAGAGTTCCTGTGAGTAGGTGGTCACGTATCCTAGTATCAGGACGAGAACCACAGTAGCTTTGATTTTCATAACGTTTTCGCGCTTTTGCACTTGATCTGTTCTCAATCGCAAAATGACAAAGGCAAGACGACGTTCGAACGGTAACCTTGTGTTAAAGCAACCCTCAGATCCAACGCACACTCCGACTTAAAATAGAAACGCATATCGAAAACGCATTGGAGGGTTAGCGTAGAGAGCTTGCGATTCTGCGCGATCGGTGCCTGCGAGTCACCGTCAACATTCTGGAAACTTGATCGAGCGTTCTACAGCTGTCCAGAGACAATTATCTTTCAATCAGATAGCTCTAGCGTAAATGATGGCGGGGTTGGCGTGAATACGAATTACTACTTAATTTTCTCAGTAGTTCTACTTACTCACCTATGAGTTCGAGGATCTTTTTACGATTTTGGAGTGCAAATTTGAAAAGCGCGTGGGCACCATTCAGATTAAGTTTCAGGCAGATATTGTAACGGTGAGTTTCAACGGTTCTGGTCGTTACGAAAAGATCGGCAGCGATCTCACGGTTGGTTTTGGAATCAGTGATCAAACACAAGACGCGCTTTTCAGCATGTGTGAGGCTTCTGATCAGCGGAAACGAGTCGAGGCCGCCTGGTTCGCCGACGTTATCGAGGATGAGATCGTTCAATGCGGGACTGAGATACGTCTTACCTGCGACTACCGCTCGAATACATGTGACGATCTCGTCGAGGACGGAATCCTTAAGAACATAGCCCTTGACGCCGAGAGATTTTAGCGACCGCAGGATAGACTTGTCCTTGTGCATGGTCAGAAAGATCGGCACAGTACGTATCGATCTATCTTTTATTTCGCGGGCGGCCTCGATGCCGTCCATCTCCGGCATATCGATATCCAGTATGACAACGTCAGGGTCGAGATCCTCGATCAGGTCTATGGCCGCCCGGCCATTTTCAGCCTCTCCGGCAAGCCGCAGTTTGTCGGACTTATCGATGAGCGCAGCTAATCCCTGCCGAAATATCGGATGGTCGTCCGCGACTAATACCGTGATATCCTTTCGCATCTCAAAACCGAAGAATAATGACTATTCGTGTGCCCTCAAATACTACGGATTCTATTGTACATTCCCCTCCGAGCAATCTCACCCGCTGTGCGATGCCCTCTAATCCGAATCCCGTCAAACTGTTATCAGTTTGCTGTTTCCGGGAAAATCCCTTTCCAAAATCCTGAATTATCATCCTCAGCGATCTTTCCTGTCTGGTGACGATGATCCTGCCACGGGGGCTCTCAGAATGTTTAATGATATTGCTTAGGCCTTCCTGCACGATCCTGTAAATACTGATCTCGGCTTCCTCGGGAAAAATACCGTCGATCTTGTCTACCTTCTGCTCGAAAGCGACTCCCGTCGCCATTTCAGTCTGATCTATCAGGTTACGAACCGCTTCGGTAAGGCCAAATCTCTTCAGGTTCTGCGGCGATAGATTTCTAACGATCGTTCGTGTGTCCTCCAGGGCCTCGGCCGCCGACTCTGAGATCTGCTTTAGGCGGTTTTGAACCTCATCCGGGCCGGAACCGGATTCCATACCTTGTTGAGCCCAATTCTTGATGATCAGGAGATCCTGACCGAGCCCGTCGTGAAGCTCAGTCGCAATGCGGCTGCGTTCTAGCTCGTGAGCGAGTAGTAACTGTTTAGAAAACTCGACCTCCCTCAATTGCTCAGCCTCGATCTGCAGCATCTTATACCGGTATAGCACGACGGCAACAACGACAAGGAATATCGCGGCAGCGAGATTGAACCACCAGGTCTGCCAAAAATATTTGGCGACATCGATCGTGAGGATCGCGGTGTTTTCGCTCATGATCCCATTCGCGTTAACGGCTCTGACCTGAAACGTGTAGTTGCCTGCCGGCAAATACGGGTAAAAAGCTGTCCGCCGCGTGCCAGCATCGGTCCAGTCATCATCCAGGCCGTCAAGCTTGTAAAAAAAACGGATCTTCTCGGGCTTGGTAAAGCTTAAGCCCGTAACCTGGATCTCCAGATCCCGCTGTCCCGTTGGGATCGATATTGAATTAGACTCGCTTATTGCCAACGTAAATTGCTGCGGCCGACCGTCTTCTGATCTTGTGGACACTCCCTCGATGACGACTCTGGGTGGAGTTAAAACGGTTTTGCTTGGGTCAATGATGACCACATCCTTGATCATCGGAAACCACAAACGGCCATCCTTTGTCTTGACTCCTGCGGGCTGATGTCCGCCGCTGGCTTCGCCGCTTATCATTCCGTCTGCCACGCCGTAAACCGAACTGATCAACGTTGATCTACGACGATCGGCGACCGCCTTGAGTTCATCGCGACTTACGCCGGAGATCCCGAGGTTTCCTAAGATCCAGAACTTGCCCTGACCGTCGGCCAGTATCCTTGACACGAAATTATCGTGAAGTCCATTCGCCGTCGTGACAACGTCGATCTTCCCATCTCGAAGACGATTGATACCGCCGCCGTAAGTCCCGATCCACAACGTCCCGTCATCATCCTCAACTATCTCGCGGACAAAGTTGCCTGACAGGCCATTCGCCGACGTTAGATTTTCAAATGTTCCATCCTTGAACCTGCTGAGCCCGCCCATGGTGCCGATCCACATTGTTCCGTCCTTCGTTTGCTTAATGAAATGAACGCTATTGCTGGCGAGCCCGTTATCGGTTGTGAAATGGGTGAATTTTTCGTCCTTTAATCTCCATAACCCAGCAGAACTGCCGATCCACAATGCGGCTTGATCATCGAAGAATAATGAGTGGATAGAATCTGCGCCGATCTTGAAGGCGGGCACTAAAATCCTGTCTTTAAGGGTGTATACACCAGCGGTACCGCCTGCCCACATTACGTTATTGGCGTCAAACGCCAGGGCGGTGATAATGTCGGCCCCTGCACCGCGTTTCGGTATTTCGATCCGGTCGACCAGGCCGTCTTTCACCCTCAACAGGTCCTGCCCACCTAACCAGACCGTACCTAGCGAGTCCTCTGCAACCACAAAGCGGCCCCCGATCTCGAGATCGGTGAGATCACCGGCCAAGGCTATTTTTCGCCGGGTAAGACGGACTAGCCCGTCGCTTTCTGTCGCCAGCCAAATATTGTCCTCTTTATCAAAAAAGACTACGCGAGAACCTGCAGCCACGAAGTTCTCCAGATCATGCACGGCCGCAGTGCCGTTCTTGAACTCGAAAAGACTATGCCCCTGCTGACACCATAGGTCGTCACCCTTGAAAGCCGGAGTGCAGTATCCCAAAGCACTTCGCTCGTCCTGTGGCCTGATCTCAGTGAATTTGCCGTCATCAAACCATCCCAGGGAAGAGATGGTCTCCACCAGCATTCGTCCGCCGCTTGAAAAATCAATTTTGAGTATATCGACTGGGAGCGATAGGCCCAGCGATTCAGCCTTTACCAATTGGTCATCTTTTACCACGTACGCTGATCCGGAAGACGTCCAAATTGTGTTATCCGGTCCTTTCGCAAGCTTAAAGGACCTGATACGCGATATCAGTTTAATCGAATCAGGAATGACCGAGCCGTCATCACCAAATTCGACACGCTCGACACCAGAATCAGAGGCAATATACAATTTTCCGCCATCATCCTCTATGAACTGCCAGACCGTCCGTCGCTTGAAATCGGGCACCGAACTGAATTCAGTGAATTTTCCACGGTCGAGTATGTAAACCTCGCCCGTCTCAGCTCCGATCCAAAGACGTTTGAAACGATCTTCGTAGAGAGCGAGGAGCCTGTTACTCGTTAGGCCAGGGGCGTTGGTCGAATCGAAGACAGTGAACTTTACTCCATCGAATCTAGCCAAGCCCCCGAATGTACCAAGCCAAATATACCCGTCGTTCGTCTGAACGATGGACGTAACGGTATTCTGCGGAAGCCCTTCTTCCGTTGTCCATTTCGTGATTAGAAACTCCCGCGAAGCAGACGTCTGCCTCGTGACAGTCGCGGAGTAAGAGAGCAGAACCGTACCGAAGACAACGATCACGATTGAAACCGATCTTCGCAATTGCTTAAGATCTTTCATGCTCAGCGCAATATGTGGCGAAAGCTATCGAAATAGGAACCACTCAATAATACCACCGAGCGGAGCTATTTGGGTTAACAATGTTCCTCAACAGGAATCACCTGCAATCCCGTGTGCCAACTACGCCAGATCTGAAAAAAAGGAATGCTCTCAATTAAATCGCGGCCTAACGATCGTTTACATTACACCAAGCCTAAACAACGCACGGAAACCAACCGAAATTGGCCTCGCAAGACCGCAAAAACCAATATTGATGAGTTCGATCCTCATCGCCGCCTCCAACATAAATTAGGTAAAAAATTAGGTTTATAAGAACCAAAAGAACGATCAAATGATCGCCCTTTTTGCTTTTTGTGTGCCTATGTTTTCCGACTCCGTTTCTAGGGCCTTATAGCAAGTCAGACTTGCACGAGTAGATGATGGCTCTCGCTTACAAGCGTTTGCGAACCTGAAAGTATTTAACTAACCAAGAGGAGGCTCCGCTTATAGATGACCGATTCTCCATTCTGCCCCCTCGCCTATCTTTAGATGGCCCAATTTTTATTTGTCATCTAGCCGTTCGAGGCCGTATTTGTCGAATCGCTAAACACAATGCTCCCGCGACTAACGCAGCATAAAGGAGAGCAGGTAGACATAGCAGAGGCAACGGCCCGATTAAAGACGAATCTTCACTAGTTTGTGTTGGCAATTTGATAACCGCATCCAGAAGCATATAAGGCAGTCCATAGATGCGGTATACCAAACCACCTCCTATCCCTGTTATTAGCATCTGGACTACAAATATGATTTGCAGTATCAATGTAACCGCGAATATTTTTAGGAAGGTTTTCATCATTTTAACGCTAGCCATGGCAATCTAGAGTGTTGTCCAGCTCAGACTATAGCGAGCGATGTGGAATTGGGTCGCACCGAAGCTCAGGGTCGTCGACGGCCGAATAGACACCAAATTCTCTATAACGTTTTACCCTATCAAGGATTTGAGTTTTATCGGAAGTTTTCTCAAGAGCCTTCTCTAGATACCTCAAAACGATCTCCATCGTATCACCGCGTCTGCGACAATTTATTGACTTAAATATTTTCAGATTTCCGTTCTCAAGACGCAGGATGTGGCTGAAGGAAAACATTTCTTCATACGGGGATACGTGATAAATATGACCTTCTATCAGATCTAGGCAGCCCCACACATTTCTCTTGGTATTTGAAGGGTCGGACAGATCATATACGAAGAAAGCTCTTGGGCGTCCACCGATCACTCCGAAACCAGTAGGAATAACTTTCTTATATTCCGGTATCGAGGTTTCTAAGATCGACGCCAATTCCGCAAAGACTTTTGCGCGTTCATACCGTAAATCAGAGTTCGGGGGACACGCTTGTTCCTTTTTCTGTGCATATCCAGAAATGCTCAGCAAGACCACAAAAATCGCAAGCAAAAATGAATGTCTAAGCTCAGTACCCGTTAGCAATTTCATATTGAATCCCCGGTCCATTCTCCGCTATTCTTCCCCTTACCTTTTTATCATGGTTTTGCAGCACGAAGGACACACCTAACGTTTATTTCCTCCTCAATTAGCTCAGTTGTGACATTTTGCCGCAATTGCATTCGTCTAATATTAAGAGAAACTAAATTGGATTGTTTGTCTTTCTTGGCCTCCGAGTTGTATAGAATGACTAGGTGGTTCAATCTCCCATTGTCCCAAAATACTAAGTTCGGATTTGTAGCAATGCTCTTGAATCTGAAGGCTTTTTTGTCGACCTGTATAAACCAGTCCTGAACGGATTCTGCCGACAAAGGTCGGCCAACCCTATTTGTGATCATGACAAGTGTCGAATCTCGCCGCCCCTTGAACTGGTAGGCAATAAGTTCGTTAACGTTTATATCCGTCAATAGACTTTTTAGGGAAGACGATATCAGCTTCGGGTCAAATGGAGCGTATAGTCTCTTGGGAGTACTTGCACCAGTTGGATTCAGACGCGCCATTCTTTCAGCAACAACAGCATTGCACGACAGATCTTTCTGCATCAGCGAGTCTCGACTATCGTCTTGATCGATCTGTGTAAAGCCATTCCATGACAACGCCAATATAATTATCAGTAGTCGCCCAAGCTCGTTCCTCCATATCATTCTCATCTCTCGACTCCCGTTACCATCGATTTAGAGCTCGGCTCGGGCGTACAACATTGCAATTCCTTCCTCATGTGTCAATCAAAATTAAATGCCCAGCAAGATGTACTGCGAACGAGGGGCGTTTGAACCGCTAAAACAAATTCATCGGAAAAAAAACTAAAGGTACATTCATAGATGACCTGATCTTTCTATTCGTTGTGTGTTCTGTATATGGGCGATCAGGAATCGGAGGGTATTCCCCTCGACGAACATCTTGACAAAATGTCCCAATCTACGCAACAATCCGCCACGGACTGCAGATATTTAAAAATCGGAATTAAGACGAAGTTGGCGGGTTTATTTTTCCCCGCGTTGGGCGGATGTGGGGAGAAATGCCCCGTCTCACTTACGCGGAGGGTTTTAGTAAGTGAGACGGTTTTTGGCGATAAGGTGTTGGATTCGCAACGAGTTAAGGCGTCTTTTTTTGTCCTCGCAAGTGAGACGATTTTAGGGGAATGATGTTCGAAACTGCATTTTGTCTCAAGATGATCCCGTTAACGCTGTGTTGAAGAGCAGCGACTGTTGGGAAAAACAAAAAGAGCGGCCTTGTGGGCCGCTCTTTTGGGTTGATCTAAGGGTTTAGATCATTCTTGTCCGGTGAAGTTAACGTCGGTCAACGAATCGACTACGTTAACGATGCGGGCGGCGAAGCGGTAGCGTTTGCCGGCGACTGAGACCACGTATGGCTTCCCTGCTTCGACGTTGTCGAATCTGAAGAACCCGAACGATCCAGTCGTTACTGTACGTTTATTCCCTTCGTTATCGGCTATCGTAACCGCAGCGTTTCTCAAGCCCTGGCCGGACGGTGTTGTCACGCGTCCGCTAAGTGAAACACCTGCGGCAGTCGAACCGATCTGGACGTAACCCATTTGATAGGTCGTTGGAAGCAGCACGCCGGCATAGCTCGACACGCTCTTTCCGGTTGGCCCGTGTTCAAAGGTCACTGGATACAGACCGATCTGAGCGTTATCTGCAACCCTAAAGCGGATCGAGATAACCTGTCTGATCCCGGCATCATAGGCGTTGACCGAATCGAACAGGATGCCGATCTTGCCTTCGCTCAAGTGGCTGACGTTGGTTCCGAGGTGTGTGCCTTCTGAAACACCGTTTCCAAGCGAGACGATAGGATCGCTCAGGACGCTTTCGTCATAGTCGACCGTGAAGCTGGCCGACGATTCGTCACCCTGAGCATTCATTTCGAGCCTGACCGTCACGAATTCACCTGGACGGGTGCCGACATTGACTGCTTTGACCACACGCGGATTGTCCGGCATAACTATTGGTGTTGGTGCTACATCCGGTACGACAGGGCCTGCGGCCGACGTGCCCGGCAGCATTCCAAGGCTGTAAAGCCTAACTATCGTTACGTCCGAGGCATCGATCATCCCGTCACCGAACTGATTGCTGGCAGGCGTTCTCGGTGCCGTGTCTCCTCGCTGGAACTGAAGTGCATTGACGTCAGCCTGCGATTTCGACAGAGCGAAGTCACGAACCACGTTCAGGTCATTCTCCTTGACGCCATCGCCGCCAACCGGCACACCCGATGCATCGACCACATCGCCTTCGCCGCCCATTCCGGCTGGATCAGGCGTTGGAGTTGCCGATGGGGTCGGTGATGGATTTGGCGTTGGGGTTGCGGCCGGTGTTGGGGTTGCAACTGGTGAAGCCGTTGGGCTTGGTACCGGTGTTGGCGTAGCTCCAGGTGTCGGTGTCGCGTTCGGTGTCGGCGTTGAGTTTGGTGTCGGTGATGGTACTACCACCGGACCGTTCGCAGCAAAGAAGTCTGCATCGGCGATGTTTTCAGTCACGCCCGTATAGCTTCTTTCCGTTGGCGAATACGTGAGTCCAAAACCTGTCGGAGCAACCGTGTAATCTCCGGCTGGTACGAGCGATGCGAACGAGTAGTTCCCCGCCGCATCTGTAATTGCTTCACCCGTAACCGATCCCAGGATCGTAACCAAAACTCCTGGAAGTGGAACGGGCGAACCGAACGACACCATGTTCATCACTTTACCAGCGATGAGGATCACGACCGGATGGAAAACCCCATTTGAGGAGCTTGGCAGGAAGTTTTCATCGCCCTGATAGGAAGCGACTAGGGTCTTAAGGCCAGGAACCGTAGAGGTCAGGCTGCAGGTTCCGGCGGCAACCGGTGCGGTACATGTTGCACCCGTTCCGTCAGCAACCGTAACATTACCTGTCAGAGTTCCAGCGGCCGGGGCGACTGGTTCGGTCACCCAATTGACAGCGTACGCCTGGCCGATCGGGCTCTTTTCGGAGATTAGCACTGCGACGTTAGTAATAACAGTCGTGGTCGGTGCCTTGGTTACCGTCAGAGTTCCATCGGTGTACGTGAAGCTGTAATTGCCAGCAGCGAGGCTGCCTGCCGACGCTACGATTGGATAGGATCCCACAGCGCTGGATGTCGTCGCTGACGAGACCAGACCGGCGGTTCCTGTGATCCCACTTGTTGCGTAAACTTCCCCGTTCACGAAACCGGTGAACTGAGCCGTGAACGTTGGATTTGGCGAGCCGAACACGCGGCTTGCATTGTTAGCGGCAACATTAACTACCGCTTTCTCGACCGTCAATGCTCCATTGACGAGATTGAAGCTGTAATTGGCGGCCTGCAAAGTGCCTAGAGCAACGGCAACCGTGTATGGATTGCCGCCGACCGGGCTTGTCGCGGTCGCTGTAGTTGAAACAGCCGGACTTCCGGTCACGCCGCTGGTTGCGAGCGTTTGGCCGAGTACAAACCCGTCGATCGTCGCTGCAAGGCTTGGATTTACCGACCCGTATGCTCTCGTTACATCGTTTCCGGTTACGTTCAAAGCTTTCTTATTAACCGTTATCTGTCCCGGAGCGTAATTAAAGCTGTAGTTTGCCGAAACACCGCCGTTGCAAGTTGTCGTGTATGTGGAACCGGCGACATTCGAACCTGCCGAGTACGCTGAAGCACATACTGGTTGTGTCGCAAGGTCAGCAGGTCCATTACCGGCTTTGAAACCCGAATATACAGGTGTCATTGCTGGTGGTGCATCTCCGTAGACTACAGTCGGACTTGGGCCGGCTACATTCAGAGGAGCTTTTGTGATGGTCACACTTCCGTGAACGTACGTGAAATCGTAGTTAGCGGAAACCGCTCCCGAACAGACAGTTGCTGTACCGGATGCCGCCACTGGCGTACCCGCTGCATATGTTGTCGTACAGCTAGGAGCCGTCGCAAGATTGATAACGCTGTGTCCCGGGATAAAGCCGGAGTATGACGGCGTTATAGTCGGAGCAGCATCACCGAATGCTACCGTATGGCTCGAGGCGGTCACCGTCAGCATTGCTCGGCCGATCGTGACGGTACCAGCAACGTAAACGAGGGTGTAGTTTGCCGATACGGCCCCGAAGCAGATCGATGAGTACGGTGAACCCGTAGCTGTTGAACCGACTTCATAGGTTGTTGAGCACGTCGGAGTCGAGGTTAGATCGGCAGGGCCCTGTCCGACGACGAATCCTGAGTAGCTAGGTGTGATCTGCGGCGCAGCTTCGCCAAACGTGACCGAATGACTGGAGGCGGTTATCCTCAATTCAGCCCGCGAAACGTTAACTGACCCAGGTACATAGATGAACGAGTAATTGTCCGACACTGCGGCAGAACAGGTTGAGACGTAAGGCGAACCGGAAACGGGTGAGCCCGGTGCATAGTTCGTTCCACAGCTAGGTGCGGTCAGGAGGTCTGCAGGATTCTCACCGCCGACAAAACCGACATACGATGGCGAGACTGCCGGAGCATCTGCCCCGAAAACTATAGAGTGATTCGATGCTGTGATAGTCAACGCTGCTTTTGCTACGCCTACTGATCCGGCAACATACGAGAATGCGTAGTTATCCGACACTCCGCCTGCGCAGGTGGTTGAGTAAGGGCTGCCATTGACAGGCGACATTGCTGAATAAGTTGTCGTGCACGTTGGAGCCGGTGTTAATGCTGCCGGGCTCTGTCCGAGGACAAAACCCTCATACGATGGCGTGACAGCCGGAGCATTATCACCATATGTAACATTGTGGCTCGAGGCTGTGACGTTCAGGGTAGCTTTGGCTACGTTAACAACTCCATTGTTATATGAGATCGCGTAGTTGCCCGAAGTCGCACCCGAACACGAGGTTGTATAAGGCGATCCAGCGGCTGACGCACCCGTAGTGTAGGTTGTCGAGCAGCCAGGAGCCGTGGTCAAAGAACCCGGTCCTTCTGAAAGCACGAATGCCGAGTAGCTTGGTGTGATCGTCGGGGTCGAATCACCAAATGTTACATTGTGAGTCGATGCCGTGATCGTGAGTGGAGCCTGAGCGACCGAGATCGAACCGGCGGTAGGAGCGAAGTCGTAGTTGCCGGAAACTCCGCCGACACAACTCGTTGTGTAAGGTGAGCCCGCAACCGAAGAACCCGCCGAATATGTCGTCGAGCATGATGGTTGAGTCGTCAGATCGGCTGGGCCTTGGCCCAGAACAAACCCCGTGTAGGCCGGTGTTACCGTCGGAGCGGTATCGCCGTACGTGACGTTATGGCTCGATGCCGTAACACCGAGTACCGCTTTGTTTACGGTCTGTGAAACATTTCCATTTCCGCCGTTGAAGCTTCCGTTTCCGCCATAAACAGCAGAAATACTGTGCGGACCTCCGATTAGATTCGAGACAGCGCATACTGCCTGGCCTGAGCCGTTGACAGGTACATTTTGGCATCCAGGAATTGGATTTGGACCGTCAAAGAAGTTGACGGTTCCAACGGGTGTGCCGCTTCCAGGTGCGTTGGTGGTTACCGTCGCCGTGAAAGTTACCGTATCACCGTATGTTGACGTTCCTTGTGAAGATCCAACTGATGTTGTTGTGTCGGCGGTCTGAACTGCGTGAGCGTCAGTGTTCGAACTTCCGTTGAAGTCCGTGCTTCCGCTATAGGTGGCCTGGACGGAACGGTTGCCGACAGCCATCGTTGACGTTGTTGTTTGAGCTGTCCCGCCCGTTAGAGCTACAGGCGAACCAAGGTTGACGCCATCGATCGTAAATTGCACAGTTCCGGTTGGTGTTCCGCTGCCAGGTGCAACAACTGCAACATTCGCCGTTAAGGTAACGGTCTGACCAAAGGTCGACGGATCTGGTGAGGATGCCAACGCAGTCGTTGTATTCGCCTTATTGATCGTCTGACCACCGCTAAGTGAACCGTTGCTAGGATTAAATCCGGGTGCTCCTGCGTAGTTCGCAACTACTGTAAATGGACCGCCTGTGGGTAGTGCAGAAGTGCTTAGCTGCGCTACGCCGCCGACCAAGGTCACGGGTGAGCCAAAATTTGAACCGTTTATAACGAATTGCACCGTTCCCGTAGGAGTTCCGCCGCCCGCTGTCGGGGCAACTGTCGCCGTAAAGGTCACTCCTTGTCCGTGAACTGATGGATTGTTCGATGATGAGACGGATGTGGTCGTCGCGGACGAAATAACGTTCGAGAGAACAGTTTGTCCGCCGACGGTTGGAAAACCAGTGGCGGCAATGTTGTAAGCACCATGTGCGATCTGTGAACCGACTGACGCTGTCACATTTCCGTCAACGGTAAACGAACCCGTAGCGCCAGCTGGAACGCCCGTGAAATTACACGTAACAGTCCCACCGGATAGGCTGCAGTTGGTATTGTCGGAAACTGATGTAAAGGTTACGCCTGCCGGCTGCGTTGCTGTGATAGTAGGATCGATCGGGCTACCAGAGCCATTCCTATAGTTATAGGTGTACGTGATCGTTGAACCAGAACCGACAGTTGCAGGACCACTTGCCTTAACTGTTGGGCCGGCGATCTCGTTATCTGTGATCTCGTCAACGTAGACGTAGCCCGGATGCCCACCAAGTGAGCAACCAGCAGATGAAACCTCGATACGGATCGTGTCGCCCGGGTTGACCGGGTGCTGAGGTGTCGATGTCAGGTCGATGACCTGCCAGTTCAAATACTTCCAGAATTCACTTCCAAACGCTGCTCCGTTCTGCCAGTTTTTCCCTGGTTCGTTAACATACGAAGCAAAATCGTAGAGAACATCATTTCCGTTACTTTGGTTTATTGCACGTACCCTGAAGTAGGGTTTTTGTTCATCCGTGTGTCCATTGCCAGGATTGACCATTACGGCCGCGTAAGCGAACTTGGTGTGAGAAAGGTTGTCGCTTGGATCTATATAGGCAGAGATCGTCTGCGTGATCATGTTGGCGTTCTGACCGTACCCACCACTGGAATACGACTGCTCATTGTTTACGCGAGCCGAATAGTGGCCGTATGCAGGATACTGCAAAGCATTATTTGTACGCGGATCGGACAAACTAAGCGGGGCGACGGCCGGGCCGCCAACGATCGCAGAAAGATCGGCTCCGCCGGATCCCTGGGCTGCACTGTAGCCGTTGTTGATGAATGCGGATTTGGTCCATGAACCAAACGTTCCGGTTTCGAAATCTCCGTTAGTGACAAGAGCCGAAACCCCCGTGGCAATAATAAGTGCGCCCGTCATTGCGATGGCGGCGAGCGAAAGTAATCGTTTCATTTGTGATTGTTCTCCAAAAGAGGGGTAGGAACTTCGTGAAGATGGAAACCGCAAAAAAAGCGGTTATCTGCTGACTGATTGATCGATCAGATTCAGATTAGGTTCACTAGTTCTAAGTTTTTGATGAGGTAGAGCACGGGCGGGTAGGGGAGCCCGAATTTCCATTCTAGGTGGAATTGCTTAAAGAAGTCAAGCAATGTTGAAAAAAGTTGTTCATCGGGAATTCCGGATATGGATCCCTTACCGGCACATATCGACGTGTATCGCAAAAACTTTAGCTTCGAGGCATTCGAGCGACGGACGCCCGAACCGCTAGTTCGACCGGCCTGACCCGAGACGGCGTTTGGTTGATCGAAAATGGAAAGATCGCCTATCCGCTGCGGAATTTCCGCTTCAATCAGTCGATGACCCAGATGCTCGGGCCAAAGAACCTGGAAATGATCGGAACAGCGGAGCGAGTCGGCAGTTCCGAGGGCGCTGGCGGCGGGGCATCGATGCTGCCTGCGTTGAAAATTAAGGCGTTTAATTTTACGTCGCAGTCTGAAGCCGTTTGACCACTTTAGGCACCTTTATTGTTCGCAAATATCAGGTCGGTAACCCCGCGAACTACCGGTTTCTCGGGGTTGCCGACATCCATTACGATTATCTCGTTCTTCCCTTTTCTCAGCCAGACGCCCGGAAGAAATAGGGTTTGTTGCGGGCCAATATTCCAAAATCGGCCCAAATGGTAGCCATTTACCCAAACGTGTCCTTTTCCCCAGCTACTCATATCTAAAAAAGTGTCCCCAAACTCTTTCGCTTCAAAATGGCCTCGGTAGAACAGAGTGTTCGCTGCTTTAGCCTTGGTAAACCGCAGTTTTCTCAGATTGGTGAGCGGTAGGTTGAAGATCTCCCAGCCGGTAATACTCTGATCTCCTAGTTTTACGGGCCCTACGATTCCCTTTCTGTCGTCAACAAGCCTGGGACCAAAATTTATCCTTCCCATATTCTCAACCAGTATATCGAGCGGCTCATTTGGGGCGAGATCGACGTCGAGGGATCTTTGATTCAATCGGCGATCGAGCGATCCAAGCGTTCGGTTGCCTTGGGTAACCAAAGCGTGATCGCGGACCTCACCAAAGGTCAATTTCCCCTTAAATGCCGACTCTTGCTGTCTCCGATACAGCATAAAACCATAAGCTTGATCGAGAGCTTCCATAGATAGCGGCTCGGCAGATACGGTTGGCCTTCTTAACAATGGCTCTACGCCGGCGAACTCTTTGAGCTCAAAGGCCGGGATCGCGATCATAGGCGGTGGCTGTGGCAAGGCCGGGAATTTTTCCTTTGGAAACTGCTTTTGAATGGCGTCACGCATCGAGTAGAACTTATCGATCGGCCGCCCGGCCTCATCTAGCGGCGAACCATAATCGTAGCTCGATGTGTCAGGCTGGATAGGCATTTGGGCGGTGGCGTTTGCACCTGCCATAAAGCCGAACGTGGTCCCGCCGTGGAACATGTAAATGTTGAACGAAGTGTTGTTGCTGAGCATCCAGCTAATGCCTTCTGCCGGGACGTCAGCAGGTTTTCGTTTGTCGTTGCCGCCCCACGGCGGTAGTAAATGGTGCTTCTCACCCCAATGATCGAACCAGCCGACCCAGTATTCGCCAACCATTCGAGGGCGATCGGGCCAGCGGCGGTTGAATTCGTCAAACTCCTTCTCGATTCCCGCAGCCGCTCCAAAATTGATGACCGAGAGCACATCCGGCAGTGATCCGCCATCCAGATTTTTGGCTCCCGGGCCATCGGATGTGAACAATGTGACATCAAAACCCGCGTTCTTGATCTGATCACCGATCGCAGCCATATATTCGTGATCGGCTCCGAACGATCCATACTCATTCTCGATCTGGACCATGAAGATCTTGCCGCCTCGCGTTATTTGCAGCGGAGCAAGCTGTTTGCCGACCTGCTTCATGTATCGATCCGAGGCTTCAAGAAATTTCTTGTCACCTGAACGCACCTTTATATTCGGGTCTTTGAAAAGCCATGACGGAAAGCCACCGAAATCCCATTCCGTACAAATATAAGGTCCCGGACGGACAATGACATAAAGACCCTCTTGAGCGGCGTGTCTCACGAATTCCGCAACATCGAGATTTCCGGAGAAATTAAATTTGCCGGGGGTCGGCTCATGCAGATTCCAAAACACATAGGTCGTGATGGTATTCAAGCCCATGGCCCTGGCTTTTTTAAAGCGGTCACGCCAATATTGCCTTGGAACGCGCGGATAATGGATCTCGCCGGAGCGGATGATGTACGGTTTGCCGTTAAGTAAAAAATCGTTGCCTTTCCAGCCAAATGTTTCTTTGGCCTGCGGGAATGCAGCGGCGGAAAAAGCAAAAAGTACAAAAAAGAGGACGAGCCAAGATGACCGGCTCGTCCTAAGGTATTTGAGGCAAGTTGTATTTTGCATTATCTAAGCGAACTGTTGAGTTGAGCGAGCAGGTCGTTGCCGGGGCAAAGGACCGATTGCGGCAACGCATTTAATGGAACGTCGGACGTTTTGATCAATTCGTGCAGGTCTGACGAATTCTGATCGATGTATAGCAATCCGGTCAGTATCTCGCCCGTGCTTTTAGCTTTCTGCATGGCATTTACTGTGGAGAGGCGATCGAACGGATCCCAGTCTTTCGCGAGCTTGTGCAGCCTGATCGATGTGCCATCGTGCATTACGAGGTCATTGACGGATCCAGCTTCGTAATTGGTTGTGATCTCGCGCATCATCGGTACAAAATCCATTGTTCCGGTAACTTCAACGTGTTCGCGTACGTAGTCGTAAGATTTGGTCGAACCGGTGTTGTTGTTAAATGTGACGCAGGGCGAAATGACGTTCAGGAACGCAAATCCCTTATGCTTCATCGCCGCTTTCATCAGCGGGATTAGCTGATCCTTGTCGCCCGAGAAACTTTGTGCGACAAATGTCGCTCCGAGCTCGATTGCGAGGCTCGCGAGGTCAATGGCTTCGAAAAGATTCACGCTTCCCGCTTTGCTTTTGGAACCCGCGTCGGCCGTCGCGCTGTCCTGTCCTTTGGTCAGCCCGTAACAGCCGTTGTTCATTACAAGGTAAACCATGTTCAGGTTTCGCCGCACGACGTGGACAAACTGCCCCATCCCGATCGAAGCCGTATCGCCGTCGCCGGAAACGCCAAAATACGTCAGATCGCGATTCGCGAGATTCGCTCCGGTCGCCACCGAAGGCATTCGTCCATGAACTGAATTAAATCCGTGCGAATTCGACAGGAAATACGCTGGAGATTTCGACGAACACCCGATGCCCGAGAGTTTCGCCACTTTGTGCGGTTCGATATTCAATTCCCAGCACGCCTGCACAATTGCCGCGTTAATAGAATCATGCCCGCAACCCGCACAAAGTGTCGAGAGTGAGCCGTCGTAATAATCGACCGTGTAGCCCAGATCGTTCTTGGGCAAAGCCGGATGTCTGAATGTTGGTCTTACGTATGTCATATATTCTATCAACGAGAGACATCAGCTGACGTGAAAGTATCATTTCCCGTAAGTAGCCGTTCTCTAAACTTTTTAACGCTCCCTTATCAAGAGGATAACTAATCTCGGGGGACGACCAGTCAAAACATGTTTACCAATTCGCCATCCTCTGTATCCGTATCAAATTCGAATGCATCCGATGCTACGATACAAAATCCTATCGTCTCCAAGTGTTTGACGTCTATTTCATCGGCAAGAATCGAATCGCAAAGGCGGACAAGACCATCCGTTCGCACTGTGAATGACTCTTTCATGTCTTCGATTCGGACGCGAGTAGAAACTCGTCCACGTTCTACAGAACCTGCTAGGTCTGCAGACAACGTCTTTGCGTCCACCTGGCCCTCAAAAAAACCTCTAAGAACTACTGCCATCAAGCTGTTATCACTTCTTCCAACTTACCTTTTATCTGCCTGCAAATATTATCTGCGGTGATCGGCATACCATCGTAGTTTAGAACGGAAATCAATTTTGACGCGTTTGTCCCCAGTTCTATCATCATCAGGCTGCGGAACTGGGCGTCGCGGTTTTGTTCGATGACGAAGATGCGATCGTGTGAATCGACGAAATCGCGAAACACTTTGCCAAAAGGAAACGCACGCGGCCGCATCGCGTCGAGGACGATGCCGTCGTTTTTCAATAGTTCGATCGCCTCCTCCGCCGAGAAGATCGAGGTTCCAAAGAAGATCACGCCGTCCGTCGATGCATTAGATTCCTGGTAGAAATGTGGTGCCGGAACGAGTTCTTTGGCGGTTTCCCATTTATTCGCGAGCCGATCTACATTACGCATGTAATCTGCGCCGTCCTCTGTGTAGACGCCGTATTCGTCGCGTGACGAACCGCGCGTGACGAAGGCTCCGCGAGTCGGATGAGTGCCGCCGATGGTTCGATATGGTATGCCGTCGCTATCAATATCCAGGTAGCGGCCCCATTTACCGTTGAACTGTTCAAGAAACGCTCCTGCATTTTCGGCTTCCTGATCGGGCTGCATCTCGCCGTGATGGCCGTTGCCGTTACCATTCGTCACGGCTTTATAGATCCGGTCGAGCTGTCCCTCGGTCAAGATCTTGCCTCGATCGTATCTACGAGAATCGTCCCAAACCAGAGGCTCGGTCACGTGGTCATTCATGCCCAGATCAAGATCGGTCATGACTATCACGGGCGTTTGCAAGCGTTCCGTCAGGTCGAAAGCATCGGCAGTCATTTCAAAACACTCTTTCGGCGTAGCGGGAAACAAAAGCGGGTGTTTCGTGTCGCCATGCGATGCGTATGCGGCAAGCAGAATGTCAGATTGCTGCGTGCGGGTGGGCATTCCCGTCGAAGGCCCGGTTCGCTGCACGTCGATCAGAACCGTCGGAACCTCAGCAAAATAGCCGAGTCCGAGGAATTCATTCATCAATGAAACGCCCGGGCCGCTGGTGGCGGTGAAGGCTCGAGCACCATTCCAGCAAGCTCCCATGACCATGCCGATCGCGGCGAGTTCGTCTTCTGCCTGGACGATCGCGTAATTGGTTTTACCTGTTTCGGCGTCAACTCGGTATTTCGAACAGTATTTTGCGAACGCATCGACCACCGATGTTGAAGGTGTGATCGGGTACCAAGCGGCTACGGTTGCACCGGCGTAGATCGCCCCCAGAGCACATGCTGAATTTCCACCATATAATATCCTATCGCCCAACAGATCACGGCGTTCGGCCCTGATATCCAACGGGCAATCGAAATTCTCACGAGCGTAATTGACGCCGATGTTTAAGGCTTTGATGTTCGGCTCAATGAGTTTTTCCTTGCCCTTGAACTGCTCAGCGATCTGCCCTTCCAGCACGGAAAATTCCAGATCGAGCAATGCCGACAAAGCTCCGATATAAATGATGTTCTTAAACAACTGCCGCTGCCTCGCATCGGTGTACTCGGCATTGCAGAGATTCATCAGCGGGATCGGAATATGCGTGATGTCCTCACGGTCGTAGCCCGGAGACAAAGGCTTTGACGAGTCGTAAAGAAAATACCCGCCCGCCATAACGTCGGCGTAATCTTTCTTCATCGACTGCGGATTGACCGCGATCATAAGATCAACGCCCGCGCGGCGACCGAGGTGGCCTTTCTCGCTGACACGCACCTCGTACCAAGTGGGCAGACCCTGAATGTTCGACG
The DNA here is from genome assembly GCA_041737885.1 of Pyrinomonadaceae bacterium. GTDB lineage: Bacteria > Acidobacteriota > Blastocatellia > Pyrinomonadales > Pyrinomonadaceae > OLB17. The sequence goes on along the minus strand of JBGSQW010000121.1, from coordinate 14,832 downwards.
GAAAAATGTTCTTCGGCGTCACCGGCACACCCATCCTAAACACCGCCTTAGTAAACAAAGCATTAGCCGACGCCGAACCGGTGCCATTAACGTTCGCAAACCTAACTACGAAATCATTTATCTTCGTTTCTTGCATTAACTTTCTCTTATATACATCAACCTAGCCGCTAAGTAACTCAGTGATCGCGACGAACGGTGTAATCTCAACGTCTTGTAAATCCTTTTACGAAAGCTTCGAACGTTGCGAGGTGACTCTTTGTATCGGCTCCAATGCTTTCGAGGTAAATGACATGACCTTCGACTCCTTTTTGCGTCATAAACCCAGAGAATAGGCGACCCGAGCTTGCTTCTGTGCCTGAAAAGAACATTCCGAAGCTTCCAGCATCCTCAAAGGGGGCGTCGCTCTCGATCGTGATGTCAGATGCCTGCAACTTTTCAGCTTCTAGTCGAATGGAACACAAACGCATAAAGTCATCGAAGCTAGGAACAACATCGAACGTCATGATCGAGAACGTCACATGCTGAAATCCATCTGACGATGTGACGTTAATACGTTCGTTTCCGTCGCTACTTTTGGTCCAGCCTTTAGGAACGACAATCGCCGCTTTACCAAGTTCTGCTTTTTCAAGATCAACTTGAGCTGCGCAGCTAGAGACCCCGCCGATGGAGAGAAACACGATAACTTTTGTGAGAAATCTTTTCATCACGATGCTCTTACTCCGCCGTCCTAAGTATCTTCTCCATCTTCTTTCCCTTCGCAAGTTCGTCCACGAGCTTATCGAGCCAGCGGATCTTTTGTATTAGCGGGTCTTCGATGTCTTCGACGCGAATCCCGCAGACCACGCCCGTGATCGATGCGACTTTCGGGTTGAGCCGCGGGGCCTTTTCGTAGAAGTCACGCATGCTCGCTTCTCTATCTGCTTCGACAGCCCAGCCTTCGCATATCCCGTCAGCTACCGAATGATCTCGTCGACCTCTTCCCTAGTCCGCCCCTTCTTCTCCGCCTTCGCCAAATAATGGGGATAGACTCCCGCAAAACTCATCGCGAATACTCTCTCGTTTGGCATTACAACGAAACCCCATTCCTGGTGATCTGGACGATGTTGTATTTGACCTCGCCCGCTTTGGTGACATTATAAAAGAACTTCTGCATATCCCACGCGGCGGTGGGACAGCGTTCGGCGCAGAGGCCGCAGTGGAGGCAGACATCTTCGTCTTTGGCCATGATGCGGCCGGTTTTGAGGCCGTCGGCGATGTATATGTCCTGCGAGAAGTTTAGGGCTGGAACCTTTAGTTTTTCGCGAAGGATCGGTTCTTCATCGTTTGTCGTGAACGTTATGCAACTCGTCGGACAGATATCGACGCACGCGTCACATTCGATGCATTTTGGGGCGTCGAAGACGGTTTGCTGGTCGCAGTTGAGACAGCGTTCGGCCTCTTTGTAGCCCGCGAGCGGATCGAATCCGAGTTCGACTTCCTGCTTACGGTTGGTAAGTGTAATGGTTTTCGGGGCCTGTGGTACGACGTATCGTTGGTCGTTCGCGACCGTGCTGTCGTATGCCCATTCGTGGATGCCCATCTTTTGCGAGATGAGATTTACGTAGGGTGAAAGGCGTTCTGTGTGCAGATTCTTTTCGTTGCAAAACAGGTCAATCGAAACCGCCGCCTGATGGCCGTGAGCTACAGCGGTGATGACATTCTCCGGGCCAAATGCAGCGTCGCCGCCGAAGAAGACACGTGGGTTGGTGGATTGAAATGTCTTCTTATCGACGACGGGCATTTCCCACTTATCGAACTCCACGCCGCAATCTCGCTCGATCCAAGGGAAAGAGTTCTCTTGTCCGACAGCGATCAGAACATCGTCGGCTGGATAAAACGCATCAGGCTCGCCAGTAGGAACGAGAGACCGTTTGCCGTTCTCATCGAATTTGGCTTCGACCTTTTCAAAGGTCATACCGACGAGTCTGCCATTCTCGATGACAAAGGATTTAGGCACGTGGTTATCAATGATAGGAATGTCCTCGTGCTGGGCGTCTTCCTTTTCCCACGGGCTGGCCTTCATCGAAGCGAATGGCGAACGGACGATAACCTTTACCTCGTCTCCGCCGAGGCGTCGGGCCGTTCGGCAGCAGTCCATGGCCGTGTTACCACCACCGAGGACGATGACGCGTTTACCGATCTTGTCGGTGTGTTCGAAGGCGACCGAGCCGAGCCAGTTAATGCCAATGTGAATATTTGCATCGCCTTCCTTACGACCTGGTAGGTCGGGCAGATCGCGGCCTCGCGGTGCGCCCGTTCCGACGAAAACTGCGTCGTAATCTTTCTCAAGCACTCCTCTCAGACTTTCGACGAAATGCTCAAAATGGGTGTGAATGCCGAGTCGAAGGATGTAGTTGACTTCGTCGTTCAAAACCTGTTCGGGAAGACGAAACGCCGGGATCTGCGAACGCATGAAACCGCCGCCGAGTTTTTGTTCATCGAAAAGGTGAATTTCGTAGCCCAACGGTGCGAGGTCGCGAGCAACGGTCAGCGAAGCTGGTCCGCCGCCGATCAGGGCCACCTTCTTACCATTCGAAGGAAACGGCCCTTGCGGCATGTATGGGATCACATCGTCACGATTATCGGCGGCAACGCGTTTCAAACGGCAGATCGCTACTGGTTCCTGTTCAAGGCGGCCGCGGCGACATGCTGGTTCGCACGGACGGTCACACGTTCGGCCGAGCACGCCGGGAAACACGTTGGAATCCCAGTTGATCATATACGCCTCGGTGTAACGTCCTTCAGCGATCAACCTTATGTATTCTGGTACCGGCGTGTGGGCCGGACAGGCATACTGGCAATCGACGACCTTGTGAAAGTACTCGGGATCTTTTATATCGGTAGGTTCCAATTGGCTACGTCCTTTAGGTATAGGTATTTGCGACTGAAATGTAACAGATGAATAATAAAGGAAGTTGTAGATCTTTGCTAGCAAATTGGCTGGGTTTTAGAGCGGTTTTCCGAAAATATTTCGGTGAAAGAACATCTTTTCTTTTCTGTTCGAAATCATTATGATTATTGAGGCGTCACTTTTCGACAAGCCCCTCGAAAAACAACCCTCATGCAAACATTATTCTTAGCTTCATTCGAAGCACTACTCGGCATTCCCGAGGTCATCGGCTACATCTTTATTTTCATTCTCGGAGCCTGCATCGGCAGCTTTTTGAACGTTGTGATCTATCGCGTGCCCAATGAGCTTTCACTGCTCACGAGCTCGGCCTGTCCTAATTGCAAGCAAGGAATCAAGTTCTATCACAACGTACCGATCCTTGGCTGGCTGATGCTTGGCGGAAAATGCTCGAATTGCAAAGAGCCGATCGCCTGGAGATATCCAGCCGTAGAATTGCTGACGGCCCTGGTCTTTATCCTCACCTATTCACAGATCGGGCTGACGGTGGTGCTTCCGGTTGGTCTGGTTTTCGTGTCGGCGATGATCGCTCTGTTATTTATCGATTCAGAGCACATGATCCTCCCAAACGTGATCACCTATCCGCTGTTTGTAGCCGCATTACTTGTTCGGGTCATCTTACCTATCGTATTCGTGGGGCACATCTTTCCTGATATGGCATACGGCCCGTTGACCATGCTGGCCGGCTATCCGGCTTGGGGCATCAGTCTCGCGGGAGCCTTGTTGGGAGCACTGGTTGGCGGTGGATCGCTTTGGTTGGTCGGAGCGATTTGGAAAGCCCTAAGAGGCGTTGAGGCAATGGGGCTCGGTGACGTGAAAATGATGTTCGGCGTAGGTGCCTTATTGGGTTGGCGGCTTTCGGTTTTGACTATTTTTCTAGGAGCATTTGCCGGAGCTCTCGTCGGCATCGGCCTTGTTATAAAAAGCAAGGATCGCGATCTGCAGACTCAGCTTCCCTTCGGAATATTCCTGGGTATCGGTTCCATCTTTGCGTTGCTGTTTGGCGACAGATTGATCGCCTGGTACCTTTCTACGTTTGTTTAGTTTTCACGCATTCGTCCGAACAGAAAAACACCTCGCCTACCTTCCTAGATTTATTTTGGGGCACCCACACGCCGCATTTCGAGCAGTTCACCAATGGAATGCCCTTTGCCTGATTACCAACCTGTTTGGGGCCTTGAGTCAGACCGTCCTTTGCTTCCTTTAGCATTTTGGCAAAGCCGATCATTCCGGAGATCTGTTTCCGGTAGCGAAAAATGGTCCATCCTAACAGGACGAGGACGACCAGAATAATAAATAGGGCTTCTCTCATTTAGCTGTCCCGCCCGCAGCTACTATCTTCGAGGTTAGTTCGGCGATCGCTGGATTTTTTGAGTTGACAGTCTTTAGCTTTGTAAATGCAGCTTCGGCGTCGGGTATGCGGTTCAGTTTGAGATAGACCTGAACAAGGAACTGAAGAGCCCTGTCGTGATCTGGTTTAGCTTTTACGACCTTTTCCAGTTCCAAAGCAGCCTTTTCGTTTTCTGGCGGATCCTGCAAAAAGTAGGTTAGTCCTAAATCGGTGGATACGTCGGGTTCATTGGGTTTAAGTGCCAGAGCCTTTGAATATACCTCGCGAGAACGCTGGAAACTCGCAGCGTCCTTACGGAAAAATCCTACGTCGAAATGAGCGTTGCCAAGCGCCACCAGAATGTCGAAATCACCTGCTTTTAGCGAATTTGCCCTTTCGAGTATCCTTATCGCATCGCCCAGCAAGGCGGCATCCTGCTTCATTGCCCCATAACGATAGAGCGAGATCCCGAGATCTCTCTGAAAGGCTAAATTGTCCGGGCTCTGGTCTGCCTCGGCGATCTTCGCTCGGATCTCAGCGTCGGTTAGATCGGTCTCGGAACGCAGCTCAGCAACGCTCGAATTCGCGGATGGCGGCGTCGTCGTCGAGACTGCCGTGCGATTTATGGAATTGGCTAGCCAGAATCCGGCAACAAATCCGCCGATGGCAGCGACGATCACGAATGCGAGTGTGTTTCTATGCATCGCAATCGATGTTATCAACAAGTGAAGCGCAAAAAAAGTGCCGCACGCAAATGCAGCACTTCCGGTTGGGATACTGTTGTTTATTTCTTTTCAGCGGGTATGAACGGCAGATCATCTGCACGCCGACGAATTGGCGGATCGGTCGCGCGGCGACGTGGGATCTCATTGCTCGACCGGCGATCTACGCTTCCTGCCGGCAGGCCTTTGCCATGTACAGCCTCGACCAATATTCGCGTTATCTCCTGAGAGAGGGTGCGATGTTCACCAGCGGCTCGCCGCCTGAGCGACTCCTTCAATTCGTTAGGTACATACGCACCGATAAACACACCTTTACGGTTCGCCATAAAATAAACTTCTCCTAATTTTAATGAATAAAGTGGTCGAGTTACCGAGTTAATGAAACGCGTCTATAAGCCGAATCTTGTACTCTTGCCTAAGCAAGGCGGTGATCATTCATCTAGGCCGTGCGTTGCCGCATGGCTCAAGCAGCCTACCCGGAAATGCCGCCGAATTTCTCCGGCACTGAGCGGGCAGCTCAATAACATTTCCCTATTTGGCTTTGCACCGCAAAGAGTTTACCTGGCCGCACTTGTTACCAAACACGCCGGTGAGCTCTTACCTCACCGTTTCACCCATCACCCCGAATACAAAGAAACGTGGCTGGTCTATTCTCTGTTGCACTTGTCGTCCCTGCGTTCTCACACAGGTCCCGGACGTTATCCGGTTCGCTGCCCTATGGTGTTCGGACTTTCCTCTCTTTGCTTTCGCAAACAGCGATCACCCGACGCGTTTCACTATCAAGGCATCGCAAGTATAACAAATGTTGTTAAACATGCCAATAACCTGTTACAAAAAACCTAATTCCTTATCTCGATTATGTCGCCAACAGTAAGGAATGGGTCCATTGCCTTTCCTTCTTTGATCGACCGCAGATTGTGTTCAAACACGGTAAAAAGCCCTTTATCATTCTTGCGACGAATGATCGCCTTCTTTGGATCGCCCTTCGTGCCGCCCGATAGCACTATCGCCTGATACAGCGTTAAGCCATAAGAAAGCTCCTTCTGTCCGCCTGAAACGACTTCGCCGCCAATGATGTAGGTCTCGCCCGAACGAGCAGTCGCAGACTCTGCAGTGAATTCCACGCGATTACCTGGGAAGACCAGCACGTCATCGGTTTTGGGGTCTCGCAGATCATACGACTCGGGTTTTGAATCGGCGGTTCTTGATATCTGAACCCGCGTGGCCTTGGAACTGACAATGGCCTCGGCTTTTATTGCAAAAAGCGGCATCGCCTCGCGCTTTAGATTCTTCTCGCCCAGGTTCTCCGCCAGGCCGGAAATTACGATCTTATGACTACCATACTGTCGTACTTTTACCTCAATTTGAGGTGAAGAAAACAGCGTTATGCCTCCAGAGATAATCTCTTCGGCCGCTTCTGGTGTTTGGTCGGCAACCACAACATTTTCTCCAGCTAGCGGATAGTCGATCGTACCGTCGTTTCGGACCGTAAAATAGCCGGAACCTTGAGCTGAGTTTTTAAGGTCGATAAATAGAACATCCCCGACGCCGATGCGATAGATCTCGGTGGGCGGCAATGCCCGGATCTCCGCTTCCTTGGCTATCTTGTATGTCGCCTGAGCGATCGACGGGCGATTGGGGACGATCGGAGTTGTCTCGTCTTTGATAGGAGCAGACGATCTTTGCATCACAAAAGAGACGTTACTGCCTCCCTTGTCCGTCGATCTCTGCTCCGCAATCTTCGATTTAATGCTCGGGCTGGGCGAGTAGGGATTATTCTTTCTGCTCTCAGCCTGGCCAAACGCCGATCCAAACAGCGTTAGTGTTGCAATCGCCAACGCTCCACTGATCTTTGTTCCCGCAGCTAAATTCTTAAACAATTTCATCTCGGCACTCCGTATTTTCGTTCGCGAATGCGGGCAAGCATAAGCGACTTCTAATAAAACGGACAAAGGCACCTACTTTCTAGTTTTTTATTTGATTAGCGGTGTTTAGAGCGATAGAGCCACTTGGAAAGATGTCAGACCAATGATCGGCGTAGAAGCTTCTTAAGGTCGATTCGGTTTCATCTGACGTCTCGCACAATGAAATTTTGCTGATCAAAGTTTCGGTTTGCACTAAGGTAATACTTGAGACGAGACGCCGTATTTGGCTGATAGAATTGATGTTCATGCTTAGTTCACGAGCACCCAATCCGATGAGTACCGGAGCGTAAAATGGTGAACCAGCCATTTCACCGCAAATGATGACCTTTTTATCGGCGGCGGCGCCCGCGGAAAGAACAGTACTTATTGCACGGATAACTGCTGGATGTAGCGTTTGATACCATTCGGCTACCGAATCGTTATCTCGATCAACAGCTAGAAGATACTGGACGAGGTCATTTGTGCCCAGAGCAATAAAGTCGACCATGCGCACGATCTCATTTGCCATCAAGACGCCCGATGGAACCTCTATCATTGCCCCGAGCCGTGGCTCCCCGATAGAGATGCCCGCCGACTTTAGCCTGGAAACCTCATCTTTAATGACCTCTTTGGTTTGTAGAATCTCTGAGACGCCGGAGACCATTGGTAGCAGAATATCGATCTTTCGATCGGATGCGGCTCGCAAGATCGCTCTGATTTGAATACGAAAATGAACCTGTTCATCGAGACTCAGACGAATCGATCTAAGTCCGAGTGAAGGATTAGCCTCGGTTTGGGTCTCATTGCCGTTTAGCCTATCGATACTGATGTCAAAGGTACGTATTCGAACGCCAGCATCGCCCGCAACATCTGCAATTTCGCGATATGCCTTAACCTGTGCATCTTCACTGGGGATGCGTCCCGGTCTTGAAATCAGCGATTCAGATCGAAAAAGACCGATTCCCTCTGCACCAAAACGCCGAGCCTGTTCATAGGCTTCCGGAATATCGACATTCGCCCGAATTATTATCTGGTGACCATCGACTGTCTGCGATGACGCTGGTAGAGCTGGCAATTCTTCTTGATAACTACTAGTTTTTAGGCGTGAAGAATACGTTTCGAGTGTATTTCCGGCAGCTCCAATGATGATGGTTCCTGAGTCGCCGTCGACTATCACCTCAGTACCCTCGGATGCGAAATTTGAAAGGTTTCTGATGCCGGATACCATGGGCATCCTTAGTTCCCTGGCGAGAATGGAGGCGTGAGATGTCCAGCCGCCACGTTCTGTTATGACGGCTGCGGGCTTGTTCTTGCTTAGTTCCAGCATGGCAGAAGGTTTCAACTCTCTGGCAAATACTACTTTGCCATCATAGGAAATTGAGCGTTCGTTTTTGACACCTTTTAAAGCGGAATGTAAGCGATCGCGAACGTCTTCGATATCGAGCCGCTTCTCGCTCAAATGAGGATCCGTGACAGCAGATTGCTTAAGGATAGACTCGTCGGATACCGTTTTTAGTGCCCATTCGGAGTTTAGATGCTCGCTTGTGATCAGGGCTTCGACATTAGCCGTGAACGATGATTGTTCCAGGATCAGAAGCTGAAGACTAAAGATATCGTTGATGGTCTCACCTGGGTCGGCATCCTTTCCAGCGACAAGATCACTCAACTCGGCTACAGATTCCTGTACCGCCCGGCGAAATCGCTCGATCTCCGATTTCACATCATTGCTCCTGATCTTGGTCCGTTGGATCGGCCGGCTTTCGTCCTGATAAAAAGCAACGTTTCCGATCCCTATTCCGTACGAAACGGAAAGGCCACGGATTCGCTTTTCAGATTGTGCGGCCGCATCATCCATCGAAGTTTTAGCCCAGAAACCAGCTTAATTACCAAAGCTAAAACCGCTTCCGCCGCCCTGCGTCGGGAAGAAAGGCTTGAGCATACCAGCAAAGGCTGCCAGGTTACGTGTTTGAATGAGGATCTCGCCCGGGCCGGTGAATTCCGCTACCATTCCCTCACCGCTGAGCATGCTGCGAAGGTAACCGCTCTTTGCAGCCTTTCGAATGTTATATTGCATATGCCCCTCCCACGCGACGAGATGACCCGTATCGACCACATACTGTTCGCCGGGACGAAGCGTCCGACGGTGTATCGCCCCGAAAGAGGCGACAAGCAGTAGGCCCGCTCCTGAGATCTGTAATACGAAGAGCCCTTCTCCGCCAAAGAATGATTTCGCACCGCCGAATTTTGTATCGACTACCAACGAAGTATCCACCGCAAGATAAGAGCTGGATTGAACCATAAATGTCTGGTTTTGCATCTCTATACCAGCAACATCACCGGGAGCTCCGGGAGCGAAGGTTACTTCGCCGGGGCCGTTGCGGGCTGTAAACGTAGAAACGAAGGCCGACTCACCACCAACGGCACGCTTAAGTGCTCCAAAAACACCGCCCTTCATTTCTGAGTGAAGATCAATATTGGCTGACATCGAGACCATTGCACCGGCTTCAGCTGCGATCGTTTGCTCCGGCTGAAGCTGAACAACCGCGAGGGCAAAGGCTCCCTGATGCTTTATTTCCCACGTGTAGCCGCGTCCCTGGCCGCGTCCGTCGGTGTCAAAATGAAAGGCTCCTCCCGAAGGCTGTGACACTGAAGCTACTGGCTGGGCTACGGGAGCAGATAATACCAAACCACAGGAACCGCAAAACTTTGCATTGTCCATCAAAGGCACGGTACATTTAGGGCAATTCATAATGTTACTCCTTTTGAACGATCGCGGATTATCGCCGCGGCCGATTCAGCGTCCGGGGCAAAATCGAGGTAACTAAGGTCTTTATCGCTGACAACAAGGTTTTGCTTCCACGATTCTACGACCGCTGTCCAGCAGTCGCCTACTAACACGATAGGTCGCGGAGCGAGAACACCTGTTGTGAGCTTGTTCCAAACGAGAGAGATCTCCGTGACCGTTCCCATTCCGCCGCGGAGGGCGACGAAGCCGACAGATCGCGTGATCAATCCCTGCAAACGGTCATAAAAATGGTCCGTCGCGACTTTGTCCGTCAGGAAGCGGTTGGGTTCATTTTTGAATTGATTCATGACGATGCCGAGGACGCGGCCGCCTTTTTCACGAGCACCTCGCGAAGCGGCCTCCATTATCCCAAGGTATCCGCCGGTGCATATAGTGAATCCGGATTCCGCAAGCAGTCCACCGAGGGCCTTGGCCTCAAGGTATTCCGGTGAGCTGTCACCGCACTTGGAACCGCCGAATATTGTTATGATCTTTTCGTCTGAGCTGATGGTCACGATAGTTTAATTTAGGGGAAATTTTACTTGATTATATCCTTAGAGCAGTCGATTTCCAATTTTGCTACTCCACCTTCGCCGCTTCCCCGGGGGTCAGGTTGCCGGCTTCATGGATGGCTCGCGTTGTATTTGTGAAGAACAGGATCACCATTCCAGCGACAAAAAATACGATAAGTGCCAGGATCGCCTGCCTGTAAGAACCGGTAGTTCCGACAACTACGGCAAAGACAAGATTACCGATCCAGGACGTTCCTTTTTCCGAGATCTCATAGAGTCCGAAGAAGGCAGATTCCCTCGACTTGGGGATCATCTGCGAGAATAGCGAACGCGAAAGAGCCTGTGTTGGGCCGAGGACCAGGCCGATAAAGACAGCCATGATGTATGCCTGAGCCGAGGTCTGCAGGAAACCATACGCGAAGATCACGATGCCCGCCCAGATGGCAAGCGAGACCATGATTGTCTGTTTTGTCCCAATGATTCGGGCAAGGCGTTCGAAAGCGATAGCTCCAACCAGTGCGCACGCCTGAGCTACGACAAAGATCATCAGCAAAAACGTCGAATCGCTCTCTAGGCCTCGCGAAATGAAAAGCTCCTGCGAAAGAAAGATCGACGAGTTAAGGATAACGGTCTGAATTCCGTCGTTATAAAGCAGATAGCCCGCTAGAAACAGAACTGTGTATTTGAGCCCTACGAGTTCCCTCAGCGTTCGCCAGATCTCAATAAACCCAACGGTCACAAGATTCTTGCCTTCAGCGTTTCGGTGCGGTTCGCGTTTTTTGATCAAAACGAACGTCACTATCGCAAAAAATCCCCACCAGAGTGACGCCGTCAGCATCGAAATGCGAACGGCAAAACCTTTGTCGATGCCTAGCGACTCACTGAAATTTATCAGGCCGAGATTGATAAACAGCATTATGAGTCCGCCGACGTAACCGGACGCGTAGCCGTAACTGCTTATCTTGTCGCGTTTATCCTCACTGGTGATATCGACGAGAAAAGAATTGTAAAAAACGTTCGACGCTGCGAAGCAGATATTTGAGATCAGTAGAAAGAGGCATCCCCAGACATACGAGGTGCCGGTGATGAAAAACAACAAGGAACTTGACAGCACGCCGACGTAGCAAAACGTCGCCATCATCCGCTTTTTAAGCGGCGTGAAATCCGCGATCGACCCAAGTATCGGCAACAGAAAGATCTGCATGAAGATCGACGCCCCGAGCGTTGAAGTGAAAAGATTATCTGAGGTGATCGAGCCGAATGGCCCCAAACTCAAAACCACACCCGCCTTTCCGACATCCGCCTGAGCAAGAGCCGTCAAATAAGGCCCGGCGAGTACCGTTACGACCGTTGTAAAGAACGCCGAATTTGCCCAATCGTAGGTTAGCCAGCCGAAGATCTCCCGACGATCGTTCTTTGGCATTTTTACATCATTGCTGTTTATAGGTATGTTTTCGATATCGTTCACAATAGAGCAGTTAATGAGAATTGTCTATCCGCAGCAAGTTACGAAAACTTTACCAAAATATGATTTTTGAAAACCGGACGATTCACTTATTATCTTATATTCGACCTTGATCGCCTGATATGAAAGCAATGATCCTGGCCGCTGGTTTCGGCACGCGGCTATTTCCATTAACCATCGACCGCACTAAGCCGGCGATCCCTTTTCTCGGTAAGCCGCTGGTCGGCTACGTCGCTGAATACATCGCTAAATTTGGCATCACTGACATCGTTGTAAATCTTCATCATCAGCCCAAATCAGTGATCGACGCTCTTGGCGACGGCGGACGATTTGGTGTGAATATTGATTATACCGTCGAGTATCCGGAAATTCTGGGAACGGCGGGAGCGTTGGATTTCGCTCGTCCGCATTTGCAGGACGACACGTTTGTGATCGTCAACGGAAAGATCATTACGGATATCGATATCGGCGAGGCGGTTGCGGCTCATAAAAAGTCAGGTGCGATCGCCACAATGGTTCTGATGCCGAATCATAAGCGCGAAAAATTCACGGTAGTTTACACGAATGATGGTGCGATCGACCATTTCGGTCCGCACGCGACGCCTGTGACCGAAGCCGAACTGCGAGACACCGAACACGAGATCGTAACGCCGCTGATGTTTACCGGGATCCATATTCTCGAACCATCGATCCTCGATATGATCCCAAGCGGTGTTTTCTCAGACATTGTCACGGACATTTACATTCCGTATATCAAAAGCGGTGGAAAGATCGCGGCACACGTCTGCGAGGGCAACTGGTTCGAACTTTCGACAATTCCCCGCTATCTGGATATTTCGCTGGCAATGATGGGTGCGTGCGACATGCATTTCGGCCGAAATTGTGTACTTAACGGAGCGGCGAGTCTTAAGGATTCGATAATTTGGGATGATGTCACGATCGGTGACGGGGCAACCCTTTATCGAACGATAATTGCCGACGGCGTTACGATCGAGCCTGGCGAACAGTTCTCTAACGCTGCCATCGTCCGTGCCGACATGGTTCGAAGCTGCAATGAAATTCCGGAAAAAGCCCTGCGTGGTTACGTTCAGGGCGAAAACTACATTGTTCCGCTCAATAAGTAAGCATTCACATGGCAGAACACGCAGATCGTCTAAGAGAATTTCTTTCGTCACGTGGCCAGCAGCTCGAAGTAGAGTCGCTGACGGCAGATGCATCGACGCGCGAATATTTTCGCGTCGCTTGGAATGAAACTCCCGCGATAGCCTGCGTTTATCCTGAGCCATTTGACCCCGAAAACCAGTCGTATCTCGATGTGACACGTCTATTTGTTGCCGGCGGATTACCGGTTGCTGAGGTCCTCGATTTTGATGGAGATCTCGGCGTGATCATTCAGGAAGACCTCGGGGATACGATCCTGCGTGACGTTTTGCTCGAAACGGACGAAACCGATTACGCCCGCAAGCTTGACGAAGCAATCTCAATCATCGCCCGCATTCAGACCGTCACGAGCATGGCTTACGATAGAAATTCGATAGCCTCAAAGCTCAAGTTTGACGAAGAAAAGCTTCTCTGGGAGCTAAATTTCTTTAAGGAACACTACTTCCAGACGTTCCTGAAATCCCCTTTGTCTGCGGCAGACGATGCGGCACTGACGGCGGAATTCGAGGAATTGGCAAAAGAACTGGAATCGTACGCGAACGTTCTTTGCCATCGCGACTTCCACGCCGCAAACCTAATGATCGACGGGCGCGGGCGCATGCGGATCATCGACCATCAGGACGCCCGGATCGGTTCGCCAACGTACGACCTCGTTTCCCTGCTTCTCGACCGCATCACCGAACCACCTTCACGCGAGTGGCTGGCAGAAAAACGCGCGTATTTCCTCAACGTCCGCCGCCGTCTGGGCCTTTCAGCTTTGGATGAAGAAAACTTTGCTAACGAGTTCCGTTTACAGACGATACAGCGTTGCCTAAAGGCGGCGGGCACGTTCTCGTTCCAGTCGATCAACCGCGGCAAGACCCATTTCGTTCCGTTCATTAAACCGATGTTTCGAATATCGCTGCGAGCCGCAGAAAGCCTCAGCCGCTTCCCCGTAATTCGTGAGATTCTCGGTCGCGAGATCGATGCAGAGCCCGCAAGTGCAGAAGCCCGCACGAAGTAAGGGCTCTTTCCAGTTAGAACAACGTCGAAGAAATCACAAAGAGCCCTTACTTCGTGCGGGCTTCCGCAACTTAGTTCAGACCCGCAGATGGTCTGCCCGCCAGTTCTTAATCGCCATCTTTATCTCCTTTCCTGTGCTCAACTTACCGTCCAGTACTTGAGTCACGAGATCAGGCAATTCCGCGTCGGATGCGAATCTGAGTGAGATCATTTTACCCGCCGGCAATTGCGACGCTTTCGCAGCAAGATCCGGCGATAGAACCTCTCGGTATCGCAATCTTTCTTCTAACCGAATGACCCTGTCCTGTGCTTTCAACGCCTGCAGTCTGGCTGCAATGCTGAGCAGGATGATCGTGAACACCAGAACCATCCACACCAGGCGGTCCAGGTTCGGTTCCTGCCAAAACCGATAGATCTGAAACCCGAATAAGATCACTAAGAGCGGTGTAACTACAAAGTGCACAAGCGGAAACCACCGTGTGTGGTTCGCGTAAGTCTGTTGTTCGGCCATAAAAGGTAAAAAAAGTGAAAAAGGGGAAAAGTGAAAAAATTAAGAAATGCTGTCATTTCCAAGATCAAAGATCAAAGATTAAAGATCAACGACCTATGACCTAAGACCAAAGAACTAAAGCTTAGTTTTTGCCAACGCCTCAGGTGGTTTTCCGGTGAAATCCTCGCCCGGGTTTACGAATAGATTTTGCTCAAATCGATACTGTTTATCATAAAGCTGTTTGTATCGTCCGTCGAGCGAGACAAGCTCGGCATGCGTGCCGCGTTCTAGGATCTCTCCAGCCTCAACGACCAATATTTGATCCGCACTTCGGATCGTGGACAGGCGGTGAGCGATGACGAAGGTCGTTCTTCCCTGCCGCAGACGGTTCAATCCCTCTTGAATAAGGGCTTCGGATTCGCTATCGAGACTCGATGTGGCTTCGTCGAGAATGAGAATTCTTGGGTCAGCAAGCAAAGCTCTAGCAATCGCGATCCGCTGTCGCTGTCCGCCG
>JBGSQW010000106.1:0-10203 GCA_041737885.1 Pyrinomonadaceae bacterium | reverse complement strand
CTTGCGGTGCTCTTCGAATCAGGCTTGCGGGCCGGTGAACTCTGTCGCCTCGATACAGGCTGTTTGCTCGCAGCAATCGACCCGAAAACGGGTGAGCAGACACACTGGCTTCGGGTCCCGGTAGGCAAACTCCACAATGATCGAATGATCCCTGTTCGTCCGCAAGTGGTCACCGCGATCGACAACTGGATGAAAGTAAGAGGCCAACAACCCTCTTTTCTCGACGAGCGCACCAACAAGCCTACCGACTATCTGTTTGCATGGCGTGGGGTGCCATTCACCACTCATATGCTGAATGCATACATCGCAAAACTATGCGAACTCGCAAAAACAGATCAGCGCTATACGAGCCACCGGTTCCGCCATACGCTCGCCACATTGTGGCGCCGGCGAGGAATGCGGATCGAGTCGATCAGCCGGATGCTCGGCCACAAGAATCTGAGAATGACGATGCGCTATGCGGCGGTTATGCCGCCTTTGCTTCGACAGGAGTTTGAGACGGCTTTTGCACAGATAGATGAGGAACACCGTGCGACGGCGCAAATCAGGGTGCTGCTCTCCCCGGAAGCTCATATTGCCGCACAGGTTGAATGGCGGGAATCGCTGTTTGTTGATCTCGGCTTAGGCTGGTGCGGACTTACTGCCTTTCATCCGTGCGAAACACGCTTGTCGTGTCAGAGCTGTCCAAATCTCATTCCCGATAAGCAGAGTCTGCCGCTGCTCGAACGGCAACGAGCGAACCTCATCGAGTTGCGAGGACTCGCGACCGAAAAACTTCCCTCGGCGCGAAATGAGGAAGTGTATCGAGAGTTGACCACAGCGATCGGTGGCATCGACCGCAACATCGCGTATCTGAACGAAAACAAGAGCGGTGGGAAGAAGGTGAATAAAGAAGTTCGTGAGGAGACGCGATGAGCGAACTGACAATGCTGATCGATACGACAAACGGGGTTATGCTCCTCGAACACTCACATCTGTCTGCCGATGTGCTGGATAAAGTTACAGGTATTGCAGGCGAAGGTAAGGAATGCGGCTGTGCTCGTCCGATCAACGTGCTTCCGGTGCAGATCACACGCGAAAGTCACGCATCCGGAGCTCGAGTTCGAATCGCCGGTTACTATCACGACTCACTTGTCGAAGGGCCTGGCCGACGGAGCTCAGTGCTTTTTCAGTTCTGCCCGCTGTCCTGCAAGGGTTGTTGGGTGCCGCATCTTCACAGCCCCGATGGTGGAGAACTGGTCTCAGTAAAGACTCTCGCTGAAAAGTTGCTTGATCCGTCCTTCGAGCGTGACGGGGTTAGCATTCTCGGTGGCGAACCCTTTGCACAACCTGAAAGTCTGTTAGCACTAGTCAAAGAGCTTCGCCAAGCTGATTGTAAGCATATCCTGTGTTACAGCGGCTATACCTTCGAAACGCTCGTGCAGCAAGTGAAAAAGCGGCCGGAAATCGGCGAGGTTCTCGCTGATATCGATATGCTGATCGATGGTGCTTATGTCGAAACAATGACAGACACTGCAGGAGCATGGACGGGAAGCGGCAATCAAAGAGTGATCGATCTTTGCGAGACTCGTCGAACAGGCCGAATAGTTCTATACTGAAAGCCGCGTTTGGAGCAAGCCTCGCCTTCGGCTCGGCCTGCTCCAAACGCGAGAATATCTGACGAAACTTCCGCTTTCCTTCTTCACACTGTAGATAACTGCTTGTTACGTGCCCGATACACACAATCGGGACAATGGGGAATTGGTTTCCGTTTCTTCAGTTGTTAGGGAAGTCCTGTCCAGAAGCGCCGAACACGACGGGGTTACGATTCTGGGTGGCGAGCCGTTTGACCAAGCCGGACCTGTCGCCGAACTCGTGTCGAGACTCAAATGATTCGATCAACAGATTTTAGTGTACAGCGGTAATACCCTCGGAAATCTTATCGCACGCCACGATCCATGTGTAGACTATATTCTCGGGCACATTGATGTCTTGATAGATGGACCGTTCGAACAATTTCGCAATGCCAAGACTGGAGAATATCGTGGGTCTTCGAACCAGAAACTTTATGAATTGAAGGCAGGTTAAGGAAGAACGAAATTGTAGATGTTGGCTTCTTGTCTCACGATCGTTACTTAAGTTTTTTGCAAATAAACCGCGCACAGCAATTTAATCGGCTAGTAAAACGAGCCCCACCCGTCAGGAAAAGCGCCTGCGTTTTACATTCTAACTTTTTTGTTCGCTTCCGATTTATTAAGCCCTTCGTCGGGATGAGATACAAGCGACTTTTCCGTCGGGAATAAAAATTTCGGTTCTTTATATTCCTTCTGCACGAAGGTGGAGGATGAATTAAATATGTATCGAAAAGTAACCGGCATGTTGATGCTGGCAGTGGGAATAGTTTTCACTGCGTTCGTAGGAACTCATTCGCAGGCTCCGGAGAAACCGGCCACTGCGAAGCCAAGTGTCGAATGGAAGACGAACCTGGAAAAGCGGTCAATTGAGATGGCGGAGCTTATGTCCGGTGGTCCTGGAAAGGACGGAATTCCAGCGCTCGGTTTGCCCAAGTTCGTAGCCGTGGCGGACGCATCCAAGTGGCTGCAGAGCAACGAGCCGGTAATTTCAGTGACAATAAAAGGGGAATCCAGGGCCTATCCGCTTCAGATATTGATGTGGCATGAGATCGTCAACGACGAGATCCAGGGCCAGCCAGTCTCCATTACTTTCTGCCCCTTATGTTACACAGCTATCGCCTTTGATCGCCGCCTTGATGGAAAGGTGCTCGATTTTGGGGTTTCAGGAATGCTTCGACACTCGGACATGGTGATGTACGATCGACAGACCGAAACATGGTGGCAGCAGATCTCTGGCGAAGGCATTGTAGGCGATCTAACCGGCAAAATACTAAAGCAATTTCCAAGTCAATTAGTTAGTTTTGGGCAATTCACGAAAGCTTTTCCGAAAGGCAGCGTTCTGTCACGTGAAACTGGGTTCAGTCGACGATACGGAGACAATCCCTATCGGGGATATGACGAACTCACCAAGACCCCATTCCTTTTTCGCGGCAAGCCTGACGAACGTCTAAAGCCCATGGAAAAGCTCGTTGTGGTGGAAATCGGATCAGTTTCGAGAGCCTACCCTCATTCGATCACCCGCGAGCAGCGCATAATTTCCGACCGCGTCGGCACAACCGACATTGTGATCTTTCACGCGGATGGAGCAGCGTCTGCGCTCGATGACGGTCAGATCAGCAATTCTAAAGATGTTGGTTCCACCGGTGTTTTTGTTTCCACGGTAGATGGAGTAAACCTAACTTTTGCTTATGATAAAGGCGATTTTGTGGATGATCAAACCAAATCACGTTGGAATATATTTGGGCTCGCCATCGATGGAAAATTAAAGGGCAAACAGCTCAAACAGGTCCAGTCGGGTGATTATTTTGCATTCGCCTGGCTGGTTTTTAAGCCATCGACTCAGATCTACAAACAGATTTCCGACAAAAAATAATTTGCTGTCGATGGAATAAATATGGAATGCAACACTATTATCCTTTCGAGTAGCAAATAGACCGTCCGGCCAAGTCAATTCGCTTTCGGTAAGTCCCCTCAAATCCCGAATAAGCCCCTCAATTAGTTCGTTCATTTAGTCAAGAATCGCGTGAAGTTTGTTTTTCGCGAGATCGGAAAATTGTGTTCTAAAGGAGTTTTATACAATGAGCAGAAGGTTAATGTATGTATTGTTTTCATTAATGTTTGTTTGGGGATCAGCTTTCGTGTCGCAGGCACAAGAGCGTACTGGGAACGTTGAAGGTTCAGTGATGGACCAAAACGATGCTGCGATCCCCGGCGCAGAAGTAACCATAGTCGGCCTCGACATTGGGTTCAGCAAGACAGTCAGTGCGGATGGGCAAGGTGCATTCCGAGTCCTACAGATTCCCCCCGGTCGATACAAGCTGTCGGTTGCCTCGAGTGGATTTCGACGCTCCGAGTCACAGGTGACTGTGAGCCTCGGCCAAACTCAGTCAGTCAAATTTAGTTTAGCGATCGAAGGTAGCTCTGCCACCGTCGAGGTCACAACGGCCGACACAGCCAGCATTGATATTGGCAGCAACAAGATCCAGACGAATATAGATGACAGGCGGATAGAAATGACGCCGAAGGCAACTGTTAATTTTGCCGGCGTATTAAGAGTGTCGCCCGCTGTAAGAGAGGAGCCATTAGGGGCGGGCTTTCAAATAGACGGATCGAGCGGAGCGGAAAACACATTTATCGTCGACGGCCTGGAGGTGACCAATTTCCGAAATGGACAGCTTCGCAACGTGCAAAATGTCTCGAATGACATAGTCAGCGAAGTTCAGGTAAAGACAAGTGGATTCGAGGCCGAATATAGCGGAGCGACAGGCGGGGTGGTCAACGTAGTAACTCGGGGCGGCAATAACCAGTTTCACGGAAACTTTGGGGCACAATTTAATCTCGACCGATTAGACGCAGATGCCCGACCGATTCTGCGCGGTCTGACCGATTCCGTTCAATATATAACTCCGCGCCGAGATAACTCGGGAACGTTCTTGAATCCTCCGGACGACGAATTTACCAACTTCTTTCCGACCGCAAACGTTAGTGGTCCGATCATCAAAGACAGGTTGTGGTTTTTTGGCAGTGTTGCTCCACAGTTCTTTAACACAAATCGAACCTCAGTCTTCCCGAACGGAACCCGCGAGACAAACCGCGTGGAGACAAGAAGGGATTATATTTTTGCAAGGCTCGACGGGCAGATAACCGACAAGCTGCGGGCTACCGGTACGTATTCCTATTCTCCACAAACGATTAACGGGGGTATTCTTGGGTTTGGGGCAACCGCTGGGATCGGAGATCAAAGCCAGAAGGGCGGTAGAGTCAATGCAACTAATTTCACCTACGGTGTGACATACACGCCAACGACAAACTGGGTGGTCAGTCTGCGTGGAGGCCGGGCTTTCCTGAATGAAAAAGATGCCTCATACGGAGTCCCATCGGGCTTCCGTGTGCGGTGTTCTGGAAGTGCCACAGTGCTGTCGACCCTATCGAATTTCGGATGTGGCGCCTCGAACAGTATTGGGTTTGACAATATAGGGGACACGACAAATACCTTTAAGGATGTTTCGATCCGAAATACTTTTGACGGAGATGCTCAGGTGTTCGTTAACAATTTTGGGGGCCGGCATATTCTTAAGGTCGGATATCAGTTCAACCGCGTTGAGAACGATGTAGATTCGGGTTTCTTCAATACGGGTCAGCTTAGATATTTTTTCGGCCAGACGGCTTTTGGGGTCGGCAGTACGTTGGGGAATATTCAACTTACCAGGTTCGGCACGGCAGGGAGAGCATCCAGCAAGAATCAGGGCCTCTACGTACAAGACAGTTGGCAGCCGTTTACACGATTGACCCTAAATTTAGGTGTTCGAATTGAAAAAGAAGATGTTCCAACGTTCGGAGCGGTTGGCGTTCCTATCGAATTCAACTGGGGTGATAAGGCCGCTCCTCGAATAGGTGGGGCATATGATATTTTCGGCGACGGTAAGTCAAAGATCTTCGCAAGCTATGGGTGGTTCTATGACCGGTTCAAGTACGAGTTGCCCCGCGGCTCGTTCGGCGGCGACCAGTTTCTGCGAACATTCCTGCCAATTCTGCCGGGCGACAACGTAAATACTTTTACAAGTGTCCAGAGCGTTCTCAATGCGGTTAATGCACGATCTGGAATCACGCTCGATTTCCGCGTGCCTTCTAACGACCCGTCCGACAATCGTGTCGATCCTGATCTAAAGGCTCAGCGGATGAGCGAATTCACCGTCGGCTTTGAGCAGGACCTGTCCGGATTTGGTCGGTTCTTCAAGAATTCGGTTCTCAGGGCGAGGTACACGCACAAGCAACTTGACGAAGCTGTGGAGGACGTCGGGTTTTTTGACAATGCCGGCAATGAAAACTTCTTCATCGCGAACCCGGGACGGGGAATAGTGGGAAGTCCGTTTGCGTCAGGCATCCCTGCTACACCGGATGCTGAACGGAAATACGATGCTTTCGAGCTGACACTCGACAAGAGATTCGCGAATAACTATTTTATCAACGGTACATACACGTATAGCCGCTTGAAGGGTAACTTCTCTGGTTTGGCCAGTTCGGACGAGCGTGGCCGATCGAGTCCAAATGTCAACCGCTTCTTTGACCTCCCCTTTCTTGGGTTTGACGTAAATGGAAACCCGGATAACGGGCGACTCGCAACAGATCGGCCTCATGCCATTAAGCTTTTTGGAGGCTACACGTTCGATTGGTTCAAGAATGCCAGCAATTCGACAGATTTCACATTTGCCTTTCTTGGGACAAGCGGAACGCCAATATCGACGCAGGCGTCACTCTTTAACGCCAATACCTTTGTTTTTGGCAGAGGTGATCTTGGCAGAACGCCGACCTTTACCCAGACCGATCTTGGCGTTTCGCATCATTTCAAACTTGGAGACGAGGGGCGTTACAGATTTTCATTTGATGCGAACTTCATAAATCTCTTCAATGAAAATAACGTGACGGACGTGTATAACATCTTGACCGCCAGCGATGTATCGGGCCAGGAAGCCAGATTTAATCTGTTCAATAATTGTCCGGGTGGCACTTGTGACGAATTGAATACTATTCGAGCTATCTTCAACGGTGGTATTCAGTCCCGGCTCTTGAATCTTGTCAACAGTCAGGTTCAGATCGGCACGGCGAATGGTCAGCCCGTCTTCGATACGATAACGCGGGATGCCAGATATGGTCAGCCGTTGAGCTTTCAGCAGGGCCGACAGGTTCGCCTAGGGGTTAGATTCAACTTCTAGAAGACCTTGTGTGACGGTCAACGGGGTCTAGAATCAAATCCCCTTCCGAGTACCGTTCCGATCGGTTGAAGCCCACATATGCTGTGGGATCAGAGTTCTTGGGAAGTTTTGAGCCTGTCGGTTCCCCCCGACAGGCTTTTTTCGCGTGAACAGGTCGCAATTGAGAGCTGACCGATTTCTCCGCTATCAAGGTTCTCGCTCCTGGGAATAAATGAGGCGGATATTGATATTTAGGGGTCGACGACAGCGTTTTATGGAGTAATAAATATGAATGAATTGGTAAGAAATATAACAGACGACGAATTCACTGCCCACGTCTCAAACGCGGACAAGCCGGTACTCGTGGACTTTTGGGCCGAATGGTGCGGACCTTGCAGAATGCTCGCCCCTACGGTGGATGCAATTGCGAAGGTCTACAAGGATAGAGTCGGGGTGTTTAAGATGAACGTCGACGAGAACCCGAGGGTGCCGCAGGAACTTGGCGTACGAGGAATCCCCACATTAGTAGTTTACAAGGGGGGCTTCGAGCAGGAACGAATTGTCGGAGCCGTTACGCACGCGGCAATTTCAAGGCTGATTGAGAAGTACATTTAGAAGGAAGAGTTGACTTCACTGCCGGCGTAGGCGGCGGAGATGCCTGACATTTTATTGGAAGGAGACGAAGATGAGTAAAGGAATGAGTATCGCGTCGTGGGTAGTACAAGTTTTGGTCGCCGGATTGTTCATGATGATGGCCGTGCCAAAGTTGATGAGCGATCCGGAAACGGTAGCTAATTTCACCAGATGGGGAATGCCAGAGAAGATCTATTTGGTGATCGGAACGTTCGAGGTTCTAGGTGCTATTGGACTTTTGATCCCGCGAACCTCGGCGTACGCCGCAATCGGGCTAATACTGATAATGTTCGGTGCATTGTTTACGCACATTACGCACAACGAGATGATGATGGCACTGATGCCGATAATGGTGATGCTGATGCTCGCGTTTGTCGCCTATGTGAGGAACCCCCTCAGAAAGCCTACTGTTTCTCTGGGGGGGTATGAAGAAGTTCTTTAGCACTAGACTGGGGAGCCTTCTTCTGTATGGAGTTGCCGGGCTGGCGCTGTACTACGGAAACGTAGAGTTGCAGAGTTACTGGGGCCGGCAAGTATTGGCACAAACGGGGCTCGTAAGTGTCCCTTGGGCAGATGCCCTGGCCCGTGCCAAGACGGAAAACAAACCGATCCTTTTAGACATTTCGGCTATATGGTGTTCAACGTGCCGAAAATTGGACGCAACGGTGTTCTCCGACCTTCGTGTTAAGAAGATGATAAATGACCGATTTATCTTCACCAGACTCGAGTATGAAAGCGAAGAGGGACAGCAATTTCTGAATACGCATGAGGTCTCAGGGTTTCCGACAGTTTGGATCCTCGACGAGAGTGGTGAGGTCGTAAAGCGGGTTGGGATCACGTTTGAACCAGCGGAGTTTTTGAACCAGTTAAAGTTGTGAGATCTGTTGGGTCGATGGCGAAAGTGAGATATCTGTCAAGGGTCGTACTGCTAACCAGCCTTGTGGTCGCAGGCTCAGGCAGTATATGCGCCCAGCCGGATCGGCCAATCTCGTTAATAGGCTCTTCATCAGACAGGAATTTAGCTATCCAGAGAGCAGAGAGATTGGTGGAAGATGTTCGCTCTCTTTCATACCCAGAGATATCTCCACAAGACCTCGGGGTTAATGGGTTTAGAAGCAATTCAGATTTTTTTAACGCTCGCTTCTCGATAACTCGATATCTAACTTTCCGACGCCTTAAAACGACCATCTTTATTAATCCGGCCGTATTTGGCTCGTCGGCACCTTCCGATAACGCGCTTCGGGCGATCGTCGCCCATGAATTGGCACACGCATTGTATTACACGACTCGGAACCGCCTTAGGTTGTTTGGTTTGGTTAGACTCACTAGCAGCGAGTTTGCGGCCCAGTTTGAACGGAAAGCGGATCTGGTAGCCATTTCGAGGGGATACGGCGATGGCCTGATCGAATATCGTCACTGGTTATATGAAAACGTTCCCCGAAAGGCTCTTAAGGTGAAGAAGAGGAATTACTTTGCTCCCGCGGAGATCAAGGTTCTGCAGGAGATCTTAAATAAAGACTCAAAGTCCTTTGATAAGTTCATGAGGAAGGTTCCAAGAACGCTGGGTGAGCTCGAGGAAGCTGCAAAGCAGCTTGGATCAGAATGATGCCAGAGGCCCCGCCGATATGAAGAATATGACTCCATCAATCCAATCTACGGGCTTTGCCCCGATTTCGAACATCGACATATCCACGGATCGATACGAAGTAAGATTCGCTCAGACTCAAAAAGACATTGATTCGGCTTTGAGGTTGCGGCATAAGGTTTTTAACGTTGAGTTGGCAAAAGAACACGCGGATGAGGAAGGGCTGGAGTTCGATCTATTTGATTATCAGTGCCGACATCTGATCGTCGTTGAAAAGCTGACTCAGCAGACGGTTGGCACATACCGTGTAAATACGATCGAAGCCGCCAAAAAGGTTAGTGGCTTCTACTCGTTCGGCGAGTTCAGTATTGAGGATCTCCCGGCGGAGGTTCTGGAAAGATCAGTCGAGATAGGGCGAGCATGTATCGCCGCTGAACATCGGAACACGAGGGTTCTCCTTTTGCTCTGGAAAGGGCTGGCGAAGTTCCTTAATGAGACAGATAAGGTTTTCCTATTCGGATGTTGTTCGATATTCAGCACTGACTGCGAGGTAGGGCTAAAGACCTATGACAAGCTGAAAGACCTAGATCTGATACATACGGAATACAGAGTGACACCGAGAGCAGACAAAGCTTGCAGCACGGCTTCGCTGACTACGATAGACAGCGAAACTGGTCCCGAGATCGAACTTCCGGCACTTTTCAATATGTACCTCAGGATCGGGGCTAAAATATGCGGAACTCCTGTTCTCGACTGTAACTTTGGTACGATCGATTTTTTCGTGATATTTGATAAGCGCACACTCAACGGCAAATATCGGCAGATGTTTCTTGGGGGACGAGAGGCCGATAGCTTTCTTAACTGACGGGCATCCGCGTTTCGGGATGAAATGGAATCTAGATGTGGGTACGCTCTTCAATACGCATATTAAGGTCCCTGTCGACAGTCAAGATCGTCGAGCATCGTGTGCCGTAAATCGGTGTTTTGATAAAGATAGACGAGAGAAGCTTTTCGCGTTCATACCCGATCCCTGTATCAGGAATATCAGCGTCGTTCGCTAAGCTGTCATCTTCAAGGAGCCCGAAGTAGTCTTCCTTAATATACGCTTTGTTTAGATTTTTCTTGACGAATCGTTTTCCTTTTTTTACCTTCGGCCAGGGAGTGTTAAGTAAATGATTGC
>JBGSQW010000069.1:0-2758 GCA_041737885.1 Pyrinomonadaceae bacterium | reverse complement strand
TGAGCCCGTCAAGTTTTTAGGACAGAAAAATCTCTCTTTCTCCTTTAGTTTGATTTAGTAGTCGGGGCTGTGGGAATGTGGGAAAGCCGCTTTGGGCTTTTCCATATTTCCACAGCCGGTGTTTTGCTGCATCAGGCGTTGTTCGAAGATGGGGATGGTCGTCCCGAGGGTCGTGTGTCGCCTAACGCGATTGTAATAGCACTCGATGTAATCGAATGCCTTAGCTTTTGCTTCTTCGACCGAGCCGAAAATGCGTGTATCGACCTCCGTCTTGAATCTTGAGAAAAAGCTCTCGGCCTGGGCGTTATCGTAGCAGTTGCCCTTGCCCGACATCGACTGTCGCAGCCGGCCCTTGAGCAGTTCTCTGAAATCGTTCGATGCGTACTGACTTCCGCGATCGGTGTGAATGATCGCCTCTCTTTTTATATGTCCGCGCCTGAGGCCCATCCGCAATGCTTCGCAGACCAGCTCCGCAGGCATCCTTGATGAAACGTTCCAGCCTGTGATCCGTTTTGTCCGCACGTCCTGAAACGTTGCCAGATAACAAAAGCCGCCGCCTTTCAATCGAAGATATGTGATGTCCCCGACCATCGCCTCACCCACCCCAAACGTAGTGTTTTTCGCCTCTTTCAGCAAATTCGGGCTCGGCTGTCTTGTTCCGCGAGAATCGGTCGTCCGCGGCCTGTAAGCTCGCGGACACTTTGCCTCAAGTCCTTCTTCCCGCATTATCCGTCTTGTCAAAAAACGCCCGGCCTTGATCCCGTCTTCCTTCAGCTCGTCCGAAAGCCGCTTCGATCCATACGTCCTTTTATGAAAGTAAAACTTCTCCATAACCGCCACCCTGATCGAGGTTCGTCGCAAGTCTCGCCTGGCCTTTCCTCCAGCCCAGGCGTAATATGCCGATCGACTTACTTTCGCTATTTCAAACAACAAATACAGCGGATACTTCTCGCTCATCTTCTTTACGAACTCGTACCGTCTTACCCGCCTCTCGAGAAGATCAGTGCGGCTTTTTTTAGGATCTCGCATTCCATCTCAAGCTCCAGAATACGCTTGCGCATCTCAAGCTTTTCCTTGTCAACCTCGCCGTCCTCGTTCACCACCATCGCCTTTTTCCAGCGATACAGAACGTTCTCATTCACTCCCGTCTCACGCGAGATCGCCGCGATGGTCTGCCCTGCCATGTACTTCCTCATGACCTCATTCTTGAACTCAACATCGTATCTTTTCATTTCTCCATCTTAAGAGATTTTTTTGTCCTGTTTCATTAGACCCTTCCATACCGATACCGGAGAAAGAGGGTGGACAGCGGAAAGGTGATGAAGCGTATCAGGGAACTGGCTCTCAAGCATCCGAGGTTTGGATACCGGCGAATATGGGCCTTGCTGAATAGGTCGGGAGAGTTGATAAACGTAAAACGAGTGTGCCGTTTGTGGCGTGAGCTGAAGTTGGCATTGCCGAAGCGGAGGCCGAAAAAGAAGCGATCACGACCGCAGCCCGCGATAATGCCGATTGCGACCCGAGCGAATCAGATATGGACGTACGACTTTGTGTTTGACGAAGCGGTGTCGGGCCGCAAGCTGAAGATGCTGACCCTGATCGACGAATACACGAGAGAATGCCTGGCGGTCGAGGTCGATACATCGATCACGAGCCTGAAGGTCAGGCAGATACTGGAGCGGGTCTGCCGACAGAGAGGCATACCGCAGGCGATCCGGTCCGACAATGGCAGCGAGTTTATCGGCTCGGCCGTGAACGAATGGCTGCAAATAAACAGCATCAACCCGATCTTTATCGCTCCCGGAAAGCCTTGGCAGAACGGCAAGTGCGAGAGCTTCAACGGCAAGCTCCGAGACGAATGCCTCAGCCGCGAATGGTTCGCCTCGCTGCGTGAGGCCCGCGTCGTAATTGAAACCTGGCGCTCGTTCTACAACACCGAACGCCCGCATTCGTCACTTGGATATTTGACGCCGTTCGAGTTCCCTCGAAAAGCTAGCTTTTCAAGAGAACTCGAAATCAAAACCGGCCCAAATTTAACAAAAACACTTGCGTTCCAACTGGGGTAACAAACGGGGGCTGGACATCCCGATCAGAGCATTCTCCATATTTCTAATTCTAGCACTTATCAAAATCCCTAATTTGTAGTTTTTGAGCAATTTAGGAATGGCTAGTTCAATGAGAGTTTTGCTGGATCGCTTTATGACAGTGTATAGACTACGAGGCTGCGCCGGAGGTCTGTAGGAAGCAGGTGTGTTATCAAATTCCATTGCAGGATCATTATCACACCATCGCTCCGACCAGACATCTGAGCGGAACGTGGCAAGAAACAATAAGAGTCGGTGCGTAAAAATCGAGCGGCTGGCAGATATGCGAAAGTTTATGATATGGTTTCAGTGATCATGTTTTTTATGGCACGGTTGATGCTCTTGTTGGAGAAAGTTGGTTGCAGGTTGGTTGCAGCGTTGCTAATCACGGCTTATTAGTGTCGAATGGGTATAGCCGTTAAGTTGTTGATTATAAGCAGTTTTGAGCAGGTTTAACAAAGTATACAAACCTACCTAAATCGCTTGACGGTCCTTTTAATTCATCATTAATACGTGAAGCGGGGGAGTATCGGGGCTCATCGAATCAGCGTTCATTGCAACAGAAATAGCTGACGCTCGTTGTGATCTAAAAGAACTTTCACAAGCATCGGCCTCTAGTTCAGAGGGCTATCCATAAAATTCCAACTGCTTAACCTTAAATACTTTCAACGAAC
>JBGSQW010000057.1:0-29480 GCA_041737885.1 Pyrinomonadaceae bacterium | reverse complement strand
ATGAGCAAAGAGAAATTCGACCGAAGTAAGCCGCACGTAAATATTGGAACGATCGGCCACGTGGATCACGGTAAGACGACATTGACGGCGGCGATCACGAAGGTGATGTCGAAGCACAACCCGAAGATGGTAGTGCGTGCGTTTGACAGTATCGACAACGCACCTGAAGAAAAGGCTCGTGGTATCACAATCGCGACGGCACACGTCGAGTATGAGACGGCGAACCGTCACTATGCTCACGTTGATTGCCCGGGCCACGCTGACTATGTCAAGAACATGATCACGGGAGCTGCCCAGATGGACGGAGCTATCCTGGTTGTGGCTGCGACCGACGGACCTATGCCGCAGACACGCGAGCACATCCTGCTTGGAAGACAGGTCGGGATCCCGACGATGGTCGTGTTCATGAACAAGGCAGACATGGTCGACGACGCAGAACTGCTCGAATTGGTTGAAATGGAGATCCGCGAGCTGCTGAGCTCATACGAGTATCCTGGCGACGACATCCCTGTCATCCAGGGCTCTGCACTCAAAGGCCTCGAAGGCGACCCTGCGTGGGAGCCGAAGATCGACGAATTGATGCAGGCGGTCGATGATTTCATCCCGACACCTGCACGTGAGACGGACAAGCCGTTCCTGATGCCTGTTGAGGACATCTTCACCATCCAGGGCCGTGGAACAGTAGCAACCGGCCGTATCGAACGCGGACAGATCAACGTCAACGAACCAGTTGAGATCGTCGGTATCAAAGACACCCGCAACTCGGTCGTCACCGGCGTCGAAATGTTCAAGAAGCTTCTCGACTCGGGTATGGCAGGCGACAACGTCGGTCTTCTCCTGAGAGGCGTGGATCGAAAGGAAATTGAACGCGGACAGGTTATCGTTAAACCAGGCTCGATCACACCGCACACGAAGTTCAAGGCTGAGGCATACGTGCTCACCAAAGAAGAAGGCGGACGCCACACCCCGTTCTTTACGGGATATCGCCCGCAGTTCTACTTCAGAACAACGGACGTAACAGGTGTTGCCCACTTGCCAGCAGGCGTCGAAATGGTCATGCCGGGAGACAACATCCAGATGGAGATCGAACTCATCGCTCCGATCGCCATGGAAAAAGGACTCCGCTTCGCTATCAGAGAAGGCGGCAGAACAGTCGGAGCCGGAACGGTTTCAGAAGTAGTTTTGTAAGAATTAGGTTTTAGGTCTTCGGTCTTTGGTTTTCGAAAGCCAAAGACCGAAAGCCAAAGGCCGAATCGAAGAATATGTTAAACGAAAAGATTCGCATCAAGTTAAAAGCCTACGATCACCGCGTACTCGACCAGTCGACCGCTGAGATCGTGGAAACGGCAAAGAGAACGGGAGCAAGGATCGCAGGACCGATCCCCCTACCGACCATCAAGAATAAATGGACGGTTCTCAGATCGCCCCACGTCGATAAGAAATCGCGTGAGCAGTTTGAGATCAGAACGCACAAGCGTTTGATGGACATTCTCGATCCAACGGCCGAAACGGTCGATGCGTTGATGAAATTGGATCTGCCGGCCGGTGTTGATGTAGAGATCAAGGCATTCGGTAAAAACTAGTTCGTGGGTCGTTGATCGTGGTTCTTTGTTAAGAATGAACCTGCAACGAACAACCAGCAACGAACAACGGACATTAAGATTATGATTAGCGGAATCATTGGTAGAAAAATGGGCATGACGCAGCTGTTTGCGGAAGATGGAACTGTAACTCCGGTTACGGTCATCAAAGCGGGCCCTTGCGTTGTCGTCCAGACAAAGAGTGCGGCGGGCAGCGACGGTTACAATGCCGTACAACTCGGATTCGTCGAGGAAAAGCCTGTTCGCCTTAAGAACGTAACGAAGCCGCTTCGCGGACACTTCGAGAAGACCGGCGGCGGTTTGCCTCCGACTCGAGTTCTTCGGGAACTTCGCCTCACGGCTGAGCCCGATGCTGCGATCGGCGATCAGATCAAGGTTGACGTCTTTGCGGACGGAGATAAGATCGACGTTGTCGGTAAGTCGAAAGGACGCGGTTTCGCGGGTACGATCAAACGGCACAAGTTCTCGCGCGGCCCTGAGTCGCACGGTTCGATGAACGTTCGTGCACCTGGTTCGATCGGTCAGTCAGCGTACCCTTCGCGTGTTATCAAGGGAACGCGTTCGTCAGGCCACATGGGCGATGCCCGTGTAACGGTTCAGAATCTGACCGTTGCCAAGGTCGATGTCGAAAACAACATATTGATGGTTCGCGGTGCTGTACCGGGACCGAATGGCGGATTGGTTATTGTTAAGAAAGCGTAGTCGGTAGACGGTAGTCGGTAGTCAGTACAAGTAACTGGCCATTGATAACCGACCATCGACCACTCGAACGGAGTGAGAATATTATGCCTACCGTAAAGGTTCGCAATTTAAGTAATAAAGAGGTCGGGGATGTTGAGCTTCTCGATGCCGTGTTCGGTGTCGAATTGAACGAAGCCCTCATTCACTCGGCTGTGATGAACTATCAGGCCAATGGCCGTCAGGGAACCTCGGCGACGAAAACTCGCGGTAACGTTTCCGGATCGGGCAAGAAGCTCTGGAAGCAGAAGGGAACCGGCCGTGCGCGTATCGCGTCGCTTCGTTCGCCACTGTGGAAAGGCGGCGGTAACGTTCACGGGCCTCAGCCACGCGACTGGTCTTACCAGATGCCTAAGAAAATGCGCCGCGGTGCATTGCGTTCGGCTCTCTCGGAAAGATTGCGTGAAGGCAACTTGATCGTCATCGACGGGTTTGAATTCAAGAATGCAAAAACGAGTGAATTTCTCGGTGCTATCAAAGGCCTCGGCCTTTCAACATCGAAAAAGCCGGCGAAGACGCTGATCATCGATTCGCTCGATAATCTGAATCTGATCCTTTCGTCGCGTAACGTTGAAAAGACCAAAGTAACAAACAGCTTTGGGCTCAACATTTACGACATCATCTATCACGAAAAGCTTTTGATCTCGAAGGCTGCGGTTGCGGAACTCACAAGCTTGCTCGATCCTAAGCGTGAAGGCAACAAAGCTGATGAGGTTGTCGTTGAAGCAGCACCGAAGGCTAAGAAAGAAGCTAAGCCGAAAGCAGAGAAGGCACCGAAGGCGGAAGTTGCTGCTAAGGAAGCACCGGTAGTAGAAGCGGCAGAAGAGAAAGCTGCGGCCGAAACCACTGAGGAGGCGACAAGCAATGAGTAAAGTTGGAGTTTGGGACATTTTGAAGTCGCCGGTCGTTACCGAAAAGAGCGTTATCCTCAAAGAGGAATCGTCGGATGAGGATAGCAACCGGGTTCAGGGTCAGGTGTTGACTTTTAAGGTTGATAAGAAAGCAACCAAGATCGACATCAAAGGTGCGGTCGAGGAGATCTTTAATGTAAAGGTCGCCTCGGTCAGAACGATCCAGTACGAAGGTAAGATGAAGCGTCGCGGCCGTATTGAAGGACGCCGTGCAAGCTGGAAAAAGGCGTACGTTACCCTTAGAAAGGGCGAGCCAATGGTCGATTACGCTGAGGCGATCTAAGGATCGCGATCTGAAATTTGAAATTTGAGATTTCAAAATAGGAATTATGGGAATCAAGAGATTAAAACCGACATCGCCTGCGAGACGTTATCAAACGTATTTAACGCGCGACGAGTTGACGAAAGGGGCAGTACCCGAGAAATCACTGCTCGAGCCGAAGAAGAGAATTTCAGGGCACAACAATGACGGCCGTATCACGATCCGTCGTCGTGGTGGAGGTCATAAGCGTCACTACCGTATCATCGACTTCAAACGCGATAAGATCGGTATTCCCGGGAAGGTTGCACAGCTCGAATATGATCCGAACCGTTCGGCTCACATTGCTCTGATCAACTATCTCGACGGAGAAAAGCGTTACATCATCGCTCCTCTCGGTTTGACCGTTGGAACAATGATCCTGAGCGGAGAAGAAGCTGATATCCTGCCAGGCAATGCGTTGCCTATCACCAACATTCCGTTGGGAACGCAGGTACACAATATTGAGCTTCGCCCGGGAAAAGGCGGCCAGATGGTTCGCTCTGCTGGTGGATTTGCTCAGATCGTCGCGAAAGACGGCGATTACGCACAGCTTAGAATGCCTTCGGGTGAAGTTCGTAAGGTGCCTGTTGTTTGTATGGCGACCGTCGGACAGGTAGGCAACACCGAGCATGAAAATGTTTCTCTCGGTAAAGCAGGCCGCTCACGCTGGATGGGTAAGCGTCCTAAAGTTCGCGGCGTAGCCATGAACCCGGTCGATCACCCGCACGGTGGTGGTGAAGGTAAAACGTCAGGCGGACGTAATCCTGTAACTCCCTGGGGACAGCCAACCCGCGGTTACAAAACGCGACGCAACAAACGCACGAGCAACATGATCGTGAAGGACAGAAGAAGGAAGTAATGAATGACGAATATCGAATATCGAATTTTTTCTTTATTCGAAATTCGAAATTCGAAATTAGGAAAATATGCCACGTTCATTAAAGAAAGGACCGTTTATAGATCTCAGCGTTCAGAAGGTACTTCGTAAGATCCTGGATGGCGGAGCGAAACCGCAGGCGATCAAGACATGGTCGCGACGCTCGACGATCACGCCGGATATGGTTGGTTTAACCTTCGGCGTTCACAACGGCAAACGTCACATCCCGGTCTTTGTTACCGAGAATATGGTTGGACATAAGTTGGGTGAGTTTTCGCCGACACGTATGTTTAAGGGACACCCGGGAACGAAAGCGGAGAAGATGGCGAAGAGGAAGTAGTTGGGTCGTTGATCGTGGATCGTTGTTAACAAAGATGCCACGAACAAAGGACAACGAAAAAAGTTATGGAAGCTGTAGCAAAAACAAAATATCTCAAAGGCTCACCGCGTAAGGCCAGGCTTGTGATCGATCTGATCCGCGGCGTGAATGTTTCACGTGCCTTGTCGATACTGAAATTTACGGACAAGCGTGCTGCCGACCCGATCTCAAAATGCCTCAGTTCGGCGATCGCTAACGCGACCTTTAAGGCCGAGCAGCAGAACATCGCGATCGATCCGGATGATCTTTGGATCAAGACCTGCTTTGTTGATATGGGCCCGACCAAAGGCCGACGCCGTATGCGTCCGGCACCGCAGGGAAGAGCCTATCGTGAACAGCGTCATTATTGCCATATCACGATCGAGTTGACGAACGAAGAGAAGGCAAAGTCAGAAGAGCAGTTAAGACTTGACGCACTTCGTGACGAGCGTATAGCGGCGAGAAAAGCGGCGAAAGCTGCTGACAAGGCAAAAGCTCCGGTGAAGAAGGAAGCAAAAGCCAAGGTCGAAGAGAAGCCGGTTGAGAATGTGGTTGAGGAAACTGTGCCGACGCCGGTTGAGCCGACTGCTCAGGATATCAATGCTGCGGCAGAGGTTATCAGTGAGCCGGTCGCGGAAGCTCCGGCAGAAGTCGAAGCCGCAGGTGATGCTGAAGTCGCTGATGCGAAGAACGTCGAAACTCAGACAACCGCAACGCTTAATGAAACTCAGCCTGCGGATGAAGCTCAGCAGAAGATCAACGAGGATCTCGAAAAGCAGTAGGCGAAAGCCTTAAAGAGCCCGCCTAAAAGCGGGATTCCAAACGAATTATGGGACAGAAGGTACATCCATACGGCTTTAGGGTCGGATACAACAAAGATTGGCACTCGCACTGGTTTGCGAAACAGGATTTTGCAAAATTTCTTGCCGAGGATCTTAAGCTCAAGCGTGATCTCAAGAAGAAGTTTGCTGGTGGCGGAGTATCGCACATCGACATCGAACGTGCTGCAACCCGTTTGAAGATCATCATCTACACCTCGCGTCCGGGCATCATCATCGGCCGCAAGGGGTCAGAGATCGAATCGCTTCGCGAAGAGCTTTCGAGAAAGACCGGTCGCGAAGTTTTGGTCTCGATCCAGGAGATCCGCCATCCTGAGCTTAATGCTCAGCTTCAGGCTGAAAAGATCGCTCAGCAGCTTGAAAAACGTATCATGTTCCGCCGTGCTATGAAGAAAACGATCGAAGAGTCGCTTCGTTTCGGTGCACAGTGAATCAAGGTAATGATCGCGGGCCGTTTGAACGGAGCTGAGATCGCACGTACAGAATGGTCCTTGCAGGGCCGCCTGCCGCTGCACACGCTGAGAGCAGATATCGATTTTGGATTCGCCGAAGCTTTGACGACATTCGGCATCATCGGTATCAAATGCTGGATCTATCGCGGCGAGATCCTCGATCCAAATGCCTCGATGGCACGCGGAACGACGACAGACCCGATGAACGAAGTTAAAGTTGAACGTGGAGCACGCCGTAATGATCGCGGGCCACGCAGAGACGACAGACGATAAATGTTGATTGTTCGTTGATCGTGGTCCGTTGTAAGAACAACGCCACGTAGCGAGTACAACGAACAACGATCGACGATCAACGAACGAGGTTTTTTAAGATATGTTACAGCCAAAAAAGGTCAAACGCCGAAGAGTAATGAAAGGCCGTATGCGCGGGAAAGCGACACGCGGCGAGAAGCTCAGCTTTGGTGATTTTGGTCTCAAGACACTCGAAGCAGCGTGGATCACGGACAGGCAGATCGAAGCAGCTCGTATCGCAATGACGCGACACGTAAAGCGTGGCGGTAAGATCTGGATCCGTATCTTTCCTGACAAACCGATCACCCGAAAGCCGGCTGAAACCCGAATGGGTTCCGGTAAGGGAGCTCCGGATCACTGGGTGGCCGTGGTAAAGCCAGGTCGCGTTCTATACGAGATCCAGGGTGTTGAGGAAGGTTTAGCTAGGGAAGCTATGGCGTTGGCCGCACAGAAGCTGCCGATCAAGGTCAAGTTCGTCACACGCGCTGACCTCGAGGGAGGCGTAGTTTAGACATGAAAAAGAAAGAACAGCTTGAACAGCTAAGTGAAATGACCGTTGAGGAATTGAAAGATCAGGCAGATGCGCTCAAAGAATCGCTCTTCCGCCTGAAGTTTCGCAAAACTCTCGGTATGGGCGAGGTCCTGAAGGATATTCGTCGTGAAAAGAAGACGTTGGCGAGGGTTTACACTTTGCTTAACAATAAGGGATCAGAGGCCAAGTCAGCCTAATACGGGTGGCCAGGCACATGCTGGAACTCTAAAAGAAACGAAATGCCAAAGAAGAAGAACGAAGAAATCGAAGGAACGGTAGCCGAAGAAACGGTTGAAGCTGTGGAAGAAACCGCGGTTGAAGCGTCGGCAGACGAATCCACACCGGTTGAAGAAGCGGTAGTTGAAACCGAAGCCGTTGAGGCCGCCCCGGCGGAAGAGCCAGTCGCTGAAGTCGAAGCCGCTCCTGTGGTTGAAGCGAAGCCGAAGAAAGCTCCTAAAGCACCGAAAGCTGAGAAAGTGGCCGCACCGGTTGAAGTTGAGGGTGACAAAAAGGTTCACAAGCGCGCTGAAAGAGTTGGGATCGTATCCTCGGACAAAATGACCAAAACGGTCACCGTTCGTGTCGATCGGCTTGTGAAGCATCCGGTTTACCGTAAATACGTCAAGAAGCGCAAGAAATTCATGGCCCATGACGAATTAGGTGCCAAGGTGGGCGATAAGGTTCGAATCATGGAAACCCGCCCGCTGTCAGCAAGAAAGCGTTGGCGTGTTGTTGAAATACTTCATAAGGCAGAACTCTAAATTGCTTATTGAGTTTACAGAGTTTGAGAGTTTTTCGAGTTGCTCCATACGGCCAGTAGGTTTACCAGGCTCGATAAGCTCGAACGGAGAAAGATATGATTCAGATGCAAACCTCGTTGTCCGTAGCGGACAATTCGGGAGCCAAAAGAGTAGAGATGATCATGCCGGTCGGCGGTTCAACCGCAAAGATCGCACGTCTCGGTGACACGATCAAAGTTACGGTCAAGGAAGCCGCTCCGGATGGCACCGCGAAGAAGGGTAAGGTTTACAACGCCGTTATCGTCAGAACGCGTAAAGAAGTTCGCCGCAAGGACGGTACCTACATCCGGTTCGACGAGAATGCAGCGGTTCTTATCAAAGATGACGGATCGCCGATCGGAACTCGTGTTTTCGGACCGGTCGCGAGAGAACTTCGTGAAAAGAATTTCATGAAGATCGTGAGCCTGGCCCCGGAAGTTATATAGGACATATAGGAACCTATAGGACATAAACGTCCTATTTGATTTGAGAAATGAAAGCACCAGCTAAGACAGGAACAGTAAAAAGCAAGATCAAACGCGGCGATACCGTTGTGTTTATCGCGGGTAAGGAATACAACCGTTTTGACAGCAACGAGAAACGTCAGCCATATCGCGGTCGTGTGATCGCGGTTGACGCCCGTAACGGCAAGGTCAAGGTTGAGGGGGCGATGATCGTCAAGCGTCACCGCAAACCAGTTCCTCAGATGAACCGCGAAGGCGGCATCATCGAGCAGGAAGCGTGGGTCAGCGTTTCAAACGTCGCTCTCGTCGATCCGGAAACTGGCAAGCCGACTCGGGTAAAACTCGAAGTTCGCGATGGCGAAAAGGTTCGAGTTGCCAAGAGCGGTAAGGTGATCGCTGCATCCGGTAACTACAAACGGGAAGCAAAGAAAGTTGAAGAGGAAACGGCCGAAGACGCCAAATAAAGTTTTATAGTCTGGAAACGGAGCGGCTGGATACACATCGTGAGATCTGAAGCCTGAAATTATTGCCGGATCCCAGACGCAGAATAGGAGAAGCCGAAGAATGGCCAGGTTAAAAGAAAAATACAAGAGTGAGATCGCTCCGGCATTAGCTAAAGAGTTTGATATTAAGAACCCGATGGCGATCCCGAGGATCGAAAAGGTCGTGGTCAACATGGGATTGGGCGAAGCTAGTTCAAATGCCAAGATCCTCGACGTTGCCTCTGAGGAACTTAAATCAGTTACGGGCCAGAAGCCGGTCATCACAAAGGCAAAGAAGTCTATCGCTGCCTTCAAGCTCCGCCAGGGAATGGCGATCGGCACGATGGTTACGCTTCGCGGCGACCGGATGTATGAGTTTCTTGATCGTTTGATCTCAGTTGCTCTTCCGCGTGTACGAGATTTTCGTGGTATTTCCGGTAAGGCGTTTGACGGCCGTGGAAACTACACACTAGGTATTCGTGAACAGCTCATCTTCGCGGAGATCGACTTTAATAAGGTCGATAAGACTCGCGGAATGAACATTTCTATAGTAACGACAGCAAAAAATGATGAGCAGGCCCGCTCGCTTCTGAAAGCAATGGGAATGCCCTTTAGAGCTTAAGTCTTGTGTTTTGAGTCTAAAGTCGTGATGAACAATACGACTGACACAGGCTCCGAACTCCAGACTCCAGACTTGGAGAGATATGGCAAAGATCAGCAAAGTAGTTAAAAACGAGATGCGTCGCGAAACGGTCAAGCTTTACGCCGACCGCCGGGCAGCCGCAAAGAAGATCATCAATAACCCGAAATCGACTGTCGAAGAAGTTGATGCCGCGGTGGTCAAACTTCAGAAAATGCCTCGCAATGCGAGCCCGTCGCGTGTCCGTAACCGCTGTTCACAGTCCGGACGTTCACGTGGATTCCTGAGAAAGTTTGGTATTTCGCGTATCGCCCTTCGCAAACTCGCTCTCGAAGGCCAGATCCCCGGCGTAGTTAAGTCGAGCTGGTAAAAACGGTTCTAGTACCGCTCGCGAGAGCGGCAAATGCTTAAGTAGAGGAAACTCTAAACTGGGCAATTATACGGAGTAAATAGAGAAATGACAGATCCAATAGCCGACATGTTAACGCGAATTCGCAACGCTATCCGTGCGAATCACACCCGCGTCGATATCCCAGGCTCAAAGCTGAAGATGGAAGTAGCTCGTATCCTCAAAGAAGAAGGCTACATCAATAATTATTCGACCAAGGGCGAAGGCGTAAAGTACGTCATCCGCGTATTCCTCCGCTATGATGCGAAGGGAACCTCGTCCATCACGCATTTATCGCGTGTATCGACCCCGGGCCGTCGCGTTTACGTTGGTTCATCCGACATCCCAAAAGTTTTGGGCGGTTACGGTGTAAACATTGTTTCGACGTCGAAAGGCCTGATGAGCGGAAAACGTGCTCGTGCCGAGAAAGTAGGTGGCGAGATCTTAGCAGAGATTTATTAATTTGTTGGTGGTTCGTTGTTCGTGGTTCGTTGCTAAGACGTTCCTTCAACGGACGACGAACGACGAGCAACGAACAAATAAGATTATGTCTAGAGTAGGAAAAAAACCGATATCGATCCCGTCTGGTGTTACCTTGACGATCAAGGACTCGGAAATGGAAGTCAAGGGGCCGAAAGGCACATTGAAGACCCCGATCCCGGCTGGTGTCTCCTTTAAGCAGGAAGACGGCACGCTCACAGCGGAACGTGCAAATGACGATGTGTCAGCGTTTCACGGGCTTGCGAGAGCTCTTGCTAACAATGCGATCGTCGGTGTAACTGAAGGATTTAAGAGAGAGATGGACATCGTTGGCGTCGGTTATAAAGCCGATGTTCAGGGACAGAACATCAACTTCTCACTTGGTTATTCGCATCCGATCGTTTACGCACTGCCTGCCGGTATTGAGGCGAAAGCGGAACGTGTTAACACGAAGACCTCGATAACGCAGTATCAGACGACGATTACGCTTAGCGGCATCGATAAGCAGCTCCTCGGTCAGGTCGCCGCCGAACTGAACCGGCTCCGTAAACCGGATGCATACAAAGGAAAGGGCGTTCGATACGCTGAGAAATTGTACAAGTTAAAACCAGGTAAGACCGGTAAATAGTTTTTAGTTGCAGAGTTACAGAGTTGCAGAGTTATTTCAGTCTTCAACTTTTCGAAACTCTGGCAAACTGAAACTCTGGAACTAAGGAAAGTTATGTCACAGAAAAGTAGAGCAGAAATTCGACAGGGTGTTCACAGCCGTATTCGTAAGAAAGTCAGCGGAACCGCAGAGCGGCCGAGACTGGCAGTGTTCCGCAGCGTGAGTCACATCTACGCGCAGATCATTGACGATAAGTCGGGGAAAACACTAGCGTCCGCTTCGACGACCGAAAAGGCATTGGGCCTGAAAACTGGCGGCAACATTGATGCGGCCAAGTCTGTCGGTAAAGCAATTGCCGAGAGGGCTGTTAAAGCCGGTATCGCAACTGTTGTCTATGATCGCGGAGGTTACGTCTATCACGGCCGTGTTAAAGCCTTGATCGACGCTACCCGTGAAGCCGGATTGAACAAGCACGAAGTTAAAGAGGTGGAAGCAGAAGCTGCTGCTTAGCATTAAACGGGCGGGCAAAATGCTCGCGATCCAATTATGATCAAGTCTAAACAGAAAATTGCACAGAGCGGTTTGTTGCTCAAAGATCAGCTGATCTCGATCAACCGCGTGACCAAGGTCGTTAAGGGCGGTAAGAATATGTCATTTGCGGCACTCGTTGTCGTTGGTGACGAAGCCGGACACGTTGGTTTTGGTACCGGAAAAGCTAAGGAAGTTCCGAACGCCATCAAGAAAGCGGTCGAAGCGGCAAAGAACAATCTGATCCGCGTTCCTCTCATTAACGGCACGCTGCCGCATGAGATGATCGGCGAATACGGTGCTGGACGCGTTCTGCTCAAACCAGCTGCCGAAGGTACCGGCGTTATCGCTGGCGGTGCTGTGCGTGCTATCCTTCAATCGCTTGGTGTTCATAATGTGCGTACGAAGATCCTCGGGTCGAACAACGCTCATAACGTTATCCGTGCAACATTTAACGGACTGCTACGCATGAAAGACCCGATGGAAGTTGCTCGGTTGCGCGGCAAGCAGGTAGAAGAATTAACCTAATTACGAATTAACATTTACGAGTAAAGAATATTCGAATTTGTAATCGTAATTCGCAAGTAAAAAGATCATGGCAAAGAAAGCAGAAATCATTGAAGGCGGGAAGATCACGATCCAGTATTACAGGAGCATGATCGGATACTCGAAGAAACAGAAAGAGATCGTCAAAGCGCTGGGCATCACTAAGCTCAACCAGAAGGTCACACTGCAGGATTCGGCAGGTTCACGCGGTATCGTTAATAAGGTCCCGCACTTACTAAGGATCGTTGACTAGATCGTCGATGGTTGATCATCGATCGTTGTTTCGATAAGCAAGGATCAGTGATCAACGGACAAAACTAAAGTTATGGCTTTATCATTAAATAATTTACACCCGGCTCCCGGATCCACGCATAAGAAAAAGCGTATCGGGCGCGGACCTGGTTCAGGAACTGGTAAAACTGCCGGTAAGGGACACAAGGGCCAAAAATCACGTTCGGGTTACAGCAGCAAGCGAGGATTCGAGGGCGGTCAGATGCCATTGCAGCGTCGATTGCCGAAACGCGGATTCACCAATATCTTTAAGAAAGAGTGGATCGAGATCAGCCTTGCCAAGATCGAGGAGAATTTTTCGTCGGGTGACGTTGTCACACCGGAAGTTCTTCATGATCGAGGTTTGATCAAAAAGGCGAAGCACGATCTGGTAATTCTGGGAACTGGCGAGGTAACAAAATCGTTAACCATCTCAGCTCATCGTTTTACTAAGACGGCTAAAGACAAGATCGAGAAAGCCGGTGGTTCGGCAACTGTTATCGTTAAGGCAAAAGCCGCGGAAGCGGAATAATAGAAACGCCCTTACGGGCTTTCTATACTTGAGGGCGAAACTGCATAAAGCGTAACCCTTACTTAAACATATGGAGAAGTTTTTCGGCGCTATACAAAACATGTTCAAGGTTCCTGAGCTGAGGACTCGTATCCTCTTCACGCTCGGGTTACTCGCAGTGTATCGCCTCGGTGCCCATGTTCAGGCTCCCGGTATCAACAGTGCACAGCTTGAGCGTGTTTGGGCGGATGTCGCGGGGACACTTCTTGGTGTTCTTGATCTCTTTTCGGGCGGAAACTTTCGCACGATCTCGGTTTTTGCTCTTGGTGTAACACCTTACATTACAGCGTCGATCATCATGCAGCTCCTTCCGGTTCTTTCTCCAGCAATGAAGAAGATCCAGGAAGAAGGTGAAGTCGGCCGTCAGAAGATGAACCAGTGGACGCGATATTCCACAGTGGTCCTTTGTGCGGTTCAAACCTTCTTTGTCGCAACCTGGCTGTCGAGAAATCAGATCATTCCTGAAACCTGGTGGGCAACGGCGATGATCGTTGTTACCTTGACGACCGGTACTATTTTCGTAATGTGGCTCGGTGAGCAGATCACAGAGCGCGGAGTTGGAAACGGGATCTCACTTCTCATTTTCGCAGGTATCGTGATCGGCCTTCCGCAGGGAATCCAGCAGATCGCCAGCCGTGTAAGTGCTGGTGACCCGATGCAGACGCTCGGTGTGGTATTCCTGATCGTAGTTCTTGTAGCTCTGATCGCTCTGGTGGTCTATGTCGAGTCTGCTCGCCGCAATATCGCGATCAGCTACGCCAGCCGCCGGGTCGGTACGCAGACGTTCAGAGGTCAGGAGACAAGCCTGCCGCTGAAGATCAACATGGGCGGTGTTATTCCGGTTATCTTTGCATCTTCTGTGCTTGCGATGCCGCAGACTTTGTTCTCGGCGTTTCCACCGGATCCAAACGATCCGAATTCAACCTGGTCAAAGGTGTCCGCCTTCTTTCAGCAGTTCCATGGCGGCGATCCTTACTACGAGGTCGTATTCCTGTCGTTGATCGTTATTTTCACGTTCTTTTACATCACGATCATTTTTAACACGGACGAGGTTGCAGATAATCTTCGCAAACACGGCGGTTTTATTGCCGGTATTCGTCCGGGTGCACCGACAGCAGAATATCTCAACGGTATCCTTACAAGGTTAACGACGGTCGGAGCCCTGTACCTCGCATTTGTAGCCTTCTTGCCGCAATTGTTATTGAGCGGGTTCAAGGTCGCGAGATTGCCGTTCATCGGCACGTCTGTTGATAACTTCCTGATGGGGACACCGGGACTCAGTTGGATCCCGACCGGTCTTGGATATCAATTTTTCTTCGGCGGAACATCATTGCTGATCCTGGTCGGTGTGGCGATGGACACTGTCGCTCAGATCGAGGCTCAACTGGTGATGCGCAACTACGAAGGCTTCCTAGGTTCTGGATCGAGACTGCGTGGCAGAAGATCATAGTTAGTTTGAACCGCGGAGACGCAGAGTCGCTGAGAAAGATCGATCGTGATTTTTCTGCCCTCTGCGTCTTGGCGTTTTTTGGTTGGTTCAATGGATAAGATCATCGTATTGATAGGTGCTCCGGGGGCGGGCAAGGGAACACAGGCGAGGCTCCTGGATGAGCGTCGCAATATCCCACAGATCTCGACCGGGGATATGTTCCGCGAGATGAAGCGTCTCGACACGCCGCTTGCCAAAGAGGTGCAGGAGATAATGGCCTCAGGTAAGCTGATCTCTGACGAATTGACTCTGCAGATCGTTCGTGAGCGAACGTCAAAGCCGGACACCGCAGGAACCTATGTACTTGACGGCTATCCGCGAACTGCGGTTCAGGCCGGGCAACTTGAGGAACTGGCGAAAGAGCAGGGTAAGGATATCCTGGCGATCGAAGTAGATGTGCCGAGGGATGAGTTGATGAAACGGCTTACGGGCCGACGCAGCTGCCCGGTTTGCGGTGAGATCTACAACATATATTCGAAACCCGCAAAGAAT
Organism: Pyrinomonadaceae bacterium; assembly: GCA_041737885.1. GTDB lineage: Bacteria > Acidobacteriota > Blastocatellia > Pyrinomonadales > Pyrinomonadaceae > OLB17. The sequence continues at coordinate 14,844 of JBGSQW010000057.1, read as the reverse complement.
GACGGGTTTTGTGATGATCACCCGGAAACCTCGCTCGATCATCGGGCGGATGATTCCGAAGAGAAGGTCAAGGTCAGGCTTGAGACGTATGACGAGTTGACCAAGCCTTTGCTTGAGTACTACAGATCTTCGGGCAGGCTTCAGAAGATCGACGGAACCGGAGAGATAGAAGATATTTACGGACAGTTGAATGAGCTTTTATAGGGCATTACTCAATCTGTTCAGCAAAGACATGATCATAGCGAAATCAGCAAAAGATCTTGATAAGATGCGTGCCGTCGGTGAGCTTATCGCCGAGGTTCGTGAAGCTATACGCCTAATGGTCGCTCCCGGGATCTCGACGATGGAGCTTAACGACGCGGCTGATAAGATGATCCGCGATGCGGGAGCCATTCCAACCTTTATCGGTTACCACGGTTTCCCCTACGCGATCTGTGCCTCGGTCAATGATGAGATCGTTCACGGTTTTTCGAAAACGACACCGCTCGTAGATGGGGATATTGTTTCGCTCGATATGGCAGCTACGTATAACGGGTTTGTCGGCGATACGGCTATGACTTGTCCGGTCGGTGAAATAACGGACGAGCTTAAACAGCTTATTCGGGTAACGGAAGAATGTCTCGAATTCGGGATACAGGCGTCGAGGGTCAATAATCGCGTCGGCGATATTGGTTGGGCTATCCAGCAGCATGCTGAGAAATTTGGTTATGGCCTCGTTCGTGATTACACCGGCCATGGCATCGGACGGTCGATGCACGAGGCTCCGCAGATCGCAAACTACGGTCGGCAGGGTACTAAAGAGAGAATTCGGGCCGGTTACTGTTTTGCGATCGAGCCAATGCTCAATCTCGGCACCTACGAGACAAAGACGCTTAGCGATAAGTGGACGGTCGTGACCAAGGACGGAAAAGCTTCGGCTCACGCTGAGCATACGCTCGCAGTTACGGCGGATGGACCTGAAATATTGACGCTGACGAAAGAGCAGAAGAAGGCACGGGAAAACCGGACGGCGGAAACCGCATCAGCCTGACTTGAAAACCTTTCAGAAAAAGGCTAACATTATTGGTTTGCTCAACTAATCAGCCGGTTGACTCGATACATATGTCTAAAGAAGAAGCGATAGAGGTCACAGCGACGGTGCTGGAAACATTGCCAAACGCAATGTTCAAGGTTGCTGTGGACGATAATCAGCATGAAGTTTTAGCTCATATTTCGGGCAAAATGCGAAAGAATTTTATTCGCATCCTGCCCGGCGATAAGGTCCTGGTGGAGCTTTCGCCATACGATCTGAAACGCGGTCGAATAACGTACCGCTATAAGTAGTTGAGAGTCGGGAGTGGTGAGTAGAGAGCAGGGAGGTTTTTCAGACTCCAGACTTTTGACTCCGGGCTCCGGACCGACAAGAGGTAAAAACGATGAAAGTCAGACCTTCAGTAAAGAAAATGTGCGACAAGTGCAAGGTTATTCACCGCAAGGGCATTGTGCGCGTAATTTGCGAGAACCCGAAGCACAAGCAGAGGCAGGGATAACAAATTTCAGATTTGGGATTTGAGATCTCACATTAGGGAAAATCGGAGAACATATGGCTCGTATAGCAGGAGTTGATTTACCGCCCAATAAAAGGGCACAGATTGGGTTGACCTACATCTATGGTGTGGGCAAATCGCGTGCGACCGATATCCTCGGTAAAGCCGGAATTGGTATTCATACCAAGATCAAGGATATGAGCGAAGATGAGTTAAATCAGATCCGCACGATCCTCGATACCGAAGGCGACGTTGAGGGCGATCTCAGAAAGCGTGTCCAGATGGACATCAAGCGTTTGATGGACATCGGTTGCTATCGCGGCCTGCGTCATCGCCGCAGCCTGCCGGTTCGCGGACAGCGCACCAGCACGAACGCACGAACCAGAAAAGGACCGCGTAAAGCGGCCGTGGCTAAGAAGAAAGCACCAGGTAAGAAATAGTGGATAGTGGACTGTGGGCAGTGGGCAGTTTTCCTGTCTTAACGGCTCACTGTCCACAGGCCACTGCACACTAATAAAATGGCAAAAGCAGCAGCAACTAAGAAAAAGACTTTTAAGAAGAAAGAGCGGAAAAATATCCCGATGGGTATCGTTCATATTTCGGCGTCGTTCAACAACACGCTGATCTCGATAACGGATACTCAGGGGAATTTGGTCGCACAGTCTTCGTCAGGTGCACGCGGTTTCCGCGGTTCGCGTAAGGGAACTCCGTTCGCAGCTCAGCAGGCAGCTTCAGAAGCAGCACGCAAGGCTTTGGACGCAGGTATGCGTGAAGTCGAAGTTCGGGTCAAAGGCCCGGGCGGCGGCCGCGAGTCGGCTATCCGTGCGATCAATCAGGCAGGTATTCGCGTAAATTCGATTCGCGACACCACGCCGATCCCGCACAACGGATGCCGTCCGCCGAAAAGACGCCGCGTTTGATCATTCATTGCGGACCTTGGGCCTGGGCCTCTGGTCTTTGATAATGAAAGCGTGGTCGATCTAATGAATCTCAAATTTGATATTTCAAATTTGAAATTAATTGATTTTACTATCGAAAGGACGAAGGGTGGTCACCACCTGTAAACTTTTCCGAAAAATAACAGACGGACTGGTCTACGGCTAAAAGCCAAAGATCAAACTCCGTTCAAACGGAAGCAAAAAAATACTATGGCTAGATATAGAGATGCGGTGTGCAGGCTTTGCCGTCGCGAAGGTGCAAAATTATTTCTCAAGGGCGATCGTTGTTTTAAGCCCTCGTGTGCGATCGAAAAGCGTGGAACGAACCCACCGGGACAGCATGGAGCGGCTCGCCGTAAAATGCTCCAGGGCTACGGCGAACAGCTTCGTGAAAAGCAGAAAGTAAAACGTATTTACTTCATTCTCGAAAAGCAGTTTCGTAACTATTTCGAGAAAGCGCGTCGTCAGAAAGGTGTTACGGGTGAGATCCTTTTGGCAATGCTCGAGAGACGCCTCGATAACGTCGTTTATCGTTCTGGCTTCTCGACATCGCGTCGTCAATCACGTCAGCTTGTCAACCACGGCCATGTTACCGTAAACGGAAAGAAGGTCAACATTCCTTCGTTCCAGGTTAAAGCCGGGGATGTAGTTGCAGTCAAAGAAAGTACTCACAAAAACGTGCACGTCGATGCTGCGTGGCAGACGGCGGGCGGTCGCGGACGTCCGCAGTGGCTGAGCATTGATGGCAAGGATCTGAGCATCGTTGTTTCAGGTTTGCCGAGTCGCCAGGATATCGACGCGAATATTAACGAGCAGTTGATCGTTGAGCTTTACAGCAAGTAGTTAAATGAGTTTGCCGAGCTGGCAGAGTGTCTGAGCTTATATTTAGGCTTGAGAGGTTCTGTCAGTTTGGCGAACTCAAAGCCCTTTTAAAAAACATATGACACAGAGCAACCATTGGACAGACTTCCAGATGCCAAGCCGTCTAAATGTCGAGACCGAAACCCTGACGGAGCGGTATGGCAAGTTTCATGCGGCTCCATTTGAACGCGGATTTGGTACGACCGTCGGTAACTCTATCCGTCGTGCATTGCTTTCATCGATCGAAGGAGCTGCTATAACGGCGATCAAGATCGAAGGCGTTGAGCACGAATTTTCATCGATCAAAGGTGTCGTCGAGGACGCCACCGACGTTATCCTAAATCTTAAACAGGTGCCTTTCGCCCTTCATGGAGCGGGCCCCAAAACCCTTTCGATCAGTAAGAAAGGAGCTGGTATCGTAACCAGCGGCGACATCGAAACTGATGGCGATGTTGAGGTGCTGGACAGCACGATCCACATTGCGACCATCTCGGCCGGCGGTTCGCTTGGTATCGAGATGCGTTTGAAACAAGGCCGTGGCTATGTTTCGGCGGAATTTAACAACGACGAAGACCTTTCTGTTGGTTACATTCCCATCGATTCGGTTCACACGCCGATCAAAAAAGTTAACTACAACGTTGAGCAGACACGTCAGGGTTCGAATACAGAATTTGACAAACTTACGCTCGAGGTTTGGACGGACGGTAGTGTTAAGCCGGAAGATTCGATCGGCTTGGCAGCGAAACTGGTCAAAGATCACATGTCGATCTTTGTCAATTTCGAAGAGGAAGAAGAAGAATACAAATACGAAGACATCGCTCGTCCGCCACTTATGCGGAACGACCTGCTAGACAAATCGGTCGATGAGCTTGAGCTTTCGGTTCGTTCTTACAATTGCTTGAAGAACGCAGATATTCGCTCGATCCGCGACCTGATCCGCCGTAGCGAAAAAGATATGCTCCACACCAAGAATTTCGGTAAGAAATCACTTACCGAGATCAAGGACATGCTTCACGGAATGGGCCTCGATTTCGGCATGGATTTCGACGAGCAGGGTAATCCGATCCCTGGGTCGGGCGGGAGAGATCTAGATTAGTCCAATGTTTGAGGTCCAATGTCCAAGGTCGTAAGACGTCGGACATTGGACCTTGGACTTTTGGACCTTGGACTATAAAGAAATGAGACACTTAAAAGCACATCGTAAATTGGGCCGTACCACAGAGCATCGCATGTCATTGCTCAGGAATCTGGCTACCTCGCTCATAAATGCTGAGAAGGAACACATCGTCACGACGGTTCCTAAGGCTAAGGAATTACGTCCTTTCATCGAAAAGGCGATCACACTTGCTCGCAAAGCTGAAAATCTTACAGGCGATGACAAGGTGCTTCGCGGCGTTCATCTTCGTCGCCAGGCAGCTGCGTATTTTCACGCCGGTAACAGCACGTTCAAGGCAGAGCAGAGCCGTTTTCGTGGTAAGAAAGGTGAAGAGAAAGCTCCGATTGAGCGTACTGCCGGTGTTAAAGCGGTTCAGCGTTTGTTCGGCGAACTCGGAGCTCGTTATAAAGATCGTAACGGCGGCTACACCCGCATTATTAAACTCGGACGTCGGCAGGGTGATAACGCTGAAATGGCCGTTATCGAACTGGTGGACAACGCACGCGAATTAGCCGCTAAGGGCTAATACTGGACGGAGGCTAGCCAAATGAGCGACACAAACGCTTCGGCAAAGGCAAAGGAAGGTGATATTGTGGTTGAACACAAAAGCGGTGACGAAAAGAAAAAACTGACGGTTACTGATCCTTCATTCAACATGGATGAACTTCAGGCACTGGCGGCGTTGGTGAACGAGCACGGATTTACTGACTTTGAGTTCGAGAACGAGAATATTCGGGTTCGACTCAGCAAAGCAGTTACTGTTCAGGCTGCGGCCGCACCGGCTCCGGTAGCCGCACCGATCACGGCTGCAACGCCGGCAACGCAGGCAGCTGAGTCTGCTCTCGTTGAAGCCGTCGATCCTGATGCTGGTTTATTCAAGATCACGTCCCCGATCGTCGGTACATTCTACCGTTCGCCGGGCCCGGACAAAGCAGCTTATGTCAGCGAGGGAAGCAATGTCTCGCCCGAAACGACCGTCTGCATTGTCGAGGCGATGAAGCTGATGAACGAGATTCAGGCTGAGACATCGGGCGAGGTTGTTAAAATCTACGTCGAGAATGGCCAACCGGTCGAATACGGGCAGCCGTTATTTGGAATCAGGAAATAAGATATTTAGCCACGAATTACACGAATAACACGAATTTTTAGGAGATTTCTTTATTCGTGCCATTCGTGTGATTCGTGGCTAAATCTTTTCTAAATTATGCGAGAGATACGCAAAATTTTGATCGCTAATCGCGGCGAGATAGCTAATCGGATCATCTGGACCTGTAAGGAGATGGGGATCAAAACCGTCGCCGTACACTCGGAGGCTGATCGCGAGGCTCTACACGTTCGCTACGCAGATGAGGCTTTGTGCATAGGCCCGGCATCGTCGGCAGAGAGCTATCTCAATATCCCCGCGATCATTAGCGCGGCCGAAATAACAAACGTTGACGCGATCCATCCCGGATATGGTTTTCTGGCAGAATCGGCAACATTTGCCAAGATCTGCGACGACTGTAACATCAAGTTCATCGGTCCGCGTCCCGAAGTGATCGCGATGATGGGCGATAAGGTCGAGGCTCGGCGAACAATGACCGCCGCCGGCGTTCCCATCCTTCCGGGAAGCCCAGATCCGATCGAATCTCCTGAAGAGGCTAAAAAGTTAGCTCTTGAGATCGGCTTTCCGCTGATCATCAAAGCGGCTGCTGGCGGAGGCGGACGGGGAATGCGAATCGTTCGCGAAGAGTCGGAACTTGCCACAAACCTCGAACTCGCTCAGACAGAAGCTCTGAATGCTTTCAAAAATGGTTCGGTTTATATAGAGCGATACATCGAACGTCCGCGTCACATCGAGATCCAGGTTCTCGCCGATGAACATGGAAATGTGATCCATCTCGGCGAACGCGAATGCACGATCCAGCGGCGCCACCAAAAATTGCTTGAGGAAGCACCGTCACCTGCGATCTCGAAAGAATTGCGTGAGCAGATGGGAGCCGTAGCAGTGAAGGCGTGTCAGGAGATCGGATACTCGAGCGCCGGAACATTCGAATTTCTGCTTGATGAGGACGATCAGTTCTACTTCATGGAGATGAATACCCGCATCCAGGTCGAGCATCCCGTGACCGAGATGGTCACGCTCGTTGACGTAGTCAGAAACCAGATCAGGGTCGCCACGGGCGAAAACATTGGCTATACGCAGGATGAAGTTATTTTCGTTGGCCATTCGATCGAGTGCCGAATCAACGCCGAGGATCCGGTCAAGTTTACGCCGAGCCCGGGCAGAATAACGGCTTTTCATATTCCTGGCGGACCTGGCGTTCGCGTTGATACTGCTGTTTATCCTGGCTATGTCGTGCCGCCGTATTACGATTCGATGATAGCCAAACTGATCGTTCATGCTCGTACGCGGGAATTAGCGATCGCTAGAATGCAGCGTGCTCTGGATATGATGGTCGTCGAAGGAATTAAGACCACCATTCCGCTTCACCAACGGATCATGGCGGATGAGAATTTCAGGAAAGGAAATTTCTCAACGAAGTTCATGGAAGAGTTCAAGTACGAGATCTGAAATTGCTCTTAGTGCTTGAATATGTTAGATTTATCGCATCAATTAGCGATAATTGTTAGTAAATAAATAAAGAATATCGTGGTTACCGTACTAGTTTACGGAGTTACTGCTAACAACAGGAGAGGCTGATAAAAGCAAGAAAGAATGTCAACAGTTAAAGAAGTAAAAGAACAGATCGTTACAGATTACAAAACGCACGGTTCGGACACGGGTTCGTCGCAGGTGCAGATCGCACTGCTCTCGCAGCGCATTACCGAGCTGACCGCTCATTTCAAGATCCACAAGAAAGATAACAACTCGCGTAGAGGCTTGCTTCAATTGGTCTCGCGTCGTAGAAAGCTGCTCGATTATCTCAAACGTCGTGATATTAACGAATACCACGAGATCATCAAGAAACTCGGCTTACGCCGATAGTTTACAGAGTTGCAGAGTGCCAGAGTTAGAGAGAAAGAAAATACTCTGTAACTCTCCACATTCGGGTACTCTGCAACTAGAAAGATAGGCCGCTTCGGGCCGTAAACATACAAGGTCTTCGCGAAGAATTTGCCGGTGGTTGCTGAACGTGACAGCATATTACGCCTCCGGACAAAAGAGGGCCTACGTCACAATTAGTAATGTTTCCAGAGACGAAAGGGCGCTATCACGGCACAGCTCCTTTCGTCTTTGTTGTTTTTAGAGGATAAGAAATGCCAAAAAAATATTTGAGTGAATCGATCAAGCTTGGAACGCAAGAACTGATCGTTGAGACCGGCAAGGTTGCCAAGCAGGCCGATGGTTCGGTCGTGATCCGTTATGGCGATACGATGCTGCTCGTTGCAGCCGTGTCGGCCCGCACCGCCCGCGAAGGGATGGACTTTTTCCCGCTCACGGTCGAATACCGTGAAAACTCGTTTGCCGCAGGCCGCATTCCCGGAAACTATTTCCGCCGCGAAGGCCGCCCGTCGGAGAAAGAAATTCTGACCTGCCGCATGATCGACCGCCCGGTGCGGCCGCTGTTCGCGGATGGTTACAGATTTGAAACTCAGATCGTCGCTTCGGTCATCTCGGCTGACGATGATAACGATCCGGATGTGATCGCGATCACGGGTGCTTCATGCGCTCTGTTTTTGTCGGATATTCCGTTCCACGAGCCACTAGCAGGTGTTCGAATCGGCTTGATCGATGGCAAATACATCATCAATCCGAGCTACGACGAACGCCGCGAATCAGACCTAAGCCTCATTGTCGCCGGTACTGAAGAAGCTATATGCATGGTCGAGTGCGAGGCTAACGAGGTCAACGAGACCATCATGGTTGAAGCCCTGATGCTCGGCCACCGCGAAGTCAAACGCCTTTGCCTGTGGCAGAAAGAACTCGGCAAAGCGTTGAACATCACCAAGCGTGAGTTCCACATTTCCGAGCTCGATAAGGGAATTGTCGCCGATGTAGAAAAAACATGGACCGATAAACTCCGCGCCGCTTTGGATTCGACAGGCCGCGATAAGATCGAGGTTTACGCCGGGCTTGATGCTCTTAAGAAAGAAGTCGTTGAAAGCTATCCTGAAGACGATCCAGGTGCTCGTGCAACGGCCGGAAAGGCGTTCGGCAAGCTCAAAGAGAAGATCTTCCGCGAAGACATGCTTATGAACAAGCGTCGTCCGGACGGCCGTAAATTCTCAGAGATCCGTCCGATCAATTGCGAAGTCGGCTGGCTTCCACGTGTACATGGTTCGGCTCTGTTTACCCGCGGTGAGACTCAGGCGATCGTAACAACGACGCTTGGTACCAAGGTTGACGGGCAGTTCATGGACGATCTGGAAAAAGGCACGGTCGATCGTAAGTTCATGCTGCATTACAATTTCCCGCCGTATTCGGTCGGTGAAACTGGTCGATTTGGCAGCACTTCACGTCGCGAAACCGGACACGGAAACCTCGCACGCCGTGCGATCATGTCGGTCCTGCCGGATGAAGCAGATTTCCCATATACGATCCGCATAGTTTCGGACATCACGGAATCGAATGGTTCGTCGTCGATGGCTTCGGTCTGCGGCGGCATCCTGAGCCTGATGGACGCAGGTGTGCCGATCAAGAAGCCGGTCGCAGGTGTTGCGATGGGCCTTGTGATGGAAGGCAACCGCTACGCGATCCTTTCCGACATCGCCGGTGCCGAAGATCACTATGGCGACATGGATTTCAAGGTGACGGGAACTGCCGACGGCATTACCGCTCTTCAGATGGATATCAAGATCGGCGGTATCAACGCCATGATCCTGCAGGAAGCTCTGGAGCAGGCTAGAAAAGGCCGTCTTCATATCCTGGACATCATGACGAAATCGATCAGTGAACCGCGTGAGGAGCTCTCTGAGTTCGCACCGCGTATCATCACGATCCACATCAGCCCTGATAAGATCCGCGACGTTATTGGTAAAGGCGGATCGGTCATTCGTTCGATCACCGAGGAAACCGGAGCCAAGATCGATATCGACGACGACGGCACGATCCTGATCGCAACGCCGGATGGCGAAGCGGCTCAGGCTGCGATCGCACGCATCAGAGCCCTCACGGCTGAGGCTGAGATCGGCGAGACGTATATGGGAACCGTATCGCGTATCGTTGATTTTGGTGCATTCGTTGAGATCCTGCCGGGCCTCGACGGTTTGCTGCACATCTCTGAGATCTCGGACCGCCGCGTACGCGACGTTCGTGACGAGCTCAAAGAAGGCCAGCAGATCCTCGTCAAATGTATCGGCAAGGAAGGCAACAAGGTCAAACTTTCCCGCAAGGCCATCCTGGCTGAAGAGAAAGGCGGCGAAGGGAAACCCAAAGAAGAAGAGCAGGACGACGAATAGATCGATCGCCTGTCATTTTTCGGGAATTACATACCGGTTACCACTATCTTGTGGTAACCGGTTTTATTTTGGCCGGCAAATTGAAAAATAAAACGAAAAAATGCTGTTTTTTCTGGAGACACGGGGCGATTAGGCATATTTTCCCCTTGAATTAGATAGAAACAGCCGAATTATGGGACCAAAGTAATTCGAAAGGGCTCCGAAACGTGCATTTGCATTGTTTTTTTGCTATATTTTCGACACTGCCCCAAAACCCCAAATTCGACAGCGAGTGCCAACCAGCTGTGAAGACGTTTTGTTTTCGCTGCAAATACTGTTTAGTCAGGTAACAGACATGAAAAATATGAACCTTAGAGGGTCACTCTCGGCAATCTGCATCGCTTCGATACTAATGTGCTTCACGCGGATCGACGCGGCACCTGTTCGCTTTGATCAGGTCGTACAGATCGTTAACGCGAGACCGGGCAGTGCGGATCCATCTTCATTTTCTAAGCTGCGGGTAGCGGATGATTATTCATTCCTGATAACCGATGACGGCGATGATGATAAGAAGATCAAGGCTCCGCTTCCGCAGGACGGCCGTGTCATCACAGAGACCAAGACCGAAATAGTCACCGACGATGTTTGTGATTGCGAAGAGGAGATCGTTACCAAACGAGGCTTTCCAAAATGGGCACTCCTCGGATTGGCAGCGATCCCTATTGCGTTCATCCTGATCAGACGTAAGAAGGATACGCCGACGCCGACGGCAACGGTCCCGACTGAAACGCCGACGCCTGGCATCACGCCGACCCCTACGCCGGGAATCACGCCGACGCCTACGCCCGGAATGACGCCGAGCCCGACGCCGCCGCCGATCACGCCGACGCCGACGCCGCCTGAGCCAGTTCCTGAGCCGATGACGATTCTGCTGTTTGGAACCGGGCTCGCCTCGATCGGCCTTGCCGCACGGCGAAAGTTTGGCAAAAAGGGCGACAGCGGTGACGAGAAAGAAGAAGAATAGGATTATGATGATGCTGGATGCCGCCGACGCTGATATCGGCGGTATCTTCCACATAATTCGAGAATAAAAGTTTTGCAGGTAAGCACGAACTTATCGGCTCGAGCAACGAGGAATTTAATAATGCGAGTAAACAGATACAATTTTCTATTTGTGATCGGGATGGTGATCACCCTCGGTCTGACGACCGCGTTCGCCAACAACGATACCAAGACCAAGCGGCCGAAAAACACCGGTACTCTCAGCGTCAAAACCACCGAAACCTCGTACCCTGTCAAGGTTGACGGCCAATACGTCGGCGAAAGCGGAGTCGGCTCCGGCGCTGAATTCTACCTTTCACCGGGTATTCACACGGTCGAGGTCATCGGCCCGGATGGCAAGATCTGGCGTGACCAGATCGAGATCCGCAAGGATCAAAAACATTGCGTCTGTCTAAAGATAGTTCGCGAGACCATCACGACGCCGTGCCCATATAGATTTGCCCTCGACGGACCGGAACGCATTACAGAAGGCGACTTCGTGACCTTCGCAGCTATCAATTCCGGTACAGCACCGATACCGTTGCGTTACGCATGGAAGGTTTCGAACGGACGTGTTACTAACGGTCTCGGTACGCCGTCTATAACGATCGATTCCACGGGCTTGGGCGGTAAGACTATCAATGCCGAGCTCGACGTCAACGACGATGTGTACGATGGCAAATGCCGTCAGGTGATCTCGGTTCCAACCGAAGTTACCCCGATCCCTGTGGTCGAACAGCCTAAACCGTTCCGTTGTGACGAGTTTGAAGCAAAAGCTGCTGATGATGACAAAGCCCGCTTTGACAACTGCGTCATCCAGGCTCAGAACACGCCTGACGCACAGCTCTACATCATCATCTATCCTGGCACGGACCGCCTCAGCGTCACCCGCAACACCTACGACCGACTGTCCAAACGGGCTCTCGATTACATGGTCAAAAACCGCGGCTTCGACCCGAGACGAATATCCATAGTCCGCGGCAGCACACGCATCAAGACAACCTACGAAGTCTGGATCGTACCACCTGGAGCAACACCACCAGTCGTTCAATAGGTTCTTTCCAAACCGAGAACAAAAGCCGCCTGATCGAAAGATCGGCGGCTTTTCTTTTTCCCTTAGCTCGTTGTTATTTTGAAAAGATCAGGCCGTGGAGCGGCCGCAGAAAATAGCCAGATGCGAAGCTTCTGGTCAAGTGATCAACATCCTTGCCGCATCGGAAATGCGGCGAGACAAGGTTGGTGCAGCTTCACCGCACGGAGATCCTTAGATGCCGACGGCCAGAAGCTCCGCATCTGGCTATTTTCTGACGCCGCTCCACGGCGAAGAACTTTCGAAATAACTTTATAATATATGCAGACAAGGATGCAAAATTGTGTTATCATTGCAACGCTCCCTTTTGTTGTCGATGTGATATAAAGACGGCTATGAGTCTTTTTTTAGACCGATGCAGGAAGTCTTGCGCAGGACTAACGAATAGGTGACAGGCAATATCAGGATACCACCTGATCGTGTCAACGTTATTTAGTGCACCACAAATAATGTACATTGTCTTACAGCAAATAGTTTTTTAAAAAAAGTCGAAAAATAGGCTGCAAAAACGCTGTAAACTATTGAAATCTAAAGAGTTATTTGTCCCACGACATGCGTGGGACAAGCGTGGGACAAGGTGGGACAACGGTAGGTTAAAAATGGATGTAAGCATTGTGTTCACAAAGTTTACAGCCAGTTTAGGTGTAATACACTTTTTAAAAAATGCGCGGAGAGTGCGCGCGTCGAGGTCGTGGGACATGGGACAAGATTAGCGGTACGATCACGGCGAATTTTCAGGGTATCGGGAAAGGAGGTTGAGGTTTCTGGGATAAATGATGTTAGGTTTCCGACGCCGTGATTCGGAACAGCGAAATTGATAGAATAGACGTTTATCGTTAAACAAATTATGTCAGCACCTAATATCGAAACAATCGTCTCTCTGTCAAAACGCCGCGGTTTTGTTTTTCCGGCATCGGATATTTACGGCGGGCTGGGCTCGTCCTGGGATTATGGCCCGTTGGGCGTGGAACTGGCGAACAACCTCAAGAAGCTCTGGTGGGATTGGGTCGTCTATGAGCGTGACGATGTCGAAGGGCTTGATTCGTCGATCATTCAGAACCGTTTGGTTTGGAAATATTCAGGACACGAGACGACGTTTAGCGATCCGCTGGCGGATTGCCGCGATTGCAAAACACGGCTTCGCGAAGACAAGCTTGAACGGAACGAAGAGGGGAAGCTCGTGTGTTCGAACTGCGGATCGACCAACCTGACCGAGTCGCGGCCTTTTAATCTGATGTTCCGCACGACGATCGGAGCGGTATCTTCGGACGACGATCCAGCGGCATTGGCGTATTTGCGGCCTGAGACTGCACAGGGCATTTTTGTTAATTTCAAGAACGTTCTCGACACTTCACGGCGCAAATTGCCGTTCGGTATCGCTCAGGTCGGCAAGGCTTTTAGGAACGAGGTGACGCCGGGGAACTTCATCTTCCGCACGCGTGAATTCGAGCAAATGGAGGTTGAGTATTTTTGCCGTCCAGAGGATGCTCCGCGGATACACCAGGAATGGATCGACGGCTATGATGCATGGCTGGGAACACTCGGAATAGCTAGCGAGAACGTCAAGCATTACGAACAGTCGAAAGAGGAATTGGCTCACTATTCCGACAGAACGGTTGATTTCCTTTATCGGTTTTTCCCGGAAAGGGAAGATGAGGAAAAGCAGTTCGACGAGCTGCTCGGCATCGCCAATCGTACGGATTACGATCTGCGAGTTCACTCCAAGAAACCGGAAGGCGAGGACGGCAAACGCATCAATCCTGACACGACGGACGACCTCTCGTATTTCGATCCGCAGACCAACGAACGATTCTATCCGTACTGCATTGAGCCATCGATAGGCGTAAATCGCACGTTGTTGGCCGTCATGATGGAAGCGTACGAAGAACGCACAAATGATAAAGGCGAAGTGCGAGTGATCCTAAAACTCAAACCTTCACTAGCCCCGATCAAGGTCGCAGTTCTGCCGCTTGCTAAGAACAACGAGGGCATCGTCTCGCTCGCCAAAAAGCTCAAACGCGAGCTGCAGCCCTCGATGAGAGCGGTCTATGACGACACAGGCGGCATCGGCAAGCTTTATGCCAGACAAGATGAGATCGGCACGCCGTTCTGCGTCACGGTCGATCACGAATCGCTGGAGGATAACGCCGTAACCGTTCGCGATCGTGACACGTGGGAACAGGTTCGAGTTCCGATCGACGGACTGAAAGATCATCTGATGAAAGGATTGGCGTAACGGACCGAAATGAAGACCGATAGCCTATTTACTTCGAAGCTCTCTCGTTTCGGGCTGTCGGTCTTTTCTGTTTTACTGGTCGCGATCGGGTTGATCCTTCTGGGTGATAAGGTAAATTCCACGACAGTGGCGTTAGTGCTGCTGCTCCTCGTTCTGACGTCCGCGACCTTTTTTGGACGAAATCCGGCTTTGCTGGCATCGTTTATCGCGATGCTTTGTTTCAATTACTATTTTCTTCCGCCCGTCGGAACCTGGCACATCGCTGCCCCTCAAAATCTGGTGGCGTGGGCGGCATTTACCATCACCGCGATAGTTGCCGGCGAGCTGTCAGCCTACGCACGGCGAAGGGCTATTGAAGCTGAACGGCTCTATCAGGATCTGCAAACCGCCTTCGAGACTGCGACGGAGGCTAAGGCTTTAAAACAAAGCGAAAGGTTAAAATCTGCTTTGCTAGATGCCGTGACCCACGACCTGCGAACACCGCTGAGGGCACTGTCAGGGTTCAGCAAAATACTTCTTGAAGAATATGGCAGTAAGCTTGACGATGAAGGAAAGGACTACTTGCGAAGAATTTCGCTGGCATCAAAGCGTATGAGTGACCTGATCGATGACCTTCTCAGTTTGTCTCGGATTGG
>JBGSQW010000051.1:0-4015 GCA_041737885.1 Pyrinomonadaceae bacterium | reverse complement strand
AATGGCAGCTACACGATCCAAGGAATGCCATCGGGCCGTGTTGCGTTTCTTATTACCGCTCCACAGACCGAATACAACGTACACGTCGTGCTAGACATGCCAGAAAAGATACTAAAACCCCGGATCGTAAACGTTCCACTGCTACGGTAACTCCAACTAATCTCCTACATCATGAAAAATCCAATCATTCTTGCGTCCATCGTATTATTTCTAACTCAAATATCACCGGCTCAGCAGCGGGCACGAGTATTCGAGAACTACGACACGTCTAACTTTGGTGTCGTCATTACCTATCAACAAAAAAAACGAGAGGCTCCGGTAGAAAAACCTAAGCCAAATCAAAGACCGCGGTTAGCTTCAAGTCAATATCCGCCTTCACCACCTTACGGAGACGAATACAAAAATAATGGTCGGTTGATAGAACGCCCATATACGCCGTTGGTAAACAAGACGGGACTTTCTTCACCAACAATAGATCGGCCGTATTCCGAGCCTTTCACGATAGGAACGAAGGGATCTCGTTACATGAATACTACGAACAGTCACCTTAGAGGGCATTCAACGGGTGACGCTCTCGTTGACGCATTCATAATGGATTCGAGCCATCGATACAAGATCGATCCACTGTTGATCTTTGCCCAGATGGCTCAGGAATCGTCGTTCAAAAAGAGAGCTCTTTCACATAAAGGAGCGAGCGGATTGATGCAGCTGATGCCTGCTACTGCCCGGCGGCTGGGTGTTACTAATATCTATGATCCACAACAGAATATTGATGGGGGCGTTAAGTACATGAGGATGCTGCTAAATATGTTCGACGGCAATGTTGACCTTGCCTTGGCGGGATACAATGCCGGCGAAGGTGCGGTTATCAAGTATGGCCATCAAATTCCACCGTATGCCGAAACCCGAGACTATGTAAAGCGGATCTCGTCCCGATACCGGTCGATGTCGGCATCGTACGCAGCGGTTCGGTAAGATACATTTTCAACTGTCGGACGCAAAAACCGGATCTCTTTGGAGATCCGGTTTTACTTTGTGTCGTAAGTGTTTGAGTCTATTTGCATGAGAGCAAGTTCGTAACAGTCAGTGCATATTCCGTGCGAGAGTACATGTCCTTTTTCGAATATGTCGAACCGCTCGATAGCATCCTCAACGTTTTGCCATTTGTCATCCCCTGCAGCCACGCGTCCACACCAGGAGCAGGTTATTAGAGGCTTTACGGTCTGATCCGGCGATTCATGTTCGTCCCTTGAGTCAAATGATCTCGAGAACGTTTCAAACTTTACAAAACCATCGGTAAGCGGGGAGATGACCATCTCGAAAAAGCGTGTCTGGTCCGGTGAATCACAGCGAAAACTGAATCTCAGCGTTGCTCCGCCACGGACCCGTGCGATCATATTCTTATATAGATGCGTGACGGTCTCACTGGCAATGAACCTCCACAGCGATTCGTTAATAACCCGTTTTGATGACGCTCCCTCTCCATCGTTTGCCGCAGCAAAAAGATCCCAATTCTTATCGACCGATACGATAACATCCGTAGGATCAATTGTATAGAAATTTTGAAGAGTCTTTTCGCGCATTCTTAGGGGGCGGGGGCAGGACGAATCTGAAAGGTCTGCAGCGGATTCTACTTACGGTTTACTATGCGAGCAAGAGTTTTACGATCAATGTTGAGAATTCTCGAAGCCGCCTGCTTATTTCCATCTGTGTACTCGAGAACTTTGGAGACGTAAATCTCCTCCATTCTTGCGAGCGGCATCAATTCAAGTTCCTCTACAGCTGCTACGGAGTCACCAGTGTTCGTTTGAGTAATGGAACGAGAACTAGTGTTAAATCTTACCCGCAACGGCAGGTGTTCGGGGTAGATAGTGTCATCACGCAACGAAACCGCGTGCAGGACCGCGTTTTCGAGTTCTCGGATATTTCCAGGCCAATCGTATCGCTCCATGATCTCCAAGGCTTCTGTCGAGAAGACCGGCGACCAGTCAAGAGAAGATCCAACATGGCTCGCAAAGTGGGTCGCCAATAGCGGAATATCTTCTTTACGCTCCCTGAGCGGCGGCAAATCGATCGTTACCGCATTCAAGCGGTACATTAGATCTTGACGAAAACGCCCTTCGTCAACCTCGGTCTCGATATCACGGTTTGATGCCGCGACTACCCGCACATCGACCTTGACGGTCCTGTTTGATCCTACTCGACGAATCTCGCCTTCTTGCAGCGACCGGAGCAGTTTGACCTGAAATAGGGGATTGGTCTCGGTTATTTCATCGAGGAACAGCTTTCCTCCGGTTGCTTCTTCCCAAAGACCTACACGTTCACGATCGGCACCCGTAAATGAGCCCCGAGCGTGGCCGAACAGTTCGGATTCGATCAACTCGGTCGGAATTGCCCCGCAGTTAACGGTAACAAAGCGGTTCATTGAACGCTTGCTTCGCAGATGGATGGCTCGTGCGACGATCTCTTTTCCAGTACCTGACTCGCCAGTAATGAGAACCGGCAGATTGGTGCCCGCAACACGCCCCACCATTTTTAAACACTCGACAAATTTGGGAGAAGTTCCTATAAGCGGCAGATCGGATTCGTAAACAGAAGCCGCAGCCACGTCTTCGAGTTTTTTTGATTTTCGGGCTTTAAGCTGAGCTTTAACCACGACTGATATTTTAAGTATATCGGCTAGAGAGAATGGCTTTAATAGGTAATCGTAGGCTCCGATCGAGGTTGCCTCTAGAGCACCCGCCGCCGAACCATGTCCGGTCATCAGAATAAAGCGCGCGTTAGGCTGCATCTCAGAGAATTCTTTGAGTACCGAGTATCCATCGGGTCCGCCAAGAACAACGTCGCAAAAGACCAACGACCACTTCTGCTCTTCCATTTTAATGAGAGCGTCTTCTGCATTTCGAACCTCTGTGACGTTCCAACCTTCTGAAACAAGCATCCTCGCGATCAGACTGCTGATTTGCGGTTCGTCATCAATTACCAGGGCATCTAAATTTTTCACGATCGGGTTTACCTATATTTAATTTCGTGAGAGCACGGCTTCTTCAACTGCGTGATGGTAGATTTTGTTACCATAGTACATATCATCGCCTCGTGACAAATACCTGAGTAAAGTAAAACTTACCCTCCTTAGTCACGCTCATGCCCAAGCCAGATTCATTGAACTTCGGACCGAGAATAT
Organism: Pyrinomonadaceae bacterium; assembly: GCA_041737885.1. GTDB lineage: Bacteria > Acidobacteriota > Blastocatellia > Pyrinomonadales > Pyrinomonadaceae > OLB17. The sequence goes on along the minus strand of JBGSQW010000051.1, from coordinate 831 downwards.
TCAGGCGATGCCCGGGTGAATTCATCCATCGACTAACAACTCGGCTAAGCGGATCTTCATGTCCACTAACCCACGCCACATTCTCACCAAGGCGACGCCAGTCTGTTAGTCCAAAACGCTCAACACGATGTTCCGGTTTCTTCCCGAACAGATCTTCGTGGCCGAGAAATCCGGAAGACGCCATATTGCCGGAATGATAGCGTGCAGCGAGGGCGGCCTTTTCATTCCAAACGAGTAATGTAAGCCCGTTTTTGACGCGCTCATCATTCACGAGATCGAAAACACGTGTTTCCATCGTCCGCATTCGGAGCCAATCACTCTCAAAGGGTGCAACGCCGCTATGAGCAATGTTTACCGCCTCAAGCTGGGCGGAGGTCTGGAATGTAAATATAAAGGCCAGCAGAAATGCAAAGATCACAAGAAAGTTGTTCGAAGGTGGGAGACTCTTCGAACGTGGGAGAAAACTCAAAGGTGGGAGAGTCTTAAAGTATTTCATTTACTCATTTCGGTAGCCGGACGATCTCGTGGAGACTCCTGACTTTGCGGACCCGCATCACTGCGGGGGTGCGATTTATCGTTTGAGGCCGGGATTACCGGTATTTTCTTGGCACAGTGAAATAATGCACTGTCCAGTTCGTCAGATATAAATGCATGGTTCGTGCCAGGTAGGGTTTTGAGAATATTTTCGAATTTGTCAGTGTTTACCGGGAGTCTGATTGAATTAGGTGGAAACTTGTCATCTGAAAGATGAGGCGATAACGGGCGAGTCGGGCAATATGGTGGTGCATAAGTGACCGGTAGCCGCCCCGGGGGGGGGGGGGGGGGGGGGGG
>JBGSQW010000120.1:0-7153 GCA_041737885.1 Pyrinomonadaceae bacterium | reverse complement strand
GGGCTTTTTCATCCCACTCTTTGATATACGGAGCGACTTCGCCTGCCACAAACTCGCGAACGGTCTTTTGCAGAGCTCTATGTTCTTCGGTCAATTCTAGTTCGATCACAGTGTTAAATGTCCTCGCTAATTAGGTTATATGATAGAATTTCAGACGTAATTTCAAGACAGAAGTCTATCATTTCGTTGATTTTTCTGCGAATGCAGGCAGATTCTTTCGGCTCACCTATGTCAGCAAAAAAGCTAATATTTATTACCCTCCTCCTCTGCTCACTTACGTCGATCTCCGCGGCACAAAACAGATCCAATGAACCGATCCCACCGATGCCAAAACTGCTCGACCAGCGCCAGCAGATGGACGTTCGCGAAAAATGGCTGATGAAACGGCTCGGTTCTCTACTCTTGCCGATGATGAAACGCCATGGTATCGAGATGTGGATCGTGGTTAACGAGGAATTTAACAGCGATCCCGTCACGGAACACATCGTTCCGCCGATCCCAATGGTCGGCAGACGAGACCTCTTTATTTTCATCGATGACGGCCAGCGTATCGAGCGAATCGCGATGGTTCGCTACGACGAAGAGCGGCTAAGAAATCATTATCGATTTGTCATGCCTGCCCGCGACAAATTTGGCGAAGAATTAAAGAAGATCGTCGATCAGCGAAATCCGAAAACGATCGCCCTAAATATTGGCGGCACTCGCGGGCAGCAAAGCGGCATTTCGCACGATTCTTACAAATTCCTCGCCGATACTCTTGGCTCTGAGAACGAAAAGAAGTTTGTTTCGGCCAGCAATTTTCTGACAGAGTTCTTCGACACACGCTTGCCCGAGGAATACGCAGAATACGAAAAAGCCGTACTCACCACAGATATCATCACCCGTCGGGCATTCTCGAACGAAGTTATTAAACCAGGCATCACCACCGTAGGCGATGTTCGATGGTGGATGATCGAGCAGGTCAACAAACTCGGCCTCTCGATCTGGTTCCAACCGGACGTCCGCATTCAACGCCAACGCACGGAAACTGGTACAACAGGGCAGTTCCTCAGCACGGCTAAAGAAGGTGATGTCATAAAAACGGGCGATCTGATCCACGTGGATTTTGGTCTCAATTACATGGGACTTTCGACAGATTGGCAAAAACACGCTTACGTCCTCAAATCTGGAGAACGCGACGCTCCAGCCGGGTTGAAGGCGGCTCTTAAAAACACGAACAAATTACAGGACGCACTATTTTTCGTTGCCCGTGCGGGCATGACGGGAACGGACGTTTACGAGCAAACGATGTCCGAGATAAAGCGGCAGGGTATCGAGGCAATGATCTATTCGCACCCGATCGGCACGCATGGCCACGGTCTCGGACCGTCGATAGATTTTCGCGGCAATATAGGCGGAGGGGCGAACAAGATATTGCCCGGCTCATACATGTCGATCGAGCTAAACACCTCAACGCCAGTCGCCGAATGGGGCGGCCAGAAAGTAACCATAATGGCCGAAGACGATGCCGTCATGACCGATAAAGGCTACAAATTCATACGACCGCGACAGACCGAGTTTTACCTTATTCGGAATAGGTGATAACGGAAAAGTTATGACTTAAAACTTATCCGTTATCACTTATTCCGACAAAATCCGATGATCCCCGTCTCAAAAGCCAAAAAGATCATAGAGCAAGAAACCATCCCTCTCGGGTCTCACCGCATTTCTCTTGACGTTGCCGTTGGCCGCGTTCTCGCCGAAAAGATCGTCGCCGACACTGATCTGCCACCATTTGATCGGTCGCAGATGGATGGTTACGCGGTGGATGCGGCCGACACCAAAAAGTCGCCCGTCAGGCTTAAGATCGTCGGCGAATCGGCCGCCGGAAAAGGCTGGCACAAGAAAATGAAAACCGGCGAGGCCGTCAGGATAATGACCGGTGCTCCGCTTCCCGATGGTGCCGATTCTGTTCAAAAAATTGAGCTTACTAAAGAGACTGACAGCTATGTCGAGATCTTTGAAGGGACGGAAAAGGGGCGTTATATCATCCGGAAAGGCAGCGAGATCAAGAAAGAAAAAGTCATTTTCAAACCCGGCGAGCGGATCACGGAAAACATGATCGCCTCCTTGGCGGCGTTCGGCTATTCAAGGGTGCAAGTCACGAAAAGTCCGAGAGTTGCGATTATTGGCACCGGCAGCGAGATCGTCGAGATCAATAAAAAACCCGGCAGAGATCAGATCCGCAATTCGAATTCCGTCATGCTCGACGTACTCTGCCGCAAATTTGGTGCGACCGCGACGATCCTTCCAAACGTAAAGGACGAAATTTCAAATCTGAAATCTCAAATTTCAGATGCTGCTAAAGTATTCGACCTCGTGATCCTCACGGGTGGTGTTTCGGTCGGAAAATACGATCACACGAAAACCGCTCTAAGTGAAATAGGAGCAACGATATTCTTTGACAAAGTAAGGCTTAAACCCGGAAAACCAGCGGTTTTCGCGAAGCTTGGGAATACCCCAATATTTGGTCTTCCGGGAAATCCGGTCTCGGCGGCGGTGACGTTTCATCTGTTTGTCCGCAAAGCTATTCTCGCGTTGCAGGCTGCGGCGATTTCTGAGATAAAATCGGGGTTTGCCGTGCTGGCGGCGGATGCAAAGGGAGCAGCCGAGCGCGATTCATATCTGCCGTCGAGCCTGGAAACAAATGAATTCGGGCAATTGATAGCTCAGCCGCTAAAATGGTCGGGTTCGTCTGATTTCATCGGATTTTCACGGGCTGTATGCCTGGTCATCGTACCGCAGGGCGAACAGCTCAAACGTGGCGATGTCGCGTCGATTTGTTATTTATGACTATGGAAGCTCCACGAGCACTTGCTCACATAGCAGTTTATGAAAAGGTCGAGAACATCCTCGCCAGTCACCCGCGTGGACGGGTTTTGGATGTTCCAGCGGGGCAAGGTGCCCTTGGTGTGCGGCTAAAATCGCTCGGCTTTGACGTTAGCTGCTGCGATCTCTACCCACAAATATTCAGCGTTCCCGACATTCCCGTCAAGCAAGGAAATATGGACGCGACCCTGCCTTACGCCGATGCTGAATTCGATGTTGTCGTATGCGTCGGCGGGATCGACCACGCGGAGAATCCGGCAAACGCTATTCGCGAGTTTGCTCGAATGCTGAAACCCGGCGGATCGCTGATCGTTTCCGCACCAAATATCCTTAACATCGAGGAGCGTGTAAAATGGCTATTTAGCGGTCACACCTCGTTTTTCAAGCCACTCTCTAACGAGCGGCGTAGTGAGATTCGTGAGAATTTTGACGGGCTAGAAGAGGTCGGCGTCCAGTTAAATCCGATCAGCTATTCCGAGATGCGATTCTATCTGGAGAAGACCGGTTTTCATCTCATCAACATCCATCTGGACAAAAAGAAAAAGAATTCATGGCTTTATTGGCCACTGACCTTTCTGATACGCCGTGCGGCGAGCTTTACATCTGCGGAAAAGCGCAAGGCCCGCTGGACCGACGAATTAAACTCAGAAACGGTTCTGAACGGTGGGAATTCACTAATATTTGAGGCGAAAAAGATATGAGCGAGCTTTCACATTTCGATGCCGAAGGAAAGATCAGCATGGTCGATGTTTCAAACAAAGAAACGACCACGCGAAGGGCCGTAGCGTCCGGCAAGGTCCTGCTGTCGCCCGAAACTCTCGAAAAACTCCGCTCTCAACCAAATAAAAAAGGCGATCCGCTCGAGATCTCTCGCATAGCGGGCATAATGGCCGCGAAAAAAACATCGGAACTAATACCGCTTTGCCACCAGATCAATCTCTCAAAAGTAAATGTCACTGCCGAATTCCGCGATTTCGGCGTCTATCTCGAAGCGGAGGCCCTCACCACAGCGCAAACCGGCATCGAAATGGAAGCACTGACAGCCGTCTCCGTAGCAGCTCTGACCATCTACGACATGTGCAAAGCTGTGCAGAAAGACATCGTGATCGCTGATATTAAATTGATGTCGAAAACGGGCGGAAAATCCGATTTCGGAACCGCTAACAGCTAAATCGCTAAAAGCTATCGGCTAAATTTATCGAGACATTGACTCGAACTTTGAGATAGAATAAGCGTATTCACCTTTAGCTGGTCATAGGAGTTTTATGCCGATAAATTACACACTCGCCGCTGACGCAAAGCCACAGGTAAAATTGCTGTTGATCGCAACTGCAGTCAGTGTCGGACTTTGGATAGTCGGTTGGTATCTGCCGACCGTAGGCTACGTCGTATATCCGATACAGTTATTTGCGACATTTATCCATGAGAGTTGCCACGCCATGGCGACTCTGATCACCGGCGGTTCTGTTATGAGCCTAACAGTTTCGCCAGACGGCAGCGGGGCGGTATGGTCGCAAACCTCAGGCCTGTCTTCGCTTTTCGTTTCGTGCGCGGGATACATGGGGACGACTCTTTTCGGCACGCTTTTGCTCGTCTGGATGCGATTTGGATTAAGATCAAGGCTGGCTTTGTACCTCTGTTCGGGCTTGATCGCGGTAATGACGGCCGTTTTCGGATTCATCGCTCCGTTCTGGAATTTTTTAGCGAACGTAACGTTTTTCAGCGTTGTTTTCACCGTGCTTTCCGGAGCCGTTCTGACAGCCGGGCTTTTCGCCGTTGCTAGATTTGCCACGGACAAATGGGTTAACTTTTCGCTTGCGTTCTTAGCCGTTCAATGTTTGCTCAACTCATTCTTTAGCCTTAAAGCTCTGTTCGTCATCACCACCTCGACAGAAGCTTCATCCGACGCCGCCAACATGGCCGCTGCAACCGGGATTCCCGCTGTTTTATGGGTAATTCTTTGGATCGCGATATCGCTAGTAATGATGGCCGTTGGTGTGCGGCTGTACGCAAGTCGCGGATCAAAGGCAGCGGCGGACTCGTTGTTTGTTGATTGATAGCGGTTATGCAATTTTACGATTGCTTTCAAATCAGTTCTTCGCGGCTAATCGAAAAACCTGACCTCGGAGGACTTTCGCCATGAAAGCATTTCTAGTACTTATCGCTTTACTTTCTTTCAGCCTCGTTACGACAGCGCAGATCAAAAAGGCCGAACCTCCGTCTCAAAAACCGACGTTCAACAAATCGGCTCAAATGATAGTCGTCACTACTGACGACTGGGATAGCATCACCGGTACAGCCTCATTTTACGAAAGGAAGAGCGAGAAAGGCGATTGGAAAGCAACGGGTGACCGATTCCCTGTTGTCATCGGTCGCAGCGGACTGGCTTGGTCAGAACTTCCGACGGGTGAGCCTGCGACAGCCAAGATCAAGCAGGAAGGCGATGGCAATGCTCCTGCCGGGATGTTCCCGCTAACTTCATCATTCGGCGTAAGTTCCAAACCAAACGCCGTCGAAATGCCGTATACGAAGCTCGACCAGTTCACCGAATGCGTCGATGATCCGCAGTCGGGCTTTTACAACCGCATCGTAAATCGCATGCGGGTTGGTAATTTTGACTGGAAAAGCTCGGAGAAAATGCTCGCGGTTGGAACGGAATATGAGCTTGGCGTTTTTGTCGGGTATAACACGTTTCCGGTAGAGAAAGGTCGCGGTTCGTGCATCTTTCTACACATCTGGAAGGACGCTAATACTGCCACATCGGGCTGCACCGCGATGGAACGCCGCGATCTGGAACGAATCGTAGCATGGCTCTCACCTTCTAAAAATCCCTATCTAGTACAGATGCCGAGAAAAGCGTACGATTCGCGACGCAAACTTTTGAGATTACCAAAACTAAAATGATTCCGGTCGCCGTTGGATATTCCAAAGACTACGCAATAAACGTAATCGGCGTTTCGAGCATCAAAGACACAAGTTGCACAAAGTGGAGTGAGAATTATATGATTCTCGCTTACGTCCAAGAGGAGTTTTTTAATGAAGCATCTTAGTAAGTTCTTTTACGTATCACTGGCCGCACTTGTTTTGTCCGCGCCAGCCTTTTCGCAAGAAACTCAAACCCGTGTTGTGGATGAGGTTGTTGCTCAGGTCAATGAAGGTGTCATTACTCTGTCCCGTGTAAAGCGCGAGGCAAAAGGCATCGTGGAAACCTATGTTAAGGAAGGCAAGTCTCCTGAGGAAGCTAAGAAACTCGTGGATGAAAAACAGGGCGAGCTCATCGCCAGCCTTATCAACGAAGAGCTTATCGTTCAAAAAGCTAAGGAAGCGGGCCTCGATAGCAATATAGAAGCTAGTCTTAACCAGCGTTTCGTTCAGATAATGAAAGAATACGGCCTTAAGACTGTGGAAGAGCTCTACGACCAAATGGAAAAGAGCGGTGTAGACCCAAAGCAGATCAGAGAAGATTGGCGTAAACAGGCGACCCGCGATCGAGTGATCGAGCGCGAGGTCCAAATGAAGGTTTATTGGGCAGCAAACGGAAAGGAACTTAAGGACTATTACGAAAAGAACAAGTCGAAATTTGCTACGCCTGAGACAGTTGTATTTAGCGAACTATTTCTCGGCTTTGCCGGCCGCGACGAAAAAGCTGTCAGAGAAAAAGCGAAAACCCTGTACGATCAGCTAAAAGCAGGTGGTGATTTTGACAAGATCGCTGGTGAGAATTCGGATAAAGGCGTCATCGCTGGCGAAACCCGAAAGTCAGAGAAGCTTAGGGTAAAAGACCTTGTCGAAGTAATTTCAAAACCTATTTCCGGGATCAAGGTTGGAGGCTATACACCACCATTTGACGTTGAACAGCTTGGCGTAGCGATCCTTAGGATCGATGAGAGGCAGGAGGCCAGCACAGAATCAACGTTCGATGAGAATGCTGTCCGTATGGCGATAATGAATGAGAAGTTCCCTGACGAGCAAAAAAAGTTTATGTCAAAGCTCCGAGGCGACTCATATATCAAGATTAGCGATACCTACAGACCAATGGTCGCTCCGATTCTTTTTGCTGATGAGAGAAAGGATAAGCCTGGGAAGTAAATTAGAATTTTAATAAGAAAAGAGCCGGCGGTAGTGTCAAATCTTTTGTGTAAATGATCGGTTTTGGTTTTTCTCTTCTTTCTCTTTCATGTCATTTTGTTAGTAGTAGGGGCTGTGGGAACGGTTGGAAAATGTTCCTCATTTTTCCACGGTTTCCACAGCCCGGGTTCGGTTAGCCCATCGGCATTCGGTCTTC
>JBGSQW010000150.1:0-32225 GCA_041737885.1 Pyrinomonadaceae bacterium | reverse complement strand
GGATACTTTCCAAGTATTAAGGCAATGCGGGCAATACCGTTCCGCTCTTCTTTAGAGCGGGATGTGCTGTATCTATTGGAACTGGATCCGGCAGTCGCCACGTATACAAACGAAACCCCTACGGTTTTGTGTAGCCGTAACGGTTCGTATTTTCATTTTCGATGTGATTTCGAAGTAGGCGGCGGTGCCGAAAAAGAACAAATCCTTATCGCACGCACCAGCCATCCCTCTAACCTTCATCAAACGCTCCGGGATGCTTACCAGAAAAAGGGGCTAGATTTTTCAGTTATTACGGAAACGGAAGTTCGAACTGGCGCTCGCTTACGTAATTCCAAAATCCTTTACAAGTACGCTAGGCAGGTCGTTTGTACCGACGCAAATGTTGCGTTGAGCCGCTTTTTCGACAATCGAACAGACGGAACGATTGGGGAACTTCAGGATCACTTACAAAACAACGGTGTGAACCGGATGACGGCTTATACCTTCCTTTTCTTGAACTATATCCAGTTTACAGTCACCGAACTTTTACAAGGAAGTACAAGAATTTGGCCCGCCGGAGTGCCAGCGAATGTTACGGAGGGAGCATGACACAACACCGCTTTCAACGTGGAAAGGAGTTAATTCTTCGGGGCCGCAACTACGTAGTAGAGGGACGCGTAGAGAACGATAAAATTCAAATCCGCGACATTGCCAACAATGAATATGGTATCTTGCCCGAATTGGATTTAGTTGAAGCATTATTTGAAGGACAAATGACTTTCAAAACGCACCGCCCACAAGACGGCGGGAGTTACGCGGACGATCTCGCGTTGGTTTCGGAAGCCAAGGTGATCGTTGCAAAAAGGCGACTGAAATACGTACAAAAATGCATCGATCATAAGGTAGATCCCGGCGGGGCTAAACGGCTTCAACCTATTATCGAATTAGTTGCGAAGGAACTACAAGATCCGGCACCACCGTCGTGTGCAAGCCTATACCGATGGATGTGCTCATACCGAAAATCGGGAGCGGACATAAGATCGCTCCTACCGGAACACCGTAGGGGTAACCAGAAACGTAAGTTTGGAGTAAAGAAAGGCGTGCGTCATACGGTTGCACAGGCTGAGCGTACAGCAGATGTTGTTCGTATTGTCGACGACGTCGTTGCCCAGCAGTATTTGAGCCGAAAGCGTCATTCCGTACAGGCAGTATACGAATGCATTGAAAGTAGAATTCACGATGAAAATAAATACCGCACACCCGATAACAGGCTTCCAACACCACACATTAGTAGCCTCTACAAGTTTGTTACGGGGATTGATTCTTATGAAAAAGATCGCGCCCGGGAAGGTAAACGTTTCGCGGATCTAAAGCATAAACAAAAAGGGATGGGCATTCGTCCTGAACGGCCACTGGAGCGCGTGGAGATTGACCACACCAAGCTTGACGTGATCGTGGTGGATGACCATAGCCTGATTCCACTAGGCCGGCCGTGGGTGACAACTGCAATCGACAAGGGTACGGGAATGCCTCTTGGAAGATATATAAGTTTTGAGCCGCCATGCTCTAATTCAGTATTTCAATGCCTCCTTCATGCAATTCGCCCCAAGACGTACCTACGAGACACTTTTCCAAATATTCAAAACGATTGGGAAGCGTACGGCTTGCCGGAGTCGATTGCGTCAGATAATGGAATGGAATTCCTAGGAAAGCACTATCAGGATGCTTGTCTTCAGTTGGGCATAACGGTCGACTACATGCCCGTCCGGCAACCATGGTTCAAGGCGACAGTAGAACGATTCTACAATACTCATAACACCCGACTAATACATAGAGTACCCGGTACAACATTTTCGAATATTTTCGAGAAGGGCGAAGACTACGATCCTAAAGATCAAGCAGTAATCCCGTTCAGTACATTTGTTGAACTCTACGACACCTGGATTGTGGACGTTTACTCAAGAGAAACGCGTCGCGGATATGAAGTATCGGGACCAAAAAATATTCCGGCACTTTCATGGAGGGAAGGTACAGAAAAATGGCCGGCTTCTCTCCCGCCCAGCAATATTGACCTTGATATTCTTCTTCGGATGATTGAATACCGCACGATTCAGCACAGCGGGATTGAACTCTTTGGGATACGGTATAACGACCCAAAGCTTTCCCTTTTAAGGCGGGAATTAGACGGCGAAAATGTCCTGGTTAAGTACGATTCGAGCAATTTAGGAATGATCTATGTGGCGGATGTTCGCCGAGGTACCTATATAGCCGTTCCAGCCATGTCGGTAGGGTACGCCGAAGGGCTGTCCGTCTATCAGAACAAAATTATTAGACGCTACCGAAGGGAATACTTGAAAGGTAAAGAAGACATCGAGTCTTTGATAAAAGCAAAGAAGCGAATACGGGAGATTGTTGAAAGCGGAATCAAGTTTTCCAAAGGAATTAAAAACAATACACGGGCGTCGCGATATTTACAGATTGACAGTAAAACTGAAAACCTTTCAAAGCTCGACGAAACCACAAGAAACCCCCAGCCAAACGGTAATCAGCCTATTCCCCGTTTGCTTGGAGGGGCCGTGCCAAACGCCGACCGCGGAAGGAACGTTTTGGAGCCAACGTTTGACGTGCTGGAACCGCGTCGAATTGCCGAAACGATTACTGGAATCGCAGCCGTATATGCAAACGAAGCTTCGGATGCAAACTACGTTGATTTTGACGATGGCCAGTGGACAGCAAGCCACGATCTGCCTGTTGCGAGGAATACATATGATACCGAACAACAACCTTGAAAGGGCCTTGAACATTGAAAATATCCATGTTGCTTATCCAAATGAGCGGAAAATTCTTGCGGATATCGAACAATGCCGTGTCTTTGCTTCGATTAGTACTGAGGTGCAGGGCCGGCTAATTACCGGCGAGCCCGGAGCCGGTAAAACTACCCTATATGAGGTCTATCAGAAAGATCACCCACGCCACGAAGGGCCTGAGGGCACAATCGTTCCGGTACTAGTTGCGGTTATCCCAGCACAGCCATCCGTCAAATCGCTTGTGACAAAGCTGTTACGCGTATTGGGCGATCCGATTCCGCATAAGGGCAGCGTCGAACAACAGACGGCACGGTTGCAAAGTCTTCTGCTGGGCTGCAAGACCGAACTTATAATCCTCGATGAGTTTCAACATTTTATTGAAAGGGATTTGGCCTTCACAATGCAGAGTACCGCTGATTGGTTAAAGGTTCTTATCAACGAAACAAAGATTCCCATAATTTTAATAGGACTACCGTCATGTACGCGAATTTTGGACGGACTATCAAATCAACAGTTAAGTCGCCGGTTTCCTTATCGCCACTCCCTCGAACCCCTGAAGTGGACGGAAAGTTCCGGAAAAAACGAAATGCGCCTGTTTCTGGCAGCTATTGAAAAGGAACTGCCGCTTCGAAAACCATCCAACCTCAGCGATTTGGAAACGGCTTATCGAATTCACTGCGCCTCACGTGGCAATCTAAGTTCAATCATGAAACTTGTTCGTGGCTCAGCTCACATGGCCATTAATACCGGTATCGAACAAATTACCTTAAAAATGCTGGAGGACGTCTACGATCTACAATTAGCCGCAAACAACCCGGAGTTTCCTAACCCTTTTAGGACTTCCATTGAAGGCATTGAAACCGCAATGAGAATGGTTAAGCTTCCCGACGCCGAACAAACAGGGAAGAAAAGGAGGAAGCGCCGTGGATTTTAGAAAACCCAAAATCCTTATTCGACCGACGCCCGAAGACGGAGAGAGCCTAGTGGGGCATTTGCTTAGGGTAACCGAAGCGAACGGATACGAATCAATCTATTGGTTGCTAAATGCGTGCAACCTACAAACGGCCGCAAGAATTCATAGTTGTATTTACCGGGCGGAGGATATGGAGACTCTGGCGGGTATGTTATGTGTAGGGAGCGATGATATTCAGCGGATGTCAGGTATTCCTTCAGGGGAATTCACAAAAAGAAACAAGATCAACTATGAGGTATGTGGGCAGGTAGTGTCGTCAACTATCTTCCGCCCGAGCTTCCCAAAAATCTGCCCAGAATGCCTGGCTGAAAAGCCGTTCTGCCGGAAAATTTGGGAACTTGGCGTGGTAACGTCATGCATCAAGCACAAATGCATACTACTGAGGGAATGCCCCGGGTGCGGGGAAACCCTTACCTGGAAGCGAAAGAAGGTTTGTGTGTGCCCGTGTGGCCTTGATTGGCGTACGGTTACTTCCGGCCGCCTTCCGGAGGCCGAACTTCTCTTTTCCGCACGTGCCGCAAATCTATTGGGGGTTTTGGACATCCTCCCCCCTGAATTTCCTTCCGTACTTATTCATTTGGATTTAATGGATCTTGCGAATCTATTGTTTTTTATTTGCGGTGAGTTGCGGGGCCGTGGGGATGTTTTTGGTAAGAGCCTTCAAATTCAATTAACTAACGCAGAATTAAACGCAGAACTTTCCTTCGCTCTACGTATATTCGAAGACTTTCCTTTTAAGTTCTTTGACGCATTAGACCAGCTAGATAAAATACATGAGAAGCGAAAGGAAAAGTATGTTTTCCAAAAACGACCTGCAGAGGCACGACGGAGGATTCTGGGCAGTGTCATTCGAACGTGTACTAAAGTTCTGAAAGGTAAGGAATTTGATTTTTTACGGTCGGCGTTTCAAGAGTTTTACGACTACGCGAAGCTAGAGTCATGCGGTATTGCACAACCCCCGCGAAGCGAACTTCGTGCGACGGAATTCTTCAAGATACATTTACCCCTCAGCCATGCCTTTAAGCCTCTCGGCATAGCAAAAAATGGAATCAGGCAAATGGTGGAACTGGGAGCGATCCGCGGTGTACATGGCAACGGCAACGGTAAAGAGTTATGGTACGTAAATAAAGAAGACATCGCCGTTATTAAAAAAGAAATGGACGAGAGTATAAGCGGCACGGCGGCTGCGACTACCCTTGGAATATGGGCTTTGCAGTTTGCCTCCCTATTGAAGGCAGGCGTCCTTAAAGAAATAAACGCGCCATACATGCGGGGACAAGTTAAAAACTTGGTGAGCCGATCTGAGGTCAATTCAATCTACGGGCGGTTTTGTGACGCAAGCGCCAACCGAAAAGAAATACCTTCGGGGGAAACGTATCTGGCAGAGCAGGTAGCATACAGGCTCAACCACAGAGGAGTAGATTTTGGGGAAATGGTGAAGCTTGTACTTACCGGGGCTATAGTACCAGTCTCCACTCCAGAAGGCGGAACACTTCAATCTGTCTTATATTCGAAAGCCGAAATAGACGAGTACTGCAAGTTGCTGGTAGAAAAGCAGAAAGGCGGAACGTACTCCGAACAGGAAACGGCGGACCTTCTCGGAACGAGCGTTAAGGTCGTAACGAAACTGACAAAGTTAGGATATCTGAAAAGGGTGGCCCATCAGGCCAAAGCTATACGCTCCAGGCTAAGCTATGATTCCGTAAACTCGTTCCAGAAAAGCTACGTCGTTTTGACGCAACTCTCCCGCGAATTGGGGGAATCGCCTATCGCGCTTTTAAGTAGATTAACTACCCGTAAAATTGAACCTATCGACACGCGACTGGGGCCGTGGTGTTTATTGTATAAAAGATCGGCAATCGCACGGATTAAGAAGTTGAAATAGGCAGCCTACCACTCATACCTTTCCCCACCACAAGAATTCCCAAAACCCGCTTTAACTAATCAAACCAGTCCGCCGTAATTTCGAATCCCCTTAGCGGTTCCGTGCGCAGGAGAAACAAAACAACTTATCTTCTGTTTCAACTTATGCCCGAAATACACGGGTATTTCGCAACTTATGTCGGAATTTATTTCGACTTATCCGCGAATTGTTTTGCTAAAGTGTTGATTCTAGGTAGAGAATATTTCAACTTATGAAGGAACTTATAGAACACGAATGGATCCTTGATCCGTTCGTGTTCTTTTTAGTTACCCTACGTAAACTGGTCATTGGGAGAGTGGCTGACAAGATCCTCTCATCAAACCACTCGCTACCTATCGTCGTTATCGCCGTCGGAGTCCTTTTTTCCTCGGTCGTCATCGTCGCGGCGATTGGATGGGCGGTTCGAGGAGGGCGGCCTGTTAGCGGACTTTGAATCATCGCGATCAGACGATCTGTTACCACTGGAACTGTTTGAAAGAGCTTGATTAGTAGCTCTACCATCGTCCGCATCGCCGTCGTTTTTAGTCATCGCTGGCGGATTCGATGTGTTGGTGTTTGTCGCGGTGACAGTTGGCTGTGGTTTTTGAGTTTCCTTCTCCGTGTTCGCTCCGCCGCAGCCGATCATGAAAGTTGCAGCCCCTGCGATCATCGTTAAAATTATTGCTTTGGTCATATACTTCTCCTATTTACTATCTGTAGATCAGTCATTGTCGTCATCTTTTGTCTTGTTCGGCGCTCCGCCCGTTGTGGTTTGTGATGCCGGGCCCATTACCGCGTGAACACCCAGTTGGTGGACGAGAAGTCCGCCCTGATGTGCTGTGTTCATCAGCATCACAACGCCTGAGCCATAGAAGAGCAGAAAGGCCAGATTGAGCGGGATCAATATTGTCCGCGAAAGCTCTTTCTTGAACAGCAGCGGTGCAAAGAGGATCACACCAAATATCGCGGTCAGTGCCGTGAAGACGGTCCTCGTTGTTTCTGCAAGCTCTTCATGTTGCTCGAGCACGGCCTCGACATTGTTCATCTGTTCGGCGAGTTCGCCGGCGGCCTCGCCGGTCGAGACCGCGATGTAGGTTGCGATCGTGCCGATCAGCATCAGCACGAAAGCCGAAACTAGAAAGGTTCGTCCATTCTTCGGCATTAGCAGGCCGATGAGAATGATTATCGGAGCCACTATCAGCAGGGCGATCGGAAAGTGAATGATTATTGGATGAAGGCCGTCCCAGCTTGGAATTGGCGGAAACATAATATTACTCCTTATCGAAAATAGCTGCGGGTGCTTGTTTTTACGGTTTTAGGTAGGACATTAGGTAGGACACCCGCAGCTTTCCCCCTCGAAAACCCGAGAGTTTTAGTTGATCGATTCAAACTTTTCCTTCGGCGTGAAATCGACGGGGCATTTCTGTAGATCGGTGTTCATGGTTGTGAAACCGCAGGTCGAGCAGACGAAGAATGTGGTCTTGCCGCCTTTCCAATCAGCTAGGTTTGCAAGGGCGTCGGCATAGAGTTTCGCGTGTTCGCCCTCGGCGGTTTTTGCGAAATTAAAGGTTCTCAGTGCTTCCTTATTGCCGCTACTGCGAGCCTCAGCCAAAAACTCCGTGTACATTGTGTCGCGTTCGTAGGTCTCGCCCTCGATCGAGCCTTTTAGGTTCTCGGCGGTAGTTCTGACTTCGGCGGCCTTGATGTCGGCCTTGGGTGTGCCGCCCATTTTCTTGATCACGTCGGCGTGATTGTTTTTATGGATCTCTTCGGCACGAGCGGCGGCCCGGAAAAGGCTCCCGACCTTGGTGTAGCCCTCGACGTCGGCTTTCTTGGCAAACGCAAGGTATTTGGCGTTCGCATTACTCTCGCCGTCGAATGCGGTCTGCAGATTCTCTAGCGTCTTGGTCGCCGTCAACTCAGCTTTTGGAGCGGCTGGCTTCGATGCTCCGACTATTCCGTTAGAGTGACTGACACAGTCGGTGAGAAAGACAACGGCTAGCAAACACGCCGACGCGACCGCGAAGAAGCTGAATGAAAAGGTATTGAATCGATTGACTGCCTGGTTGTTCATAAGGTCTCCTTAGATCTGCCGGATGTGTCCAGCGTTCTACAGAGACCTATTGCAACGTTAAAGCCACATCATTCAGGAACGTTAAGTATAGGTGAAAGCTAAGTTTAGGGAATCAATGAGTGACGAGGCGTATTAGGTTGTCCAAATATTGATACGGGTGTGTGTCAGGTTGTCGTAATTTTACGACGTGATCACTACAACTGGAACTTTTTGATCTTGTAAGCGATATCGCTTCTCGAAATTCCGAGTCTCCGGGCAGCCTCGGCCTGTACTCCGCCTGAATCCTGTACGGCCTTTTGTATCAACCGGGATTCGATCGAATCAAGATACGCGGGAAGATCGACATTTGGAGGCAGGGTTTCAGCCGTGTTTGAAACGGGGTCAATAGATGCGTCATTGGTAGCGAGAACGAGATCATCGCTCGAAATAACGTCGCCTGACGCGAGGATGCAGGCTCGCTCGACCAGATTTCTTAGTTCGCGGACATTCCCGGGAAATGAATAAGAAGTCAGCTTAGTTATTGCCTCAGGATCGATGGTTCTCGGGCTGACTTTGAGTTCACGAGATACCTGTTTGATGAGGAAATCGACCAGAACGGGGATATCTTCTCTGCGATTCCTAAGCGGTGGTATTTCAATCGGCACAACGGCGAGGCGGTAATAAAGGTCTTCGCGAAAAAGCCCATCTTTTACCCGCTCTTGCAGATCTCTATGAGTTGCAACGATCACCCGTACGTCCACCGTTCTCGGCACCGTCGCACCGACTCGTAGGAATTGTCCGTCGGTCAAAACACGTAGAAGCTTAGCCTGCAATCCGAGCGACATCTCACCGGCCTCATCAAGAAAAAGCGTTCCGTGGTTAGCCGCCTCAAATAGCCCTTGCCGCGGTTTGTCCGCTCCGGTAAACGAGCCTTTCTCATGGCCAAACAGTTCTGATTCGAGCAGGTGTTCAGATACGGCAGCACAATTAACGGCGAGAAAGGTTGTTTTCGAACGAGTGCTGCCTTTGTGGATCGCCCGGGCTACGAGTTCCTTGCCGGTGCCCGTTTCGCCGGTGATCAGAACGGTCGCATTTGTAGGGGCGACTTTCGCGATCGTTTCCTTTAAGTGTGTGATGGCTGGGCTCACGCCGAGTATCTCCTCGGCGAATGCGAACCGTTTCGCTTCCTCACGTAGGACCTCGTTCTCACGAAGCAATTGTGTTCGTTCGGTCGCACGCTTCGCGACGGCAGTGACCACCTCCGGAACGAATGGCTTTGAGATAAAATCAAATGCCCCGGCCTGCATCGCCTCGACGGCAAGCTCGACGGTTGCTAATGCGGTTAGGATCACGACGGGCAGGCTTGGCTCATTCTCACGGCAAAACCTGAGGACGTCAAAGCCATCGCCGTCAGGCATTTTCTTATCCGAGATCACGAGATCGAACGGCTCGGTCGCAAGCTTCGAGAGAGCAGAAGTCACGCCATTTGCCTCTGACACAGTATGGCCCGCTTCCTGCAAGATCAGCGTCAGGATCCGCCGCATGTTCAGCTCATCATCAATGATCAATATTCGTGCCATTGTTACGCCAATCAAAACTTGATCTCAAACCTCACCTTATCATTTTCGTTCGCCGCGAGAAATACATCTCCGCCATGAGCCCTCGCAATATTTCTGACGATCGAAAGCCCGAGTCCAGTGCCCTTTTCCCCGTTCGTAAAGAACGGCTCAAATATTCTCGGTGCAATATCTTCGGGTATAGCGTTCCCTTCATTCTCCAGAAAAATGATCGACCTCGCCCCTTCTTTGAAAGCTCCAAGGAATATAGTTCCATTTGGTGACGCGGCGTTAATTGCGTTGGTGAGAAGATTTAGAAGACCTTGCTGTATTAACGGCTCATCCATTGTGAACCACAACTCTTGGTCGCATTGCACCTCTAAGGTGAGGCCTTTCTCGACAAGGCGTGCCTTAGCGAGACTGGCGATATAATCGAGAGTTTCGTTTACCAAAACCGGTTTCAGATCCGGTTCCTTTGTCTTCGCAAACGCAAGGAAATCAGTTGTCAGAGTCTCGAGGCGTTTTGCTTCCTCCGTGGCAATGTTGAACATCTCGAGCCTGATCGCCGATCCGGGTTCGTGCTTCTCAGCCATTTTTAGCGAGCTCGCGATCATCGTAACCGGATTGCGGATCTCATGAGCGATCGCACTCGACAATTGGCCAACAGCCGCGAGCTTTTCCTCGGCAACAAGCTTTTCCTGTAATACTCGCAGATTTTGCAAGCTCAGTCCCAGTTTCTCCTCTTCTCTGCGAAGACTGCCGACGAGCAACCACACCACGATCGCAACGACGAGAAAGATAAGCGAAACCGTCGCCGCTTCGAAAAATTCGCTGACATCTATCGGAGGATTTGCCCTAAAGAAAAGCCAAACTTCGAAGAACGTAAGCACAATGGTGACCGCCGTGACCGTCAATGTACGTACCAAACTAAACCGATATGCCGCCGAAAGGATCGGTATGATCATCAGCACCGAATAATGGCTGTCCGCCGTTCCGCCCGCGATCGAGGCGAGAAAAGCGAATGAAATATTTAGCGCAATTGAGAGAAAAACGTGAATATTCACGTAGGAAGCAGGCGAATCCAACGGCAGACGCTGCAGCCAAACCAACTCGACGACCAATATTACGAACCGGGTCGCGAGTGTGACCAGCAACAATACGGACGGCCTTCCGAGAAGCGCTATAAAACTAATGTGCACAAAGAATAGAGCCGCAATGACAGCAATATTCAGAAGTATTAGCACCGTTTCGTGCTTTTTATAAGACGTTATGTTCGTCGTCATCGTTAGTCCGACACAAGCTTGAATACTCTATGCAGGAAGCAATTCTAGTGCCGCAACGAATGAGCAGACAGACGACGACAGCGACACTCCGGCCTCGACGCACGGATGCGGCCAGATTATCGGTTGCGCCAGAAGATGGCTCGTATCCAGGCTTCGCTAAAGACAACTGCCGAACCGGATTCTTTGACCTCAGAAATCGAACAGGTCGCCCAGAAAGCCGCCTTTTTTCTTCTTTTTGTAGTGTTTGTAGGCCGGGTCGTCGGAGTCGTGGATGTTGTGACTCGGGCGGTAGCCTTGGTCCTGGTACCGCTGTGGTGGTGGTTGGGGTTGTTGATATGTTTGACGCGGCGGTGGAGGCGCGGCTTGGGTGCCGGGCTGGCTGGCTTCGATGAGCTTGTCGAGTTCGCCTCGGTCAAGCCATACTCCGCGGCACGTTGGGCAATAGTCGATCTCGATCCCCTGCCGCTCCGTCATTGCTAAAGTCGTCTGGTCGATTGGGCATTGCATATTTAAAAACTAGCGTATCGCAATGAGGTTTGCAATCAGATTGTTCTTGCTTTGGATGGCGCTATTTGGTTAATCTTTGGATACGATACAGTTTCGCGTAGGTTTTTGTGCCAAACCAGCATTTTCTCGCCCATGCTTCCAGATCGGTACATCTAACTACTAAAGTTTTAGAAAATGTAGGTATTTGCAATGAAAAGATCTTTTCTTCCCTCGTTACTGGCGTTGATGCTGACGGTAATTTCCGTTCAGTTCGCCTCCGCACAAACTGCCACTCCGACCCCGCAAAATGACACCGACGACGTGGTCAAGATCACGACGAAACTCGTCCAGGTGGATGTGGTAGTTCGCGACAAAAAGGGCAACCAGGTGCCGCAGCTCGGTGTGGGTGATTTTGAACTGCTGCAGGACGGCAAGGTGCAAAAGATCGTTGGGCTGACGTATGTCCCGGTGAAAACGGCGGGATCGCTCTCAACCAGTGTCGAAGTGAAAAAGGCGGATGCAACCGCGCCTGCGCCAAATCTACCGCCCGTGCGAAAGGTGCCGACGCCTACCAGCCGGTTGATCGCATTTCTAGTGGATGACGGAGCGTGCGGAGCTTCGGTCTGGGGGATCGATTCGGCAAAGACGGCGGTTCAGCGGTTTATTAAGGAGCAGATGCTGCCGGACGATCTCGTCGCGATCTATCGTACGCGTGCGGGCAGCAGCTCATTTCAGCAGTACACATCCGACAAGGCCTCGCTGCTAAAGGCCGCCGACAAGATCCGCTGGTATCCACCGCAGGGAGCGTGCGCCTCATCGGATGGAAGTTTTAACGAGGCTGCGAAGTCAAACACCTTTCGCGGTATGACTCCTGATGGAGGCATGGAAACAAAAAACATCGAATCCGAAGAGGAAAAACGGATCCGCGAATACCGCGAAGATTCCGCCTCTGACAATCAGATCGTCGGTACGCTTGGCGTTTTTCGCTACGCGGTCAATGGGCTGCAGCGGGCGTCGGGGCGCAAGATGATGTTCGTCCTCTCGGACGGCATTTCGCTTCGCAATCGCAGGAACGAACGCCAGCAGGCACCGGATGCGATGCGAGAGCTGACCGATGCGGCAAACCGTGCGGGGGTCGTGGTGCATTCGTTATACCTCCGCGGCGGCAACGTCCCCGGCATGATCGAATCCCGCGACGAGGTCTACGCTGAGGAAGATTTCAACATTACCCAAGGCATTTCGCAGGGCCGAATTGATTCCGAGAACCGCAATCAGGAAGGCCTCGCGGTGCTAGCAAACGCCACTGGCGGCGAGCTTTATCGCGGTTCCGCGATCCCTGACAAAGCGATCGCACGCATCCTGCAAAACGAATCGGGCTACTACCTACTCGCCTACGAACCAGACGACGAAACCTTTAAGGGCAAGAAATTCAACAAGATAGAGGTCAAGGTTCGCGTTCCGGAATTGACGGTTTCGCACCGTGCGGGATTCATTGGCGTGGCTGATAGCGAGGCGCCGAAACGCAAGAAAAAGACCGCCGAGAGCGACCTTTACGAGGCGATGGCGGCTCCGCTGCCGGCTCCGGGCCTGAATATCGACTTGTCGGCGCATTTTGTAAATTCCGCCGCGGGCGGCAATGTCGTGCGGTCGGTGTTCCATCTCGACGGATCGGAGCTGCAGTTCATCGACGAAAAAGGCGGCGAAAAGAAGCTAGTGCTCGATGTGGTCGCCGTCACGATGGACGAAAAGAACGACGTCATCGACGAATTTAACCGCACACACACGCTCAAGGTCGACCCCGCGACCGCTCAGCGGATCAACCGTGACGGGCTGACATATTCGACCGACATCCCTGTGAAAAAGAGCGGCAGCTACAATTTTCGCCTCGCCGTTCGCGACACCGCGAGCAAGATGATCGGCACCGCCGCCCAGACCGTCCAGATCCCCGATCTCAAACGCGCCGACATCACCGTCTCAGGCCTGACCGTCGCCGGGACCGACAAAGACGGCAAATTCCAAACGCTCGCCCCGACCACCGCCGCCAACGCCATCACCTTGCCAGATTCGCCCGGCGTGCCCGCGATCCGCCAGTTTCGCCCCGGTGCGATCATCGCCTATTCTTACTCGATCTATAACGCCCGGCTCAACAGATCCGCCGGCCGCCCAAACCTCGCGATCAGCGTCAACCTCTACAAAGACGGCAAGCTCGTCACCGAAGGCACGCAGAACACCGCCGAGATCGAAAAACAAACCGACTGGTCCCGCATTAACGATTTCGCCTACATGCGGCTAAACCCATCGGCCGAACCCGGCGACTACGCCCTCCAAATAGTAGTCCGCGACCTCCTAGGCGGCAAAGACGCCGTCTCAACCCAGACGATAGATTTTGAAGTGGTGAAATAGTCCGGGGATTTGTTTAGCATGTTTCGCGGTTAGAATCCCGCGCTCTCTCGATCAAAACTTGTCACGAAACCTGCCGCACCGGTGTTCTGTTTGTAATGAGACAAAACATTTTGGCTTCGGTGCGTGGCATTTTGCTATTGATCGCGGTGATGCTCCTCGTGACGATCCCGTCATTTTCGCAAGGCGGGTTGGATACTAAAAAGCTCGATGCGATGTTTGATGTGTTGGAGTCGAATGAACGGATGATGGGTTCGGTAACGCTGCGGCAGAGCGGGAAGGTGATCTACAGCCGTGTGCTCGGCGAGCGCAAGGTCGAGGCGGACGGCAAGCTCAAAACGGACGCGAACACGCTGTTCCGCATCGGTTCGATGACCAAGCCCTTTACAGCGGTGATGGTCTTTCAGCTCATCGAGGAAGGAAAGCTCACCCTCGACACCAAGCTCGCACGCTTTTTTCCCGCGATGCCGAACGCGGACAAGATCACGATCGAGCAGCTCCTCTCGCACCGCAGCGGCCTCGCGGCGTATCCGCAGAATGTTAACTACGCCGACCCCGCCGAGTGGATCTACAAACCGCAGACCCGAGCCGAAATGCTCGCCCGCTTCACCGCCGCCAAACCTATCTTCGCACCCGGCGAGCGGCGCCAGTACAGCAATACGAACTACGCGATCCTCGCCTACGTTATCGAGGACCTCACCCGCTCGACCTACGCCGCACAGCTGCAGAAACGGATCACGAAAAAGCTCGGGCTAAAAAATACGCGTTTCGGTGCGAAGATCGACATCGCGAGGAACGAGGCACGCTCGTACAACTTCAGCGACAGCAAGTGGAACTAGGTCCTCGAACAGGACACGACCGTCGCCAGCGGAGCGGGCGGCATGGTCTCGACGACCGCCGACCTGACCGCGTATCTCGACGCCCTGTTTCACGACAAACTGCTAAAACGCGAAACGCTCAAGGAGATGCTCACCCCGCCGCCCGATAATTTTAGCGAACACGGCAAGGCATTTGGCAGGGCAAACCTGTTCGAGACCGGCCGCAAGGGCTACTCGCACGACGGCGGCATCGATGCCTTTTCGTCGCTGTTTGTCTACGTCAAGGAGGACGAACTCGCCTTCGCGATCACGGTCAACGGCGTCAATTACCCGGTCAATCGCATCTTTTGGAATGTGCTAAAGGTCTTCTACAACCAGCCGCTCACGCTGCCGTTCTTCACCGCCGTCACGTTGACGGATGCGGAGCTTGCCCGCTACGAGGGCACCTACGCCCTGAAACAGGCCGGCATGAAGATCACCATCCGCCGCGAAAACGGCCGCCTCATCGGCGAAGTCGCCAAAGACGACACCTTCCCCCTAACCCCAACCGGCAACCACAGCTTCTTTCACGCCCCCTCCGGCATCATCATCGAATTCAAAGAATCCCCACCCACAACCTTCCCCAACTTCACCCTCCACCAAGGCCGCGGCTCCTCCATCTGGGAAAAGGAATGAGAAGTTAAAGTCCACATTTCGCCGCAGCGCAGCTTAACTCAAGAGATGCTAAAAGCCACGAACTAGAATCAACAGTTCCAGTTTTTCTATGAACCTTGGTAAATCTCGTGATTATGATATTCAAGAAATTTCGCACCCGGTAAAAACTTGTCCGGCAGTGCGATTGGCTGTCTGTCGTATTTTAGGAAGTAATTCGTAACAAGTTCCTTATTGACTGACTCCGCAATTTTTGGAGAAACTTTGATGTTGAAATCAGGTGTGATCGTAATTAAACCTTTGTCGAATGCTCTATCATGAAGTGCATTCAAGCAAAGGCCGTTTTGAGGATTTGTTCTATTGCTGTCATCCAAACCCCACGGAACTATGTGACTCGCAATAAGCAGAGAAGGGAATTCTAAACCTGTAATGCAGCATTTAGAACCGTAAATTGACAAGATAGAACGGCGAAAAAAGCGCTGATTCACGCGAGTTCTGACTAAACTTTCCCGTTCTGTGCCTGGCGGTAGACTGGTTAGATCGATATCCGAAAATTCTGTCGCGGCCTTGTCGCCGAATTTTGCTATTAATACCTCACTTTGATACGCCAGTTCGTCCCAATCGCTATTAAACTCATCCCAAATTTGTTTGTCGAGTTTGCTGCTGTTGGGTAATCCGCCAATTCCTCGTTTCTTTAGCTCCGGATCGAAGCTCCCAAAATTTCCAAGTTTAAACGCAACGGCCCCCGGTGAGCGACCAATCAAATTGGCTACTGATATTACTTCTGGATTTGTCTGAACGGACTTCGCAAACGGAATTTTGCAATAAAGGTTAAAAGCAACAATTAGTTCGTCTCTTGTCCAACTATTAGCCACGTCTTTCAATCCTCATGAGCGGTTCTCTTAGCGTCCAAAACGTCGATGTCCCGAGGGATATGACCCCCACTTGTTATTGCCTCCAAGTCTTGCTCCTCAAAACTATCCGTCCGATAGTAGCCAACACAGTCTCTCCATTTCTTTGCAAAACGCATCGCTCTGTTAGCGTGTCCGATCACCTCGGCATCCGTTAAATACGAATTAGAAGAAATTCGGCAGCATCCGATAGATATTGTGATTCCATTCGTAATACCCGGAATCCTTACGTCCGCAAGTTTTCTTTGAAGCGTATTGAGAAACGGCAGTAACATTGCCTGATCCATATTCGGTAATAGTAGAACGTACTCGTCGCCTCCAAATAAAAAGCCCGTCCCGTGGGAGTAAACGTGAGACTCAATAGTCTGCATAACAACGGGTAGGAATTGTGAGTCAATCAACGGCTCACCGAATGTAGTATTGAAGTACTTGAATTTGTCGATATCAAGAAAAGCCACGGAAATCTCAATGCCACGCAGCTTAGCTTCATATCGAGCTTGCTGTAGCATAGGTAAAAAACTGTTATGCGACTTTAGAATCCCAAATTTGGCATCAAATGGTTGGTGCTCTAGTACGCGTCCCGGCAAAACATTGTATGCCTCCTTTAACTTAAGATAATCTGTGATTACAGGAAGGACAAACGAGTTAGAGTCCACATACCATCTACTTTTTATGAAGTCTGAGAGGTAATCAATATTGCGATCGATTTTCTCCAGAATCGCTGAGTTGTGAGTTTTTCCTCTCAGAGCCTCCTGCTCTTCGGCTTTCTGAACCCGAGTGAGTTGTATTGCCAGCTTGAGATATGGCAAATACTTTTCGCTCAGATTTCC
This sequence comes from Pyrinomonadaceae bacterium, assembly GCA_041737885.1. GTDB lineage: Bacteria > Acidobacteriota > Blastocatellia > Pyrinomonadales > Pyrinomonadaceae > OLB17. The sequence continues at coordinate 15,575 of JBGSQW010000150.1, read as the reverse complement.
CCCACTCTTTCGACCTAATTGTTCACGAAGAGAATTCAAATCTTGCTGTATCTGCTTAAGGTCTTCGGGAAAAGTCATTGGGAACCTATCCGCGATTGGCTGACCCAGTTCAGAACTGAAAACATTGATTAGATTCGTTACGCATAGAATCAGCTGATCCTTTTGTTTTTCGTCAAATGACATTTAGAAATAGTATCAGTAAATGGTTTGACGAAGTAGTACCTAGGCAGAGCCGGGAAATAAGCTGACTGTGAATAGAATTACTCCATCAATACATGTGTCTGAAGCTCAGGATTAGGACGGTTAGGTGCCCTTATCTAAAACACTCTTCTTGAACCATACAGGCACGTTTGAATTCTTGATCTCTATCTTTTTCCCGTCCGTGATCTCGGCGACGAGGAACGATTCGGTTCCGGAGTTGTCGAAGATGTAGGTTCGGTCGGTTGAGCGGACTGCGTCGAGGAGATTGTCGAGAGAGCGGTAGTATCTGTCCACCACCTTGTCGGTCGGAACGTCGTGGCCGCCTTCGAGTACGCGAGTTTTGACGCGGGAAATGTTAATCTCAGGGTCTTCGGTGGCCACGTAGTAAAGGTAGTTTCTAAAACCAGCGGCGTGAGATCTGTCGAGCAGTTTGATCTTGTTCGGGTGCGACATGACGGTCTCGAACGAGAACGAAATGCGCGATTCGATAAGCCGTTCGTGCAGAAAATCGGCTAGTGCCGAGACGTAATAAGAATTCAGTGAAACCCCGGTAAAGGAGAGAGCGTTCTTTTCGAAACGCAGTTTGGAAAGCTCTTTGAGTAATCCTTTGTTACTTAATTGAGTGGCATTCCTGAGAGAAGTGAAAATTTGCTCTTCGGTCGTTTTAATCTTGAAGTGAGCGAAATCTATCTCGTCGCTGGCTTTGATCTCACGTTCGATGTCGTCCGGGTTTATGTAAACCCCAAGCACGTTGGCATTGATCTCGGCAACTTTTGCCTTGATCGTGCTTTTGCCGGAGCCGTTAGGACCAGCAAACATTCTTAGTCGCGAAATACTCACGCTTCGGCTGCCTTGATCTCAAATTTTGAACCCTTCAGGATTCTGGTACGCCGCTCCAGCTTCTTAACAAAACTGTTTTCACCGTCTGCCTCGACACGTCGCAGTTCGCCGTTTTTATACACAAGCACGCTACCAACGGTCAGAGCCCGACGAAAGGCCGATCCAGTAGCGGACTTCGCTAGGGCGGGTACTCGTTCCTCGGTCTGTCTCAACGTGAGTTTTGCTTTACCCATAACAGTCGAATTATACAATGTATCAAATCAAAGATGCCAGTTTTATAGAACACAGTGGGATCTTTGAGAGGTTTGGAATCGGGCGTGGGTGTTGCTGGTGTTGGGGGTGAAGCTGTTTGTGGACGGCATGTGGGGAGAAATGCCCCGTCTCACTTCGTGCGAGGGGTTTTGTAAGTGAGACGATTTATTGGCGTAAGTGGCGTGATAGCAACAGTTAAACCGTCTCACCTTGTCCTGGTAAGTGAGACGATTTGGGGGAAGGTTTTTGGTTACGGGCTAGGTGACATCTTGGCGGGCGGTGCCTTTGATGTCGAGGATGAGGTCGGCGCCGTAGGCTTTCGCAGGGGTTTGGAAGCCGGGTTTGTGGTTGCCGGCTAGGATCTTTTCGGCGATGTTGAGGGCGGCGATGGCGGTCAGGGTGTAGCCTTCGGGGCCCTGCTGGCGTGATTCGACGCGGTTGCCTTCGGCGTCGGATGCCTCGCCCCACATCAGGGTTTTGCCTTTTTCGCGTTCCGCATCAGACGGGCCGCCGGTCGGGATCTTGCTCTGCAGGTACTTCTGCACAGGCCCGGTCGCCATCAGCCAGCCGAGGTAACGCGTCATCTTCATCGTCTTTAACGCCGACGGCGGGACGACGGTGTAGACCTCGATATTTGGAATGCCGGTCGAGTGAAACGCGGTCGATACGTCACCCCAAGGGATCGTCACCGCCGTCCGCCGCACCTCGCCGAGGTCGATCTCACGGGTCTTCCAGCCAGCCTGAACGGGCGTGATCTTGCCATCCTTGCGAATCGCACCGCCGCGGCCGACGTTCATCGTCATCGTCGCCTGCGTACCGTGCGACATCCGGCCCATGCCGTACCACGCGAGCGTCAGATGGGTCGCGGACGGCAGACGGTTTTTCAGATGCATCGCGAGGCAGTCGGACGGCACCACGTCGAATCCGACTCCCGGCATCACCATTATCCCAGCCTCCACCGCCTTATTACCCATCGCCGCGCACGTCTCAAACACGCTGATCTCGCCCGTGATGTCGGTGTAATGCTTTTTGTTCCGTAGGCACGCCTTGACCATCGGCACACTAGTGATCGAAAACGGTCCCGCGCAGTGCAGCACCATATCAACTTCCTGCAAAGCGGCATCGAGCTTGGCATCGTCTTCGAGGGAAAAGATGCGGTATTCAAAACCGAATCGGGCCGCGAGTTCGGTTATTTTTTCCGCATTTCGGCCCGCAAGAATCGGCTTCAGCCCACGCTCCGCCGCAAACCGCGTGATCAATTCGCCCGTATAGCCGTTCGCTCCGTAGATCAGGAATTTGTTTGTCATGGCTTTATTCGAACAGGATAGACAGGATGTGCAGGATAAGCAACATGTCACGAAGGCTAAAAGATGGTTAGTCCCGAGTTTTGCGTAGCTTTTAGCTTGTCCAGAAAGGCCGGACGCTCGATCTCAACGGCACCGAGGGCTTCGAGATGCGGGGTCATCACCTGGGCGTCGAGCCAGGTTGCACCGCGTTCCCGCAGGTGATCGATGAGGAAGAGAAGCGCGAGTTTTGAGGCGTTTGGGGTTTTATAGAACATGGATTCTCCGCAAAAAACACCTCCGGCGTCGATGCCGTAGAGGCCGCCCGCGAGGGTGTTGTCAGGATTCCAGGCCTCGATGCTGTGAGCCATGCCTTGGCGGTGGAGCTCGGTGTAAACGGCGATGAATTCCGGTGATATCCACGTGCTTCCTTGTCCCGGTCGATAGGCGAGGGCGCATTGGCGGATGACTTCGGGAAAGGCTTGGTCGATGGTGAATGTCAGATCGGTCTTTCGTCTGACCTTTTCGAGGCTGCGTGGAATGGTTAGGTCTTCGAAATTCAGAACCGCACGCCATTCCGGGCAATGCCACGGCAGCGGCAATCCCTCGGTGTTCCAGGGGAAAATGCCTTTGCGATACGCCTCGCGAACGTTTTCCGGCGTCAGCGGCGTGCCGAACGCGACTACGTCGTGCGAGCGAAAATAGTATTCCCCTATTGCGACCCACTCTGGGTAACGGTAGGTTCGCGGATCGAGGAAGGCAGTCATAGATAGATTTTAACCACATAGGAAGATAGAACACATAGAGGAGCTTCTATGTTTCTATCTTCCTGTGTGGTCGGGTCGATCCTAGACCGTCTTCAGCTTCCATTTTCCGCGTTTAAAGAGTAGGGCCGAGACGATGGCAAGCATTGAGAATGCTAGTGTCATCGACCAAAAAACGCCTTGCGGGCCATAGCCATAGTGGTTTGCGAGCACGTAGGCGAGCGGTATCTCAAACATCCAAAATACAAAGAAGTTGAGATACGTCGGTGTCCATGTGTCGCCGGCTCCGTTGAACGAGCTTTCCATGACCATACCCAGACCGTAAAAGGCGTAACCATACCCGACTATTCGCAGACAATCGCTGGCATAGGTCGCCACCGCCGGGTCGGTCGTGAATATGCTCACCACGAGGCCCGGAAAAATGACAAAGAACAATCCGGCGAGGCCGAGCAGGACGGCGTTCAGGGCTCCGGCGAGCCAGACCGAGCGTTCTGCTCGTTCGGGTTTTCCGGCACCGAGATTCTGACCGACCAGCGTTGCGGCGGCATTGGCGAGGCCGACGGCCGGAAGCAGGACAAAGATTATGACCCGCAGCCCGATCTGATAACCGGCCAGCGCAAACGTCCCGAACGGCGCGAGTATCATCACGAGACCGCTCCAACTAAGTGTCGCTATCAGGAACTGCAAAACTGCCGTCGCGGACAATCGCACGAGCGACCAGAGCAGCGTCGGGTCAAATCGCCAGTGTTCTGCCCGCACATTAAGACGGCCATTCTTGCGAATGAAAAGAGCCCAACCGGCATAGGCGACACCGCATGCACGCCCGATCACCGTCGCCACCGCCGCACCGGTCACGCCCAGATCGGGGAATATCCAGATGCCGAAAATAAACAGCGGATCGAGAATGATGTTCAGTCCGTTCGCCACGATCAGCACGCGAAGCGCGATCGCCGCATCACCTGCACCACGAAATATTCCGTTGAGCAGAAACAGAAATACGATAACCATGTTCGAGCCGAACATTATCCGAGCGAACGGAATGCCCATCTCGACAACGGTGGGTTCAGCACCGAGGAAGCTCAGGATGTCAGCGGCAAATATCAGCCCGATCGATCCCATCACGACCGAAACCATCAGGCCGAGATAGACGACGTGTGTCGCCGTGCGTGCTGCACCGTCCAGGTCCTGCTCGCCAAATCGCCGTGCGACCGTAGCTGTCGCACCAATGCTCAAACCGATCGCGACAGCGTAAACCAACGCCAGGACCGACTCAGTAAATCCGACAACTGCGACCGACTCGGCGCCGAGCTTGGCAACAAAAAAGGTATCGACGATCGCAAAAAGGGCTTCCATCGACATCTCGAGGATCATCGGGATGGCGAGAATGACGAGGGCGGGAAAGATCGGCCCGGTCGTGAAATCACGGGTCGTACCAACAAATGCCTCACGCAGAACTGACAAAAACGAATGTTTATCCGTCACCGAAGACGGAGTTTCCGGATGGGTTGACATAAAAATATAAATTTTAAAAGCTAAAAGAGTGCGCTCGTTGAGCAGCAAAGGCAGCCTTGTAACGCGTATTGGAGAGCGTTAGGAAGGCACGAAGTGCGACCGAGGTCTTAGCGGATGCGTGTGGCAATAATCATAACTCTGCGAATATAGCACATCAGCTATCGTTTGCGAAGTCTTGAGTTAGAACCCGTTTCGAAACTATAATCACATACCGTCCGTCATCAGCCATAATATGTCTAACGAATCGCGTCGCTCTTTCTTAAAGCGAATTGCACTTTTCTCTGCGGCAATGCTCGCCGGGGCAACGAGAACGCGTGCTGGTTCAGACGCGCGGACAGTGCCCTACGAGTTCCTGGTTGTCGGCGATTCTGTAGTCTGGGGCCAGGGTCTCGCCGAGAGTGAAAAATTCTATTCCCTGACCGCCGAATGGCTCCGTCGCGAAGCGTTCGCTCGGCCTCGTGAAGTCAATCTAACAGTAAATGCCCATTCCGGCTCGACACTTAAATTTCACGCCGACGAAGCCGAAAAGTATCGTAAGATCGGCCGTGATGAGACGTATCCATTCGAATCCGAGGTCAACGTCGGTTTCCCTAGTATCTGGAAGCAGATCGCCGTCGCCGCCGAGCAGTATCGTAAAGTCGGTAAGCCCGGAGCCGACCTTGTCATGCTGACCGGCGGCATCACGGATATCTCGGTTTCCAAGCTGCTCGACCCGTTCTCTGATATCAAAAAGCTTCCGCCGATGATCGAGAAATACTGCCTTCACGATATGTTTGACGTGATCGAGCACGCAGCCCGGCTCCATCCGGCTTCGACGATCGTCGTCGTCGGCTATTACCCCATCGTCTCGCCTAAAACCTCACGCAGCCGGATGTTCAACGGCTGGCTCGAATCGATGAGCTTCCCGCGAATTCTTAAACCAGTTGCAAATAATCCGCTGACGCGAAAGCTGTATTTCAACCGCATCGGCCGTAAAGCTACGGAACGTTCGCGACTGTGGATCCGTGAATCGAATCGCTGTCTTCAGGCCGCGGTCAATAAGCTGAATGCAACATTTCCCTCGCCGCGAGCTATTTTTATCGAGTCGCCAATTACCGAAGACACCTGTCTCGAAACGCCGAATTCGCTGCTTTTTCGAATGCAGAAGAATGGAGCGGTCGATGATCCGCTATACGCGTCGCGAAGGACGCAGTGCCGCGAAGCTCTGCCAAAATTGAAGCGGGAAACCAGGATCGACTATCCCGTCCGCCTCTGCGAGATCGCTGCCATCGGCCACCCGAACAACGCGGGCTCGAAGGCCTATGCCGAAGCGGTTACCGCTAAACTTCGCGTCTTCGGCGTCGGAAAGGGGTAACGCATTAGCATGTTGGGAAATGTTACCTCTGTCGAGAACTTATTGTGGTACCTGATCTCAGGATTAACTCGAATCGACCTTCTCTTCGGCAAAGCGATCGGCGTAAAAGTTCGAGAGTCCGGGATCTTCAGCAAGGTGTGGCGCTTTTCCGGTTTGACGGAAGATCTTATTGGCCCGTGTAGCGGCTGCTTCGATCAGCGAGCGTTCGCGTCGGAGCCGTTTTTTCTCCGTATTTTGCCGTCCGCCGAGATCGGCAAATTTCGGATCTGAGAGAGCTGCTTCATATTCCTCGACGCCCGGAAATTCGTATGGTATTCGCCGTTGTTGCTTCTCCGCTTCCTGTTCGATCGGCTCCTCGACCGGATCGTCGTCAATGATCTCGGCGTTTTCCGGAACATATCTTTTCAGTAAACGCTGGATCGTGGATTTCGAACGTCCGACCATGTCGGCGATCTCGCGGACAGAATGACCTTGGGCGTGGAGCTTACGTATCGTGTCGAGATCTGAATCAGGCCCTTGGTCTGAACGTTTGTTGACATAAGCTTTCTCGAAGTAACACTCGAGGAACTCGAGGCCAAGAAAATTGCCGCTCAGGCCGATCTTGAAGGACAGAACGCCGTTCTTGTCATAGATCACCTGCGAATTCCGGGATGACAGGTGCTTGATATACCGTACGTTAGTGTATTTGCCACCCCGCCCGATGGCAAAGACAGAATCCACACAGCTGGCTGCGAGGCGAAGCCCGCCGAGATCGGCGAGGGTCAACGGCTGAGCGAGGTCACGTTTTGCGATCGTCGCCGTCATCAATATAGACAGACCGCGAAGCTCGGCCAGATGCCGCAGACGGCGAATGACCGGCATCAGTTCCGACGCACCATTATACGAACGTTTCAGGGCCGTGATACTGTCGATAACGATTACCTGTGCATTTGTTTCGCTCGCGACAGCGGCAAGTTTTGTGGCAAAGGCTTTCGCGGCTTCCTGCGGCGTGTATCTCGTTATGAACTCCAGCGGATCGATCTGTAAACGGTGAAGCCGCGATGAGAATTCGTAGTCCTCGGGCGGCTCGCCGAGGATCGGTTCGTAGGAATAACGCTGTACGAGCTGTCGCGCGTTCATCTCGAGATCTACATATAAAACGTCCATCTCACCCGCGTTGCAGTCCATCAATTCCGACGGATAGTGCCGCGAAATACGGTCGGCGATCTCGACAGCCAGCAAACTCTTGCCCGAACCTGTTTCACCGACCAGCAGCCCGACCTCACCAGCCCGCCACAAACATCCAGCCAACTCTGCTGGAGCCGTTGTAATACGGCCCTCGGCGACCCAGTCGCGAAAAAGCTTAACCGAGGACATTGTTTCGATATTTTCAGTTTTGTCTAACATATGTATTGACAAATCATACACATGTTGCAATAATAGTCAAGTGTTTTATTAATGAAACAGATTTTAAATTTATGTGGGACAGTGGGACAGAGACGAGAAATGCAGTGTATGTTGTTCAACAGCAAAGGTTTACGGGATCTGCAAACCGTCCCCGCCTGTCCCATCTTGGGACAGTGATCGGTAAACTGCTTGCTTCGAACGTGTGCGGGCTGTCATTATGAAAGTTGAGTTATGAAGATCGCGGTAGCCATGAGCGGTGGTGTCGATAGTTCGGCAGCGGCTGCATTATTAAAAGAACAAGGCCACGAATTAGTTGGCTTCACGATGCAGCTGTGGAATCAGCGGCGCGGCATCAGTGTGGATGAGAATGGCGATCCGCTGCCGAGCCGTTGCTGCTCGATGGATGATGTCTATGACGCGAGACGCGTTGCAGAAAGCCTCGGGTTTCCGTTTTACGTGCTCAATCTGGAAAAAGACTTCGAACGCGATGTCGTCGAGCCGTTTGTCCAAAGCTATCTCGATGGAGAAACACCTATCCCGTGTGTGGCGTGCAACTCGCGTCTAAAATTCGCTTCGCTCGATAAGATGGCTCTTTCGCTCGGTTGCGACAAGGTGGCGACGGGGCATTTTGCACGGGTCGAATATGACGAGGCGGCAAACCGCTATCGGCTCTTTCGCGGAAAGAATCATTGGAAAGATCAGAGCTATTTTCTCTGGGAATTAGATCAGGAACAGCTGTCGCGGGCTTACTTCCCGCTCGGCGAGATGCTCAAAACCGAGGTTCGTGACATCGCCCGCGGGGCCAAGCTCTATACGGCGGAGAAACAGGAATCGCAGGAGATATGCTTTGTACCCGACGGGAAATATTCCGAGTTTATCGACCGCTACCTCGATCACGAGGGCCGCGAAGGTGAACTGCCCGTCGGTGGCGAGATCGTTAACACCGCCGGCGAAGCGGTTGGAACGCACACCGGCATTCACCGCTATACGATCGGCCAACGCCGCGGACTCGGCATCGCCCACGAAAAGCCCTTGTATGTCTTGCAGATAGAACGGGCTCGAAATCAGATAATCGTCGGCGAGGCGGACGAACTCGAGGCCGGGGAATTTACCGCAAAGGGTGTGAATTGGGTAGCATTCGACGAGCCGGCCGAACCGGTTCGTGCAAACGTCAAGATCCGTTACCGTCACGAACCCGCAGCAGCGACAATACATCCGCTGCCGGATGATCACGCTCGTATCGTTTTTGACGAACCGCAGCGTGCCATCACGCCCGGGCAGGCAACAATATTTTATGATCTGGAAACCAGCGAAGAAGTAGTCGGCGGAGGCTGGATAAAAAAATAATAAGGAAGGAGATCTATGGCAAAACCAACAAAAAGACCAACCAAAGCGGCAAAAGCCGCAAAAAAGATACTCGAAGCATCAAAATTGCTCGCCACAAAAAATGAGGCCACAGCGACCGCGAATTCTGAATTTACAACCGCTACCTCTACGCCAAAAATAAGCACCGGCATAAAACCACGCCCGGACCGAAAACGCGTATAGCGTCATTTGCAAACAAAAAGGGTACGGCCGAAACCGTACCCAGTTGAAATTGATCTTTGACAACCTAAGCCTGTTTTTCCTTAAGCAGATCACGTATCTCGGCAAGTAAAGCTTCCTGCGGCGGCGGTGGCGTTGCGGCGGCTAGCTTCTTAAAGTATTCCATTGCGGCCTTTGCGATCATAAACATCACAAAACCGACGATGAGGAATGTAAGAATATCCGATATCAGCTGTCCGTAACGAACAAGCGGAGCACCGCCCTTTACCGCTGCATCGATCTGCTCGGGTGTAGCACCGGCGCCTAGCTTTCCGCTGAGATCATAGAACTTGGATTTGAAATCCATTCCGCCGGTTACGAGACCGACGAACGGCATGATGATGCCCTCTGTAAACGTGGTTACGATCTTTCCGAATGCGGCTCCTAATATCACACCGATAGCAAGATCTAGGACATTACCGCGAGCGATAAAAGCCTTAAAGTCATTTAGCATAGTTTTTCCTCTGTTTAGTTTGTTTTTGACAAAAAAAAGGCGGGATCAAAAGCCCGCCCAATTTAAAACATAAGCCTGTAATGTTTAGACAGTTGCTGCCTCGGCCGATTCTTCGTCATCGGGGTCAGCACTATCCAGCTCTAAAGGCTGAGCCGCGACAACGGCCTGCTTCTCGTACTGGACAGCAGCGGCAACGGCTTCTTCTTCCTGAACTTCGCGGGCCTTGAGCATTGAGCAGCTACCTTCCAGGATCGCCCCTTCCTCGACGATCAGACGTGGGCTGTGGATGTTGCCCATGACACGGGCCGTGCGGCCAAGTTGTAGCTTTTCGGTAGCGACGATGTCGCCATTGACGGTTCCATTGATCATGGCTGCGGCGACAACGATATTGGCATCGACCTGGCCGTTCGTACCGATTATCAGCGTACCGGTCTCAGATGAAACGGTTCCGATCAGGTGGCCGTCGACCCGAAGCATCGCGTGAAACTGTGTTTCGCCCGTCAAGGTGGTGCCGTGGCCTACAAAGCCGCTAAGACGTCCTTCCTTGATGTCCCTGGCCATCGAATCGCTTTCGGAGATTGCTCGCGACCCGGTTGACGCCGCGGCCTGCTCGGCATATCGATAGGCCTGTTCCTGTGTCGGTTGCTCGCCGTATTCCGGCTGGTCTGGTTTATTGCCTCTGCCCATTCTGATCATATGTTTTACTTAGCCTCACTTAGTGTTTTATTGGACGGGAAAGTCGGAAGATCCGCCTCTCTTTCTAGGCAGCAACGGCACCGGCACGCGACCTGAATAATATCGAAATTTCCCTTAAAATAGATAATAGTTAGGTTTCCGCTACGTGTCTAGTCATTTTTTATGGTTGTCAAACGGTTATGACCGTGTCAAAATCTAGAGTTTTCGAGTGGAGAAGTAAAACTGTGCAGGGAGAGACTAAAACCAGGGGCAAATTGCTGAAAAAGATCGGCCGTGCGATCAACGATTTCTCGATGATCGAGGAAGGCGATAAGGTCATGGTCTGTGTCTCGGGCGGCAAAGACAGCTACGCGATGCTCGACCTGTTGCTCGACGTTCAGCGTCGTGCACCGATCAATTTTTCGCTCCTCGCAGTAAATCTCGACCAAAAACAGCCCGATTTTCCCGAGGAAGTGCTGCCGAATTACCTCGCGGAACGCGGCGTGCCCTACCGCATCGTCGAGGAAGATACTTACTCGATCGTCACCGCCCACATTCCCGAAGGCAAAACGTATTGCTCACTCTGCTCACGATTGAGACGAGGTATTTTATACAACGTAGCGGTCGAAGAAGGCTGTACGAAGATCGCGCTTGGCCATCATGCCGATGATATCATCGCGACATTTTTAATGAATCTCTTCTACGTCGGCCAGCTAAAGGCAATGCCGCCAATACTTAGGAGTGATGACGGACGCAACACCGTGATCCGCCCGCTCGCGTATTGCCAGGAAGCAGAGATCGCCAAGTACGCCGAGGAACAGCAGTTCCCGATCATCCCCTGCAACCTCTGCGGAGCCCAGCCGAACCTCAAACGTGCCCGCGTAAAACGCCTGATCAATGAGCTCGAAAAGGAAACGCCCTACATCCGCCCCACGATGATGACGGCGCTAACAAATGTCACCGGCTCGCACCTGCTCGATAATCAGCTCTACGATTTCAAAAACTTCGAGCCGATGATCAAGACGATCCCTGCGGGCCACGGCTCCGTGGAAAAGGAACTCGACGAAATATTCGACCATTCCGAGGCCGCTTTTACTCCGCAGACGCCGGCATTCCAGGCCATAGCCGCCGAGATCACGGCGAATTAAAGCCGTGCGACGTATTCCGTCGTTAGCGTCGCTCGCGTCCCATTACGCCGAACCGCTCAACAACCATCCCCGAACCGTTTTTACGTCACACGTCGCTAGATTGATGCAGCCGTTCATATTTCGGTGCTCAAGGCTTTATATCCTCACCAAATAGCGGCGTTTATATCATATTTTTTCATGTGCTTTTTCCTTTGTGGATCGTGGGTGACTTAGCGGGTTTCCCGCAGAGCCGCGACAAACCATAATATCTCACTTGACAAATTGTATCATCTATGCAACACTAAGCAGTGTACGAGATAAACTGTGTAAGGATGTAGAAAAAATATGCTTGCAGAATGGGTCGAGATAAAACGGGATGATGTGCAGCCGCAGTATGCGGGGCTGCACGTAACGATGAATAAAAAGGGCCATATCGTGATGAACCGTTTCGCTCACGAGCAACTGGGTTCACCGGAATGGTTTCGGCTGCTGTATGACACGGTCAATCATCGCATCGGCCTCAAACCGGTCGAGGCATCGACGCCGCACGCGTACCCGGCGCTAAAGAGTAACCGGACGGGCATCATGGTCCGAGCTCATCGCCTGATGCGTGAGAAGCGGATCATGCTGCCGCACACGATGCAGTTTGACGAGGTGGCGATCGATACCGACGGCATCCTCACACTCGACCTGCGAACCGCACGCCCCAGCCGCCGTGCCCTCGCCCGGAAGAATTTTAGCCACGAATGAACGCGAATGAACACGAATAGGAAATTCTGTCTGTCTGATTCGTGATTATTCGTGTCAATTCGTGGCTCAAAACTCCTGAGATGTCATGTGGAGAGAACTCGACAAAAAACCTCGCCCCAAACGCACGCTGCGGCCGTATGCGTCGATCAACCCGCGGGGTGAGATCGTGCTGAATCCGACTGTTTACGCCGTGCTGAACGGGCTGGTTTACGCCTCGATCCGTTACGACGAACGATCAGGTACGATCGTCATCGCCCGCCCGACGATAAAAGGCCATATCTACCGCATCCGCAAATTCGGCCGTAAGGGCCGCCTACGCGTTATCCGCGCCCGGCGCTTGATGACCCACCTCGGTATCCGCATACCCAAAACTTACATCTTCACCGACATCCGCCACACCCGTAACCCCGACTCGGTGACCCTGAACCTACTCGGTCCGTCGGGATCAGACGGAGAACAGCACTGACGAAACTAAAAAATGAGGTAAACCAATATGTTTGATATCGATATGTACGAAAGAAGCGAAAACAAAGTATGGCTCGTCCAATGGGATGAACGCCGCAAGCAAATGGTCGTCAACCGGCTCAGCGACATGCTGAACACAAACATCGCCGCCTACCTCGACCGCGACGTCCGCCGCCCAACCTGGTACCCGCTAGCCTACGCCCCATCTGAGCGCGAAGCCGAACACCTCGCCTACGAGATCTACAACCTACGCTTTCGTCGCCATCACGGAGAACACGCCTATTGCCGCTCTAGCGGTTAGCTAATTGAACTTTTTGCTGGAGAGGCATCCGGCTCCGATCATTAGCCGTTGCGAAATCTTGCGAACACATCTTGATAATGCTACATTTCGAGCATTTCCTATGATTCCCAGCAATTTTGAAGAAGCGTTTGAGAGAGTAAAATCCCTTGCAGGGCAATTTGCGGCGGGTGAAGCGGCGTATATGGCTCCGCGTTATCAGGAGGCGGAGGTACGGAGCGATTTTTTAAATCCGTTCTTTATCGCTCTCGGCTGGGACGTTTATCATGAGACGCATCCAAATCCGTACGAACGTGAGGTGAAGATCGAAAAGAGCGTGATGGTCGGCGATCGCGGCAAGCGGGCCGATTACGCGTTTTACACCGCGCCGAATTTTATGCAGGCGAGGTTTATGGCCGAGGCTAAGAAGCCGTCGCGGCAGCTTGAGAATCAGTACGACTGCTTTCAGGCGATGCGATACGGGTGGAACTCGAACACGCCGCTCGCTGTCCTGACGGATTTCGAACAGTTGCTCGTGCTCGATTCGCGGTACAAGCCCAACGTCGACAAAGCCCTAAACGGCATCATCCACAAATTTCACTACTCGGAGTTCGCCGACGAAGAGACGTTTCGCAAGCTCTACTACCTCTTTTCCCGCGAAGCGGTCGGCGAGGGTTCGCTCGAGAAGTTCATCACGAGCCTCAAAAAGGCTAAAACGGCAAAGGCGGCAAAGGTTGCTCCGGCGGTTCAGATACAGCCGGTCGGCGATACATTCCTTGCCGAGCTGGACGTCCATCGCGAGGAACTCGCACGCTCATTCAAACGTGCCAAACCCGAACTCGATGGCGAAGAACTGACCGAGATCACGCAGAGAACGCTTGACCGGCTGGTTTTTATACGGTTTCTTGAGGATAAACTGGTTGAGCCGTCAGAGATCATTGACCGTCTGGGAAAGAAAACGGGTAACGCGTGGCGCGATTTTGCGGGTGAAATCCCACGGCTCAATTCGATCTACAACGGCATCATTTTTAAGCCGCACTCGATACTCGACGCGGCAGATTTCGACCCGAACGGCAAGGGGTTTGCCGATACGCTGGCGTGGCTCTCGCATCGCAACTCGGCGTACGATTTCAACACGATCCCGATCCACATCCTCGGCAGCATCTACGAGCGGTTCCTCGGCAAAACGATCACCGTCACCGACAAACGTGCCCAGGTCGAAGAAAAACCCGAGGTGCGAAAGGCAGGCGGTGTTTATTACACACCGGAATATATCGTCTCGTACATCGTCGAAAATACGATAGGCAAGCTGATCGCGGGTAAGACACCGGACGAGATATCACAGATGCACTTTGCCGACATCGCCTGTGGTTCGGGGTCGTTTTTGTTGGGGATATTTGATTATTTGATCAAGTATCATGTCGAGTGGTACCAAGGCGGAACGCCCGCAAAAGGCTCCCCTCCTTACGAAGGAGGGGTGGCACCCGCTTCGGGTGACGGGGTGGTTCTCCCGGCCGGGGATGAGACGAGCGCGGTTTCAGATGTGTTCGCGGTGCCTAAGCCGGAGAACCACCCCGTCGGTGAAGCACCGACACCCCGCCTTCGTAAGGAGGGGAGTTCCCGGAGGCGTTCCGCCGCTCTCAAAGCCGGCCTTGTTCGCGAGACTCCTGACGGCAGTTTGCAGCTTACGCTGGAACACAAGCGGGACATTTTGGTGAACAACATCTTCGGCGTCGATCTGGATGCGCAGGCGGTCGAGGTGGCGCAGCTTTCGCTGTACCTGAAACTGCTCGAAGAGGAAACCGCCGCCACCGTCCAGCCAAAACTCGGCGGCCTGCGCGAACAGCTCCTGCCCAGCCTCAATAAAAACATCGTCCACGGCAATTCGCTCATCGATTACGACATCATGGACGGCCAGCTCTTCGAAGACCGCGAACTCCGCAAGCTCAACCCGATGAACTTCGCATCGACGTTTCCGCAGGTGTTTGCGAATGGTGGATTTGATGCGATCGTTGGAAACCCGCCGTATGTTCGGCAAGAGGGTTTGAATCGTGGAATAAAATTGTATTTACAAAAGCACTTCGATAGCTATCACGGAGTTGCTGATTTGTATGTGTATTTTGTTGAACGTTACATGGAACTCCTCAAAAATGGAGGCGAATTTGGAGTCATTGTTGGCAATAAATGGCTTCGAACGGGCTACGGAAAACCGATACGGAAGTTTCTAAAAGAATTTCAAATAGAAGAGATTCTGGATTTTGGAATCTTGCCAGTTTTTCAGGGAGCAACCACCTACACTTGTATTCTGCGAGTTAAAAAAGAAAAGATGGCGACCGCAATAAACACGGCACAGGTTGAAACTCTCGACGTCTCAACGGAATCCCTTGCGGAACAGGTGGACGCTTTAAGATATACAATTTTGCCGAGCGCATTGGATGATAATGGCTGGTCGCTAAATAACGATGTTACACAGGCACTCATTACAAAGTTATCGTCCAATAGCGTTCCGCTTGTTGAATATGTGGACGGAAAGCTATTTTACGGTATTAAAACTGGGCTTAATGAAGCTTTTGTAATCGACTCTCAAACTAGGCACCGGTTGATTGAGCAAGATGGACGAAGCGCCGAAATAATCAAGCCATTCTTAGTTG
>JBGSQW010000143.1:0-9566 GCA_041737885.1 Pyrinomonadaceae bacterium | reverse complement strand
GCTTGTAATATCTTATCTGTGAAAAAGAGTATTTTGGTGACCGGCGGTGCCGGATTTATTGGTTCGCATCTGGTCGAACGGCTTTTGTCAGAGGGCACCTGGCACGTTACGGTCGTTGATGATTTTAACGATTTTTATGATACGCAGATCAAGCGGGCTAATATATCGGAGCATCTTGAAAACGAGAATTACCAGCTGATCGAGGCCGATATTCGCGATGATGCGAGACTGGCTGAGATCTTTGAGGAAACCAAATTTGATGTGATCGCCCACTTGGCGGCCCGTGCAGGCGTCAGGCCATCGCTTTCGGAACCGAAACTCTACGCCGAAACCAACATCAACGGAACGGTAAATCTGCTCGAACTTGCTCGTGAGCATGGCATTAAGCAGTTTGTTTTTGGCTCATCGTCCAGTGTTTACGGCGTGAATGAGAAAGTGCCTTTTGCCGAGAGTGACCCCATATTTCAGCCGATCTCGCCCTATGCTGCAACCAAGGCCGCCGGGGAACTGATCTGTCACACATACTCGCATCTCTACGATATTCGCACTGTTTGCCTGCGGTTTTTTACCGTTTACGGAGCCCGCCAACGGCCCGATCTCGCTATACATAAATTCTCTAAACTGATATCTACCGGTAAAACGATACAGGTTTTCGGTGACGGTTCTTCGCGGCGTGATTACACGTATATCGACGATATTATCCAGGGAGTGCGTGCGGCGATCGACTACGATGGATCGATCCACGAGGTATTTAACCTTGGCGAATCGCAAACGGTCACGCTCTCGGAGCTAATAGAACTGATCGAGAAAAGTCTCGGAACAAAAGCCAACATCGACCGCCAGCCGTGGCAGCCGGGCGATGTGCCGGCAACGTATGCCGACATCGCAAAATCCCGCGAACTTCTCGGCTATGATCCTCAAACCAAGATCCAGGACGGAATCCCGAAATTTGTCGAGTGGTTTTTGGCCCAGGGACGCGTTTGAGACGCAAGATCTGCTCGCCGGGCCTTTCTTTAGCTCCAGCCAAAAACTCGCCTCATGATCGGCAGCAAGCGGTGACCGGAGACCACGGAATGGAAAAACTCCTCGTGTTCGACCTCGACGCGGGCCATGTCCAGCAGGTCTTCGACGCAGTCAGTCATTTCCAGTTCCGCGGCAAATTTGGCGGCGTCTTCGTATTCGACCGAATTCTGGCTTTCTAATCTGCCGGCAAAATACATCGGCATGAACCAACCCGACAGGAAACAGGTCGCACCGAGAGTACGACCTACCGTCCAGAATATTTTCTCGCGTGCGGCGTTGGGTTTGGCACCGACCTTTTCGAGCCACTCGCCAACGCGGCGGCGATGATCCCATTCCTCGGCCTCGATATCTTTGATCCTTGTTTTTTCAGGAGAATCCTTCAACGATTTCCAATGGCCGCGATATGCATACGCGGCGGCACACTCGCCGGAGTAGGCGTTTTGGAGGATCTGGATAAGTTTTTCACGCGAGGTCGCCGAGGATTTTGCCATTTAATTGGTAACACCAATAAATTTAACCGATGTCAGCGCCGTCGCGGTCGTTCAGGAAATGCCGAATCCGTCGCACGCTTGACTCTAAAAACATTATGGATCAATCGCAGTTTAGCGGCGAATGTTGGCTGCGAGAATATTTATTTGCGAAATGCGGGTTTTTATCTTGACATAATTTCAAATTAGAATCATTCTAAATAAAATTTCAGCTAAGGGGAGTGCCGCATATGAATAGTGCAGATGGAGTAGGACTGACTAAACAGCGTACGGCAATTTTGCAGGTGATCCGCGAATCGGATCATCATATGACCGCAAATGAGGTTTTTGACAATGCTCGGGCCATTTTACCGGCGATATCATTTGCGACGGTTTACAATTCGCTCCGCTATTTGAGCGGCGAAGGGATGATAGGCGAAGTAAGATTTGGCAAGGATGCGACACGCTATGATCGTAATCTCGCCCGACACGATCACGCGATATGCAACGAATGCGAAAAGCTGATCGACCTGGATCTGAACATCCCGGACGAATTGATAAGAGAGGCGGCGGAGCGATCGGGTTTTACGACCGGCGTTATCGAGCTAACGCTTCACGGCTCTTGCCCGGATTGTACCAATCGGGCAGCGATGAATTAGGTATCGAAAGTTAACAGCAAACACAGGAGATCATAATGGAAAATAACGAAGACCAGAACAGTGGCGAAGCCCTGGAAATCAATGATTCGAGCCGCTGTCCGTTTACGGGCGGTGCGATCGGTTTTACAACGAGTACTAAAAGGTCGAACCGCGATTGGTGGCCGAACGCACTCGATCTAAAGATCCTAAGACAGAATTCCGAACTCGCGGATCCGATGGACGACGGGTTCGATTACGCTGCCGAGTTCAAATCGCTTGATCTCGATGCAGTTATTGCCGATCTGAAGGCTCTGATGACCGATTCGCAAGAGTGGTGGCCGGCCGACTATGGTCATTATGGGCCGTTCTTTATCCGAATGTCGTGGCACGCGGCCGGTACATATCGCGTGTCTGACGGCCGCGGCGGTGCGGGAAACGGCGAACAGCGTTTTGCCCCGACCAACAGCTGGCCAGACAACGGCAACCTCGACAAAGCCCGCCGCCTGCTGTGGCCGATCAAGCAGAAATATGGGCGAAAGCTGTCGTGGGCTGATCTTTTCGTATTGACGGGCAATGTTGCTCTCGAAACGATGGGCTTTAAGACGTTTGGATTTGGCGGTGGCCGGGCTGACGTCTGGCAGCCGCAAGAGGATACGTATTGGGGCGGCGAAGGCGAGTGGCTCGCGACCAGCGACAAGCCGAATAGCCGTTACAGCGGCGACCGCGATCTGGAAAATCCGCTTGCGGCAGTTCAAATGGGATTGATCTACGTTAATCCGGAAGGCCCGGACGGCAACCCTGACCCGCTGCTTTCCGCACGCGACATTCGCGAGACATTTGCCCGAATGGCAATGGATGATGCGGAAACAGTTGCACTGACAGCGGGCGGCCACACATTCGGCAAAGCTCACGGAGCAGGCGATGCCGCACACGTCGGGGTCGAGCCGGAAGGCGGAGCGATCGAGGCACAAGGGTTGGGCTGGTTGAGCACATACGCCTCGGGCAAAGGTGCGGACACGATCACCAGCGGTATCGAAGGTGCCTGGACGCCGACGCCGATCACCTGGGATAACAGCTATTGGGAAACGCTATTCGGAAACGAATGGGAACTGACAAAGAGCCCTGCCGGTGCAAATCAGTGGCGTCCGGTCGGAGTCGAGCCAAATGTTCCCGATGCAGCCGACCCGAACAAAAAGCACCTGCCGATGATGACGACCGCCGATATGGCAATGCGAATGGATCCGGCGTATGAGGCGATCTCGCGTCAATTTATGGAGAATCCGGCTGAGTTTGCTGACGCGTTCGCTCGAGCTTGGTTCAAGCTGACGCACCGCGATATGGGGCCAAAAGCTCGTTACCTCGGCCCGCTCGTTCCGGCGGAAGACCTCATCTGGCAGGATCCGGTTCCTGCCGGAACGCGTCTCGATGCTGGTGACGAAGCTTCGCTCAAAGCGAAGATCCTCGCATCGGGTCTATCGGTTTCGCAGCTTGTTTCGACGGCGTGGGCATCGGCATCGACTTTCCGCAGCTCGGACAATCGGGGCGGTGCAAACGGTGCACGTATTCGCTTGTCGCCGCAGAAATTCTGGGAAGTGAATAATCCGGTTCAGCTCGATCAGGTGCTTGGAGTGCTTGGCGGAATTCAAAGTGACTTTAATGCTGGCGGTAAATCGGTTTCGTTGGCCGATCTGATCGTTCTCGGCGGTTGTGCTGCGGTTGAAAAGGCGGCGAAAGATGCTGGACACGATGTTTCGGTGCCGTTCACTTCGGGACGCGGTGACGCGACGCAGGAGCAGACCGAGGTCGATTCGTTCAAGTACCTCGAGCCTCAGGCAGATGGTTTCCGCAATTACAAGAAGGGTCATCACAAGACGCCTGCCGAGGAATTGCTCGTCGACAAAGCAAATCTACTGGGCCTGACGGCACCTGAAATGACCGTTCTTGTCGGTGGCTTGCGCGTTCTCGGTGCCAATTATGATGGTTCGAAGCATGGCGTTTTCACCGATAGCCCAGGCACGCTGACCAACGATTTCTTCGTCAATCTGCTGGATATGTCGACGAAATGGACGCCTGCAGGCGAGGCGTACGAAGGCCGCGACCGCAAAAGCGGTGACCTGAAATACACCGGAACGCGTGTCGATCTGGTATTCGGTTCGAATTCCGAACTGCGTGCCCTCGCTGAGGTTTATGCTTGTGCGGACGGCAAGGACAAATTCGTCAAGGATTTCGTCGCCGCTTGGGATAAGGTGATGAACGCTGATCGATTTGATTTGGCATAAGTCGCTCGATGTGAATAGAAATGGCGGTTGAGAGATCAACCGCCATTTTTGCGCATTTTTTATGAGAGCAACGGGTGGTTAAGAAGAGCTTTCGACGTCTTCCGCCGATGGGAAAAGACGGCTCAGGTTTATTTGAACGATTCCTCGATCATTCCCTTTAGAACCTCGATATCGACGTCGGCGAGCTTTTTAATATAGAGGCATCCTACGCTGGTTTTGTGTTTGCCAAGTATTTCGAGAGCTTCGGAATACCGTTTTAGGCCGCCTGCCAGATACACGGACAGGTTGGCTTTACGCGGCGAAAAGCCGGAAACGAACCAATCAACCTCGCGGCTGGTTGCGGGACTCGTGTAAACGCTATTGCCAAATCCGATGATCGCGCCGCCCCACATCTTCGGCTCGCATCCGCTCGCCAACTTCATCATTTCAAGAAGTGCGAAGCTGTCTACGCGCTTTTGCTCGTCCTGGATCGAGTTGAGAAAATCCTCGACGCTTTCAGACGTTTCCTTTGTTTTTATTTCTGCACGTTTTGTTTTCTTTTCGGGCATAAGTAACGATATTCAGACCCGCAGCGAACCGCGAAAAGCTCTCGCGCCGTAGTACGATTCGGCTCCGTTATGATAAATGAAGACCTGGCCATATCGCCAGTCGCCGAAGATGGCTCCGCCTAGTTGGCGGATGCTTGTCGGCGTTTCGAGCCAGGATGAGGTTTTGGTGTCAAACTTTCCAAATTGCTGTAATGTCCGATACTCTTCCTCGTCGAGGATCTTAATGCCCATCGCCGTCGCTACCGTAAGGGCGTCGCTTTCGGGTTTGTGTTCTTTTCGCGATTCCCAGGCGGCGCGATCGTAGCAGAGGCTGCGGCGGCCCTTCGGGGTTTCCGGCGAACAGTCGAAAAAGATGAATTCGCCAGTTGTCTTATCAAATTCCACCACATCAGGCTCGCCGCCGGTTCGATCCATCTCGCTGAGCGACCAGAGTTTTGCCGGGTCAGCCTCGATCCTTGCCTGGACATCAGCCCAATTGACGCCCTCGTGGCGGATCATATTCTTTTCGAAGCGGTTTTTTAGATCGCTGATAAGGGCTTCGCGGTCTGCGGGAAGTAATTCTTTGTTCATATCTTTCTACTCTCAGGTCTGAGATACCATGACACCACCGTAAGCATGCCGAGCAAAACTGACGGAAAAATTTCACCGATCGGGTCGCCCATCGCGATATGCGAGACAAACGCCCCCGACGCGACGAAGAAAAATCCTGCGTACGCCCATTCTTTCACCAGAGGTAGTTTTGGGGCAAGTATTGTAATAACTCCTAATAGTTTCCATACGCCAAGGATCGCGAGCAAATATGACGGGTAGCCTAAACGCGAGACACTCTCGACGCCCTCGGGGATCCTCATTAACTGCACGATAGCACTCGAAGCCATTCCAAGTGAAAGCCATACGGTCGCGATCCAATAGATAATTTTCCGTGCTTTTGTCATAACATGTTATCGCAGTTTGCTGACGATATCCTCCAGTCTGTCATGTGCCATATTCAGTCCCTGGGCAAACGGTAATTGCAGCATGTTGTCACGGTCCTCAACCGAACGGTAGACGATCTGCATGGTAAGTTTGCTGGTATCGGCGGTCATCGTCTCGAATTCCAAAAACTCAAGCTGGACGGGAAATGGTGTGTTTTCCATTTCGAATGTCCGCGTTATCTTCTGCTCCGGCACAAACTCATGGATCGTTCCGTTCATACGCAACACAACGTTACCGTCCGGATCGCTGGTCTCAAACCGGTAACCGCCATGCTGCTTGCTTTCCAGCTTTAGCACCTTTGTGCCCATCCATTGTTCGACGATCTTAGGCTCGACATATGCTTTAAAGAGCAGATCGAGCGGCAGGTCAAATTCGCGCGTGATCACAAGGTCTTGCTGGCCGTCCTCAGCGGCGATCTTTGTTTTTCGTTCCATTTTTTTCACCACATAGGAACATAGGGCATATAGTTCTTGATCGTTTTTCTATGTTCACTATTTTCCAATGTGGCTCATTCACTCCTGTATTTCTTCATCACGGCTTCGAGTTTGTTAAATCTCTCATCCCACATGTCGCGAAACGGCTCGATAAAATCCGCTACCTCTTTCATCTTTTTTGCATTCACCTGATAGCGGATCTCGCGGCCATTTTGCTTTTGGTCGAGCAATTCGCATTCGGTGAGGATCTGCAGATGTTTGGAAACCGTCGGCCTCGCGGTATCAAAGTTCGCGGCGATCGCTCCGGCGGTCATTGACTGCGTCGCGACAAGCAACAGTATCGCCCGCCGGGTCGGGTCGGCAATAGCTTGAAATACGTCGCGTCTGAGATTCATTCGTGTAGTTACTTGACTACATGAATATACATGAAGTCATTTGACTACGCAAGTGGTTTATCTGATTTTATGGTTTAGTGGCTGGGCTCTCTGGTCGGGGTAAATGGATAACGTGCCTGCGAAAGTTTATAACCGTTCCGAGCATCGCGTTGGTCTTTACAAATGCGATCGGCAATGCCGGTTCGGCATCGAGAACGACCTCGGCCTCGAAACCACGTGAACGGAGAAATTCAGCGGCGTTGTTCGCGGCTAAGACCGGATCGTCAGCGACAATTCCAATGCTGGCAGCGGGCTCGCCAAGTTTTCGCAAGACCTCGGGCGGCGATTGGTTAATGATCGTGCCGTCCCACATTATCGAGCGAAGTATGCCGCTGCTGTTGGCCTGAAAGCGTTCATTGATGCCATGCTGCGATAGCAAAGCGACGACAGCATCCTTTGCCTCAGGCGAGGAAGCCGAGAAAATGCGAGATCCGCGATCAGGAAATGGCAGAGGATTGCGGTCGGTCACGAGCAGAAAGGTAAAAGTCGCCAAACCAATGAAAAGTAAGCCGATCAGCGCCAGCAGCCATTTTTGAATAAACATTTTTCCGCCTCCAGTTATTTTGAATTGACATTCAATTTACCCTACGGCCATTCAAAACTTCAAACAAAGTGCCGTCGCCCTGATCGACTTTCAGGCCCGTGACGTTTCCTGATGAATCTTTAAGGAAGTTCAACTGTATGTCTTCGGTCTTCAGAAAGAACTTGGTATCCGACTCGGCGAACATCTCTTGCTTTGCCTCGCCGCCTCGCTTTTGGAATAGTTTTCCGTTCTCTTTTGTTACGATTATCGTTGTCCGCGGATGGTCGAATGTGTATTCGCCGACGTATTTGCCGAGAACAGCGGAATCGACCGAAACGGCTTTTCGTTCATAAGCCATCTCATATGGCGAGCCAAAGACGATAGACGACAGCACGCCGCTGATCTTGCCGGAAGAGCCTTTTTCGTTGTTACTCAGAACAATGATAGTTACACGGTCCGACGGATATCGAGCCAAGTAGGTTATGAAACCAACCGCGTTGCCGCCGTGGGCGATCTCGCGACGGCCATGTTTAGTGCTGATCCAGACGCCGCTCGCGTACGCCTTTCCGGGCATCATTTCTTTGTCGGGAACGTACATTTCCTCGATCGATTTTTTCGACAAAAGCTTTTCAGTGTAGAGAGCCTGATCCCAGAGCAGGAGATCTTCTGTTGTTGAATAAACTCCACCTGCGGCATACATTCGGATCATTTCGCGGTACTGCAGATTTGTCATTGGGTCGCCGGGCAATTGTCTGTACCCGGTGGCGCGGCCTTTAAGTATGCGGCTCGGGTCTTCGTGGCCGGAATTTTTCATCCCCAGCGGACCGAAAATATTCTCCTGCAAAAATTCGCCGTAAGTTTTGCCTGATATTCGCTCGATGATGAGGCCGAGTAGCGTGTAGCCTGCACCAAGATACATGAATTGCTCGCCGGGCTTGAACACAAGCGGCTTCTTGCCCGTCGCCTCCATCCATTGATCCCACCCAACCGGAAATGCTCGAAGTGCTCCTAGCTCTAACGACGAGACGTTCGGAATACCGTGCGTCATCGTCAAAAGCTGCTTCATCGTTATCGGCTGCCATGCGGCGGGGCAATCGGCGAGGTATTTGCAGAACGGGTCGTTGACGTTCAGCTTCCCACGCTCCTGCAGCATCATGATCGACGTGGCAGTAAACTGTTTCGTTACGGAAGCTAGCCGAAAGATGGTCTTCGGAGTATTTGGAATATCGTGCTCGACATTCGCGAGGCCGTAGCCGCGACTGACGATCGGCTTGCTGTCGCGAGCTACGAGGATGGAGCCGGAGAATTTCTCGTGTTCGACGGCGGTCTTCATGTATTGCTCGATCTCCGCCGCGATCTGCTTGTCAGATCTGGCTTTCTGAGCCGAAACGGACTGAAAAACGAACAGGCACAAGCCTATCAAGACGATGAGCCGGTGTGATGGTCCAACAGTTAATTGCATGAATATTTTAGAAGCTAAGAGCGCCCGAACCTTATTTTTACGATAACACGCCTGATCGAGCAGGTTGTTGCATAAATAAGGGTGAAGATCAGTACTTTACAATGATGACGAAGATCCGAACGTAGAGGACCGCCAGCAATGTCAGCGTGCCCAAAAGAAAGATGCCCCAATCCAGATATTTTTCATTTGCGACCCTTTGGGCGAAAACGTAGAGAGCGAGTCCGACAAATCCGCCGAGTGTATTCATGATCAGATCGGTGATGTCGGTGACACCGATCGCGACGATAAATTGAATGATTTCAACGGCAAGGCTAAATGCGAATATCACCGCTATCTTATACCTAAACGCGGCCTGCTTAAAATTGACCCCTAACATCACCCCGAACGGTATGAACGCGAGAATATTCGAGATCATTTCACTGTTGCGAGTCTGAGCAAATGGGATCAGGTTTACGCTCCGCATCTGAAAATCTTGAACGACAGCCATCAGGTCGTACGAAAATTTGAACAGCACGAGCCACAACAGGACGAGCAGGTATGCGGCGAATAGTATTCTCGATAGTGCCTTCATAGAGAGTGTCTAGAATACTATACGCTCAGAGTCGGGAGCGAAGCGGTCGCTCCCGATTCTGCCACAGCAGAGGAGGGTGTAAATTATTTTGTGTAAGTGGTCATTGAAAGCCGAATGAGATAGGTTTGGCGGAGGAGAAAAAATGACCAAAGAAAAAGAGTTGTTGGACAACGAGCTGATTGACAATTTGTTGAAGGGCTATCAGAAGCCGG
>JBGSQW010000141.1:0-9680 GCA_041737885.1 Pyrinomonadaceae bacterium | reverse complement strand
CGCTCTTCGCGTGGGCGGGCTTCGTTGACGACCAGGTTGCGGCCGTCGTAATCACTGCCGTTGAACTGCGCGATCGCCGCCGTCGCGTCATCGTCCGAAGACATCTCAACAAACCCAAATCCTCGCGAACGCCCCGTTTCGCGGTCCATAACGATATTCGCCGAATCAACCGACCCGGCCGTTGCAAAATGTTCCTGTAGATCTTCGCTCGTCACGCGAAAAGATAGATTACCGACGTAAAGTTTAGTTCCCATGTCTCCTGTATCCGAACATCCAGAGAAGCATTTAGGCAGGTAAACCGGAGGATTCGTAAGTGAATTTCCGTTACAACAGCGACGCGACCTACACCAAAAATAAAACTGCTTCCAAAAACCTCAAAACCATCTCTCAAAACCGAACCGAAAAGCGCCGCATTGCAAGTAACCGGACGGAAATATCACCAGATATCAGCGAGAGCTAAAAAACATGACGGAATTATGCCCGTTTTCAATAATTTAGGCAAGAATATTTTTTCCACATTTAACGACAATTTTTTTGCCTCGATCACCCGCAGGATCATGCCGCCAAAAATGCGGTTTCTCCGGAAATTAAGATCCATTTCGAAAAATATTCTTTTCATTCCTTTTTCATCATCCACGATCTAAATGTTCACTGGTGATCCAAGCTAAAACATAACTTAGTTAATGAGTAAATAAGTGCACTTTCTTCCCACTATTCGCTCCTTCTTGGCATCTTGCAATTCGAAATCGCCGCCCCACATTTTGATGTTGTTCTAAAACCCATATAACTTTTTATCCGGCATTTCGGACATCATTTGGACGGCAACTGAGATGGCGTCGATCTGGTCGTCGTGGGCGCCTAGGGGGAATGATGTGGCCTCGGTGATGAAGTCATCGATCCAGGAGCCGCGGACGAGGCGGAGTTTGTGCTGTTCGGCTCGGGGCGACCAGCTGAGGGCTCGGGTCAGCTTATCGCCGACGACCGGAACCGTCCGGAACGGATACCGCAGCAGCAGCCTTTCCCGCTGCAGGTCCTGAACTATCGCCTTGGCGTGTGCCGAATCCTCGATGCCGTGTTGCGTGTCACGTTCGCGTGTCATGCGTTCGAGAATGTAGCGACGCTGTTCGGGAAACTCGATCCTGGCACGATATCCGTCGGCTATATAAATGATGCCCATCTCATCCATCGCCACTCTAAAGCTCGCCGTGTAATCCGCTGTCGTCCGTGTCGAGATCGCCAGGTCGTAGCCGCGATACCATTTCAGGCCAGGTGGTGGTGCGTCGATGATATTCGTCAGCCATTCTCGCTGAAAGATCGACCCACCCGGCGGCGTCGGATGCTGCTGATACAGAGATGTCCACGCATAATTACCAAGCTGACCGCGTATCTCGTCAAGCTTCTTAACCGGATACCGCTCCGGCAGAAGTGCGTCACCAGGCACACGTCCGAGCGGGTCTTGGGGAAGTGTGGCTTGGGGAAGTGTGGGAGACGGGGAGTTGAGGAGATGGGGAGGAGCCGGACCGCAGGCTCCCTCGCCTGCAACAACGGTTCCTCCGTTGTGACGGCGCTCAGCAGAATTTGAACGCGTCTCAACCTCACCCGAGAGAACCACCCCGTCAGCCGAAGCGGCTGCCACCCCTCCTTCGTAAGGAGGGGAGTTTGCGAGTGCATCGTCGTTCACATGCGAATAAAGCCGCGGAAACCCGATCACCCTTTTCTTAAACCGCTTGACCGTTCCTTCCACCCGTCCTTCATCACTCCCCAACTCCCCATCTCCCCCACTCCCAGTCTCCCTGTCTCCGGTCTCCACATCTCCCGTCTCCCCATCTCCCAACTGTCCGACATCGCCCAGACTCTCGCGAACTTCCGCGATCGCCGGCAGGTCGACCACTTCCCACTGTTCGCCGCCTTCTTCGTCGGCTTGTTTTAGCAGGCGGCCGGCGAGGTCGTCTTCGTGCCAGCGGGTTTGGATGAGGATAATGGAGCCTTCGGGTTCGAGTCGGGTGTAGAGGTCGTCGGTGTACCATTTCCAGAGACGCTCGCGATAGATCTCGCTTTCGGCCTGCGCACGGTTTTTGACCGGGTCGTCGATGACGATCAGGTCGGCACCAAAACCAGTGACGCCGCCGCCAACTCCGACCGCCCGCAGCCCGCCGCCTGCGGCAGTTCCCCACTGGGCGGCGGTGTTAATAGGCCGTTGGGAGGTAAATGGAAACATTGAAACGGGAGTTTTTAGAGTTGCGGGAGTGGGACGAGTTGCAGGAGTTGCAGGAGTTTTGAG
The DNA here is from genome assembly GCA_041737885.1 of Pyrinomonadaceae bacterium. GTDB lineage: Bacteria > Acidobacteriota > Blastocatellia > Pyrinomonadales > Pyrinomonadaceae > OLB17. The sequence continues at coordinate 7,399 of JBGSQW010000141.1, read as the reverse complement.
AGTTCTAGGGTTAGAGTTCCCAGAAGTCTGCGACTCTGCAACTTCCTGCAACTCTCCAACTTCCTCTGCAACTTGAAGTTGGGCCAGATCTTCGCAGATCACACGCTTGATCGACCGCGAGAATGTATTCGCGAGATCCTGGCCATAGCTGGCGAGGATGACCTTCATTTCTGGTTTTCGACGCATTCGCCAGGCGGTGTAGCGGACCGTCACCAGTTCTGATTTGCCGTGACGCGGCGGCATGAAGATCATCAGGCGTTTTTTGTCGCCGCTCGTTATCTTTTGCAGGCGTTCGTACAGATAGATCTGATGCCGCCAATCCCAGGTCATATTTGGAGAAACCCGCCTGAGCCAGGCGTGAAACCCCTCAAAATCGTCAAATTCCCCGACTGGACCGCAGGCGCCCTCGCCTGCAACAACGGATGCTCCGTTGTGACGGCTCTCGGATTCGATTAGTTCGGGGCCGGCGATCTCTGTCAGGCCGGAGGAACCGGCCTTGCCGACGAGGGCGGCGGCGTTCCCGGCTAAAAGCTCCTCAGTCGGATCTGCTTTTCTATTCCACCCGAATTCTGCGATCCAGCCCGGGCGGGCTCCGCTGTCGGTTCTTTTGTAAAGGATCCGTCGTGAGAAATCGGCAAATCCCATCTCACGCATTTCGGCTTCGATCTTTTTGTGCGATCGCCCGCCGTATTTGACGAAGAGTTCGCGGCATGCCGCGATCCGGGCGGACAGTTCATATTTATTTTTGGCTGGCATAATTTTTGGCTTGATTTTGGAATGTTTGTTTGATATCGTACATTGTCTGGATGATTCTCGAACACATTTCGCCGCTCGGCAAAATGCTTCTAACGTTTCATTCAGACTAATACAATTCAATGCCGAACAGTTATACCAGAATGCTCGATATGTATCAGAATGCTCAAAAAGACCTAGCTTGCTCAATATCGCACAAACTGCGTACAGTTCGCATTTTCACCCTTTTCCCGCATAGCGCGGATATAAATTCCAAACATAATACACACAAGAGACATGAATACCACACAACGAACATTGGATTTGATCGCGCGGCCGAAACTCCGCATTTCTGAGGTCGAACGCCTCATTCGCCTAAAACGCATCATCGTACCGCCGCTTTGCCGACGAGCCCTGCAAAACCTCTGCGAAGATGGCACGCTCGAAACCGCCCCTCGCCGCAGCATCCGCTCGACGTACCTGATCTACGAGGATTCTTTTCTAAAATGGATCAGGGATATGGACGGACTGCCGGAATAAAATCGCCTTTTTTGGTAATACTTTTGAAAAGACGGCTTTTTTAGTCGTCTTTTTTTATTCTATGAGCATCTAAGAGATGTATAATCTTTGTGAGTTAAAGCAGTAAACATGCGGTTCCCGAGCCAAAAATGGTCCAGGAAACCTATCGCGTAAAAGTTGTTGAAGTTTTATGCTCTGCGAACATATAATTAAAGGTAACGAAAGTTAAAACATTGTTTACCTCTGAGGAGAATCAAATGAGTAGTGTTAAAGGCATTAGATATAATGCTCGGCAGAACAAAAAGGGTACGCTGAGATCGATCGCCAGATTTGCGATGTCGGGTGTGACCGCCGCGGGCTTGCTCGCAGGGTTGGTCATTTCCGGCGAACTCGAAACACGCAGTGCGATCGCCGCCGAGGCGTTGACGCCGCTCGAGGCTCGCCTGGCTCTAGCCAAGGCGAAGAGCCGACAGCATTTTGATTCTCAAAAGAACCGCATCGGCAGAGATGACAAGGTCCTCTCAAGGCCCGATGCACCTGAGGCAGCACTTGGCTTTGGCGGTTCAACCAAGATCCAGGCCGGTGATGGAACGCCGGGCGATCAATTTGGCGGAGCCGTTGCCATTTCGGGCACGACGATCGTCGTCGGAGCAAATAAGTCGGCGGCGAACGGATCCGGCGTCGGTGCCGCGTACGTTTATACGCTATCCGGCGGTGCGTGGGTCCTTCAGCAAAAGTTAACCCCGGCCGACGGCGAAGCCGATGATATCTTTGGCTACTCGGTCGCTATTTCGGGCGACACGATCGTCGTCGGAGCTTACGGCGATATGATCGGGACCAACATGAATCAGGGTTCGGCGTATGTATTTACGCGTTCGGGTTCGACGTGGACGCAGCAGCAAAAGCTGTTCGCGGGCGATGGTGCGGCAAATGACGTCTATGGCCGGTCGGTCGCGATCGTCGGCGACACGGTCGTCGTCGGGTCACCAGCGGCAGACACGACGGCCAATGTCGAACAGGGAGCTTCATACGTTTACACCCGCAGCGGAACCGTCTGGACACAGCAGGCAAAATTGCTGGCAACTGACGGAGCCGCACTCGACTATTTTGGCGACAGCGTTTCGATATCGGGTGATTCCGTGATCGTCGGTGCGACCGAGGATACGAACGGCACCAACACCCAACAGGGTTCGGCATACGTTTTCACACGCAGCGGAACTTCCTGGACACAGCAGGCAAAGCTCACCGGAACTGACAGCGCAGCATTCGACTATTTCGGTTTTAGCGTATCGATCGACGCCAACACGGCGGTCGTCGGAACGCTCGCCAATGTCGGAGCCAATTTCCAACAGGGTTCGGCATACGTCTTTACCCGCAGCGGTACGACGTGGACCCAGCAGGCAAAGCTGCTCGCAGCGGACGGCGGTATGGATGATTCGTTCGGTAACAGCGTTTTCGTACTGGGCGACACGGTCATGATCGGAGCCGCAGGCGACACCAACGTTGCTAACCTTCGACAGGGTTCGGCATACATATTTAACCGCACCGGCACGACCTGGGCTCAGGCACAGAAACTGTTGGCAGCTGATGGCGCTGCCGAAGATCAGTTCGGCGCAGGCGTTGGATTTACCAATAACAACGCGATCGTTGGTTCGGTCGGCGACACGGTCGGCACGAACACCTTTCAGGGTTCGGCATATATCTTCTCGTCGGATGTCAGCATTTCGGGCCGTGTCACCACACCAGGCGGACAGAATCTGAGAAACGCCGTTGTCTCGCTCATCGATTCGAACGGAGTTCGCAGAACCGCAACGACCAGTTCGTTCGGCCTCTACAGTTTTGAAGGTGTCAGAACCGGCGAAACCTACACGCTGACCGTCGGATCGAAGCGTTATCGCTTCTCACCGAGGGTTCTGCCGGTCGATGCCGCTCTGGCAAACGTCGATTTTGTCGGATTGGAATAATTGATCCAAGATCTTGATCACAAAAAAGCACCGGCAACCCTTTCGTGTTGACCCGGTGCTTTTTTGTATTTATTTACTCATCGAGTCACATCTTACAGAGGCGAGGTCTAGGGGGTTGAAAGAACAGCAGGCTCAGATCGAGGAACAGAAAAAATTGATAGAAGTGCAAAAAAATGAGAATAATCAGCTAAAAGCGCGTATATTAGAGATCGAAAAGATACTGCAAAAGATGTCGGCGACATTGCCGTCGAATAAATAACGAGATTTTTGGGGAGGATAACGATGAAAAAGGCTCTCGATCTGCTGTTAGTTTTATTTTTGGTTAGCGTTCCAGCATTCGCTCAATCCGGCGGTTCATTTGAGATCACGAAAAGTGTGATAGCGGGCGGCGGTGGCAATTCTGCTGGCGGCAGCTTCATTATCGACGGCACGATCGGCCAGTCGGCAGCAGGCACGACATCGGTGGGCGGCGGTTTTGAGCTGACCGGCGGTTTCTGGGGCGGGGCAGCGGCTCCGGTCTCTGACGTTGTGGTCTCAGGCCGCGTAACGACGCCAACGGGCCAACCGCTGAGAAACACCATCGTTACCATGATCGATTCCAGCGGCGTTCGCCGTATTGCGACGACCAGCACCTTTGGTATCTACACGTTCAATATGGTCTCGACCGGCCAGAATTACACGATGACCGTCGCCTCAAAACGCTATCGCTTCGCCCCCCAGATATTACTGATCCAAACCTCGATCACTAACCTCGATTTCGTCGGTTTAGAATAGAAAAGGAACGATCTTTAGTGAAAGGCTGTCAAGGATATTTCCCTGACAGCCTTTTTGTTTAGCGTAGGATCGAGGCGATCAATTGTGTCCAGGCGTCGGTACGGCAGATGGCCATTCGAATCGGGCCGGACAAGATAAGTAAGCCGATACCAGCGGCGAACGCTTTGTTCAGCTTGCCGGTGCGATAGGTGTCGCCGGCCAACAAAAGTATTGCGATGAGTGATGGCACGCCGAACATCCAGATACCGCCGAGAGCGGGGATGAATGGCAGCGGCAAGCGGCTAATCGACGGTGCGAGAAAAGTCACCATCGTGACGAGCATCAGGCGTTTGTGGTTAGCGGCATTCTTGCGGTAGTAGATCGCCGCAGCAACCAGCAACGCGAATATCACCATATCTCCCGCCGGCACAATGAAAAACTGCTCTGCCGTAAACCCCGGAAAAGCAGCTCCGCGTGCCGCCGCCGCGTAACCCGTCATGATGCCGAATACCACGGTCGCTACCGCCAGAGCCACGCCAAACATTCCGAGTGTCATATGAAGCTTTACCTGCTTCGCCGAGATCAAAAATGTCTGCACCGAAAAAAGCACGATCCACAGCACGATCGTCACGACGTGTACGCCGAGCAACGCGGTCATCGGTGGCGGCTTTACGGGCGTGTCAAAGATGTAGTTCGGGACAAATCCCAACACCGTCATCAGCGGAAATGCGATAGCCGCCGCAAAAAAGAAACGATGCTCGAATGATGCCTGCGAACGCCTGACAGTAAGTTCGGGTGATGAAAAATTCGCAATATTTGTCGCCATATCTCTCTCCAAAAGTCGATAGTCTCGGTGCCGTAGTGAACCGGCTTCAGTTGCTAAAGCGATAATTGGAGCCGAAGAGTATCATCGCCCGCGATTTTAATTTGGCGGCTTCGGACTAGATTTTTTGGCTGTGTATAATGTGGTTATTCGAACGAGGGGGTTACGATTTAGATAATGATCCAACTTGGTACTGATATTTGCACTGATCTGAACGCGGCTTTCGGCCGCGAATGGCTTGAGACGAACGGCATCGGCGGTTATGCGTCGGCTAGCATTTCCGGCGCCGGCACACGGCGATATCACGGTTTGCTGGTCGCTGCCACACGACCGCCACTGGGGCGAATGGTTTTGCTTTCACGCTTTGACGAGGCGGTGATCATCGGCGGTGAACGGTTTGAGATCTCGTGCAATCAGTATCCGGGCAGCGTCAGCCCGCAGGGTTTTCGCTACATGACGTCGTTTCGGCTCGATCCGTTCCCGCGTTGGACATTCGAGATAAACGGCGTTGAGATCGAGCGGTCGATCTTTATGGTCCACGGCGAGAACACCAGTGTTTGCCGCTGGAAAATAACTGATCGCTCGGAAAACGGGCAAGATGATGCCGAGCGACATATCGAACTCGAGCTTCGCCCGCTGCTCGCATTCCGCAACCACCATCACCTGAAAAGCCTGGACGAGGCGTTCGATCCGGAATTCGTCACGCATACCGGAAGCGTCTCGGTCACGCCGTATCCTGAACATCCGACCCTGCATTTGGGCCACAATTCCCGGTCGATCGTTAAAAGCGGTGTCTGGTATCGTAATTTCGAATACGCTATCGAAAAAGAACGCGGGTTCGATCATCACGAGGATCTGTTTCAGCCATTCGTGATGTCATTCGACCTTGCGAATGAGGCGTTGGTGATCGCTTCGACCGAGGAAAGGCTTTCCACGCAGGCAGCCGAACTCGAAAAGGCCGAACTCAAACGCCGTGCGGACATCGTCGTACGATCCGAGATAAAGGACGAAAGCGTCTGGCCGCTGGTGCTGGCGGCTGATCAATTCATCGTCGACCGGGGAGCCGGAAAGTCGGTGATCGCTGGCTATCACTGGTTCTCGGATTGGGGCCGCGACACCATGATCGCCCTCAACGGCCTGACGCTTTCTATCAACCGTCCAGAGATCGCCAAAAGCATCATTCTGGAATTCTCACGGCACATTTCCCGGGGAATGCTGCCCAACCGCTTCCCTGATGAAGGCGAAACGCCCGATTACAACACCGTCGATGCCACGCTCTGGTATTTCGAAGCCATCAGGGCGTACGCTGAGAAAACCGGCGATTATGAACTCGTAAAAACAGAGCTTTATGCCAAGCTCGTTGACATCATCGATTGGCATATTCGCGGCACGCGTTTTGGGATTCACCTCGACACCGACGGCCTGCTCTCGGCTGGCGGCGAGGGCCATCAGTTGACGTGGATGGATGCCAAGATAGGCGATTGGGTCGTCACGCCGCGGATGGGAAAACCGGTCGAGATACAGGCTCTGTGGTACAACGCCCTTTGCATCATGGCCGACCTCGCAATGCGTTTCGGAGATAACGAACGCAATGACGAATACACTGACATGGCCGAGATCACGAAGGAGAGCTTTGTCGGGCAATTCTGGAATGATGCCGACAAATGTCTGTTCGACGTGGTGAATGGCGAAACTCGCGACGCCTCGATCCGCCCAAATCAGATCTTCGCCGTCAGCCTGCCTCATTCGATGCTCGATAAAACGCATTCACGCCTGGTCGTCGAAAAGGTCAATGCCGAACTGTTAACGCCCGTCGGCCTTCGCTCGCTCTCGCCAAACGACCCGAGCTACGTCGGTATCTACATCGGTTCACCGCTCGCCCGCGACGGCGGCTATCACCAGGGCACCGTCTGGGGCTGGCTGATCGGCCACTTCATAGACGCCTACCGCAAGGTCCACTCAGACGACCCAAGATCGGCCAAAAAGATCGCCGATATCCTTGAGTCATTCAAGAACCACCTCACCGAAGCCATGACGGGCCAGGTCTCCGAGATATTCGACGGCAACGCCCCGCACACCCCACGTGGAGCCGCTGCCCAGGCATGGAGCGTCGCTGAAGTTTTGCGTATTGTAAGTTCAGTCAGCGACTAGTTCATCATGCGGTGTCGCAGCCTTTGGCTCCGCCGCTCCATACAGGTAAGAATAGGTTGTATTGTAAGAAAGGCCTTCTGGAATGCAGATCCCAGAAGGCCTTTTTAGATTGCGATCTAAGGAGCAATTACTCCAGACCGGTTAGGTTGACGTCCGAGACGTTGCTTGTGACCTCGATCATTCTTGATGCGAAGCGGTAGCGGCGGCTTTGGACGGTGATGAGGTACGAGCGGCCGGTTTCGAGGCCGGTGAATTCGTAGGTTCCGAAGGAGCCTGTGACGGCTGTTCTTCGGCCTCCCGCGGCGTCGGTCAGGACGACGGTGGCGTTCCTCAGTGCCTGGCCGCTGGCGGTCAGGACCCGGCCGCTGAGGCTGGCTCCGTCGAGCAGCGTGCCGCCCGTGAACGAGACGAGGCCGTCTGTCCAGTAGAGCGTCGGCAGCGGATCGTTAGCTGCGTT
>JBGSQW010000105.1:0-29032 GCA_041737885.1 Pyrinomonadaceae bacterium | reverse complement strand
CGGCGATGTCAGTCTAAAGGCAAGGTCGCCCACCCAGCTGTGTGTCACGCCGACTGCCGTATTTCCAACCACTGCACTCGGCGTTCCGTCAAAGCGGAAGTTGAGATCAGTGATCGTACATGCCGTTCCCACTGCCAGCGGAATATTTACTCCTGCTGTCGTGTTATCAGGAATCGTTACCGCTGCTCCCGTGTAGCTAACCGTCGTTCCCGCTCCCGGGGTCGGGGTTGGGGTCGGCGTTGCTACCGGCGTTGGGGTTGGGGTTGGCGTTGGACATGCACCGGCAGTGGTCGTTTCCACAGTGATATCGTCAACCGTGAAGTTCGATGTGCCGCTGCCTGCTGGATTGTTGTATTCAATTCGAATGATATGTGAGCCACCGTTTGCGACTCCCGCTGGGAGGCTGACAGTCCGCTGCGTATATGCAGCTTCTGCCGTAGCAGGCTCGGTGATCGTCTGAACCGTTGTTCCATCTACTTTGACGACAAGCGTCGCGTTAAATGGAGTAGCCACGGTTCCAATGCGGAGCCAATATTTCAGAGTTGGGTTTGTTCCGACAGGAATCACCCGTGTCTGCTGGATCGAACCAGTTTCCGCATTTGCGGTACCACCAAACCACGCGTAGTAGGTTCCCGTTCGAGGGTTAGCTACTCCGCCACCGGTCCCACAAAATGCTGCACTGCATAACGACGAGTCAAAATTCGTCGAGGTCGAAGGCCAGTTAGGGTTCGTGATCTCCGTAGCTCCCGTAACGCTAGCCTCGATGCTCGGATCGATCAGACTCTGCGTGACACAACCACCCGGTGATGGAGTAGGCGTCGGTGTGACTGCAGGAGTCGGGGTCGGCGTAACCACCGGAGTTGGCGTCGGGGTAACTACCGGAGTTGGGGTCGGCGTCGGCGTAGCTACCGGAGTAGGCGTCGGGGTCGGCGTAACTACAGGAGTTGGCGTTGGCGTCGGTGTAGCTACCGGAGTTGGCGTCGGGGTCGGCGTAACTACCGGAGTTGGTGTCGGTGTTGGTGTTGGTGTTGGCGTCGGAGTTGGCGTCGGTGTTGGAACCGATGCAGTCGTGATGTCCAGCGTCCAGCCACCGGCCATAGAACCACCATCGCCCGTGAAAAAATCGATCGCGTAAAGGTTCCAAACACCGTTCGGGGCCGAGCCACCGAAGGTTGAAATGAAAGTACCCGTTCCGAACGGTTCAGGGCCCGGGCTGTTGTAATTGTCCAATGGTCCCGGAGCTGGAAACGAAGGATTAGCTCCTTCATTTGAGCAATAACTTGCTGGGCGGTATGTTCCGCCTTGCTCAGGGTTATCAACATCGGAGAGCTGTGTCGCTCCCGCATCGCTGATCGAATACGTAAGATTAACTGCTGCAAACCCGTTCGCATTGTCCGACGAGCAGAGCTGCATCAGCAGCCTAGCTCCAGTCGGGCTCTCCAAAAGGAAAGCAAGGTCAGCAAGGTAGGTATGCGAAATGCTGTTGATCGTTACCTTGACGGCCGTAGGATCTGCAACAGGAATATTTCCTGAGAGTCCGGAGACCGTGATCGCCGAGGGATAAGGCTGTCCCAAGTTCGCTGCCGCCGGAGTGAAAGTGATCGGCGTCGAGTTGGTAAAAGTCGCAGTCGTGCGGCCGGCATCATCTGCGGCGGCAGCACTCGTGCGTGTCAGGCCGGAATTGGTAACGGCTCCAATAGCCGCCAATGCCGCTAGAAAGAAAAAAGAAAAGAACGCGATGGTTCTAGTTTTCCCTTTTGTTCGAAATTTGTTTTGATTATTTGACATATGCTCCCCGAAACACGCTAAAGGTTTGATTTCAAATGCAAAAGAGGTAGGAAACCAGTTCCAAAATCCCGTTCTGCGCAGTTTTTTTTCTACTAAAATTGCTAGACGATTTTTGAAAAGTATATCGCTTTTTTCTACCTTGTCAAGCAAACATCGAGTCGAAACCTCTTAGAATACAAATGTTTAAGCCTGAGAAACGAGGTCAATGAGATACGCATCCATACAGGAAATGGAGAGAAGCGAAGCATTAGCAATGCTTTTGTTTTACGCATCGTGCCAGACGCTCATCGTAGCGACGCCTTGATCCCTGGAAATCCATCAAAAACCACCCGACTCGCTGTATTACACCAAAACTGACTGTAAACGTTGTTAACATTGCTCTTATTCCCGGTTTCAGCTCGCAATCTTTGTCCCACTCTTGTCCCACGCATGTCGTGGGACATGGAAACCATTGACACATTTAGACTTACGGCGACGAAATGGCCTGATTTTGTAAATTTTCAAAAAACTCTTTGCTTTTCTCCGCGATCATCGTCGATGTACTGCATATTCGTTCCCAAACAGACCCGCTTGTGCATGTTGATATTGGATACATCGGGACACGTAAACGTTGCATTGATAGCACATTATTGCACACATCTTTAGATTTAGCTAGTGAATTTTCTTGAACAAGTTTCAAGATTTTGTGAGCTTAGCCGCCATATTCGTGTCTTACATTGTCTTACAATCTGTTATATTGGGACTCTTCGAAATATAGCTTGTGTCACCTAACATCGTTCTCGCCGAGTTTCGCTAGACTGCTCGCAAGTCGCCCTAAACCGAATATTCTTTGATTAAGGCGAAATCTGAGTTAAAATTGCGAAAAACCATTTGATCTCAGTGTTTATGAGTGAAGAGAAGATCCCAGAAATCACACAGATTCTTCAGCAATGGAACGATGGCGAGGAGGAAGCGAAGGAACGACTGCTGTCGTTCGTCTATCAGGAACTCAAACGCCAGGCACGATTCCTCATGTCTAAAGAGAGGTCTGATCATACCCTGCAGCCCACCGCTTTAGTTCATGAAGCCTTTATGAAAATGGGCGAAGCTTCCGGAGTGAAATGGGAAAGCAGGGCTCATTTTTACGGGGTTACGTCGCGTCTAATGCGACAGATATTGGTCGATCACGCCCGTCTGCATGCCGCTGACAAACGGGGTAATAACCCGATCCACTTCTCGACCGATGACATAGATATCCCAGTCGACGAAAGAGCAGATTCAATCCTCGCCGTTGACGAGGTACTACAGCGTCTCGCTGCTATTGATGAACGGCAGGCGAAGGTCGTTGAGATGCGCTTCTTTGGTGGAATGACGAACCAAGAGATCGCCGAAACGCTTGAAGTAGGGGAGAGAACGGTCGCCAGAGAATGGCAATCCGCTCGATTATGGCTGTACAGAGAACTAAATCGCTGATCTTTGAGAAAAGTTGGCATTAATTTCTGACTTTTTACGCATTCACAAACAGAAGCAAAATACTATGGATGCGACAACCTGGACAAAGGTAAAATCGATTCTCCACGAGATACTGGACGTACCAGTGAATGAGCGTACCGCTTACATAGAGCGGCTCGGCCTGTCTGCGGAAATGCGTTCCGAGATAGACTCGTTGATGGCATTTGAGGATGCTGCCGAAGATATGATGCAGCTTTCTGCAGTGGAATTCTCGAAGGACTTTATCGAGGAAGAAGCTCCGGAAATGGGTCAGGTGATCGGAGCTTACCGCATCATCGGCGAGCTCGGGCACGGCGGCATGGGAGCCGTTTTTTTGGCAGAACGAGCCGATGGAAAGTTTGAACAACGGGTGGCGTTGAAACTTCTGAAGCGCGAAATGAACACCGCATCGCTTCGCCACCGATTCGAGATCGAGCGTGAGATCCTTTCCAGGCTTGAACATCCGAACATTGCCCGTCTTTTAGACGCTGGAACGGCAAAGGATAAAACGCCGTTTCTGGCGATGGAATATGTCGATGGCCTGCCTATCGATCTATACTGCGTCAAAAACCAACTTGATCTAAATGCCCGGATCGAACTCTTCAGAAAAGTATGTCTGGCGGTAGATTTCGCACACCGTAATCTCGTAGTACATCGAGATCTGAAACCGGGAAATATCCTCGTTAATGATCAAGGCATCCCTAAACTTCTGGATTTCGGTATTTCAAAACTTCTCTCGGACGATCTTGCTCCAACATCCACTGTCACGCGGCTAGGCGTTATGACACCGAGCTACGCTTCGCCCGAACAGCTGCAGAATGAAAGCGTAACTACGGCTACGGACATCTATTCTCTGGGCGTAATTCTCTACGAATTGCTTAGCGGCCATCGCCCTTTTGAAGCAAAGGAAAAGGACATCAAAGAGATGTACCGGGCCGTCATTGAAGCCGATCCGATATTACCATCGGCGATGGCGGATACGGTCCCCAGGGCTATTCCGGAGATTGATGAGCCAAAGATCCCTGGCAACACAGCACAAGATGCTACCAGGATCACTCTTCCCCAGACCAGAAGCATTAAATCGCACTATCTGCGTGGTGATTTGGACAACATTGTCCTAAAAGCTATCAAAAAAGAGCCATCCAGACGATACTCGTCAGCTGAGAATCTGGCGGATGATCTGCGGCGACATATTGAGGGACTCCCGGTCCGCGCTCGACCGGACACTTTTACCTATAGAGCGAGTAAATTTGTTAGAAGAAACGGTATCTCTGTGGTCGCGGGCACTCTTGTCCTGTTCGCAGTTTCCGCCGGAGTAGTAGCAACTCTGTGGCAGGCTAGAAATGCTCAAGTCGAGCGAGCTAAAGCAGAAAGGCGTTTTTCTGAAGTTCGCTTGCTCGCAAATTCATTTATTACTGAATTCAGCCCAATGATCGAGAACCTTCCCGGCTCTACTCCGGCTCGAAAGTTGTTGGTAACGCGAGCCCTAACGTATCTTGGTCAACTATCACAGGAAGCCAGCGACGATCTGGAACTGCAATATGAATTGGCCATCGCATACGAGAAGGTGGGAGACATTCAGGGCAACCCGTACAACCCGAATATTGGCGATGTGAAAGGTGCGTTGAAGAGCTATGAGACATCTGTAGCTATTCGTGAGAATTTGCGATCACTGGATAATACTCGATCGCTCGACGCTTCGGATGCATCTCTCTTTGAGAAGATCGGCGGGCTTCAGTCAAGCGGTGGAGACTATGACAAGGGTGTGATCTTCTACGAAAAGGCTCTTGTGCTGCGAGAAGAAGATGTAAAAGCCGATCCATCAAGCTTTAGCTCACGAGCAAGCCTGGCGAAGGCTCTGCGTTCGCGCGGCCTGATACCTTTTTTTGAGGGTGACAATAAGAAGGCTCTTGAGTATTTCACACGAGCCCGCGATATTTACGCAAAGCTGAACAAGGAAGAGCCGGGCAACGACAAAATAGCACACGAATACGCATACATATTTGTGAATATTGGTGAGGCTCAAGGCTGGAATGACGATCCTATTTCGGCTGCGGAGAATACTGAAAAGGGACTGGCCATGTTGATTCCGCTAGCCGAAAAACATCCTGGCGACTACAGCTTTCAGCGTTCACTTAATCTTGCCTACAACAAGCGAGCTGAAAACTACGAAGACACAAAAATGCCCGAAAAGGCTGTGGATCACTATTCTAAAGGCCTTGAAATCGCCCAAAGGTCATTTCGAAGCGATCCGCAAAATTTTCAGGTGAAGCGCGACGTTGCTATGGGTTATAAGAAATTAGCTCAAGCATTGGATTCTGCCGGACGAAGCGATGAATCAGTTGAGAAACTTAAATTGGCCCTACAGACTTTCAACGAATTGAGTACTGACGACGAAAGCAACACCGAGGCTCTTTACGACGTCGCGAATACTCGTTTCTCGTTGGGTGAGACCTACCAGACGATGAAGAAACACGAGTTGGCCTTGGAAACTTTTCAACGAGCGAAGGACGAATTTGATAGAGTTCTCTCAATCAACCCAGAAAACATTTACGCGGTCAGGATGTCCACTTACAACATCGACCGCATCGGAAAATGCTTTGCCGCACTTGCAGAAAAAGGGGATAAACTCAGAAACATTGACCTGGCCCTGCAAAACTTTCGAACGGCTCTTACGTCGTTCAACAACATGAAAGATGCCGGTAAGTTAGGTGATTTTGACATTAAAGCGTTGCCGGCGATGGAAGAAAATATTCGCCAGCTGGAATCTCAGATGAAATGATCGCAATATGATTGATACGATTTCTGCGTCCAGTATTATGACTTGTACTTAGTAGTTCGAGCGACTGTTCGATAGCCAGCTAATGCTAAAGGCGTGCCCATTCTTGATAAAATGAGCACGCCTTTGTTTGTCGGGAGTATTTCTAACCAACTAACACCAATTCCCTACGGCCGAGGGGCTGGGGTCGGTGCTGGAGTCGGAGGCGGCCCCGGCAAAGCCGGCATTTCCGACGGTTTGAATTTAGGCAGCAGTTGGTCACGCATTGCCAGCGTGTAAACACCGGCGGCAAAAATGATCGCGGACGTCTTTGCATCACTCTCGATGATGCGTTCGTACGTATCGAGATTGGTATGCCAGGTCGTACCGAAATACTCGATAGGATCCTGCGTGGTGCCTATGCCGGGCAAGCCGGCATTGTTGAACGAGGTGCTGTCGGTACCGCCTGTATTTCGGCTGCGGGTATTCATAACTCCCGCAAAACCGAGATCTGAAAAAGGAGCCAACGCATCGCGTAACACAGTGGCGGTCTCAGGCGGGCCAAAGACAGTAAGTCCTCGCGCACGTCCCGTACCACTATCGATGTTGAAATAACCGCCGAATTTTTCCCACTCAGGCTTTGGATTCTCGGCCGACCCGAAGTGGCTTTTTACATAGGCGAGTGATCCGAGCAATCCCTGCTCTTCACCGCTCCAGCAAGCAACGCGGATGGTACGACGAGGCTTGACGCCGATCGCCTTCAGAATTCGGGCTGCCTCCATCATGGTGGCACAGCCGATGGCGTTGTCGGTCGCTCCCGTGGCGGAGTGCCACGAATCAAGGTGACCGCCAAGCATGATAACTTCGTCTTTCTTGTCCGAACCCCAGATCTCGCCGATCATGTTGTAGCTCGTGACACCATCAGGCACGGTGCGATTACGAATATCAAACTCCAATCTTACCGGCGTTTTGTGAGCCAGGAGACGGGTGATACGTCCGTAGTCCTCGTTGCGCATAACAACGGTTGGAACGACTTTGGTTACATCAAAGGTTCGATTGTTGAACGCTCGCATCAACCCGAGATTCATTCCGGAATCATTTACTCTCAACGCCACATTGTTGTCTAACAAAAACTTGTCTAGCTGTTCAGCGATCTGAAGGGGCGATAGGGCTCCCGGACGAGGAGTCGGCGGGGTGCGATTTCCCTGTCCCCCCGGCCCGCCTGGCCCACCAGGACCGCCACCGGGTTGAGCGTTCGGATCAAACCGGCGTTTCATGTCCTCATCTGGGACACGTTTTGCAGGCGGCGTCAGCGTCTGGTCGAGAAATGCGTGCTTACCAACCAGGACGATCTTGCCGTTAACATCAGCCTTTACACTGTTGAAATAAGCAGTCAGCTCTTCCTGCGTCGGATTTTGCATGACGTTAGGATTGGTTGCCGATCGAAACTGCGGAAGGACTATGTTGACCGCATCAGCCGTAACAACGCCCTTCGTTGATGGCGTCCAGGCCAGAACCTCAAAGGTTAGCGTGTCCTGAACCGGCTTAAGCATCAGTCCAGTCGCTCTTTCGCTCACCCAGCCTGGATTTTTAAATTCCCAAGGCTCCAGTTCGGCCATGTCAAAACCCCAGGATTTCATTTCGACCGTTCCCCATTTCATTGAGTTAACAAGATTGGGCGAACCGGTCAGTCGAGGCCCGTAGAGATCCGCAAAATAATGCATTGTGTTCATTATTTTCGAATTCTCCATTCCCTCTTTGCGGATCGCGGCGTAAACCTCGGCCTGCTTGCTGTCCTGTGCCAACATTGATGCCGGCATCACAAATGATTGCAGCAGCAAAGCTGCGGCCGCAATAGTAAACTTCCTGCGTATTTTCATAATATTCAGCGTTGGTAAAGCGAGATCGCTTTGCCGATCTTCCTCACGAGTCTCCTGATAAATTTTTCGGTTCTTTGCCGAAATTAAAAGTTTGAATGTCTAATACTCTATCATCGAGGAAATTGTTTCGCTAAGATCACAACATACTTTAAAACCGGCCAGACTTTGGAGATTAAAGCGAAATATCGGGCTCAATCGATGTTTACATTAAGCGAGGTGGCTGATGAAAGTTTCGATTCTTCTTTTCGCGATCACGTTGCTGTTTTCTTTAGGCTTTGACACCAACGTTTCGGCTCAGTTCAACGCAGATCAATATTTTAATCGGGCAGTCGACCGGCAGAAGGACGGCGATCCGGATGGTGCGATCGAAGACTATACGAAAGCCCTCGAACTCGCCCCGGAGGATACTGACTCATACATCAATCGGGGCATTGTCCTACGCAACAAAGGACAGGTTGATGCCGCAATTCGTGATTTCACTTCCGCCCTTCGAATCGATCCCAAGCTTGCAAGTGCTTATCTGAACCGCGGAGTCGCGTACAAGGTCAAAGGCATGGTCGAGGCTGCGATCACGGACTACTCCCGTGCTATCGACCTAGCACCCGAAAATGTCTCAGCACACTATAACCGGGGTACGGCACGTCGCGACATTAAAGACTTTGTCGGCGCTATTGCCGACCTCACACGGGTTATCGAGATCAACCCACGTCATGCGCGGGCCTTGATGAACCGCGGCCGCTCAAAACTCTCAAACAAAGATCCTGAGGGTGCGGTAGCCGACCTTTCCGCTGCACTGGCTATTGATGCCAAACTCGTGGATGCGTATCTCGCAAGAGCACTTTCGTACCGAGCACTTAGCAAACTCAAACTCGCAGATGAGGATGAACAAGCCGCTCGAAAGCTCACCCTTCAACAAAAATCGAACTAGTCTTACCTCTCGAAAACAACTTTGCCACCTAGCAGCGTCTTCATTACCTGGATCTTGTGAAGCTCGGGCGACGGCGTGCTGAACGGATCCCTGTCGAGGACGATAATATCCGCAAGCATCCCCGCAGCGATCTTGCCTTTTTTTCGTTCTTCGAACGAGGCAAACGCACCATTGGCTGTGTAGGCTGTCAGACCTGTTTCGACCGCCACGCTCCACTGTTTCAACCATCCATTTGCCGGTTTTCCCTGGATCGTTTGTCGATTGACCGCATTGTACAATCCACGCCATGGGCTGATAGTAATCGCTGCAGGAAAATCGCTTGAAAATATGAGCTTAACTCCGGCATTCTCAAAAGCCCGCCAGGCAAAGGCTCGGCTTGTGCGGTCAGCCCCGATATTGTCGGACCACACATGTATAGTCGCCGGATCAGCATGGATAGGTTCCATCGATGCGATCACGCCAAGGCCTGCAAACCTTGCAATGTCCGAGGCCTGAACCGTTTCAATGTGTTCGATCCTGAACCGCGAGTCACGCTTCCCGTTGACCTTGATCGCATTTTCGAAAGAATCGAGAGCCATACGAACACCGCGGTCCCCGATGGCGTGAACATAGATCTGAAGACCGGCTTTATCCGCCATTCTGACGACATTGTTAAGCTCAGTCTGCGTGTAGGGCGAGGTGCCAGAGGTATCAGGCTTGTTAGTGTACGGTTCGAGCATTGCGGCGGTGTAAGATTCGACAACGCCGTCGACCATGATCTTTATCGCTCCTACGCGAAGCATGTTCGACGAGTACTTCTTAGCAGCCTCCGCGATCTTATCGATATCAACCTGCGTTGTCTGCGGACTGACGCTGAAGGCTACCGAGGTCCTCAGACCTAGTTCGCCTTTATTCAGAAGGTCGGCATACAGATCGGTTTCGCCCTGGCTGCCATGTGCGTTCTGAATGCTGGTAATTCCAAGCGACAAAGCGTTCCGAAACCCGAGTTTCAAAGCTTCGATCTGCTGTTCCCGCGTCGCCGCTGGCACCTTTGACCTGACCAGACGCATTGCCCCTTCCTTAAATACGCCGGTCGGTTCCCCATTGGCGTCGCGGACGATCTCCCCAAATCCCGTGAACTGGGTCGCAGCCGTTATGGATGCGATCTCGAGTGCCTTGCTGTTCGCCCAGGCCGTGTGTCCGTCATACGCGGAAAGATAGACAGGCCGATCTTTCACTACGGAGTCAATATCAGTGCGATGCGGAAGCCTCGCGTCGGGAAAAATGGCGTATTGCCACCCAAAACCAGTGATCCACGGAGCCGACGGATTATCTGCGGCAAACTTTTGGATCGCCGCCTGAGCTTCCTCGAGCGTAGTAACCGCTGTTAGATCAACTTGCGTTGCAGTGAGCGATGCTCCTAGAAAATGAACATGCGAATCATTTATGCCAGGCATCGCAAAACGACCGGCGAGGTCGATGACCTTCGTATTCGGGCCACGAGATCGCAACACCTCACGATCATTGGCGGTCGCTATGATCTTTTCGCCCTTTATCGCGACAGCCCCAACAGTTTTCAACGGTGATTCCGCCGTCCAGATCTTACCGTTTCGAAGAATGATATCGGCATTCTGAGCCGTAACGATATGAACAAAAAGGAGGGAGAGAATCGCAATCTGGAGGAAATTTCTCATAAAAAGCGTAAAAGGGGGACGGCCGAAACCGATCCCCCTTAGTAATTAAAGTGGAAACGGTTTTTAGCCCTTGGCCTTTTTAACCTCTTCGATCAAAACCGGAACCGCATCGAACAGATCGCCGACGATGCCGTAATCTGCAATGTCGAAGATCGGAGCTTCGGCGTCCTTATTGACCGCGACTATTGTACCTGCGTTCTTCATTCCGACGATGTGCTGGATCGCACCGGAAATTCCGAGAGCAATGTAAACCTTCGGAGCAACAGTCTGACCGGACGAACCGATCTGACGGTCGATCGGCAGCCATTCGCTGTCACAGATCGGACGTGAGGCAGCAAGGTCGGCACCGAGAACGTCAGCCAATTGCTGTGCAAGGGCGATGTTCTCCTGAGACTTGATACCACGTCCAACCGCAACGATGATCTCGGACTTGCTAAGGTCAACGGTCGCTTTGGCTTCCTGGAACGGAGCCTCGGGTGTCATGCGAATATCGCCGACATTGACATCGATCGTCTCCACGGCGGCACTTCCCTTTTCCGCCTTATCACCACGGAACGAACCCGACTGGAACGTCACAAAATACGGAGCGTCGCCGCCGATCGTAACATCAGCATCGAGTTTACCCAGGAAAATACGTCGCGTAAGCGTTAGTTTTCCACCGTCAGCCTTGTAACGGATACAGTCGCCGACAACCTCGCGTCCCAAACGAGCCGCAACCTTTGGGGCAAAATCACGTACCTGATAGGTGTGTGACATTACGATGTACTGCGGGTTGGTCGCCTTGATCACGTGTTCCCAGGCGTCGGCGTAGCCGTCGGGTGTGTAAGTGCCGAGTTTTTCGTTTTTGGCAACGATCACCTTTTCCAGGTTGTAGCCGGCGATCTCCTGAGCGAGCGAGCAGTCCTTGTCGCACGGTAGAACGGCCGCCACCTTGAGGCCAAGATCTTTGCCGATCGACTGAGCAGCGGTGATCGCCTCAAGCGACGTTTTGTTCAGGACACAGTCCTTATGTTCGATAAATACTAAGATCATAGTAGTCAGTGGTCGGTGGTCAGAACCTGCAAGGCAGTAACCTACCGACGGCGATTATCAGATAACTCTAACTTCATTCCTCAATTTCTCGACCAACTCGACCGCACCGGCTTTAGCATCGCCGTTGCCGAGCATCTGTGTCTGCTTTGATTTGAGGGGCAGGTAAACCTTTTCGATCTTTGCCGCCGAGGCAAATGCTTCGATCGAAGGGGTTACTTCGCGAATTTCCTTCTTTTTCGCTGCCATAATGCCTTTGAGCGACGCGTATCGGATCTGCGAGATTCCCGATTGGATCGTCAACAGCGACGGCAGTTTGTAAGTGAACCATTGGTACCAACCGCTCTCAAGTTCGCGTTTGACGCGAAGCGTGTCGCCAAGGCTCGCACGATCGACTTCGATCACGATCGTTGCGTGCGGAATACCTAACATTTCCGCAAGAATGACGCCCGTCTGTCCGTGACTAGCATCGTCTGACTGCAAACCAGTAAAGACCAGATCAGCATTCTCTTCGCGGATGGCATCGGCAATAGCCTTAGCGATTTGGTATGGCGAAAGGGTTTTACTGTCGTCCACGACAACGTGGATCGCACGGTCGGCACCGCGAGCGAGGGCATCTTTGATCACCGTCTTGGCGGTCTGCGGCCCGAGCGTGCAGACGACAACCTCGCCTTCGCCTTTAGCCTCAATAGTTCGCAGAGCTTCTTCGAGAGCATATCCATCCGACTCATTTGTCTGCTGTGATATATCAGCTTCGTTGATCCATTTTTCGTCGCCAGCGATGCGCAAAACCGCATCCTTATTGGCAACCTGTTTCATTAGTACGATTATCTTCATATTAAAAATGAATGGTCATTCATTTGTAGGATATAAGAAAAGCGTCGATGCTCAAAACGAACAAGGACGCTTTCTGCTAAACCTATTCGCTGTATCGTTTAAAGATCAAACACGCGTTTGTTCCACCGAAGCCAAAGTTGTTCGACAGGACATATTCCACCTCGGCTTCACGAGCTTGATTTGGGATGTAATCTAGGTCGCAATCCGGATCCGGAAATTCGTAGTTGATAGTGGGCGGCAGCTTTTTCTCGACGATCGATTTCACCGCAAAGACCGCCTCAAGTCCGCCGGCGGCTCCCAGAGCATGGCCGGTCATTGATTTGGTCGAACTGACAGGAATATTATAGGCATTCTCGCCAAAGACTTTTTTTATCGCGAGGGTCTCAAACTTGTCATTGTACGGCGTCGAAGTGCCGTGGGCATTGATGTATCCGATCTTATCCGGTTCGATCCCGGCATCTTTCAGAGCACGCTGCATGACACGGATCGCTCCGGAACCGGTTTCGTCCGGCATGGTCACGTGGAACGCATCGCCGCTCATTCCATAACCCACGATTTCAGCGAGAATGTTCGCTCCTCGTGCCTTTGCAAACTCAAGTTCTTCGAGAATTAGAATTCCCGCACCTTCGCCGATCACGAATCCTTCCCTTTCGAGGTCGAATGGCCGTGAGGCGTGTTTGGGGTCGTCGTTTCGGGTCGAAAGAGCACGCATCGATGCAAAACCAGCTACCGACATCGGCGTTATCGCGCTTTCAGCACCGCCGCAAATCATTGCGTCCGCATCGCCGCGTTCGATTATGCGAAAGCTGTCGCCGATGGCGTGTGCTCCTGCTGAACAAGCGGTCGCCGTCGCCGAATTCGGGCCTTTTGCTCCGTGACGGATCGAAACGTTACCAGCAGCTAGATTAACGATCGCCGAGACAATAAAGAACGGCGAAACGCGATCCGGCCCCTGATTCAGAAGCTTTTCATGTTCCCGTTCAATCGCCCAAAAGTCACCGATACCGGAACTGATATACGTTCCGACCATCTCGTCATTTGAACTGTCGATAACGAGTCCGCTATTCGCAACAGCCTCATCAGCCGCCGCCAAAGCGAAATGTGTAAAGGCTCCCATTCGCCTCGCTTCCTTTTTATCAAGGAAACTAAGCGGATCAAAGCCCTTTACCTCGCACGCGAATTTGACCGAAAACCTCTCGGTATCGAATCTCGATATATAATCGGCCCCGTTCTCGCCATTCATCAACGCGGCCCACGTGGTAGGCACGTCATTCCCGCAAGGCGTAACCGAACCGAGTCCTGTAACAACTACTCGACGTTTCATATAAATAGTTAGTTGACCGTAGCTCGTTGAATAAACCACGCAATGAACCACGATCAACGGTAAACCATCAAACAATCAACTAAGCTGCCTTATGCTGTTCAACGTAAGCGTACGCGTCACGAACGCCCTGGATCTTCTCGGCATCTTCGTCAGGGATTTCGATGTCGAATTCCTCTTCGAAACGCATCACGAGTTCGACGAGATCGAGCGAATCGGCACCGAGATCTTCGATAAATCGTGCATTTTCTGTAACTTCTGCTTCGTCGACTCCGAGTTCGTCTACGATGATCTGTTTGATCTTATCCTGTACTTCTGACATAAAAATAATCTCCTGTTTTATAGCGTTTCTAAAGTATTTCTCAAACTGTCTGTATTTTCAATGTTGGCGTAGACAGCTTCTTTATCGATCTGCCTAACCAAACCAGTCAAAACCTTTCCGGGTCCGATCTCGATGAACTTCTCGACACCGCTTGCCCTCATATTCTCGATCGTCTGCAGCCAGCGAACGGGCGACGAAACCTGCTGCGTTAAATTTGCAGCAACTAGCGAAGAATCGCTGTTAGCCGACGCATCAACGTTATGAAATATCGGGAACTCAAACGCCCCGTATTCCAATTTCGCCAGGTCAGCCGCTAGCCGCTCCTGAGCAGGCATCATCAATGCACAATGAAAAGGAGCCGAGACGTTCAGCTTGATCGCCCGCTTTGCTCCTTTTTCTTTCAATATCTCACACGCACGGTCAACCGCTTCCGCATTTCCGGCAATCACGACCTGCGACGGCGAATTGATATTCGCCGGACTGCAAACTTGTCCCTGAGCCGCTTCCGCACATCCAGCCTCAACCGTAGAAACATCAAGCCCAAGGACCGCCGCCATAGCTCCAACGCCGACAGGAACGGCTTCCTGCATGTAAGTCCCGCGTTTGCGAACGGTCTGAACCGCTTCAGCAAAATCGAGAACTCCCGCCGCAACCAAAGCCGAATACTCGCCCAAGCTATGCCCCGCCACAAAGTCCGGAACCGGAAAACCCTCAGCCATCGCAGCATGAAAAGCAGCGACCGAAACCGTTAGGATCGCAGGCTGGGTGTTTGCCGTAAGCTGCAAATCAGCTTCATCGCCATCAAAACACATCTCCGACAGCGAAAAATCCAAAGCATCATCGGCAGCCTCAAAAACCTCTCGAGCGGCCGTAAAATTATCAAATAGGTCTTTCCCCATCCCCACCGCTTGTGAGCCTTGACCAGGAAATATGTAAGCAATCTTGCTCATTAAGAAATTTAACGCAAAGTCGCAAAGAAGCAGAGACGCAAAGAAAAAATATGTTTCAAACAAAAACGTAAAGGCTTTGCGTCTTGGCACTTTAGCGTCTTTGCGTTAAAGAAATCTTAAAATTGAATCACCGTTCCGCCCCAAGTCGCTCCGCCGCCAAATGCGGTGAGCAGAACCAGACTACCTTCCTTTATACGCCCCGACTGTATGCATTCATCCATTGCGATCGGAATAGATGCGGATGATGTGTTACCCATCTCGGCGATATTCGAATAAACCTTTTCGTCCGGCACGCCGAGCCGCGATGCAACCGCGTCAGTGATCCGCTGATTTGCCTGATGCGGTATCACTATATCGATATCATCGACCGTAAAGCCCGCCTTTGCAACCATTTCCGCTGAAACATCTGCCATCGAGCGCACTGCAACCTTGAAAAGCTCGTTGCCTCGCATCTTAAAGAAATGCTCCCGATTGTCTATGGTTTCGTGGGTAGTGCCGAGCTTTGTGCCGCCGCCGGGAGCAAATAACTGATCCTCATAGCGGCCATCGGATTTGATCTTTGTGGCGAGAATACCTTTGCCCTCGGCAACAGGCCCGAGAACCGCAGCTCCGGCTCCGTCGCCGAATATAACGCAGGTACCGCGGTCAGTGTAATCGACGTATTTGGTCAGGACCTCGGCTCCGATCACCAGTGCGTATTTGATCTGGCCGGTACGGATCATCGATTCGACCATCGTCAGGCCATATATAAAGCCTGAACACGCCGCAAAAATGTCCATTCCTGCAGCATTAACAGCTCCGATCTGAGCCTGGATCAGAGCTCCCGTTGAGGGCATGATCTGATCAGGCGTGGTCGTCGCACAAACGATGAGGTCAATATCTTCAGGCTTCAGCCCGGCACGCTCGATCGCCTGCAAAGCGGCCTTTGATCCAAACTGTGACGTGTATTCATTAGCCTCAGCCTTGTGGCGCTGCTTGATACCCGTGCGCGTAGTTATCCATTCATCGTTAGTGTCGACAAGCTTTTCCAGATCGGCATTCGTTAAAATGCCTGCCGGATAAGCGTGCCCCATCCCGATGATTCCCGCGTTTTGTCCTGTCATTAGAGTAGAATTAGAACTCAAAATTTGAATAACTTCAAAAATCTATTCAGCTTCTTTGACGTCAATTATCTTGCGGCCCTTGAACATTCCCGTTTTAGCATCAATGCGGTGAGGCACTTTAGCTTCGCCCGTTTCCTTATCAAGGTAGAACTGTGGCGTGCTCAAAGCATCGTGAGCACGGCGAGTACGCGTGCGGGAATGTGAATGTCTTCGTTTTGGATTTGGCATAATTATTATCGTAGATCGTGCACCGTGTATCGAAAATCGTTTCGCAGCATAATTACCCTGCCACTAACGATCGACTATTTACGACCGCGACCTACGCCTATTTCAAACTCTTTAGTGCGGCCCAACGAGGATCAACCTCGTCATCGGAGCACTTACAATCTATCAAATTTAGGTTAGCACCGCATTTGGCGCAAAGCCCCTGGCAGCCTTCGCTGCAAAAAATCTGCTCGGGCAACCAGAGCAAGATCTGCTCCCGAACCACATCGGTCAGATCGATCTGACCATCAGAGATCAGCGATTCGTCGAGAGCATCCTCACTTACCTCTGCCTCGACACCCAGATCGGCGATCGCAGCATCAACAAAAACGGCTCGGAACGCAAAATCTACTTCCCGATCGATCAACTCAAGGCAGCGGGTGCAATCGAGAAGCAAATGAGCCTTTATCGATCCGCTTACTGTAGCTTTTTCATCGACTTTCTCAATTTCGCCGTCAAATACCGCTGCACCCTGCAACTGAACCAACTCGCCTTCAAGATCGATGTCTTGAGGATCGAATTCAACTTCGATCTTTTTTGCGGTCGTTCCAAGGCTGGCCAAATCGATGATCATTGTCAATACCTGTCCTCCGCGTCGAAAACCCGAGCGAAGGCAAAACCCTAATTATAGCTACTATACGGAATGTGTCAAATAAAAGAACGTCCGCGCTAGATCTTTGTCTCGGAGCCGACCGCGTCGTCGAGCGTGGAAAACCCACGGGTTTTCAGTATGTCGGCGAGTCCGGCGTTCACATCACGGGCAAAATTGGGTCCGCCGTAAACAAATCCTGTGTAGGCCTGGATCAATGAGGCTCCCGCCGCGATCTTGTCAAAGGCATCCTGAGCATTGAAGATCCCGCCGACGCCAATGATAGGGATCTTTCCTTTTGAATGCCTGTAGATCACCGAGACGACCTCCGTCGATCTTTGTGTCAACGGCCGCCCGCTGAGCCCGCCTGCCCCAATACTTGCGGCATCTTTAGTTTTCAGCCTTTCGCGAGATATTGTGGTATTAGTCGCGATTATTCCAGCGAGTTCGTACCTCTGCGCAACATCAACGATGGATTCGATCTCATCCGGCGTTAGGTCGGGAGCGATCTTTACCAAGAGAGGCTTTAGCGGATCTGCCGCGCTCAATTCCCGATTGCGTTTCTGCAATTCACCCAAAAGCTCGTCTAGGCTTTCGGCCTTTTGCAGTTCACGCAGATTCGGCGTGTTTGGCGAGGATATATTTACCGCAATGTAATCGGCATGAGCGTGTACGAGATCAAAACTCTTAAGGTAGTTCTGAGTCGCCTTTTCAATGGGTACATCTTTATTCTTGCCGATATTCACGCCCACGACACAATTTCGTTTTAAAACCTTGAGCCGTTCTGCGACCTTAACAGCTCCTTCATTGTTAAAGCCAAGTCGATTGATCAACGCTTTGTCCGCCGGCAATCGAAACATCCTTGGCTTCGCGTTTCCTGGTTGGGGTTCGTACGTAACGGTCCCAACCTCAACAAATCCAAACCCGAGCTTTTCGAGCGGATTAATAACAACAGCATTCTTATCAAAACCAGCGGCGATCCCGAGCGGGTTTGAGAATTTCAAGCCAAATCGCTCTATCGGACCGAGATTCTCAACATCTGAAGTTGAACCAAAAGGCACAAGTCCGAGCTTTAGTGCCTCGATCCCGAGCTCGTGGGCCCGTTCGGCATCAAATGCGAACATCATCGGTCTCAGTAGTTTTTGCCACAATTTTGTTGCCATCGTTGAAAAGATTTTAGTTCAAGACGGGTTGTATAAAAACCTTGGCCTCAAACTTTGAACTTTCACCCGCTGTTTGTTACGATTTCACCTCAATGGCTGACGAATTAAATTTGGTGGAAAAGTCGCGAATCATGGATTCGGCGGCGATGAAACGTGCCCTCCGACGGCTCACGACCGAGATCGTTGAGTCGAACCACGGAGCGAAAGACCTCTACATCGTCGGCATTCGGCGGCGCGGGGTTCCGCTCGCGGAAAGGATCGTTGACAAGATCGAGGGTCTGGAAGGCGAGCGTCCGCTTTATGGGATATTGGACATCACTCTTTATCGTGACGATCTCTCGACCGTTGGCGCAAATCCGATCGTTAACCGCACAGAACTCGAGCACGATATCGACGGTAAGATCGTTGTATTGGTTGACGATGTTCTTTACACAGGCCGAACGATCCGAGCGGCGATGGACCAACTGATGGACTTTGGCCGCCCGCGCAAGGTTCAGCTTGCAGTTCTCATTGATCGTGGCACCGAGCACCGAGAGTTGCCGATCCAGGCGGATTTTTTCGGTAGAAAAGTGCCGACCAAGCAGACCGAGATCATCAAGGTCATGCTCAAAGAGTTTGACGACGTTGAGGCCGTAGGGATTTTTGAAAGACCATGATATTCGAGATCGTTACACCGATAGAAAATATCGAAACGATCGCGGAAGGAAGTTCAGTACGTGTTAGATCGCTACTCGCTAAAAAGTACGGCAAGGGACGTTGGAAAAAGAAAAAAGGGACGACAACTGTTAAACTCAGAGATGGAAGTTTTCGGTTAGCGGAAGTTCACTGGTACGAAGCACACGGCATCGGGAAACGAGATATTAAGATCAAATTCCCTTTCCTGGATTAGATTTATGGAAACGCCTCAGTTTGTTGTATGTCTCAATAACGACGGCTATGCTGCGTCGCTTGAAATAGGCAAACTTTACCAGTTCATTCCAGATGCCGAAGCGGAAAAGCTCGGAGGCCTGCGCGTTATTGATGAAGACGGTGAAGATTACTTTTACGATTCGACGATGTTCTGCCCCCTGCAGGTTCCGCCCGTGGTGGCTCAAACATTGGCGTTAGTTTCAAAGCAAGGTTAACGCCTTGCTTTTTTAATGACTGGACCGCAAGCGTCACGTTTGCACGCGTTTAATGGAAAAACCTTTCAAAAGAAGAGACCTGTTAGGCATTCGCAACCTGTCGGCGGCGGAGATCGTCGGCATTCTCGATACTGCTGAAAATTTTAGCGAGATCTCGACACGTGAGGTTAAGAAGGTTCCGGCTCTTCGCGGTAAGACGGTTATAAATCTTTTTTTCGAGGCTTCGACACGAACCCGCACCTCATTCGAGCTTGCCGCCAAACGTCTTTCGGCGGACGCAGTGAATATCAGCGTTTCTTCGTCTAGCGTTACCAAAGGCGAGACACTGCTCGACACCGCTTTAAATCTCGACGCGATGGCTCCGGATTGTATCGTTGTTCGCCATTCCAGTGCTGGCGTGCCGCATCAGCTAGCAAAAGTTAGCCGCGCGGCGATCGTCAACGCCGGTGATGGAGCCAACGAACATCCGACACAGGCTTTGCTCGACGCGATGACCATCCGCGAGCACAAACACCAGATCGATGGCCTAGAGATCGCTATCGTCGGAGACATTCTTCACAGCCGCGTTGCGCGGTCGAATATCCATCTGCTGACCAAACTCGGTGCGAAGATCCGCGTAGCGGGCCCCGGAACGTTGGTTCCAAATGATTTCCAATACATGGTAGAAAGCGGCCTGACCGTTTGCCCAAACGTCGAAGACGCAATAGCCGGAGCCGACGTGGTGATGATACTAAGGATTCAAACGGAACGAATGAACGCCGCTTATTTCCCGACATTACGCGAATACTCGATCCACTACGGCCTCACAAACGACCGCCTCGACCTGGCCAAAAAAGACGCGATAGTCCTCCACCCCGGCCCGATGAACCGAGGCATCGAGATCGCCTCGGAAGTTGCGGACAGCTCGCGTTCGTTGATCTTGGATCAGGTTAAATATGGCGTTGCGGTTAGAATGGCGGTCCTTTATTTAGCTACTGGAGGCAGTCCGACAAATGGATGAGGTTATCACTCTGTTTCGGCCAGTAGGGAAAGGTGAATTGGATCTAATCGAGCAAAGTGGGTTTAAGGAGTTTCCTCCGTGTTTGCCAGAGCAACCGATCTTTTATCCGGTATTGAATCAAGAATATGCCGAGCAGATAGCCCGTGATTGGAATGCCCGATTGAATGACGATCGCCTCGGTTTTGTTACAAAATTTGAGGTGAACGCTGCGTTTCTCGAACGATTCGACATACAAGTAGTTGGCGGCTCGCAACACGAAGAATACTGGATTCCATCAGAAGATTTACAGGAATTTAATAAAAATATTGTTGGTAAGATAGAAATTATCAAAAGGTTCGAAGGCTCTTGATGAAATTGTTAATACAAAATGGCCATCTCATAGATCCGGCCGCACAAGAAAATACGGGGATGTCGGTTCTCATTGAGGACCGCAAAGTCACTGCGTGGATCAAGCCCGGCGAAGGCGTGCCCGAGGGTTGCGAGGTTTTCGATGCGAGCGGGATGCTTGTGGCTCCCGGGTTTATCGACATGCATGTGCATCTGCGTGAGCCGGGGCAGGAGCATAAGGAGACGATCGCGAGCGGCTGTGCGGCAGCGGTTGCGGGTGGTTGGACGAGCGTTTGTCCGATGCCGAATACCAATCCGGTCAACGATAACGCTGCGATCACTCGCTACATGATCGAGCAGGCGGAACGTGCTGGTTTGGCGAATGTTTTCCCGATCGGCGCGATCACAAAATCTTCTGACGGGTCCGAACTTGCCGAAATGGGCGAGATGAAAGCTGCGGGAGCCGTAGCCGTTTCGGACGACGGACGTCCGGTGCCGAATGCGGGAATTATGCGTCGTGCGATGCAGTACGCACGGGATTTTGACCTGCCGGTGATCGATCATTGCGAAGACAAATCGCTTTCGTCCGGCGGCGTGATGCACGAAGGAAAGATCTCGCTTTTGCTTGGGCTCAAAGGTATGCCCGCACTTGCTGAGGACATCGACGCCGTTCGCGATGTCATCCTCGCCGAGGCGACCGGAGCACATGTCCATATCGCTCACGTCTCGACCAAAGGGGCGGTCGAGGCTGTCAGACGAGCAAAAAACGAAGGCTTGAACGTCACGTGTGAAGTCACACCTCACCACTTTACCCTGACGGATCGAGCCGTTGAAGGCTACGACACCAACACGAAAATGGCGCCGCCGCTTCGCAGCGAAGAGCATCTCGCTGCGATTATCGAAGGGCTCCGCGACGGAACGATCGACGCCATCGCGACTGACCACGCACCGCATCACGCCGACGAAAAGGCTCTCGAATACGATCGTGCCCCGATGGGGATCACCGGCCTCGAAACCGCCATCGGTCTCGCATTTAATGAACTCGTCCACAAGGGTGTCATTGGCCTCGCTCGTCTTGTCGAACTATGTGCAACCAATCCAGCAAGAATCTTTAAGTTGGCCGGTCGCGGAACCTTGGCTCCTGGCTCAATAGCTGATGTAACGATAATCGATCCGGAAATGAAGTGGACCTACAAAAGCTCCGAATCTCGCTCAAAATCGCGAAACTCCCCCTTTGACGGCTGGGATTTCTTCGGTTGCCCGATCGCGACTGTCGTCGCCGGAAAAATTGTCTATCGACGCTAGTTGTGGCAAAATTAGGCATTCTTTTCAAGGAAATATGAAAATCATCACACTCGCGGCGGTCTGCGTTCTTTTTTCAACCCTTTCTGCGGTGGCCCAGAACAAATCCGTATATACAAGCACCAAAACTAACGCCTGTAAAACTATCAAATCCACAGACGAAGGCACCGGTTCCTACATCGGCGAGTGCCTCGGCACTGGCGGGTATAAGCTGCGGCTCATTGAAGGTGACATTCGGCAGACGATCGATATCATTACGCCGACCAAGAAAAAATTCGAACTGAACTTCTGGAATTTTCACAGCAGCTTTTCCTCGATAGGTGAAAAGGTCGAGTGGCGAACTAAGGGCAGTGTTCCGGTTGCGTTGATCGCCAGATACAATGTCGCCGATGCGGAAGGCGTAAAAGCGAGCACGTCATACCTGATGATCTCAAAGATCGGTAAGTCCGAATCGTGCGTAACAGATATTGTGCCGCCCGGTGCAAAACAGAATGAAGAAGCGAGAGTGCTGGCCGACGCTGCTCAATCGAAGCCCTGCAAACGTGACTAAAACGCAAATAACCTAAATAGACTAAAAAACAACCATGGAATTTCTTTCTGATCCCCAAGTTTGGATAGCATTTGCGACATTGACGGTACTTGAGCTGGTTCTAGGTATCGATAATGTGATATTTATCTCGATCCTGTCAGGTAAGTTGCCGCCAGAACAGCGTGCCAAGGCTCGCTACATCGGGCTCGCGTTGGCTCTCATCATGCGAATTATTTTGCTATTCTCGCTAAGCTGGGTGATCGGCCTGGTCGAGCCTCTGTTCACCATTTGGGGACAGACCTTCTCTGGAAAAGACCTAGTTTTATTGATCGGCGGACTCTTCCTTATCGCAAAATCTACGCACGAGATCCACGGCTCGCTCGAAGGTGAGACGGCACACGAAGCTAAGAGATCCTATTCAGGCTTTACCGGCATCATCGTGCAGATCGTCGTGCTCGACATTGTTTTCTCACTTGACTCTGTCATCACTGCTGTCGGCATGATCAGCGACACCTATGGGCCATATGGTATTTGGATCATGATCGCTGCCGTCGTTATTTCGATAGCTGCAATGATGGCGTTCGCTGGGCCGATAGGTGAATTTGTTCAAAAGCACCCGACCGTCAAGATGCTCGCACTCTCGTTCCTGCTGCTGATCGGTGTAATGCTCGTCGCCGAAGGTTTCCACCAGAAGATACCGAAAGGCTACATCTATTTTGCCATGGCCTTCTCCGTCGTAGTCGAGATACTAAACATGAGGCTTCGTCCGAAAAGCAAAAAACCGGTCGAGTTGCACGACCCGTATCACAATGGGGAGAAATCAGAGACGCCAGCTTAAGGGCTACTTCCGATAAGCTAAGGTTATCGACCTCACTAATGCCGTCAATCTTGACTTGATCAAGATTAGACGGCATTTTAATTGAATGCGAATCATATCAACGATCATCCTCGCGGCAATACTGCAAACAGCTTTCGTATTCGGGCAAAATACCGCCCCTCCGGCATATGACATTGTGATCGGCAATGCGAGGATCATTGATGGCTCTGGGAATCCCTGGTTTCGCGGATCCGTCGGGATCAAAAACGGCCGGATCGCGAAGGTCGGGCGTCTCGATGCAGCAAGTTCGAAGCATTACATCGACGCCAAGAATCAGATCATCGCTCCGGGATTCATCGACGTTCACGCTCATACTGAGAATATATACACGAATCCAAAGGCGGAGAATTTTGTCCGTATGGGTGTCACTTCGCTCGTCACTGGCAATTGTGGTGGGTCGGACCTCGATATCGGTAACTTCCTCGGCCGCATCGACAAAACGCCGCTCGCTGTCAACATTTCATCTCTCATCGGCCACAACACGGTTCGCACGAAGGTTTTAGGACTTGAGAATAAAACTCCGACGGCCGACGAACAGGCCCAAATGAACGCCCTCGTCGATAAGGCAATGAAAGACGGAGCCGTCGGCCTCGCAACCGGCTTGATCTATTTGCCCGGAACATTCGCGAAGACCGAGGAAGTCGTCGAACTCGCAAAAGTTGCATCAAAGCACGGCGGCGTGTACGCGAGCCATATTCGTGACGAAGGCAACGAGGTTGTCAAAGCCATTGAGGAAGCGATCAACATCGGCGAGCAGGCTAATTTGCCTGTCGAAATATCTCATTTCAAAATAGCCAGCAGGGCTCTATGGGGCCAGACCGCAACAACCGTCGGTCTCGTCGAATCTGCCCGAAAACGCGGACTAAGCGTCACGATAGATCAGTACGCGTATCCGGCTTCGTCAACGTCGCTCGACTCGAGAATGCCGAGTTGGGCAATAGAAGGTGGCCGCGAAGCCGGCAAGAAACGAGTCGCTGATCCTGCAACTCGCAAGAAAGTAGTTGATGACATCAAGGCAGATCTGAAAAAGAAGAAGTTCAAGGACCTTTCATACGCTTTCGTCGCGAGTTACCGTACGGAACCAAAATATAACGGCAAGAACATCAAGGAGATCGCCAAGATCGCCCGTGGCAAAGACAATCTCGACGCCCAGATCGAGCAATTCATCGAAATGTACGAAAAAGGCGGAGCCCAGATGGTCTATCAGGCAATGGATGAACCCGACGTGCAAAGCATCATGCGTCAACCGTTCACGATGATCGCCTCAGACAGTGGCGTGCTAACCCACGGCAACGGCGTTCCGCATCCGCGTGGTTACGGGAATAACGCCCGCGTACTCGGCCGCTACGTTCGCGAATTAAAGATCATCACGCTCGAAG
Source organism: Pyrinomonadaceae bacterium (assembly GCA_041737885.1). Classification (GTDB taxonomy): domain Bacteria; phylum Acidobacteriota; class Blastocatellia; order Pyrinomonadales; family Pyrinomonadaceae; genus OLB17. Next base: position 4,419 of record JBGSQW010000105.1, on the reverse strand, counting down.
ACGCGATCCGCAAAATGACCTCGCTTCCCGCCCAAACCTTTGGCCTCTCAGACCGCGGCCTGATCCGCGAAGGTTTTGCTGCAGACATTGTCATATTTGATGAAAACACGGTTGGCGACAAATCTACCTTCGAGCAGCCGCATCAGTATTCGGTTGGATTTTCAGCTGTTATCGTCAATGGCCAAGTTGTTTTTGACGGTAAGGAAATGACGGGAACGATGTCAGGGAAAGCTCTTTACGGTCCGGGAAAAAAAAACTGATCGTCCGCAACCTCAATTCTACGGCGATCTGTCGGATGAGGAAACGCGAGTTTGTAAGCGTGTAAGCAGAGCCGCTCGAATTCCCGGCCGCCACGCTGAACGTCGCCGATAATCGGATGGCCGAGCAGTTCGCAGTGAATCCGTAATTGGTTCGTTCTGCCGGTAACAGGCTCTAGCTCAAGCAGAGTCGTATCTGCGTACCTTTCTCGTACCCAATAGCGTGATTCCGCGTGTTTGCCGTCCTCTTTTACCATCCAGAGTTTCAGATCCGCATCACGGCCTACAGGTGCCTTGATGCCCCCTTCATCCTGATCAACAAGGCCTTCTACCAAGGCAAGGTAGCGCTTTTCAACCCGTTTTCTCATGAAATGATCGCAGAGTTTTGCGTGTGCTTTGGGATTCTTGGCGGTCACTACCAAGCCTGATGTCTGCTTGTCGAGCCTGTGGATCAAACCGGGACGTATCACCGGTTGGCTCGTTTCAATGCGGTTGAGGTAAAACGTCAACGCATTCAAAAGAGTTCCGCTATTCTCGCGGTGCGACGGATGAACGAGCATTCCTGCGGGTTTATTTACAACGATCAGGTCATTATCTTCAAAAACAATATCGAGATCGATCGCCTCAGCACGCATTGCGGTTCCACGCGTTCTATCGACGGTTATCTCGACAAAATCGTTAGGCTTTAGCTTGTAACCGATGTTTTCATGTCTGCCATTGACCTCAACTTCGGCGTTCTTGACCAGCTCTCGCAAATACATTTTGCTAAAACTTCTAAATTCACCCAGGAGGAAATCCTCAAGTCTCATCTTAAAATGCAGGTTGCCAGCAATTAATTCCAGTCTTTCGATCACTATCAAATTGTAACGTAAAAAGAGGGAAGACGCGGCGTCAGCCGTGGCTTCCCTCTCAAGGAGTTCCCGAAAGATCAGTTCTTAGCCGGGCGTCGCGACCAGTGTCTTGTCAATGGCGACCTCTTCCGTTTCTAGCCCCACATCCTTATTGGGAGGAAACGAATCTACCTCGAACGAATAAGCCGTTTCGCCATGCTGAGAGGCGTCCAGGCCGCTTATCTCATCGTCTTCATTCACGCGAAGTCCGATAACGACATCAACGATCTTTAATACCAACAGAGTGCCGACCGTTGCAAGCACGATCCCGATCCCTACCCCGGCCAGTTGATTCACGATCTGCATCCAATTGCCGTCGACCGCCCCAACAGGCAATGCTGTGCCAGCGGCATCCTTAAAGATCGGGTTGATCGCACTAGTCGCCATAACCCCAGTCAGAATCGCCCCCACAGTCCCGCCAACGCCGTGTATCCCAAACGCATCGAGTGTGTCGTCATATCCAAAAATATGCTTCACCTTAGCGACCATAAAATAACAAGCCGCTCCGGATGCCAAGCCGATCAGCAGTGCCGACATTGGGGTTACAAATCCAGCCGCAGGCGTTATGCCCACCAGTCCAGCAACCGCCCCTGAGATTGCACCAATAGCAGTCGGCTTCCCGCTCTTGAACCAGTCGATCACCGTCCACGCCAGCATCGCAGTTGCCGCTGCGAAGTGCGTTGTCACGAATGCACTAGTAGCCAATGAGCTAGCCGAAAGAGCACTTCCTGAGTTAAATCCAAACCAGCCAAACCACAAGAGTCCGGCTCCGATCAAGCTCAGAACCGAATTGTGCGGCGTTGTCGGTTCGTTTTTATAATCAAGCCGTTTTCCAAGGTAAAGGGCACAGACCAGGGCGGATACACCTGAAGATATGTGGACGACAGTTCCTCCTGCAAAGTCGAGGGCCGGAATACTGCCGCCCAGTACGGCGTTCAAAAACCCGCCTTTCCCCCACACCATGTGAGCAAGCGGAAGGTAAACTACTATCGTCCATAGCGTGGTAAACGCGATCTTGGCCGGGAAACGGATACGTTCAGCGAATGCACCGGTAATGAGTGCGGGCGTAATGATCGCAAACATCAACTGAAAGATCATGAATGTCTGCTGTGGGATCGTCGCCGCATAATCGGCATTTGGCTCGGCCCCAACCCCGCGTAGAAAAGCGAAATCAAGTCCACCGATGAATGCACTACCCTCAGAAAACACAAGGCTGTAACCAAAGAACGCCCAGATCAGGGTCACGATGCCTACCGAGATCAGGCTCTTCAGCATTGTCGATAGAACGTTCTTCTGCCTAACAAGTCCGCCGTAAAAGAGAGCAAGACCAGGAATTGTCATCAGCAGAACCAGAGCACTACACAAAAGCACCCAGGCGTTGTCAGCCGACCCTTGAGCGGCTGCGGCAGATGTTTCGAGTTTGGCGATCCTGTCCGAAATGTCGTCGGCATAGACCGATACGGGTATAGCACCCAAGGCGGTAGCAAAGAGTGCGAACACTTTCATAAGGTGCGATTTACTTGATTTGTACATAGTCAGTTTGTGAAACGACATAAGTGCAATGCTTATGCCATGCGTGCCCTTGGGAACCAAAACCCCGTTAATACGGAGCCTAAGTAAAATGTGCATCTCTGGCCTTTCTTAACTCTCGATTCATTGCCGACATTTTTGTGAGATGGGGATAAAGCTTCCTACATTTTTGTATGCCAATTCGTGACCTACTTGGTTTTATCTGACATTGACGTCTATACTTCGTTCTGTCAGCACCAAAAACCTTGGTTTTCTTACATATTTGTAATATATGAGAGTCGATCAGCTTGATTTCATATCAAAAGCCGCTTCAACCCTGGCCGAGTCCGATGGCGTTCGAGGAGGCTCGGCAATCGTTTTGGAGCATGTCGCTCGAGCCTTATCGGCCCAGATCGGCTTTACCGCTCTGAGGCGGCGGGACGGTGATGCGGATATCCTTTCATCTCGCGGTCTCGGTGCTGCAGACTTTCGCCGACTGGAAGAAAGAATCGTGAAGAGCAGCATTTGGCGTATTCTCGACATGTCGTCTCCCTTGGTGATAGACGACCTCGCTGAAGAGCCCATATTGAGTTTTCTTGCCTTTGGTTCCGGTACAAGATTGATCGCCGCAGTACCTATTACCCTGCAAGGTTCAACGGTTGGCCTTCTTGCCCTTGGGTTTCCGCCAGGGTCGAACGTTGCCGAGGATTCGGTGATAAAGCTCCTCAAGGCCATTGCCGCTCTATTTGCCCAATCGATCCGTGTCGAGCGCATTGTGAGCGAAGAAGGGCGAAAGTTGATCGAGGAGAATTCCCATCTCAAACAGGAGCTGCGTGAGAAATATGATTTTAGCCACCTGATCGGAAACTCGAGCCCCATGCGACAGGTTTACGATCAGGTTGCACAGGTTGCACGGTCGAATGCCACGGTTCTGCTCCGCGGGGAAAGCGGCACAGGTAAGGAATTGATCGCGCACGCTATCCACTACAACAGCCTTCGATCCAAACGTCCGTTCATCAAGGTGAACTGTGCCGCACTTCCCGAAACACTGATCGAGAGCGAGCTCTTTGGGTACGAACAAGGTGCATTTACCGGAGCTTCGAAACGAAAGAAGGGTCGATTCGAGTTGGCTGATGGCGGAACGCTGTTTCTCGACGAGATAGGTGATCTCCCGATACAGACACAGGTCAAACTTCTGAGGGTCATACAGGAGCGTGAGTTCGAGCGTCTTGGCGGAACTGAGACGATAAAGATAAATGTCCGCATTATTACCGCGACAAATAAGAATCTCGAGGAAGACATAACTTCCGGTCAATTTCGTGAGGATCTGTTCTATCGGCTCAATGTTTTCATGATCTTTCTCCCGCCGCTTCGCGAGCGAAAATCGGACATTTTGCTGCTTGCCGAGCACTTCCTTCAAAAGTACGAACGCGAACACAAGAAGGCCGTTCGCCGCATTTCAACACCCGCGATCGATATGCTGACCGCCTATCATTTCCCGGGAAATGTTCGCGAACTCGAAAACGCCATCGAGCGTGCAGTGATCGTTTGCGATTCGAATGTGATACATGGGCATCATCTGCCGCCAACCCTTCAGACGGCAGAATTAAGCGGTACGGAAACGCGGATGACGCTCGCATCGGCGGTTGAAGCGTTTGAAAGCGATCTGATCCAGGACACGCTAAAGTCGACCCGCGGCAATATCGCGAAGGCAGCCGTCATGCTGGATTCGACCGAACGCATTTTGGGCTATAAAATAAGAA
>JBGSQW010000029.1:0-3559 GCA_041737885.1 Pyrinomonadaceae bacterium | reverse complement strand
GTAATTGCTATCCGCCGCCCCCCCCACGCTCGGCTGCCCGATTCGCAGGCAAATAGGATCCTGACGCTATCTTCGGCAAGCGGTGTCTTGACGTTTGCTCCGTTCGAGACTAGTAAGACCGTTCCCATAACAATTCTTAGCGACAGTGTGGCGGAAAGCAACGAGACGTTTTCGCTTCAGCTGAGCAGTCCGGTGAACGGTAACGTTATCAATGGAAACGTAGTGGTGACGATCGTAGACTCTCCTGGTTTCGCCGTTTCGGGACGTGTTACCACGCCGAGCGGGCAGAGCTTGCGAAACGCGGTCGTTGCGCTCGTTGCGTCCGACGGTGCGAGGAGGACGGCCACCACGAGTTCGTTCGGGGCATTCCAGTTCGCCGGAGTGCTGGGTGGGCAAAGCGTAACCCTCACCGTTTCCTCAAAACGCTACCGCTTCGCGCCGCGCTTTCAGCAGGTAATCGGGGATATAACCAGTTTGGACTTTGTCGGATTGGAGTAGGACTGAGAGATAAAGGGCGGGCTTACCGGGACGCTAGGATCAAAAACATATGTCATCTTTGAAGTTATCCCGTTATGTCAGGTGCACTTCGAGAGGACACCGGGTTCGGTGTTTTTAGGCGCGTTTCAATTCCTGACAAAAAGAACAAACCGGACGCCTCCTGCTTGACTCTTCTTGAAAATGGTGGCCGTACCGTCAGGCCTTCAGAGATCTCTCACGGTACAAGATTCTTTGATAGCTCCGCTTGATTTTGCCGTCGTAATGCGTTCGTGAACCGGTATGACCGAGACAAATGTCGGTATTAATAGCGACGCCCTCGGGTTTATCGACTATACGACGACCTTCAGATTGCAGTGCACCACAAACCCGGCCGTCACAGCCAACAATGACTCGGGAGCCAGCAGCCTGCAGCAGTCGGTCTTAGACGTGTGCCCGGGTGGAACCATCGACCAGACCCCAATTGCCCTTTCACCCATAATAGATGATCAAAGCCTCGGAGCCTGGCCGTGTTCTTTCGCCGACTGGACGAGGGCTTCGAAGCAAGCTTGTCACACTCATCGACGCTGACAACGTCCGCCATACGGCAGCAGCAGCTCGTTCGGCGTCTACACCTTCGAAAACATCCGCGTCGGCGTAAACTACCTGATAACTGCCGCGTACAAACGCTACAGATTCGCACCACGCACTCTATCTGTCGCCGGCAGCCAGGCTCACTTGATTACATTGCGCTTGAATAGAATACGGTCTTAACGATAGAGCAAGATAATTTTCGTATTGTTGACATGGAAAGGATAACTGGCTTAAATTCAAAGCTAAAGTTATAAAACGTTGCGGGAGCAACATCCCAACATCTATTGTATGCGTCTTTCTCCGACCGTGTTCATAACACGAGGACTCATCTTGCTACCAGAGAGCGAGGAGGCTCCATATCGTCTATGAAAGTTAAGGAAATCGATCGTATTGCAAGACTTAGGAAAACATTGACCATCGCGGCTTTAGTTGCGATTGTCACAGCCTTTGGGACTGCTTATGGCCTTATGAAGGCAGAAGCCAGTTCCGCAGGAACGCAGCAGGCCGCAGATGCCCCGCGTTTTACTAATTCGGCCGGGCAGACACCGTCGGCAAATGGTGTGGATGAGGTAAGGCCTGTTTCGTTCGGGGACACAATTCGCCCCTCCTCCCCGGATGCTGCGGTTACGTTTACCCAGTCGACTTCGCAGGCGATAGTTTTCGGCAACTCGGTGTCGTGTAATGGCGGAGCTCCCAACTTCATTCACACCGCTCAGAGCTACTACCGAGCATTTACGTTAGCGAGTCACGGGATTACTACGGATTCACTTAACGTCACTTCAATCGACATTGGTATAGAAGAGGCAGACGCGGGCGGGCCGAACCAGCCTATTACTTTTAATCTCTATACGGCCACAGGCTTCCCGGCAGGCTTTCCCGGATCATTAACCTTGATTGGCACGGCCACAGTTAATATTGCCGATCAGAATTTTACGGTTTTGAATATTCCTGTTACAGGAACAGTTCCGCCGAGTACTTCGCAACTGGTTGTTGAGGTTTTCACCCCAGCCGGAGCTGGTCCCAATAATTCCTTTTTTATAGGCTCTAATGCCGCCGGTCAGTCAGGCCTCAGCTTCATACGTGCACCCGATTGTGGAATCACAGTACCAACAGCACTCGGCACGATCGGTTTCCCGAATATGCACATCGTGATGAACGTGAATGGCGACACGGTGCCAACTGCGGTATGTGCTCAGAATTTTGATGCGGCCACAGTGCCAAACCTGCCTGCCGGCTGGACGGCATCTTCTGCAGTTGTCAACGGAGGATCAACCGCATGGGCGACTTCCGATAGCGGCAATCCGGCACCTGCGGCCGATAGCGGGCTGAACGCCGCATTTACAAACAACCCGAGCGGAGCTTCCGACGAGCGGCTCGACTCGCCGCCCTTCCCGATAACGGCGACGAACGCGACGTTTACTTTTCGCCAGAATCGGGATTTGGAAAATATTTTCGATGGAATGGTGCTTGAGGCCAGCATCAACGGTGGTGCATTTCAGGACATACTTGCAACGGGAGCGACCTTCGGGGTCGGTGGATACAATCAGACCTTGGCCGGCCCCGTCTTCGGCAATCCGCTCGCGGACCGACAAGCCTGGACCGGAAATTCTGGAGGCTTTGTCACCTCGACGGTGAATCTACCGGCCACGGCAAACGGGCAGAGTTGGGTTTTCCGTTTCCGGAGGGGTACTGACGGCAGTGTATCCGATGTCGGTGTTCGTATTGACTCGATCACCACCACGGGTACAAACTGCGCAGCAGTAGGACCGGCACCGACAACCACGACGGTTGTCTCAGCACCAAATCCTTCTGTTGGCGGACAGGCCGCTGCTTTTACGGCAACTGTGTCCCCGATTCCTACCGGTGGTGAGGTTACTTTTATTGAGGGCGGTACTTGTGCGGCCCCAACGGTGACGCTTGCTGGCCCGACAGCTGTAGATGTTGCGGGACAGGCGGCGGTCACTATTTCAAGCCTCGTCCCCGGACCGCATACCGTGACCGCATGCTACTCCGGCGATGCAGGTTTTCAAGCAAGCAGCGGTAATACTCTTCACAATGTGAGTGCGAAGGGGAATACGACCACGACGATCAACTCTGATACTCCGGATCCCTCAGTTGTTGGACAAAATTACACTGTTGCGGTAACTGTTTCTCCTGTTCTTCCTTCGACATTCACTCCAGAAGGAAGCGTTTCTGTAAGTGATGGTACGAGCTCGTGTTCGGGTGTCCTTGTTGCGGGAGTGGGCAGTTGCCAACTTCCGAGTACATCCGTCGGAGTTAAAACATTAACTGCGACTTACGGGGGTAGTCTTATTTATAATGGCAGCGTTTCGTTGACAGCGGCCCATCAGGTCAATAAGGCGGACACATCGACGTCGGTGACGACGGCGATGAATGCACCGGTGTATGGTGAGAATCTGACGATCACGGCGACGGTGGTGCCGGTGGCTCCGGGTGGAGGGTATCCGCCGGGGACGGTGAACTTCTTTGA